>DASTQA010000023.1:0-69893 GCA_035762005.1 Gaiellaceae bacterium
CTCCTTCGGCCTGCGCGACGAGGTGCTCGAGGGGCGCGTCCGCGAGCCGGAGGAGGTCCTCGCGGCGCTCGACCGCGTGACGCTCGCGGACGTGCAACGCGTCGCCCAGGACGTCATCCGCGACGAGCGCCTCAACCTCGCTGTCATCGGGCCGTTCGACGACGAGGAGCGGTTCGAGCGGCTGCTCGCGCTCGAAGTGGCGGCGTGACGCGGGAGCCAACGCGCTCTCCGAACTGTGGCTCGCGGCTCGTCGAGGTCGGGCGGAGCGAGATCCTCGTCGACGCCCGCCCGACTGCCGCGACGTCTCGCCCGATCGCGGCGAGCTCGACGAGATCCTCGTCCGCGAGCGGCAGCTGAGAGCACGACCCCGACGAGGACTCCGCCGGCGAGGACGAGGGCCGGCGGCGCGCGACCGCCGGCGATCCGCGCCGCACCGGGCGCGACGAGGACGATCCGCGCGGGCGCCGGCGCAAGCGGGCTTCCCCGGGAGCCTCCTCGACTTCGACCGACGTCGCCGGCGCGACTACGGCGCCAGGTCGTACGGGTAGTCGGTGAGGGGCTCCCAGCCCTGCTCGGTGACGAGGACGTCGTCCTCTAGGCGAAGGCCCCCGAAGCCCTGCCGGTAGAGTCCCGGTTCGACCGCGAGGACGTCACCCGCGACGATCTCCTCGCCGTTGCGACCGAGGTAGGGCGCCTCGTGCACCTCGAGCCCGATGCCGTGGCCGAGCCCGTGGAAGAAGCCGTCCTCGAGCACCTGCCCGGGGTCCTTGGAGAGCTGCGTGGGGTAGCCGCGCTCCTCGAAGAGCTCACAGACGACCGCGAACGGCTGCGAGCCCGCGACCCCCGGCCGCACCGCCTCGAGGGCGCGGTCGAGCGCCTCGCAGCAGAGACGGTGGTACGTCACGAGCTCCTCCGGCGGCTCGCCCAGGCAGAACGTCCGCGTGACGTCGGCGCAGCAGCCCGACTCGGGGTCGACGGGCGAGAGGTCGACCACGATCGGCTCGCCGGGAGCGACCGGTCCGTGGCCCGGCTCGTGGCCGACGGCGGTCTGGGCCCCGTGGGAGACGATGAGGAAGTCGGGGACGGCGGCGCCCGCGTCCGTGATCGCCCGGGCGGCGAGCGCGCGGAGCTCCTCGCACGTCACCTCGCCGCCGGCGCGGAGGCGCGCCCGGATGGCGTCGAGGGCGGCGGCGACCGCCCCGTTCGCCCGGCGGATCCCGGCCACCTCCGCATCCGTCTTGACGCGGCGGCGCGCGGAGAAGAGCTCCCGCTCGGAGCGGACGTCGAGGCCGTTGTCGCGCAGGAAGTCGGCGAGCTCGAGCGGGAACTCTCCCGGCGTCGCGGCCGCGTCGAGACCGATCCGGCGGCAGCCGCGAAGCACGATCTCGCGTTCGCGCTCGTGCGCCGGCAGGCCCCGGGCGTGGAGCTCGTCGGAGCCGAGCTCCTCGAAGGAGAGGAGCTCGAGGCCGTCGAGGTGGCGAAGGCGCGGCAGCTCGAGCGCGCTCACGAACGCGTACCGCGTGCCGTGTCGCTCGGCGTAGGCGAACGGGTCCGGGATGGAGACGGGGATCTCGTGGCGCAGCTCCGGCGAGCGCACGGTGTCGCCGTAGATGAGGACGTCCGGCACGGCACCGAGCATAGTCACTGCGGGTAGATTCACCTCCGTGGAAGAGGTCCTGCAGCGGGCACGACGGCTCGTCGAGACCTACGAGGAGGAGGTCGCCCGGCTCGTTCCCGCCGGGAGCACCCTCTTCGACGCCCACGTCCACGTGGGCCGGGACATCGACGGCATGACCGCGCCGTACGAGGAGCTCGAGCGGTTCCTGCGCCGGTCGAGCGTCGAGCGCGCCTTCGCGTTCTGCATGGACGAGCCCGACCGCGAGCCGGCGTTCCGCGCCGCCAACGACCGGACGCTCGCGGCGGCGGAGCGCTCGGGGGGCCTGCTCGTCCCCTTCGTGCGGCTCGACCTCGCCGAGAACCCCGTCGAGGAGGCCAGGCGCTGCCTCGACGCCGGCGCGCGCGGGATCAAGCTTCACCCGCGCGCCCAGGGCTTCTTCCTGAGCGACGAGCGGCTCGCCCCGATCTTCGCCCTCGCGGCGGAGCGCCGCCTCCCGGTGCTCATCCACGGCGGCAGGGGCCTGCCGCCGATCGCGGACCACCTCCGCCGCCTCCACGACGTCTACCCCGAGGCGCAGCTCATCATCGCGCACGCGGGCATCGCCGATCTCGCCGCGCTCTCCGAGTGCTTCGCAGGCCGCGCGGGCGTGTACTTCGACACGTCCGTATGGAGCGTCATCGACCTGCTCGACATCTTCTCCCGCGTCGCGCCCGGCCAGATCCTCTACGCCTCCGACTTCCCGTACGGCCAGCAGCCCGGCGCGCTCCTGCTCGCGCTCCGGACGGCGCGGCTCGCCGGGCTCTCGGAGGAGGAGGTCAGGAGCATGCTCGGCCTCTCCGCAGCGCGCATCGCGGCCGGGGAGCCGCCGCTCCCGCTCTCGGAGCCGAAGCACCTCGAGCGTCTCGACCAGCCGCTCGCCTTCGCGCGCATCCACCACTACCTGGCCATGGCGACGCCGCTTCTCTGGACGCGCCAGCCGGACTCGATCGGCGTGCTCGGCCTCGCACGGAACGCGTGCGCCGAGCGCGACGGCCACGTCGACGACCGCCAGCGGATCGCCGAGCTCCTCGACACGGCGCGCGACCTCTGGCGCTCCCTGCCCGAGACCGAGGACGAGACCGAGCGCCGCCGGCTCTCGCGCGCGACGTTTCGCCTCATCCACCTCGCGGACATCCTCACGCTGACCGTGGGTGCCGACCATGCCTGAGCTCGTCGTCAACGGCGGCCGCTTCGCGGTCGCCGGCTCCACCCTGAAGACGCTCGCGGAGACGCTTCGGGGCGACCTCGGCCTCACCGGGACGAAGGTCGCGTGCGGCGAGGGCCACTGCGGCGCGTGCACCGTCCTCCTCGACGGCGAGCCCGCTCTCTCCTGCATCACGCTCGTCCACGCGGTCGGCGAGCGGGAGGTGACGACGATCGAGGGCCTCCGCGACCACCCGCTCGTCGAGGCGTTCGTCCGCGCCGACGCGCTCCAGTGCGGCTTCTGCACGCCCGGCCAGATCGTCTCCGCCGCGGCCCTCGTCGGCGAGACGCCCGCCCCCAGCCGCGAGGAGATCCGGCACGGCATGGCCGGGAACCTCTGCCGCTGCGGCACCTACCCGAGGATCGAGGAGGCGATCGCCTCATGGCGCGGCTGATCCGCACCGAGAAGGAGGTCGAGGGGCGCTACACCGAGCAGTGGGTCGTGGTCGAGGAGGACCCGCTCGACCGCTGGCCGGCGGGGCCGCTCGACGTGGTCGGGCGTCCGGCCGCTCGGGTCGACGGTCTCCGGCGGGCACGCGGCACGGCCCGGTATACGGCCGACGTCGCGCTCCCCGGGATGCTCCACGCCGCGGTCCTCCGCAGCCCGCACGCCAGCGCCCGGCTGCGGCGCCTCGAGCTGGCGCCGGCGCTCGCGGCCCCGGGCGTGCGCGCGGCGATCGGGCCGGCCGACTGCGACGTCTTCTCGGAGGAGGCCGGCTACCAGGGCGCGCCCGTCGCGGCCGTGGCGGCCGAGAGCTTCGGGCAGGCGCGGGCCGCCCTCGCGCTCGTCGAGGTCGAGTGGGAGGTCGGCGAGCCGCTCCTCGATCCGGACGAGGCGGTCCGGCGCGGGCAGCTCATCGACGAGCCCGACCGCTACGAGCGCGGGGACGTCGAGCGCGGACTGGCCGCAGCGGACGTCGTCGTGGAGGCCGAATACCGGACGGCCACCGTCCTCCACAACGCGCTCGAGACCCACCAGGCCGTCTGCGCCTGGGAGGGCGACGAGCTCACCGTCCACATCTCGACGCAGTGGATCTGGGGCGTCCGCAAGGACGTCGCGAAGCGGCTCGGCCTCGCGCCCGACAAGGTCAGGGTCGTCTGCGAGTACATGGGCGGCGGCTTCGGCGCGAAGAACGACCCGGGCGACCACACGTTCGTCGCGGCGGAGCTGGCGCGGCGCACGGGCCGCCCCGTGCGCTGCGCGCTCACCCGGCGGGAGGAGAACCTCGCGAGCGGGAACCGCCACGCGACGATCCAGCGTCTGCGGGCAGGCGCGAGGGCCGACGGGACGCTCACGGCGCTCGAGGGCGAGTTCGTCATGGCCGTCGGCTGGGACGGCTTCGTCAGCTCGACCGCGGGGCCGATGAAGATGCTCTACGCCTGCGAGAACGTCCGCACGGTCGAGCTCGGGGCGAAGCTCAACACCGGCCCCAACGACGCCTTCCGGGCGCCCGGGTTCGTCGAGGGGACGTTCGGTCTCGAGTGCCTCCTGGACGAGCTGGCGGCGAAGCTCGACCTCGATCCGCTCGAGCTCAGGCGGCGCAACGGCGCCGACGCCGACCCCGTCGACGGCCGGCCCTTCTCGGCCAAGAACCTCGGGGAGTGCTACCGCCGCGCGGAGCCCCACTGGGCGAGGCGGGCCGAGGTGCGCGCTCGCTCGGAGGGCCCGTGGCGGCGCGGCGTCGGGCTCGCGAGCCAGATCTGGTACGGCGGCGGCGGGCCGCCCTCCTACGCGTTCGTCCGGGTCGGCTCGGAGGGCGACGCGACCGTCCTCACGGCGATGCAGGACATCGGCACCGGCACGCGGACGGCGATGGCGCAGATCGCCGCGGAGGAGCTCGGGCTGCCGCTCGAGCGCGTGTCCGTCTCGCTCGGGGACTCGGCGCGCGGCCCCTACGCGGCCATCTCGGCCGGCTCGTCGACGACCCCGAGCATGGGCCCGGCCGTGCGCGCGGCGGCCGCCGACGCGGCCCGGCAGATCATCGAGATCGCGGCCCAGCGCTTCGAGTCCGAGGAGCGCGTGCTCTCGCTCCGCGGCGGCCGCATCGTCTCGGAGGACGGCGGCGCCTGGACCCTCGAGGAGGTGACGGGCCTCCTGGGCGACGGGCAGATCCTCGGCAGGGGCTCGCGCGGGCCGAACCCGACCGGCATGCGCGTCCTCACCTTCGGCGTGCAGGTCGCGGAGGTCGCCGTCGACGTCGAGACCGGCGAGGTCCGCGTCGAGCGGATCGCGGCGATCCACGACGTCGGCCGGGTGATCAACCCGCTCGGCGCCGCGAGCCAGGTCGAGGGCGGGATCATCCAGGGAATCGGGCACACGCTCTCCGAGCAGCGGCTCCTCGACCCGGCGAGCGGCGAGGCGCTCACGCTCACGCTCGACGCGTACAAGCTCCCGACGATCGCCGACGTGCCCGAGATCGTCACGGAGCTCCTCGACGTGCCCGACGAGCACCTCACGAGCCTCGGCTCCAAGGGGCTCGGCGAGCCGCCGATCATCCCGACCGCCGCCGCGATCGCGAACGCGATTCGCGACGCGACCGGCGCCGACGTTCGCTCCCTCCCGATCACGCGCGAGGAGATGCTGCGGGCGCTCGAGGAGGCGCGTGAGCGCGCCTACGCTCTCTAGGCCGGCGAGCCTCGACGGGCTCGACGGGGCGGGGACGCCGCTCGCAGGCGGGACGGACCTCGTTCCGCTCCTTCGCGACGGCCTCGTCCGCGCGGAGGAGCTCGTGGACGTGCGGCCGCTCCTGCCCCGCGGGATCGAGGACGGCGTGCGGATCGGCGCCGGCACGACGCTCGCCGAGCTCGAGCGCTCGGCCGAGGTGCCGGCCGCGCTCGCGGAAGCGTGCCGACTCGCGGCCTCGCCGCAGCTTCGGCACATGGGCACGATCGGCGGCAACCTCCTCCAGGCGACGCGCTGCTGGTACTGGCGGCTCGGCGTCCCGTGCTACCTCCACGGGGGCAACCGCTGCCACGCGCGGGAGGGCGAGCACCGCGAGCACGCGATCTTCGCGACCGAGCCCTGCGCCTCCGCCCACCCGTCCGACCCCGCCGCGGCGCTCCTCGCCCTGGGCGCGGTGCTGGAGACGACGAGCCGTCGCCTCCCGCTCGCCGAGCTCTACCGGCTCCCGACCGACGACGACCGGCGCGTGACGACCCTGGCGCCGGGGGAGCTGATCCTCCGGCTCGAGCTCGAGCGACCGGACGCGAGCGTCTACCTGAAGGCGATGGACCGGCAGCGGTTCGGCTTCCCGCTCGTCGGCGCCGCCGCCGCCCGCCTCGGCGGGGAGACGCGGCTCGCGCTCGCCGGCGTGGCGCCGATCCCGTGGCGGCTCGGCTCGCCCGCCGACCTCGACGCGGCGACCCCGCTCCCGGGCACGGCGTACAAGGTCGAGCTCGCCCGAGCGCTCGTCCGCCGCGCCCTCGCGGCCGTCGCTCCCTGAGCTCGAGCCCGTCCGGCAATCGCCCTCGCGAGCCTGCCGTCTCGGGCACCTTGTGTTTCACGCGCGCACGGGCCGCGCGGCTCTCCCGCCGCACGGATCCGCCGTCTTGCGGCAGTCTGACCTCGTGCGCGTGGAACACGAGCTTCGCGGGCCGTGAGCGTCACGGCGGTCGTGCTGGCGGCGGGGGAGGCGTCCCGCTTCGGGGCGCCGAAGCAGCGGCTGCTCCTGCCGCGCGTGCTCGCGCGGCTCGCTGAGGCGGCGGTGGACGAGGTCGTCGTCGTCGCGGGAGCGCACTCCCTGGGCGACGCGGCCGGCTCGGCGCGCGTCGTCGACTGCCCCGAGTGGGAGCGCGGGCCGGGAGCGTCGCTGCGCTGCGGGCTCGCCGCCCTCGACCCTGCCACCGAGGCCGCCGTCGTCGTCCTCGCCGACGGCCCGCACCTGCGCCCGGAGGCGGTCGCGCGCGTCCTCGGCGCGTGGCGGGACGGAGCCGGGCCGCTCGTCGCCGCCGCCTACCGCGGCGAGCGGGGTCATCCGCTCGTCGTCGCCCGCGCGCTCTGGGAGGGCATCCCGGACGAGGGCCTGCGCGGTCTCGAGCCCGCGCTCGTCCCCTGCGACGACCTCGGCTCGCCCGGGGACGTCGACACGGTCGAGGAGCTGCCGTGAGACGGCGCCTGCTCCGGCCCGTCGTCCTCATCCCCGCGTTCGTGCTCCTCGCGCTCGCCGCCGGGATCGGGTACGCCGCGTGGACGCAGCTCGACGCCGGCCGCGTCGGGGCGAACGAGGAGATCCTCGCCGGGCTGCCCCGCTACCCCGGCTCCGAGGAGGTCGATCGCCTCACGCAGACGGAGGCCGACGGAGGTCTCCCCATCCCCGACCAGGTCGTGACGAGCGTCCTCTACGCACCTCCGGCGGGCGCCTCGCAGGCGGCCGTCGTCGAGTTCTTCGTCTCACGCCTGACGCCCGAGTGGCGCGCGCGGACGACGACGGTGACCGTGGCAGAGGAGGGGGCGCCTGCGGGCGACTCGGCGTTCCGCGTCGACTTCTCGCGCGGAGACGACTGCGTCCGGCTGCTCACCTACGGCATGGCGCCGGGACACGTCGGCAGGCGGACGTTCGCGCTCTCGGCCGAGAGCGGCGAAGGCCCCTGCGAGACCGACTGATCCCGCTCAAGCGGGCAGCGCTCCTGCCGATGAGAAAGCAGGGCGGAAGCGCCGCCCGCCGAACTCGACATCTGCCCGATGGAGGCCCACGCCGCTCACTCGCCGCTCGTGGCCGCGCGCCTGCGCCGGCGCCTGACCCTCGAGGAGGCGGCCGCCCGCGCGCGCCTCGACGTCGACGACGTGCGGAACCTCGAGGAGTCGCGGACGTACGTCTTCCCCTCGGCGACGGACGCGCTCGCCGCGACCGTCGTCTACGCCTCCTCGCTCGGGATCACCGAGCGCGAGGCGCGGGAGCTCGCCGGCCTCCCGGTCGAGTCCGTCGTCGAGCGCTGGTCGCTGCGCCGCTGGCTTTCGGTGGCCGCGTTCGTCGCCACGCTCGCGGCCCTGATGATCTTCTCCCTGCGGCCGGAGCTCGTCCCGGGGCACGACCGGGTCGCGGCGGCGCCGGCGCAGACGGTCGTCGCGGCGGCGCCGCTCCCCGAGCGCTGGGAGATTCAGGTGGACGTCTACAACGGCACCGCGCGGGGCAACGCCGCCGCGGGCCTCGCGAACGAGATCGCCGGCCTCGCCTACCGGATCGGCGAGGTGAAGAACGCCGACCGCCGCGACTACACCGAGACCCGCGTCTACTACCCGCCCGGGGCCGAGGCGATCGCGCACCGGCTGGGCGCCGAGCTCGGGATCCCCACCGCCGCTCTCCCCGGCGGCGACGACGACCGCCGGCTCGTCGTCATCCTCGGGCGCAACGGCTAGCCGCCCACGGCCGCCGACGGCTCCGACGAGGCGCGCGCTACGCGAGCGGCGTCCGGAGCGAGGCGAGGCGCGCTTTCAGCTCCGGCGACATCTGCTCCGCGCAGGCGCCGCGGACGACGCGCCGCAGGCTCTCCTCGAAGCGGTAGCGCTTGTTGCAGTAGTGGCAGCCCTCGAGGTGCGCCTCGGCCTCCCGCCGCTCCGTCTCGTCGAGCTCCCGGTCGAGGTAGGGCTGGAGGAGCTCCTCGCACTTCTCGCAGATCTGCTCGAACTCGGTCACGACGATTCCTCCACGACCGCAACCTCCGCCAGCTCTCTCTTGAGAATCCTACGTCCTCGATGCAACCGTGACATGACGGTCCCGATCGGGATGTCGAGGATCTGCGCCGCGTCCTGGTACGTGAAGTCGCCGATGTCGACGAGGACGATGACGTCGCGGAAGTCGTGGGGGACGTTCGAGAGCGCGCTCACGATCGAGTCCTGGGAGAGGCGCTCGACGACGCGCGCCTCGTCCTCGACGCCCGTCGCCTCCTCGAGCCGGTTGTAGAGGAAGTAGTCGCCCTCCTCCAGCGGCCGCGAGTCCGGCGTGCGCTGCTCCCGCCGCCCCCGGTCGATGTTGAGGTTCGTCAGGATGCGCATGAGCCAGGCGCGGAGGTTCGTCCCCGGCGTGTAGGAGCGCCAGCTCCTGAACGCACGGGCGTAGGTCTCCTGGACGAGGTCCTCGGCCTCCTCGCGGGTGGGCACGAGCCGGCGCGCGACGCGGTAGACCTGGTCGGCGAGCCCCAGGACCTCCTCCTCGAAGCGGACGCGGTCGCGCGCGTCCCCCGCCAAACGGCGGGCGTCGGTCTCGGGCTCTGCCATGCGCCGGACACTAACAAGCAAACGCCCTGCTCCCTCCGCCTATTCCGGCTCAGACGGCGGCGACGGGCCTGAACCCGGCCCGATCGAGCGCGGCGACGATCTCGGCGCGCTCCAGGCGCTCGTCATCCCAGGCGAGCGTCACCTGGCCCAGGAGGTTCGCGGTCGCCGCCTCGATCCCGTCGAGCCCCTCGAGGGCGCCGCCGAGCCGGAGCACGCAGCGCTCGCAGCGGATGCCGCTCACCTGGATCGTCTCGGACCGGCTGGCCACCTCAGAGGTCATCGTACGTGAGCTCGACGAGGCGACCGCCCAGCGTCCGGAGGCCCTCCGCCCGCCCGAGGGCGAGCTGGTCGCCCGCCTGGTCGAGACCCGCGAGCGCCCCCAGGAACGGGGCCCCCCCGAGCCGCTCGGCGACCGGTTCCACGAGCTCCAGGAGCTCGGCCAGGAGCTCTTCGGGCCCGACCAGGCGCCCGCCGTCCGGGTGGACGAGGCCGGCTTCCGCGCCGAAGCGGGAGGCCGCCCAGCGGTTCTGGAGGTAGAGGCCGCGGTCAGCATGGTCGCGCGCGGGCTCGACGGCGGCGACGAGGGCCTGCGCCAGCGCCGCGAGCGCGGCCGTGACAGCGAGGCGGGTGGGCTGGTCGGGCATGCGCACCTCGAGCGTCCCGAAGCGGGGGTGCGGGCGCACGTCCCACCAGAGCCGCATGAGGTCGTCCGCGAGCCCGAGCGCGACGAGCGACTCCGCGAACCGCGCCCACTCCTCGTAGTCGGCGAAGGCGGGCGGGGCCCCGCTTCGCGGGAGCAGGCCGAGGAGCTCCGCCCGCGCCGAGGCGAGGCCCGTCTCCTCGCCCGCGAGGTAGGGGGAGTTGGCGGAGAGGGCGAGCACGAGGGGCAGCCACGGGAGGACGGCCTCCATGCGCTCCATGCACTCCTCCGGGCTGCCGAGGCCGACGTGGACGTGGAGCCCCGAGCAGTGCTGACGCCTCGCCGTGGCGCCGGCGTACTCGACGAACCGCTTGAGCGGCCCCTTGGCCGTCACCGGCTGCTCCTCCGGGACGGCGCTCGGCCACGTGGCCACCGCCGCGAGCTCGAGCCCGTGGGGCCGCAGCCGCCGGCGAGCCTCGCGGCGGAGCTCGCGCAGCTCGGCCACCGCCTCGGGGACGCCGGGCGCGGGGCCGGTGTTGAGCTCGACGACCGTCCGGAAGAGCTCCGCCTTGAGGCGCTTGCCGTCGAGCACGCCCGCCGGCACCGGGACGACCTCGAGCGTCCGCGGATCGACGACGAAGAGCTCCTCCTCGAGCCCGACCGAGAACGCGGGCGAGCGGCCGAAGCGGTGGGGCACCACGGGCCGCGGAGTCTACGGGGGAGGAGAGAGTGGTCGGAGGCCCGGGCAGGCAGGACGGGCCTCCGACCGGTCAGCCCCTGGGGGGAGGGGCCGCGGGCGCGCTAGCCGCCTGGCTGGGCCGGCTGGCGCCCGAGCGTGATGTCCACAGTTCGCTGCGAGTCGCCCCGGTGGATTTCGAGCGTCATCGAGTCACCGGGGTCCTTTTCCATGATCAGCCTACGCAAATCGTCGGGGGAAGCGACGTCCTGGCCGTCGGCCGACGTGATGATGTCGCCGCCGAGCGCGTAGCTCGTGCCGCTGACGATCACCTCCTGGTCGCCGCCCTCGAGCCCGGCCTCCTCGGCGGGGCTGCCCGGAACGACCTCGACGACGAGCACGCCGGTGTCGACCGGGAGGCGGAAGAGCTGAGAGAGGTCCTCGTCGATCGCCTGCATGCGCACGCCGAGGTACGCGTGCTCGACCCTGCCGCTCTCGAGGATCTGGGAGACGACCTCCTTGACCGTGTTGATCGGGACGGCGAAGCCGATGCCGACGTTCCCCCGCGTCCCGCTCGCGCCCTCGATCTGGGAGTTCACGCCGATCACCTGGCCGTCCGCGTTCAGGAGCGGGCCGCCCGAGTTCCCCGGGTTGATGGGGGCGTCCGTCTGGATGACCTTGTCGATCGTGTACCCGTTGGGCGCGGTGATCTCGCGCTGGAGCGCGCTGACGATGCCCGCCGTGACCGTCCGCTCAAGGCCGAACGGGTTCCCGATGGCGACGACCGCGTCCCCGACGCGCACGGCGTCCGAGCTCCCGAGGGGGAGGGGAGTCAGGGCTCGAGACTGCGCGTCGATCTTGAGGACGGCGAGGTCGGTGGAAGGATCGCTCCCGACGACCCGCGCCGGGACGCGGTCGTCGCCCGAGAAGTTGACCTCGACCTCCCGCGCGCCCTCGATCACGTGGTAGTTCGTGACGATGTGGCCGGACTTGTCGATGACGAAGCCCGAGCCCTGCGAGGTCGCGCCCTGGGGGCCGAAGAAGGGGTCGTTCGAGACGACGGACGTCGAGAGCACCTGCACGACGCCCGGACCGGCCTGCTCGTAGATCTCCTGGATCGTCCGCCCGGTCGCGTCCTCGGAGGCGAAGCTCCGCGCCTCGCTCGCCTGCGTCGCGGCGACGACGGTCGTCGTCCCGCCGTCCGAGTCGACCGCGGCGCCGATCGCGACGGCGGCGCCCCCGCCGAGGAGGGCTGCGACGAGGAGCGCCGCGCCGCCGGTCAACGACCTGAAGACCACGAACGTCTTATAGCCCGGCGACCGTGAAGTCCCTGTTGAGCCCGGTTAAGGAGACGTTAAGCGGCGGCGCGGCGCCGCTCCCGGCCCTACTCACGCTTCTGGAGCGGTCCGGCTAGCCCGCTTCCTGGGTGCGCCCGATCAGGTTGCCGTCCGGAACTCTCAAGACGGCAAAGCCGGCCGCCCGGCAGAGCGTTCAGCGCGTCGCCGATTTGCTCGAGCGCGACGGCCTCGTCGCCTACGAGGCGAATCCGCGCCATCGCCGTGCGAAGCTCGCCCGCCTGACGCCGGCGGGAGGCAAGGTGCTCGGGCGGATCCAGCGAGCCCAGCGCGCGTGGGCGGATCGCCACGGCAGCGAGGCCGGGCTCGACGACCTCGAGCGGGCGGCGCAGTTGCTCCGCCGCATCCGCCACATCCTCACAGGCGAGTAGTCGTCCCTCCGCGCCCGGCCCGCGCCCGTCCCTACCACTTGGAGCGGCGGCTGCGGCGGCTCGTGTAGACGAGCTTCGCGCGGGCCGAGGCCATCCCGGCCTGCTCGAACTGCTCCCGGTGGCCCAGGCGGCCGGCGACGCGGCTCGCGTCGGCCTGCTGCTCGGGCAGCACGAAGGTGATCGCGATCCCGCTCTTGCCCGCGCGGCCGGTGCGGCCCGTGCGGTGGAGGTAGCCCTTGTCCTCCTCGGGCGGGTCGTAGTTGATCACGTGCTCGACGTCGTCGATGTCGAGGCCGCGGGCGGCGACGTCCGTCGCGACGAGCACGGGCACCTTGCCGCCCTCGAAGCGGTCGAGCGCACGCCGGCGGGCCGACTGCGTCATGTCGCCGTGCATCGCCTCCGCCCTCACCCCCTGTGAGGCGAGCTTGCGCCGGAGGCGGTCGGCGCCGCGCTTCGTCCGGACGAAGACGAGCGAGAGGCCCTCGTTCGCGCGCAGGTGGTCGACGAGCGTCTCCACCTTGTTGTCCGGCCGAACGGCGACGAAGCGGTGCTCGATCTCGCCGCCGGAGCGGTCGGCGGGCAGCTGCGCCTCGAAGCGCGAGGGGCTCGACGTGTAGGCGCTCGCCAGCCGGCCGACCTCGCCGTCGAGCGTCGCCGAGAAGAACATCGTCTGCCGGTTGCCCGGCAGGCGGCGCACGATGCGGTCGACCTGGGGCTTGAAGCCCATGTCGAGCATCCGGTCCGCCTCGTCGAGGACGAGGATCCGGATGCGGGAGAGGTCGACGAGCTTGCGCTGGGCCAGGTCCTCGAGGCGTCCCGGGGTCGCGACGACGACGTGGGCCTTGCGCGCCTCCTCCGCCTGCGAGCGCAGGGGCATGCCGCCGTAGACCGCCGCCGTCCTCACGCCGAGCGGCGCCCCGAGGGAGCGCAGCTCCTCGGTGACCTGCCCGGCGAGCTCACGCGTCGGCACGAGCACGAGAGCGCTCGGCCGCGCGTCGTCTGCGTCGGTGCGCTCGACGATCGGGATCGCGAAGGCGATCGTCTTGCCCGAGCCCGTCGGGGACTTCGCCAGGACGTCGACGCCGGCGAGGGCGTCGGGGAGGACGAGCGACTGGATGCTGAACGGCTCGACGATCGAGCGCCTCGCGAGCGCGTCGGCGACCGGCGCGGACGCGCCGAGCGCGCGGAAAGACTCCTTGGACATGATGCTCTACTCCTTCTTCGGTTCGAGACTTGCCTGGCTCGAACGCCCGAAGGAGGAACGAGAAGCTCATCTCACGGCCGGCCGAATGCCGACCTCGTGGTTCGAAGCGTAGCAGCGCGCGCTAGAGTCGCGGCGGGACGCACCGCGACGGAGGAGGGCGCATGGCCACCGACCGGCACGCCGAGGTCTCCTGGCAGGGGAGCCTCACGGAAGGAAGCGGGACGATCGAGCGCGTGGGCACGGGCGCCTTCGGGCCGCTCGACGTGAGCTGGCCGGCCCGCACCGAGGCGCCCGGCGAGCTCACGAGCCCGGAGGAGCTGATCGCCGCCGCCCACGCGGCCTGCTTCTCGATGGCCCTCGCGCACGAGCTCGCGCAGGGAGGGAACGCGCCGGAGCGGCTCGATACGCGTGCCGACGTCACCTTCCAGCCGGGGCCGGGCATCACGAAGGTCCGCCTCGCCGTCCGCGGACGCGTCCCCGGCCTCGACGAGGGCGGCTTCCGAGAGGCGGCGGAGGCCGCGAAAGCGGGCTGCCCGGTCTCGCAGGCGCTCGCAGGCGTCCCCGAGATCACGCTCGAGGCACGGCTCGAGGGCTGACGGCGCGCGCTGGGGCGGTACGATCGGCGGGTGTGGGGTAGCCCGCTCCTCTACGAGCGCCTGAGCTGGCCGGAGGTCCGCCGGGCGGCCGCCGAGGAGCGCGTCTGCCTCGTGCCGGTGGCGACGCTCGAGGACCACGGGCCGCACCTCCCCATCGACACCGACCTCCGCATCACGGCCGAGGTGTGCCGCCGGGCCGCCGAGGCGGCGCCCGACGAGATCGTCCTCCTGCCGCCCATCCCGCACGGCTACTCGCCCCACCACATGGACTTCCCGGGCCCGATCACGATCGGCTGGGACACGTTCACCCGTTACTGCACCGACGTGGGCACGTCGCTCGCCCGGCACGGTTTCCGGCGGCTCCTCTTCCTGAACGGCCACGGCTCGAACCAGAACTTCGTCGAGGCGGCGGCGCGGCTCGTGAACGTCGAGCACCCGGAGGCGCTCGCGGCGGCGGCGTTCTACCTCTCCGGCGCTCGCTCGCTCGCCCGCATCGAGGAGCTGCGGGACTCCGGGCGAGGCGGGATGGGGCATGCCTGCGAGCTCGAGACCTCGATCTACCTCGCCGTCGACCCGGCCGCCGTCGACATGGACAAGGCGGTGGACGAGCGCGGCTTCCCGTCCGGCGAGCACACGTTCATGGACTGGGCGGACGGGCCGCTCAAGGTCATGCCCTGGTGGTCCTCCTTCTCGGCGACCGGCGTCCAGGGCGATGCGACGAAGGCGACGGCGGAGAAGGGAGAGGCGCTCCTCCGGGCCGCCGTCGAGGAGTGCGTCGAGTTCGTGCGCGAGCTCCTGGCCATGCCGCTGCCCGCGCGGCGCGAGCCGCGGGAGACGCCGTGATCCCGCTCGTCCGCGCGGCCGGGACGCACGCGGAGGTCGGCGCGCAGGTCGGCGCCGCGACCGCGGAGGGGATCCGCCGCGCGCTCGCCGACGCCGCCTTCGACCCGGAGCTCGTGCGCCGCTACCGGGAGGTCACGGTCGAGCAGCTCCCCTGGGCCGTGGAGGAGCTCGACGCGGCGGCCGTCGCGGCCGGCGCCGACCCGCTCGCGCTCTTCGCCGCGTCGGTGGAGGAGCTCTCGTCGGCACCCGCGCCGACGGGCTGCAGCGACATCGCCGTCACGGGTGGGCGGACCGTCGACGGCCACGTGCTCGTCGCCCACACGAACGACCTCTACGCCCGGGACGAGCAAGACGTCGTCGCGATCGAGTGGCGCGTGCCTGGCGAGCCGGTCGTCTTCACGCTCGGCACGGGGCCGTGGCTGAGCGTCGGCTGGAACTCGGCCGGGCTCTCCGTGACCGGGAACGAGCTCTCGCCGAACGACGAGCGCGTCGGCATCCCTCGGCTCGTCCAGATGCGCGACGTGGTCACGCGGCGCACGATCGCCGACGCGGTCGAGGCGATCCTCCATCCGGCGCGGGCCTCGTCCTACAACTGGGTGCTCGCCCACCCGCGCGACGGGGTCCTGAACGTCGAGGGGTCGGCGACCACGGCCGGCCTCGACGAGCCCGGGCCGAAGGGGGCGCTCGCCCACACGAACCACTACGCCCACGCCGACATGCTCGCCTTCGAGCGGTCGCCCTACCGGGACGGCTCGTGCCGGCGGCTGGAGCGGGCGCGGGAGCTCACCCGAGGCGGCCCCTTCAGCGTCGAGTCGCTCCGCGCCGCGCTCTCCGACCACGAGAACGCGCCCGACTCGATCTGCCGCCACGTGGACGACGAGGGCGTGAAAACGGTCTTCTGGTGCGTCGCCGACGTCACCGCGGGCGAGATCGCCTACGGCCGCGGCAATCCCTGCGACGGAGTCGAGGCGCAGGTCTACCGGTTCGCGCGCGAATGAAGGAGGCAACCGTGCACGGCGCGCCGCTCCCCGCGGGCGGCACCATCGGCGTCCCGGCGCCCGCGAGCCCGTACGTGAACCGCTCCGACGTGCTGCGGGGGATCGAGTGGTGGGAGGGGCAGGGCTACCGCGTCAAGCTCGCCCCGGGCGCCCTCGACCGCGACGACTACGTCGCCGGCGACCCCGCGCGGCGCGGCGCGGACGTCACCGCCATGTTCGCCGACCCGGAGGTCGACGTCGTCCACTGCCTCCAGGGCGGCTTCGGCTCCGCCCAGGCGATCCCGTCGATCGACTTCGACGTCGTCGCCGCGAGCCCGAAGCCCTTCGTCGGCTTCTCCGACATCACGGCCCTCCACGTCGCCCTCCGCCAGCACACGGGGCTCGCGACCTTCTACGGGCCCGGGCTCACCGGCGTCGGCGATCCCGAGACGACCGCCTTCACGCGTGAGCGCCTCCTCGCGGTGCTGCGGGGCGGCGGCGGGGGCCCGGTGCCGCCGAATCCGGACGACCCGTACTCGCGCACGCTGCGCGGGGGGAGGGTGACGGCCCCGCTCGCGGGCGGCTGCCTCTGGCTCCTCCTCCAGACGATGGGGACGCCCTGGGAGGTCGACCTCGAGGACGCCATCCTCTTCTTCGAGGACGTCGACGCGCCGCCCTGGTACGTCGACGGGATGCTGACCCAGCTTGGACACGCCGGCAAACTCCGAAGCGTGCGCGGAGTCGTAGTTGGGGACATGGAGAAGTGCGACTGGAGCGAGAATAGGCCCGAATGGCCAAGAACACGGTCGCTCGAGGACGTGCTCGAGGTTCACCTGGAGCCCCTCGACGTGCCCGTGCTATACAAGCTTCCCTTGGGGCACGGGAAGCACCTGGCGACCATCCCGCTCGGCGTCACCGCGACGCTCGACGCCGACGCGAGGACGCTGGCCTTCGAGTCGCCCGGACTCACGATCGGGGGAGAGGGAGCCTGAGATGACCAAGCGCGTGTTGTGGATCCTCGCGCTCCTCGCGCTCGTCGTCACCGCCGCGGCCTGCGGCGGGTCGGACGACGACGGCGAGGGGACGCCTACCGGGACCGGAACCACCGATGGCGGCGAGGACACGGTCGTCAAGGGCGGCATCCTCCGGGTCGGGACGACCGGGGAGATCGACTCCATCAACCCCTTCGTCGCCTTCAACGCGGAGAGCTACGAGGCCTTCGTGATCGAGTACCCCCTGCTCGTCCAGTACAGCCCCGAGTTCGAGTGGGAGGGCGACTGGGCCGAGAGTTGGGAGACCTCCCCCGACGGGTTGACGTGGACCTTCCACCTCAAGGAGGGCGAGTGGTCGGACGGGACGCCCCTGACGGCGGAGGACGCCGTCTGGACCGGCGAGACCGTCCTCGAGTACGCGAAGGGGCCGACGTCGATCCTCGCGCCCTTCCTCTCCCACGTGAAGAGCCTCGAGGCGCCCGACCCGCAGACGCTCGTGATCACGTACGAGCAGCCGGTCGGGAACGTCCTCCCGCAGCTCCAGCAGTTCTTCATCCTCCCCAAGCACGTCTGGGAGCAGCACGTCGGGAGCGACGGCAAGGGCTTGAAGCAGTTCAACCCGCAGGACGACCTGCCGGTCGTCGGCGCGGGGCCGTTCGTCATCACGGAGTTCGACAAGAAGGGGACGACGATCTTCGAGAAGAACCCGGGCTACTACGGGCCCGAGGCGAACGTCGACGCCGTCGGCTACCAGCACTTCGAGAACGAGGACGCCCTGCTCGCCGCCTTCGAGGCGGGCGAGCTCGACTTCCTCGAGGAGGTGCCTCCGAACGCGGTCGCCCAGCTCGAGGAGGACGAGAGCGTGGTCGTCAGCAAGGTGCCGTCGACGCAGATCAACAACGTCATCTTCAACTCGAACCCCGACAAGCCGCGGAACCGCGAGCTCCTCGACCCGCAGGTGCGCGAGGCGTTCGAGTACGCGATCGACCGCGAGGAGATCGCCGAGGTCGTCTTCGGAGGGAACGCCGAGCCGGTGGCGAGCATCGTCGCGCCGATCACCGGCGAGTGGATGAACCCGAACATCGAGCCGCTCCCCTTCGACGTCGACGAGGCGAACCGGATCCTCGACGAGGCCGGCTACGAGCGCGGCGCGGGAGGGGTCCGGATCGACGACGAGGGCGAGGAGATGTCGTACGAGGTGATCACGCCCACCGGCGTCCAGGGCGTCCAGCGGACGTTCGAGATCATCAAGAGCGGCCTCGACCAGATCGGCATCCGCGTCACCCCGAAGGCGCTCGACGACACCACGGCCTTCGAGGAGATCCTGAAGCCTGACAACAAGTACGAGGACTTCGACATCGCCATGTGGAGCTGGGTCGGCTACCTCGATCCCGACTTCGTCCTCTCCGTGACCACGTGCGACCAGTGGGGCGGCTGGAGCGACACCGGGTACTGCAACGAGGAGTACGACCGCCTCTACCAGGAGCAGGGCGTGGCCGTCGACCAGGAGGAGCGCAAGGAGATCGTCTGGGAGATGCAGGACATCCACCAGCGCGACCGGCCCTACATCCACCTGGTCGCCGTCGAGTACGTCACGGTCTGGCAGGAGGGCTGGGACGGCTTCCACCCCGACCTGATCGCGTACTCGAAGCTCCCCTGGACGGACCCTCACCGGACCTCGGAGTAGAGACGGCCTGAGACCTGGAGCGGCGCGGAAGAGCCGAAGCGCGTGAGCGGAACCGACTACGTCGTCAAGCGGACGGTGTTCGCCTTGATGACGCTGCTGGTCGCGATCACGCTGAACTTCGTCATCTTCCGCGCCGCCCCGGGCGACGCCACCTCGTCGCTCGCGAAGTGCCGGAACTGCACGCCCGCGTTCCGCGAGGCGCTCCGCGAGGAGCTCGGCCTCGACAAGCCGAAGCTCGAGCAATACTGGATCTACCTCAAGGATCTCGGCCGAGGGGACCTCGGCGACTCCTTCGTCAGCCGCCAGCCGGTCTGGGAGGAGCTGAAGCAGCCGATCCTCAACACGCTGCCGATGGTCGGCCTCGGCTACCTGATCTCGATCGTCCTCGGCGTCCTCGTCGGCGTCCTCGCCGCCTGGAGGCGCGGCACGCTCCTCGACTGGGGCGGCGTCTCGACGGCGCTCTTCTTCTACTCGATGCCACAGCAGTGGCTCGGGCTGATGCTCCTCATCTTCCTCGGGGGCACGCTGCCCGCCTCGGGCGTCAGCGACCCCTTCATCTCGTTCCTCGACCCGAGCTGGTGGGAGGTCGTGCTCGACCGGCTCGAGCACATGATCCTGCCCTCGCTCACGCTCGGCCTCGTCCTCTACGGCCAGTACGCCCTGATCGTCCGCTCCTCCATGCTCGAGGCGCTCGGCGAGGACTACATCATGACGGCGCGGGCCAAGGGCCTCTCCGGCTGGGCGATCGTCCGCAAGCACGCGCTGCGCACCTCGCTCCTGCCGATCGCGACGCTCGTCGCCCTCACCTTCGGCTACATCATCGGCGGCGACATCCTCGTCGAAGCCGTCTTCTCGTACCCGGGCATCGGCCTCGCCACGTACGAGGCGGTCTTCGACCGCGACTACCCCGTGCTCCAGGGCGCCTTCCTGCTCCTGACGTTCTCCGTCATCCTCGCGAACTTCGTCGCCGACCTCCTCTACTTCAAGCTCGACCCCCGGATCAGCGGATGACGAGCACCGCACCGATCCTCACGGACGAGCCGCCGCCCCTCCACGCGCCGCCGCCGCGCCGCCGGCCGCTCGTCTGGACGGTCGTCCGCAGCCAGCCGCAGGCGACAGTGGGCGCGCTCGTCCTCCTCGCCTTCGTCGTCGTCGCGGTGCTCGCGCCGGTGATCGCGCCGTACGACCCGCGCGAGAAGGTCGGCGCCGTCTTCGAGCCGCCCTCGAGCGAGCACTGGCTCGGCCTCGACGACGGCGGCTTCGACATGCTCAGCCTCATGATCCACGGCGCCCGCGTCTCCCTGATCGTGGGCTTCGCGGCCGCGCTCGTGGCGATGCTCGTCGGCGGCACGGTCGGCCTGCTCGCCGGCTACTTCGGCGGCAAGACCGACACGGTCCTGATGCGCCTCACCGACTACTTCATCGTCATCCCCGACATCCCCCTCATGCTCGTCGTCGCGGCCGTCTGGGGCCGGAGCCTGACGAACATCATCCTCATCATCGGCCTCATCTACTGGACGACGACCGCCCGCGTCATCCGCTCCCAGGTGCTGAGCGTGCGCGAGCGCGTCTACGTGCAGCGGACGCGGGCGCTCGGCGCCGGCCACCGCCGCATCCTCTTCCGCCACGTCCTCCCCCAGGTGGCGCCCCTCCTCGTGGCGATCACGGTCCTCAGCGTCGCCGTCGCCATCTTCGCCGAGACCGCGATCGCCTTCCTCGGGCTCGGCGACCCGACGCTCATCTCCTGGGGAAAGCTGATCGAGAACGCCTTCTCCCGGAGCGCCATCTCCGTCGACGCCTGGTGGGCGATCGTCCCGCCGGGCCTGGCGGTCGTCGCCGTCGTCCTCGCCTGCACGATGCTCGGCCGGTCGCTCGAGGACACGCTCAACCCGCGCCTTCGCGTGGGCCACCTGTCCGTCAACCGCTTCCGCATGCGCCGGGCGGAGGGCGAGCAGTGAGCCTCCTCGAGGTGCAGGAGCTCAACGTCTGGTTCGACCTCGCCTCGGGCGGCGAGCTCCACGCCGTCCAGGGGGTGAGCTTCGAGCTCGACGCCGGCGAGCGCTTCGGGCTCGTGGGCGAGTCCGGCTGCGGGAAGACGACCGCGATCCTCGCGCTCATGGGGCTCCTCCCGCCGAACGCGTCGGTGGCGGGCCAAGTCCTCCTCGAGGGCGAGGACGTCCTCGCGCGCGGCGAGCGGACCGTCGCGCCGCACCGCTGGCGCGACGTGGCGATGGTCTTCCAGGGCGCCATGAACGCCTTCAACCCGGTGAAGCGGATCGGCGAGCAGATCGTCGAGCCGATGGAGCTCCACGGCGTGGCGCAGGGCCGCGAGGCACGCCGGCAGGCCGGCGAGCTCCTCGAGCGCGTCGGCATCCCCGCCGAGCGCGCCGCGAGGTACCCGCACGAGTTCTCGGGCGGCATGCGCCAGCGCGCGGCGATCGCGATGGCGCTCGCCTGCCAGCCGAAGATCCTGCTCGCCGACGAGCCGACGACCGCGCTCGACGTGATGGTGCAGGCGCAGATCCTGGAGCTGCTCGTCGCGCTCGCGCACGACTTCGGCCTCGCGCTCGTCCTCGTCACGCACGACCTTCCCGTCGTCGCGCAGGTCTGCGACCGCGCCGCGGTCATGTACGCGGGCGAGATCGTCGAGGCCGGCCCGACCGACGCGCTCTTCCACGAGCCCCGGCATCCCTACACGCGGCTGCTCTTCGCCGCGACGCCCGATCTCTACGGCGAGGAGCCCGTGGCGTCGATCCCGGGGACGCCGCCGCGGCTCGACCGGCCGATCGTGGGCTGTCCCTTCCGCCCGCGCTGCGACCGCGCGTTCGCGCCCTGCGGGGACGTGCACCCGCCCCTCAAGGCCGTCGCGCCTGCGCGCGTCGCCGCCTGCCACCTGAACGACGTGCCCGAGGCGGTCGCGAGCTGAGCGGCGGGAACGGCGCGGCGCCGCTTCTCGAGGTCGAGGGCCTCGTCACCCGCTACCCGGTTCCGCGCGGGCTCGTGGGCGTGCTCGCGCGCGAGCCGCGCCGCTTCGTGCACGCGGTCGAAGGGGTCTCCTTCGTCCTGCGCAGGGGCGAGATGCTCGCCCTCGTCGGCGAGTCGGGCTGCGGGAAGACGACGACCGCCCACACCATCCTGCGGCTCGTGGAGGCCGACGCCGGCTCCATCCGCTTCGACGGGACCGACATCTCGGCGCTCGGCAGCGGCGACCTGCGGCCCCTGCGGCGCCGGATGCAGATGATCTACCAGGACCCGTACGAGTCCCTCGACCCCCGCTTCCGCGTCCGCCGGACGCTCGAGGAGCCCCTCGAGGTGCACGGGATCGGCTCGCGGAGCGAGCGGCGACAGGAGGCCGAGCAGGCGCTTCGCCTGACCGGCCTCGACCCGCCCGAGCTCTTCCTCGACCGCTATCCGCACGAGCTCTCCGGCGGCCAGCGCCAGCGCGTGGCGATCGCGGCGAGCCTCGTCCTCCATCCCGACCTGCTCGTCGCCGACGAGCCCGTCTCGATGCTCGACGTGTCCGTGCGGGCGGGCATCCTCGAGATCCTCGACGACCTCCGCCGGCACGGGCTCGGGATCCTCATGATCACGCACGACCTCTCCACGGCGGCACGCTTCGCCGACCGGATCGCCGTCATGTACCTCGGCCGCATCGTCGAGGAAGGGCCCTCGCGCGAGGTCGTGGACAACCCGCAGCACCCGTACACGAAGGCGCTCCTCTCGGTCGTGCCGAAGCGCGACCCGCGTCAGCGCTCCCGGCCGGAGATCCTCCGGGGCGAGACGCCGAACCCGGTCGAGGTCCCGCCCGGGTGCCGGTTCCACCCACGCTGCCCGATCGCGATTCCGGAGTGCAGGGAGATCGACCCGGAGCTCCGCGAGCCCTCCGACGCCCGCCCGGGCCACCGGGCGGCCTGCATCCGCACGTGAACGCCGACGTCGTCCTCACAGGCGCATCCGTCTTCGCGCCGGGCCGCCCCGAGGCCGTCGCCCTGCGCGCCGGCCGCGTCGCGGCGGTCGGGACGGCCCGAGAGGCGCGCGACTGGGCCGGCCCGGACACGCGCGTGCTCGAGCTCGAGGGGCGGACGGTCCTCCCGGGCTTCCAGGACGCGCATCTCCACCCTCCGAGCGGCGGACTCGCGTCCATGCAGTGCTACCTCTTCGACGCCGAGACGCGGGAGCAGTGCCTCGAGGCCGTCGCCCGCTACGCCGCGGAGCGTCCGCAGCTCGAGTGGATCGTCGGCGGCGGCTGGTCGATCGACTCCTTCCCGGGCGGGACGCCGAGCCGGGCCGACCTCGACGCCGTCGTCCCCGACCGGCCGGTCTTCCTCGACAACCGCGACGGGCACGGCGGCTGGGTGAACTCGCGCGCGCTCGAGCTGGCCGGCGTGACCGCGGCGACGCCCGACCCGCCCGACGGCCGCATCGAGCGCGGGCCGTCCGGCGACGCGCAGGGGACGCTGCACGAGGGCGCCATGACGCTCGTGACGCGCCTCCTGCCGCCGACCTCGCAGGCGGAGTGGGAAGAGGCGATCCTCCGTGCCCAGGCGGAGCTCCACGCGCTCGGGATCACGGCCTGGCAGGACGCGTCCGTCGGGCCCGACACGTACCCCGCCTACCTCACGCTCGCCGAGCGTGGGGCCCTGACGATGCGGATGGAGGGGAACCTCCTCTGGGAGCGCGGCCGCGACGACGGCCAGCTCGAGGAGCTCGTCACGCGCCGGGACGGAGGCTCGGCCGGCCGGCTCCGGCTGCGCGGGGCGAAGATCTTCGTCGACGGCGTGCTCGAGAACTTCACCGGCGCCGTCATCGAGCCCTACGTGGGCACGGAGAACAAGGGCCTCTCCATGCACGACCCCGAGGAGCTGGCCGCGATCGTCACCGCCCTCGACCGGAACGGCTTCCAGGTGCACATGCACACGATCGGCGACCGCGCCGTGCGCGAGGCGCTCGACGCGACCGAGGCGGCGCGGCGCGCGAACGGTCCGCGTGACCGTCGCTTCCACCTCGCCCACGTCCAGCTCGTGCATCCCGACGACCTCCCCCGCTTCGCGGAGCTCGGCGTCGTCGCGAACGTGTCGCCCTACTGGGCTTGCCGGAGCGGCTACGTCACGGACCTGACCGAGCCGTTCATCGGCCCCGAGCGCTCCGCGCGCATGTACCCCTTCGGCAGCCTGCGCCGTGCGGGCGCCCGCCTCGCCTTCGGGAGCGACTGGACGGTCTCGACGCCGAACCCGCTCCTCGAGATCGAGGTCGCCGTGACGCGCGCCCCTCCGGACGACCGGGGCGCCGAGCCGCTCCTCCCCGGCGAGGCGCTCGATCTCGAGACCGCGCTCGAGACGTTCTCGGCCGGCTCGGCCTACGTCAACTTCCTCGACGAGGAGACGGGCACGATCGAGCCCGGCAAGCTCGCCGACCTCGTCGTCCTCGACCGCGACGTCCTCGACCCGGGAGCGGGCCCGATCGGCGACGCCGGCGTGCTCCTCACGCTCGTCGAGGGCGAGGCCGTCCACGCGGCGCCCGAGCTCGGCTGGTAGGGCCTCACCCGCCGCGGAGCTCGCCGGCGACGCCGTAGCTCTCCTGCTCGCGCCGGAGCCAGTCGGCGAAGAAGGGCTCGATGATGCGGTAGTCGCCCTCCCGGCCACGGCCGACGATCTCCTTCGTCACGAGCGCGCCGATCGCGCGCTGGAGCGTCGCCTTCGCCGGCAGGTCGTGGCGCTCGGCGTAGCCGGCCGCGTAGATCGAGCCCGTCGGCTCGTCCGCGAGCGCCAGCATGAGGAGCCGCTGAGCGTGAGGAGCGTCGTCCCAGAGGTTCGCGAAGTGGTTGTGCTCGGAGCGGAGCGCCTGCTCGACCGCGTGCTCGACGTCGGCGAGACGGGCGAAGTGCCCGCGCGGAACGAGCTCCCAGAGGAAGTACGCGAGCTCCTGCGTCCCGTAGGGATGGCCGCCCGTCGCCTCGAGCACCCGCGCGAGCGCCTCGTCGTCGATGCCCTTCTCCGTCTCGTCGAAGCGCTCGCGGAGAAAGGCCGCGAAGGCGGCGGGCTCGATCGGCCCGATCTCGAGGCGCTTCGCGCTCCGCCAGAACGGCTCGTTCGCGTCCTCGAAGATCCGCTCGAGGACGTGCCGCTTGCTCCCGAGGTAGACGTGACCGACCTGCGGCTGGGACTGGAAGACGGCGCGCATGAGGTTCGGGAAGCCCGGATCGAGCGAGAGCACCTCCTGGAACTCGTCGAAGACGAGGACGACGCGCCGACCGCGCTCCGTCGCGATCCGCCCGGGGAGGGCGAGGAGCGCCTCGATCGTCTCGTCGATCTCGGCCCGCCGGCGGCCTGCGTGGAAGGTGAAGCGGAGGCTCGCGTCGATCGGGTCGACCTCCATCGTCGGCGTGACGCGGAGGCCGCGGAAGAGGCCCGCCGCGCGCTCGACCGCTCCGCCGACGACGCCGTGGAGGTCGCTGTAGATCGACTTCGCGAGCGCCGCTGCCAGCCGCTCCTTCGTCGGCGTCTTCATGAGGTCGCAGTAGCCGACGAGGACCCCCTCGCGCATCGCCTCCTGTGCCGCCCGCAGGACGAGGGACGACTTGCCGTAGCGCCTCGGCGCGAAGACGAGGACGTCCTGGCCGTTGCGCATGTCGCGCTTCAGCTCGTCGAGCTCGGCCTCCCGGTCCGTGAACGCCCGGTCGAGGGCGAGGGCGCCGAACGTGAAAGGGTTCGTATGCGGCACTGCATTATGCAGTGTGGCATACGGCCCGGCGCCCGCGGGTGCAGAGTTTCCAGAACCCGACCTTGTGACACTGTGTCACTCGGTCGGAACCTCGTCGGCGAGGGGCGCTCGGTGCCGCGCCGGATCACAAGTGACACCGTGTCACTAGGGGCCGGTATGCGGGTTTGCGTCCTCGTCTGTTGCATACCGCGTCACGACCGGAGCGCCGGGAGAAGGGCGGCGTGGGCTACGCCCGCAGCAGCACGCGACCGTCCTCGACGCGGGCCGGGTACACCGCGGCGCGCAGGGTTGGCTCGTCGAGGCACGCGCCCGTGTCGAGGTCGAACTCCCAGCCGTGCCAGGGACAGCGGAGGACCCGGCGACCGGCGAGCTCGTAGACGCCCGGGTCGCCCGCCACGCGCTCCAGGACGCTCCCCAGGCAGAGGGGCCCGCCGTGGTGCGGACAGCGGTTGCGGATCCCGTGGAGGGCGCCGTCGGGCTCGGCGACGACGCCGACCTCGCGGCCGCCGACCCTCGCGACCACGCGCCCGTCGCGCTCGAGCTCCGCGAGGGAGCCCACGTCGTGCCACTCAGCCACGCGCGGGGAGGGCGAGGCGCGCGGCGTAGAGGTCCGCGGCGTTGTCGTGCAGGACCTGCGCGCGCCAGGCCTCGGGCAGCCGCTTGACCATGAAGTCCGGGTCGTCGAAGTCCCAGTGCGGGTAGTCGGAGGCGAAGCAGAGGTTCCCGGGGGCGCCCGCGGCGGCGAGCATCGCGAAGAGCGTCTCGTCCGCTCCGTCGGTGTGCTCGAGCGGCTGGGTCGAGAAGCGGACGTGCTCGCGGGCGACCTCGCTCGGCTTGCGGTCGAGCCACGGCACCTCGCTCCGGAGCGCACGCCAGTTCGTGTCGAGGCGCCAGAGGATGCCCGGGAGCCAGGCGAGCCCGCCCTCCATCAGGAGCACCTGCAGGGTCGGGAAGCGCTCGAAGACGCCGTGGCAGAGGAGCGAGACGAGGTGGGCCATCGTGCTGCAGGCGGACCCGAGCGTGTGCCACTCGATGTAGAAGGTGACGGGGCCCGCCCCGCCGGGCGGAGCGGCGAGGCCCATTCCCTCGCCGCCCGTGTGGATCGCCACCGGGAGGCCGTGCTCGACCGCCGCCTCGAAGATGGGCAGGTAGCGCGGCTCGCCGTAGGGCCGGTCGGCGCCGCCGCACAGGAGGACCTGGACGAAGCGCTCGTCTGCCGCCGCGCGCCGGATCTCGGCCGCCGCCGCCTGCGGGTCCTGGGCGGGGCAGAGGATCGAGGCCCGCAGGCGCGGCTCCGCGTCCAGCCAGCGCTCGCGGAGCCACTCGTTGTGCGCCCGGGCGAGCTCGGCGGCGCGGTACGGGCTCGGAATGAGCGAGACGAGCACGGCGTCGTCGCCGTTCAGGACGCCGATCTCCACGCCGCTCGGGTCGAGCAGCTCGCGGCGCACCGTCTCGACGTCGGCGGCCGGCGGGCGCCCGTTCTGCTCGACGTCCTGCCGGAACCAGGAGGACGGATGCGCCCAGGAGTAGCCCGGGAGCCCGAACGACGGCCCCTGCGCGCGGAACCAGTCTCGCTGCGCGGGATCGACGTACGCGAGCAGCTCCTCGGCGTCACCGATCTGCGGGTGGATGTCGCAGTCGATCACGCCGCCAACCCTACGTCAGACGTGGTCGCGCGGGAACCCGTGCGTCCACGTGCGGGCGAAGATCCGCGTCGCGCCCTCGTACACGTCCAGCTGGGTCGTCACGTGGAAGGCCTCCGCGTCCGCCGTCATCGCGCTCGTCACCTCCGAGAGCATGCTCCAGTCCCCCCGCGCCATCCCGGAGGTCGCGTGGAAGCGCACGGCCGCCGAGAGCGGGTCGCCGTCGCGGACGGAGTACACCGTGTGGCTCGTGTCCGAGGTCTCGAGCCCGCTCGCGAGCAGACGCTGGACGCCGCCGAGGTCCCAGTCGAAGACCTGCTCGACGAGCCCGGTGGCGAGGTCGCGCCGGAGGAAGCGCCCGCCGGGGCCCGCGGCGACCGCCTCGACGGGAAGCGGCGCCGAGTGCTCGGGCTCCGCGAAGGGCCGCAGGCGCTCGTCCTCGGGCCGCCTCTGCCGTTCCGGCAGCTCCAGCGTGCCCGAGAAGAGGGTGAGCCGCACCGGCTCGGGCGACGGCCAGGCCCACGGCCAGTACGTCGGCGAGACCGCCACGCGCAGCCGGTGCCCGGCCGGGAACGAGTGAGCGGCGACGTCGAGCGGGACGCGCACCTCGTACCGGCGGCCCGGCTCGAGGGCGACCGGGCGCTCGTGGCTCTCGCGGTGCGCCAGGTTCAGGAGCCCGCGCGTGACGAGGGCCGAGGTTCCGTCCGGGAAGACGTCGCAGACGCGCACGGCCACGAGCGCGCTCGGGCGGTCGACGGCGAGCTCGAGCGTCGCCGCGGGAAAGCCGAGGATCTCGAGCGGCTCGGGGAGCGGCTCGGAGTCGAACGCGAGTGAGAGGGCGTCGTCGGGCCGCTGGTCGCCCGCGAGATCGGACTGGCCCTCGGAGGTCCAGACGCCGGCCTCCGCCCCGTTCGCCTGGACGCCGAGGAGGGTGCGCGGCCCCTCGAGCGGGAGCCTCCAGGCGCGGCGCCCGACGTTCGCCGACGGCCACTCCGGCTCGGCCACCCAGCGACCCGGCCGAAGCTCGTAGCCCGGCCGGGGCTCGACGGACTCCTGCATCCAGACGCGCAGCATCGGTTCGTCCATGACCCCGTTCTCCTCGCCCTTGAGCCAGTGGTCGAACCAGCGGACGCACTCCTGGAGGAAGCCGATCGACGGGCCCGGGAGCGCGTCGTCGGGAAAGGCGTGCGCCCAGGGGCCGATCAGCCCCTTCCGCGGCGCCGAGAGGCCGGCGAGCAGGCGCGGGACGGCGTTCGTGTAGCCGTCGGCGAAGCCGCCGACCGCGTAGACCGGGCACTCGATCGCCGCGTAGTCCTCGCACACCGACCCGTGCCGCCAGTACCCGTCGCGGCGCTGGTGGGCGAGCCAGGGCTCGATCCAGGGCGTCAGCGTCTCCAGCCGCTCGAGCCAGGTCTCGCGCCAGCCCTCGCCGTAGAGACGCGGGTCGGGAGGGCGCGCGTTCCACGTCAGCATCGAGCCCGCCCAGTGGAGCATGTCGAGCGCGAGCACGCAGCCGCCGCGGTAGTGCACGTCGTCGGCGTAGCGGTCGTCCGTCGAGCAGAGCGTGACGATCGCCCCGAGCCCCGGCGGGCGGCGGGCGGCGACCTGGAGCGCGTTGAAGCCGCCCCAGGAGATGCCCCACATGCCGAGCCGCCCGCTGCACCAGGGCTGGGCGGCGAGCCAGGCGAGCACCTCGAGCGCGTCCTCCTGCTCCTGCTCGGTGTACTCGTCGGCGATGATCCCGTCCGACTCGCCCGTCCCGCGCAGATCCACACGGACGGCCGCGTACCCGAAGCCGGCGAGGTAGGGCTGGCGGGCGGCGTCGCGGATCGCCGTGCCGTCGCTCTTCCGGTACGGGAGGAACTCGAGGATCGCCGGCACGGGGTCGGCCTCGGCGTCCTCGGGGAGCCAGATCCGCGCCGCGAGCCGCGTCCCGTCCGCGAGCGGGATCCACGTGTGCTCGATCTCCCGGACCCGCCGGGGGAACTCCGTCCGGACGCCCACGCTAGCGCAGCGCGGCGGGCTCGAGCGAGAGGCGCTCGCGCCGGTACGGAAGCGGGACGGCCGGATTCTCCGAGTCGATCTCGCGGGCGAGGCGGTGGCCGTCGAAGATCGCCTCGGCGACGATCCGGGGCGCGACGCAGTCGCCGATCCGGTAGAGCGCCTCGATCCCTTCCGCCCGCAGGGCCTCCTCGTCCCGGGCGAGCTCGAGGTAGAGCTCCTCGTTCGAGAGGCGCTGGGTGACGAGCACGATCGCGTCGGCCTCGAGCTCGAGAGGCTCGCCGAACTCGTCCGTGCCGACGAGGCGCCCGGCCTCGACCGCGGAGAGGACGACGCCCGCGCGCTGGCCGACGCCGCGGTCGTGGAGGTGCTGGCGGAGGAGCGGGCCCTCGAGCGTCTCGTCGGAGACGGGAGAGATCTTGTCGAGGCAGCTCACGAGCTCGACTGCGAAGCCCTCGCCGGCGAGCCTCTCCGCGAGCCCTGCCGCCGTGAAGTATCCCTCGCCGTCGTAGACGACGACCCGGCGGCCGGGCGGGGCCTTCCCCTCGAGCATGATCTGCTCGGGCGTGAGCACGTGCGGGAGCGAGGCGTCCGCGCCGGGGATCGGCTCGTGCGTGAGGTACGTGCGCCCGTCGCCGGCCCAGCGGGCTCCCGTCGCGACGACGACGAGCTCGGCGCCGTACGTGCGCACCCCCTCCGCGTCGAGGCGCTCGCCGGCGATCACCTCGACGTTGCGGAGCTTCTCGAGCTGGATTCGGCGCCAGTTGACGACGCGCGCCCACTCCCCCAGGCCGGGAAGCTCGGGGATCCAGCGCATGCAGCCGCCGATCTCCGCCGCCGCGTCGAGCAGGTGGACGCGGCGGAAGCCTCGCTTGCCGAGGACGATCGCGCACTCCATCCCGGCCGGGCCGGCGCCGACGACGAGCACGTCGCGGTCGGCGTTCGCCGCGGGCTCGAAGCGCTCCGGGTGCCAGCCGCGCCGGTACTCCTCGCCCGCGGTCGCGTTCTGGGTGCAGCCGATGTGGTTGCCCCACTCGGCCTTCATGACGCACACGTTGCAGCCGATGCACTCGCGGATCTCGCCGTAGAGGCCGTCCTCGACCTTGCTCGGGAGGAAGGGGTCGGAGATCGACGGCCGCGCGGCGCCGATCAGGTCCCACGCCCCCGAGCGGACGATCTCGGCCATCCGGTCGGGGTTCGTCAGGCGACCGACCCCGACGATCGGCTTCGCGGTCGCCTCCCGCACGCGCCCGGTCCACTCGAGCTGGTACCCCTCGGGGAAGAACCGGGACGCGCCCGAGTCCTTCGACCACTCGGTGATGGAGCCGACATTCACGTCCCAGAGGTCGACGAGCGAGTCGGCGAGGCGGACGAAGGCCAGCCCCTCCTCCAGCTCCACCCCGGCCGGGCCGAGCGCCTCCACGCAGAGCCGGACTGCGATCGCGCAGTCCTCGCCGATCGCCTCGCGCACGAGCTCGAGGGTCTCGAGCCAGAAGCGCGCACGGTTCTCGAGCGAGCCGCCGTAGGCGTCCGTGCGCCGGTTGTAGAACGGGGAGAGGAACTGGAGGGGCAGGTAGCTGTGGCCGCCGTAGACGTAGACGATGTCGAAGCCGGCGTCCCGCGCGGCCCTCGCCGCCCGCACCCAGTCCGCCTGGACGCGGCGGATGTCCCCGCCCTCCATCGCCTTGGGGACGACGAAGTGGTCGTAGTCGCTCGCGAGCTGCGAGGGCGCCACCGCCGGCACCCGGGCCTCCCGCGCCCGGGCGTGCGCCCCGCCGTGCGTGAGCTCGATCCCCGCGAGCGAGTCGAAGCGGTGCGCCTCCTCGCACATGAGCGCGAGGTTGCGCAGGTCGTCGTCGTCCCAGAAGCGGGTCGAGACGACCGGCCAGAAGTCGGAGTCGACGCTGACGAGCGCCTCCTCGGTGCACACGGCCGCCCAGCCGCCCTCCGCCTTCAGGCCGCGGAAGCGCGCCTGGGAGCCCGGCTTCTCGCTCCCGAAGCCCGTGCAGTGCGGCACCTGGTAGAAGCGGTTGCGCAGCGTCTTGGGGCCGATCCGGACGGGCTCGAAGAGGATGTCGTGGCGGGGGTCGCGCGGCATGGCGAGGGATAGGATCGCGCCTGTGGCGCAACGGGTCAAAGGACGTACGGGAGGAAGCCTCGTCGCAGAGAGCCTCGAGGCGGCCGGGGCGGAGGTCGCCTTCGGCGTTCCCGGCATCCACGCGCTCGCGATCTGGGAGGGCCTGAGGACGAGCTCGGTCCGCGCCGTCGGCCTGCGGACGGAGCTCGACGCGGGCTTCGCCGCGGACGGCTACGCGCGCACGAGCGGCCGGCCGGCGCCGCTCCTCCTCTCCACGGGCCCCGGCGCGCTCATCTCGCTCGCGGCGCTCATGGAGGCCGCGAGCGCGCACGTCCCCGTCGTCGCGCTCGCGAGCCAGATCCCGAGCGACCTCGTCGGCCGCGGGCGCGGGTTCCTCCACGAGCTGCCCGACCAGCTCGCCTCCTTCGCCCCCGTCGCCAAGTGGGCCGCGCGGGCCGAGTCCGCGGCGGCCATCCCGGGGCTCCTGGCCGAGGCGTGGCGCCGCTCGCTCGCGCCGCCGAGCGGGCCGGTCTTCCTCGAGATCCCCGTCGACCTCCTCGCCGCCGAGACCGACCTGCCGGCGGTGGACGAGCTCGACACGGCGCCGGCGCCGGCGCCGCTGCCGCCCGAGGACGCGCTCGCCGAGGCGGCGCGGATCCTCGCCGGAGCCGAGCGGCCGGTGCTCTGGGCCGGCGGCGGCGTCCTCCGCTCGGGCGCGTGGGCGGAGCTCGCCGCCCTGGCGGAGCGGCTCGGCGCCCCGGTGGCGACGACGTACATGGGCAAGGGCGCTTTCCCCGACGACCACCCGCTCGCGGCCGGCGCCGCCGCCGACGAGGCCGGTTTCCGCGAGCTCCTCGCCGGGGCCGACGCGGTCCTCGCGGTCGGCACGGAGCTCGGCGCCGAGACGACCGGCCAGTACGGGCTCTCCTTCTCGGGGCGCCTGCTCCACCTGGACGCCGCCCCCGAGCGGATCGGCGCCACGTATCCCGCGCTCGGGCTCGTGGGGGACGCGCGCGCCGTGCTCGCCGCCCTGCTCGTGCGGCTCCCCGCCCGCGCCCCCGGGGACGGCGAGAGGCTCGTGGCGGAGCTTCGCGCCCGGGTCGAGGCGGGCCTCGCCGAGCAGGACCGGGACGGCGAGCGCGAGCTCCTGCGCACGCTCCGCGAGGCGATCCCGAGGGACACCGTCACCGCCTGGGACATGACGATCGCCGCCTACTGGGCGGCGGCGCACTTCCCCGTCTACGAGCCGCGCACGTTCCTCTACCCGCTCGGCTCGGGGACGCTCGGCTACGCCTGGCCTGCGGCGCTCGGCGCCTCGCTCGCCGTGCCCGGGCGGACGACCGTCGCGGTCGCGGGCGACGGCGGCGTCCTCTACGGCCTCGCCGAGCTCGCGGCGGCGCGCCAGCACGGCCTCGACGCGGTGCTCCTGCTCGTGGACGACGGCGGGTACGGGATCCTGCGCGAGTACCAGCGCGACTCGTTCGGCGAGACGTTCGCGGTCGACCTCGCCCAGCCGGACTTCCGCGCCCTCGTCGAGGCCTTCGGCGTCCCGGTCTCGACGGTCGCCCCGGAGGAGGCCGGCGAGGCGCTCGCCGGAGCCGTCGCACGCGGGGGGCCGGCGGTCGTCCACGTGCCGGCGCACCTCGAGATGTGGACGCCGACCCCGTGAGCACCGACTGGTCCAGGCTCGTGCGGCCCTCGCTCCTCGGCCTCGACCCGTACCGGCCGGGCGCGAGCCTCGATGAGCTCCGCCGCGCCTACGGGCTCGAGGAGATCGTCAAGCTGAACTGGAACGAGGGCCTGCAAGGCCCCTTCCCGGGCGTCGAGGAGGCCGTGCGCGAGGAGATGGCCCGCGTGTGGATCTACCCGGAGCAGGCCTACTCGGACCTGCGCGAGGCGATCGCCGCCTGGCTCGGGACGACGCCGGAGCGGATCGTGCCCAGCCACGGGATCCAGGCGCTCATCGCCACGGTCGCGCACGCCTTCCTCGAGCCGGGCGACGCAGTCGTCCTCACGACGCCGACCTACGGCCTCTACGCCCAGGCCTGCGCGGCCGCGGGCGCGCGAATCGTCGAGGTGCCGAGCAAGGACTTCCGCCACGACCCCGACGCCCTCGCCGCGGCTGCGCGGGAGACGGACGCGCGGCTCCTCTGGCTCTGCGACCCGAACAACCCGACCGGCTCGCTCGTCGACCGGCAGGAGTGGGAGCGCCTGCTCGCCGGCCTTCCCGGCGGCTGCACGATCGTCGTCGACGAGGCCTACACGGAATACGCCGACCCGGACCAGCGCGCCGACCGTGTGCGGGACGTCGAGGAGGGCCGGCCCGTGCTCCTCCTCCGCACCTTCTCGAAGATCTTCGGCCTCGCCGGCCTCCGCCTCGGCTACGCGATCGTGGACGCCCGGCTCGCGGAGTTCCTCGATGTCGTCCAGGAGCCGTTCAACGTCAACCGGGCCGCGCTCGCGGCGGGGCGCGCGAGCCTGGGGACGCCGGAGGTCGTGGACGAGCGCCGGCGCGCGAACGCCGAGGCCCGGGAGCGGCTGGCGGCGCTCCTGCGCGAGGCGGGCGCGGAGCCGTTCCCCTCGCAGGCGAACTTCCTCCTCGTCGACGTGGGGGTGGACGACCTCGCCCTCGCGGACGCACTCGCCCGCCGCGGCTTCCTCGTCCGCGCGGGCAGCGAGTTCGGCCTGCCGGACCACGTCAGGATCACGACCGGGCCCGTCCCGCTCATGGAGCGCGTGGCCGCCGAGCTCGCCGCCGCGCGCGCCGAGCTGGGCGAGCGACATTCGTCCCCGACCGCCTGACGCGGCCCCCCGCGGCCGAGCCGTTCAGCTCGGGCCCGTCGAGACGGGCGCGGTCTCGGCAGCCGTCTCGGCCGCGTCCTCCGGCGGCGCGGCTCGCTCTCCGACCGGAAGCACCCGTAGCGCGTCGACGGGCAGGAAGAGCGCGACGGGCGTCCCCTGCTCGTACGGCAGTTCCTTTCCGGTGTTGGGCACGAGCGCCTGGAGCGTCTCGCCGGTTGCGACGCGCACGATGACCTGGACTGCCGAGCCGACGTAGATCACACGCTCGACCATCCCCGGGAGCCGGTTCGGGGCGGCGTTCCCGTGGGGCTCGAGCTCGACGCGCTCCGGCCGAATGACGATCTTCACGGGCCCCTTCGCGTCGCTCGCCCCGCCGCCCGCCTCGAGCTCGAATCGCTGGAGGGCGACTCGACAGCCGCCGCCGGTCGTGCCGAGAGCCGTCGCGTCCATGAGGTTCGACACGCCGAGGAAGTCGGCGACGAAGAGCGTCTCGGGGGACTCGTAGACCTCTTGCGGGGCCCCGACCTGCTCCACGCGCCCGCCGTTCATGACGGCGAGGCGGTCGGACATCGTCAGCGCCTCCTCCTGGTCGTGGGTCACGTAGAGGAACGTGATCCCGACCTCCCGCTGGAGCGTCTTCAGCTCGATCTGGAGCGCCTTGCGGAGCTTCGCGTCGAGGGCGCCGAGCGGCTCGTCGAGAAGGAGCACCGCCGGGTTGAGGACGAGCGCGCGCGCGAGCGCCACCCGCTGCTGCTGGCCGCCGGAGAGCTGCGACGCCTTCCGCTTCTCGAGACCGGTGAGCTGGACGAGCTCGAGGGCCTTCGCGACTCGCTCCCTCAGCTCGTCCTTGGGGCGCTTCGCACGCCGGAGCCCGAACGCGACGTTGTCGAAGACGTTCAGGTGCGGGAAGAGCGCGTAGTTCTGGAAGACGGTGTTGACGTTGCGCTTGTGCGGAGGCGTGTACGCGACGTCGGTCCCGTCGAGGAGGATGCGGCCTTCCGTGGGCCGCTCGAAACCGGCGACCATGCGGAGCGTCGTCGTCTTCCCGCAGCCGGACGGCCCGAGCAGCGAGAAGAACTCCCCGCCGGGGATGGCGAGGTCGAGGTGGTCGACCGCCAGGACGTCCGCGAACTCCTTGCTCAGCCCGATGAGCCGTATCTCGCCGCGAGCCATGTCGTCCTCGAAGCTACCTCATCTCGAAGGTTCTGAACTCCTCGGCGACCTTCGCCCCCGCGCGCCGCTCGCCGCGCGTGAAGGCGCGCCAGACGAGGAAGCCGAGCGTGACCGAGGCAAGGGTCAGGAGCATCATGAGCGTCGCGATCGCGTTCGTCGACGGGAGCGGCGCTGCGCGTGTGGCGCTGTAGATCTGGATCGGGACCGTGTCGGTGTCGCCGCCGCTCGAGAGCCACTGGCTGATGACGAAGTCGTCGATCGAGATCGCGAAGACGACCGCCGCGCTCGCGACGATGGCCGGCGCCAGCAGGGGGAGGAGCACGCGCACGAGGGCCCCGGTCGGGGACGCGCCGAGGTCCGCCGCCGCCTCCTCGTACTGCCTCCCGATCGAGAAGAGGCGGCCGCGCACGATGACGACGACGTAGGAGATGGAGAACGTCACGTGGCCGAGGATCTGCGCGGTCGTGCCCGTCCCGACGAACGTGAAGACCTCGGTGAAGATGAGGAGCAGCGAGACGCCCATGACGATCTCGGGCGTCACGAGCGGGAAGAGCATGAGGAAGTTCGAGGGCCGCGACCCGAAGCCGTGCCAGCGAGCGAGGCCGATGGCGAGGAGCACGCCGATCGGGGTCGCGATGAGGACGTCGGCGCTCGCGAGCTTCAGGCTCTGGACGAGCGCGCTGCGCAGGCCGGGGTCGTGCCAGACGGAGTCGACCGGGTCGCCCCAGTACCAGCGGGTCGAGAAGTCCTGCCAAACCGTGCGGGAGCGCGTCGAGTTGAAGGAGAACTGCACCGCGATCAGGACCGGGACGAGCGACCAGACGACGTATGCCCAGGTCATGACGACGAGGAAGCGTGGACGTCCCCACGGGTTCGTGAGCCAACCGCGGAAGCGGCCGACCGACGAGCGCGTCGGCGGCGCCTGGAGCTCGGCGACCGCGCTCATGCGAGGCGGGCCTCGCGCGACGCGCGGTGGATCGTCCAGAGGTAGTAGGCCATGAGGACGGTGAGGAAGACCGAGAGGACGACCGTGATCGCCGCCCCGATCGTCGGCTGCGGGCCGCCGTGGAAGTAGAGGTCGATCTGGTTCCCGATCATCGACGTCTCCGGCGCGCCCGAGACGATGTTCGGCGTGTAGTAGTCGCCGAACATCGGCAGGGCGATGAGGACGGCGCCCCCGAGGATGCCCACCTTCGACAGGGGCAGGGTCACGTGCCGGAAGGTGCCGAACGGGCTCGCGCCGAGGTCGCGCGCGGCCTCGAGGTGGCTACGGTCGATCCGGTCGAGCGCCGCGAAGAGCGGGAGGATGAAGTAGGGGATGTAGCCGTAGACGAGGGCGAGGATCACGGTCGACGCCTGTCCGCCGAGCCAATCGCGCGGCTCGCTCAGGACGTGCGTGAAGACGAGGAACCGGTTGACGTAGCCGTCGGGGGCGAGCAGGTTGACCCAGGCGAGCATCCGCATGAGGTAGCTGATCCAGAGAGGAGCGATCAGGAGGATGAGGAGCAGGCTCTTCGTCCGGCCCGCGTGGCGAGCGATGTAGTAGGCGACCGGATAGCCGATCAGGAGGCTGAGGCCGAGGGCGACGGCGATGTAGACGACGGTCCTCACCGCGACGCCGGCGAAGGTCCCGCCGGGCGAGAGCCTCTCGAGGACCTCGATCACCCAGCCGGCGTTCCACTCGAGCGGGTTCCAGATGGGAACGGGCTGACCGAGGATCGGGTCGACCGTCCCGAACGCGACCGACAGCACCGCGTAGAACGGGACGACGAAGAGGACGATCAGCCAGACGATGCCCGGGAGCGCGAAGCCGGGCCACAGCCAGCGTCGGTACACGGCTCGTGTCTAGCCCGCCGCCAGGAACTCGGAGTAGCCGTCCTGCCAGAGCTGCTGGCCCCGCGCGGTCAGCGTCCCGTACTGGAGGGAATCGGGCCCGATGTCGTCGTTCGTCAGCACGCTGTTCGCGAGGTGCTCGGGGACGATGTCCTCGGACACGAGCGCCGCCGGGTCGATCTCGTTCAGCGGCGGCTGGTACCCGTTGAAGTCGACGAAGTTCGAGTAGGAGACGCCGTTGTCGAGGATGTAGTTGAGCCAGAGATGCGAGAGGACGGGCTTCTCCGTCGTCGCGCAGATCGACCAGCAGTCGTTCTGCACGGGAACCTTGCCCTTCTCGTCCTTCCAGAAGCCCAGCGCGGTCGCCGGCGTGCCCTTCGGCAGGTAGTAGATGTAGGCGGCGATCATGTCGCCCGACCACGCCTGGTGGAGCCAGCTCGTCCCCTCCGGGATCGACTGGTACTGGACGTCGTCGACCTTGATGTTGCAGACGTCGTAGAGCTCCCTCAGGTCGGCGACGGCCTGGTCGATGAGCTGCGGGTCCTCGGTGTTGATGTCGAGATGGCCCTTGCGCAGGAGCGCCGTGCCGATCGTCTCGCGCTCCTCGCTCAGCAGCGCGACCTTGCCCTTGTAGGCGCCCGCGTCCCAGAAGATGTCCCAGGGCTGGGCCATCCCGGCGATGTCCTCCGTGATCTTGTCCGTCCTCCAGGCGATGCCCGTCGCGTAGATCGTGTACGGCACCGTGTACCGGGAGTCGACGTCGTAGAAGGGGCTCACGAGGTCGGGCCAGACGTTCTTCTGCAGGTTGGGGATGTAGTCGAGGTTGAGCGGCTTGATCAGCTTGCCGGCGACCGCGCGCGTGAGGTTGTCGGGCGTCATCTCCATGACGTCGGGCTTGACGGCGCCGGACGCGAGGCGCTGGATGCCGGAGGAGATGTTGTCGAAGGCCGTGTACCTGGGCTCGACCCCGTACTTCTCGCAGAACTCGTTCAGGAGCTTCTTGTAGAGGTACGCGGGATAGTTGTAGACGGTGAAGGTCCCGCCCGTCTCCGGCTCGAGCCCCGACTCGATCGGGTCCTCCCAGAGGGGCATGGTGACCCGCTTGTGGGGCCTCGCGAGGGGGAGGCCTCCGGGGCCCAGCGGCTCGCCCGAGGCCCCAGTGGTCGCTTCGGGGGTGGTCTCCGAAGCGCACGCTGCGAGGAGCCCGCCCGTCCCCGAGAGGACGGAGGCCGCCGCCGCAGAGCGAAGAAGGAAGTCCCGCCGGCTGAGCGGGCCGTAGCGCTCCTTCGGGTGCCGCGTCATCTCAAGCCCCCTTCCGCCTGATCTGAATCGAAGGCTGTCGCAAGTGGGGGACATTCTCACGCATGAGCCGAGCCTTCAAGTGGGAGGTGCCGCCGTTCACGCGGCGCGTAGGGTTGGACGAGCATGTCGGTCGACGGCCTTTCCGGCCGGGTTCGCCGCGCCGTCGAGCGCGGCCTTCCCGACGCGATCGCGTTCCTCGGGGAGCTCGTCCGCGTCCCCAGCACGCTCGGGAACGAGGAGCCCGCGCAGCGGCTCGTCGAGGAGCGCCTGAACGAGCTCGGCTTCTCGGTGCGGTCGCTCGAGCCGGACCCCGGGCGCCTCGCCCTGCGCCAGGACAGCGGCATCCCTCTCGTCTCGTACGAGGGCCGCCGGTGCCTCGCGGGGACGCTGGGCGGCGGGCCCGGACGCTCGCTCCTCCTCAACGGCCACGTCGACGTCGTCAGCGAGGAGCCGGCCGAGCGGTGGACGAAGCCGCCCTACGGGGCCGAGACCGACGGCGGTCGCCTCTACGGGCGAGGCTCGTGCGACATGAAGGGCGGAATCGCCGCGATGCTCCTCGGCGTCGAGGCCGCGCGCGCCGTGGGCCGCTTGCCGGGCGGGGTCGTCTACCAGAGCGTCATCGAGGAGGAGTGCGGCGGCAACGGCGCTCTCGCCGCCTGTCTCGACGGCCCGCCGGCGGACGGCGTCGTCATCGCCGAGCCGACGAACGGCGGCCTCGACCTCGTCGCGGTCGGCGTCATCTGGGCGCGGATCACCGTCGAGGCGGACGCGCGCCACGCCTCCTCGACCGACGAGGGCTCGCACCCGCTCGAGACCGCGTTCGACGTCGTCGAGAGCCTGCGCGCGCTCGAGGCGGAGCTGAACGCGGCGCCGGAGCCGGAGTTCGCGGGCGTGAACCGCCCCTACCTGCTCAACGTCGGGGCCCTGCACGCGGGCGACTGGCCCTCGACGACGCCGGGGAAGGCCGAGCTCGACGCCCGCCTGGGGCTTCCGATCCGCATGGACCCGACGGAGGGACAGGCGCGTCTGGCGGAGGCGGTCCGGAGGGTCGCGCCCGCCGCACGAGTCGAGTTCCGGGGCTTCCGGGCGCGAGGCTACGCCTTCGACCACGAGACCCCGCTCGTCGGCCTGCTCTCCCGCTGCCACGAGGAGGTGCACGGACGTCGCCCCGTGCCCGAGCCCTCCCGGGCGACGACGGACCTGCGCTTCTTCGCCCCGCCCCTCGGGCCGGGTCAGGCGGTCTGCTACGGGCCCACGGGGGCCGGTCTCCACGGCGTCGACGAATGGGTCGACCTCGAGTCGATCGCGGACGTCGCCACCGTGCTCGCGCTCCTCCTCCGCCGCTGGGGCGAGCCGGCGTGAGCGACTGGCCGGGAACGGCCCTGCGATCTAGAGTCGGCTGATGGCGACCGAGAGCACCCTCGCCGAGATCGACAGGCGGCGCATCGCCGAGCTCGCCGCGCGGGAGGAGGCACGTCTCGAGACGCGGACGCAGGCGTCGCGGGCGATGTACGAGCGGGCGCGAAGGACTCTCTCCGGGGGTGTGGCGTCCTCCTACCAGGTGCGTGAGCCATGGCCGATCTACCTCTCGCACGGCGCCGGGGCGAGCGTCTGGGACGTCGACGGCAACGAGCTCCTCGACTTCCACAACGGCTTCGGCTCGATGGTGCAGGGGCACGCGCATCCGGCGATCGGGAGGGCGATCGCCGAGCGCTACCCGCAGGGGACGCACTTCGCCGCTCCGACCGAGGACGCGATCGTCGTGGCCGAGGAGCTCGCCCGCCGCTTCGGCCTGCCGCGGTGGCGGTACACGAACTCGGGGTCCGAGGCGACCATGGACGCGATCCGGATCGCCCGGGCGGTGACCGGCCGCGACACGATCGTGAAGATCTTCGGCTCCTACCACGGCCACCACGACTACGTGATGGTCTCGATCGGCGTCCCCTACGACCGGATCGGCGACCCGGACGACTACGCCTCGCTCCCGTACGGGGCCGGAGTGCCCCAGGTCGTCGCGGACCTGACCGTCCCGGTGCCCTTCAACGACGCACCGGCGATGGAGAGGCGCATCGAGCGCCTGATCGAGGAGGGCCGCCCGCCGGCCTGCGTGATCATGGAGGCGGCGATGATGAACCTCGGGGTCGTCCTGCCCGAGCCGGGCTACCTCGAGGCCGTCCGCGAGCTGACGCGGAGGCACGGGATCGTCCTCGTCTTCGACGAGGTGAAGACGGGGCTCTGCATCGCGCCCGGCGGCGCCACCGACCGTTTCGGCGTGAGGCCGGACATGGTCACGCTCGCGAAGACGCTGGGCGGGGGCCTCCCCTCCGGCGCGATCGGCGGCACCGAGGAGGTGTTCGAGGTCGTCGAGAACGAGCAGGTCTACCAGGTGGGCACCTACAACGGGAACCCGCTGGCCATGGCCGCGGCGCGCGCGAGCCTCCTCGAGGTGCTGACGGCCGACGCCTACCGCCGTCTCGACGAGCTCAACGACCGGATCCTCGCGGGCTGCCGGCGCGTGATCGAGGACTACCGCCTGCCCGGCTACGCCGTCGGCGTCGGCGCCAAGGGCTGCGTCACCTTCTCCCCCACGAAGATCGTCGACTACGAGACGTACAAGGAGAACCAGGACGGGGAGCTCTGCGACCTGGCCTGGCTCTACAACCTGAACCGTGGAGTCTTCATGACGCCCGGCCGCGAAGAGGAATGGACGCTCTCGGTCGTCCACTCCTTCGAGGACTGCGACGCCTTCGTCGCCGCCTTCGAGGAGATGGCCTCGGATCTGACGGCGTAGACTCTGGCGATGCAGACCGATCTCGGGGCCGCCCTCGCCGGGGGCGCGACGCTCCCAGCCGGGTGGTACGCGGATCCCGCGATCCTCCGGCTCGAGCAGGAGCGGATCTTCGCGCGCTCGTGGCAGTACGCCGGCCGGGCTGAGCTCGTGGCCCAGCCCGGCGACTACTTCGCGTGCGCCGCGGGGCACGTGCCCGTGGTCGTCGTCCGCGACCGGGACGGCGAGCTGGCCGCGTTCGTCAACGTCTGCCGCCACCGCGGCCACCTCGTCGCCGAGGGCGCGGGCAACCGCAAGTCCCTCCAGTGCCCGTACCACGCGTGGACGTACGACCTCGACGGGTCGCTGCGGACGGCGCCGCGCTCGGAGCGGGAGCCGGGCTTCGACAAGGGGAGCTTCTCGCTCCTGCCGGCGGCGGTCGACACCTGGGGCCCGCTCGTCTTCGTCAACCCGGACGCGGAGGCAGGCCCGCTCGCCGACGCGCTCGGCCCGCTCCCCGGGCTCGTCGCGGAGAGCGGGCTCGATCTCGACCGGCTCCGCTTTCGCGAGCGGACCGAGTGGGAGATCGCCTCCAACTGGAAGGTCGCGATCGAGAACTACCTCGAGTGCTACCACTGCCCGGTCGCGCACCCCGGGTTCTCGCAGGTGATCGACGTCGATCCGGACGCCTACGAGCTCCGCTCCGAGGGCCTCGTCTCGAGCCAGTTCGGCTCCGTCCGGGCCTCGGCGGCGCGAAACGGCGGCGCCGGGGAGATCGCGCGCGCGCAGTACCACCTCCTCTGGCCGAACTTCACCCTCAACATCGATCCCGGCCCGGGGAACATGGGCGTGGACGTCACCCGTCCGGCCGGCCCCGAGCGCTCGGTGGGCATGACGGACTGGTTCTACTACGAGGACGTGCCCGACGCGACCGTGCGGGAGATGATGGAGTTCGCGACCCAGGTGGGGCGCGAGGACGCGGCCCTCGTCGAGTCGGTCCAGCGGGGCCTCTCCTCCGGGATGATCCCGCACGGGCGCCTCCTGACCTCGAGCGAGCACCTGATCCAGCACTTCCAGCGCCTCGTGCACGAGGCGCTCACCGGGTAGTGCCGTTGGCGCGCGACCCGCGCCACGACGTCCTCTTCGAGCCGCTCGCGATCGGGCCGAAGACGCTCCGCAACCGCTTCTACCAGGTGCCCCACTGCACGGGCTTCGGCGTCCAGAAGCCCGGCGCGCAGGCGCGCTACCGGGCGACGAAGGCGGAGGGCGGCTGGGCGGCGGTCTGCACCGAGTACTGCGCCGTCAGCCCCGACTCCGACGAGACGCCGTTCATCTCGGCGCGCCTCTGGGACGACGGCGACCTGCGCGCCCTCGCGCTCATGTGCGAGGAGGTGCACGAGCACGGCGCGCTCGCCGGCGTCGAGCTGCACCACTCGGGCGCCCACTGCCCCCGGCGCGAGTACCGCCTGCCGGCCGTCGCTCCCTCGCAGCTCGCGAGCGAGTACCTGCTCGTCACGCCGAAGGCGATGGAGCTCGACGACATCCGGCGCGTGCAGGCCGACTGGGCCGAGGCCGCCCGGCGGGCGCGCGAGGCGGGATTCGACATCGTCTACGTCTACGGCGCGCACAGCTACCTGCCGATGCAGTTCCTCTCGCCGTTCTACAACCGGCGGACGGACGCCTACGGCGGCTCGTTCGAGAACCGGGCGCGCTTCTGGCTCGAGCTGCTCGAGCTGACCCGTGAGGCCGTGGAGGGCGAGTGCGCCGTCGCCTCGCGCATCGCCGTCGACGCGCTCGGGCCCTACGGCGTCGACCTCGAGGAGGGCCTCGCCTTCGTGCGCGCGGCCGACGGGCTCGTCGACCTCTGGGACGTGAACGTCGGCTCCGCGCAGGAGTGGTCGAAGGACTCGGGCCCGTCGCGCTTCTTCCCCCAGGGCCACCAGCTCGAGTGGACCGGCCGCGTCCGCGAGGCGACGGCGAAGCCGATCGTCGGCGTCTCGCGCCTGACCGACCCCGACCGCATGGCCGAGATCGTCGCGAGCGGCGTCTGGGACGTGATCGGCGCCGCGCGGCCCTCGATCGCCGACCCGTTCCTGCCGCGGAAGATCGAGGAGGGCCGGCTGGACGAGATCCGGGAGTGCATCGGCTGCAACATCTGCATCCCGAAGTCGGATCCGGGCGGCAACATCGGCTGCACGCAGAACGCGACCGCCGGGGAGGAGTTCAGGCGCGGCTGGCACCCGGAGCGGTTCGAGCCGGCGGCCAACGCCGACCGCGACGTCCTCGTCGTCGGCGCCGGTCCGGCCGGGATGGAGTGCGCGATCGTCCTCGGCAAGCGCGGCTTCCGCCGCGTGCACCTCGTGGAGGCGGAGGACGAGATCGGCGGCTGCATGCGCTGGGTCACGCGCCTTCCCGGACGGGGCGAGTGGGCCCGCGTCGTCAACTGGCGCCGGATCCAGCTCGACAAGCTCGGGAACGTCGAGGTGATCCCGCGCACCCGGCTCGGGGCCGGTGACGTCCTCCTCTACGGCGCCGAGCTCGTCGTCGTGGCGACGGGCGCCTTCTGGTCGCCCGTCGGCCTCAACCGGGAGACGCACGAGCCGATCGTCGGCGCGGACGCCTCCCTGCCGCACGTGCTCACGCCCGAGCAGGTGATGGTCGAGGGCAAGGCGCCTCCGGGCGAGCGCGTGGCGGTCTACGACTGCGACGGCTACTTCACCGGCCCCGACCTGGCCGAGAAGCTCGCCGGCGAGGGCTTCCGCGTCGACCTCGTGACGTCGCTCGAGGACGTCGCGCCCTTCGCCCACGAGACGCTCGAGCAGGCGCACCTGAAGCGGCGGCTGCACGAGGCCGGGGTGCGCATGCACCGCGGCGTCGTCGTCGACCGGGTCGCGCCCGGGCTGCTCGCCGGCCTGAGCGAGCTCGGCGAGAGGTTCGAGCTCGAGACGGACGCCGTCGTGCTCGTCACCCAGCGCGTCTCGGACGACGCGCTCTACGGGAAGCTGCGGTCCGACGAGGAGCGGCTCGCCGCCGAGGGCATCGAGGCCGTCCACAGGGTCGGTGACTGCGTCGCGCCGCAGCTCATCGCCGACGCGATCTTCGACGGCCACCGCCTGGCCCGCGAGATCGACGCGCCGAACCCGGCCGTGCCGCTCCCCTGGAGGCGGGAGCGGATCGCGCTCGCGGCGGAGAGGGTCGGTGCCTGACCAGCCCCTCCTCGACGTCGCCCGGGAGGGCGCCGTTTGCGTCCTCACGCTCCGGCGCGAGGAGAAGCTGAACGCGATCTCGACGGCGCTCGAGCGCGAGCTCCTCTCCGCGCTCGCGGGCCCGGCGGTGCGGGAGAGCCGCTGCGTCGTCTTCGCGGGCGGCGCGCGCGCCTTCTCCGCCGGCGCCGACCTCGTCGAGCCCCGCGACGAGTCGCCCGAGGGGATCGCGGCCTACTACGGGGACACCGGGGACGTGTACGAGCGCGTCGCCGCCCTGCCCCAGCCCACGGTGAGCGCGATCGCGGGGTGGTGCCTGGGCGCGGGCCTCGAGCTCGCGCTCGCGACGGACTTCCGGATCGCCGACACGACCGCCGTCTTCGGGCTCCCGGAGGTCGAGCTCGGCATCGTCCCCAGCTCGGGCGGCACCCAGCGCCTCGTCCGCCTGCTCGGCCCCGCCCGCGCGAAGGAGCTCATGCTCCTGCGCCCGCGCGTCGACGCCGAGGAGGCGCTCCGTCTGGGGCTCGTCACGGAGGTCGCCGCCGAGAGGCGCGCCCTCCCGCGGGCGGTCGAGGTCGCGGAGCGGATCGCGTCGCTGCCCCCGCTCGCGGCCTCGTACGCGAAGCAGGCGGCCGACGCGCTCGCGGAGGCCTCCCGCGAGGCCGGGATCCTCGTCGAGCGCCTCGCCTACGCCGCGCTCGCACAGACGGAGACCGCCCGCGCCGCCGGCCGGGCGTTCTCCGAGCGCTCCCGCCCGAGCGAGTGACCGCTGCTCGGGCGGCGGCGGTTGACTCGGCTACCCGAGGAGGTCGACGGGATCGCCGACGCGCACGCGGCCGGGCTCCTCGACGTCCGCGTAGACGCCGAAGTCGACGTGCTTGCCGTCGGCGAGCCCGCGGTAGGCGGGGATCGCGCGCAGCGTGTCGAAGTCCCGCTCGCCGGTCTCGGGATTCTGGGTCGTCGTCGCGCAGCGGGCACACGCCTCGACGACGCTCACGACCGTCCCGCCGAGGCGCAGGCGCCGCCCGATCCAGGTGTCCTCCTCGTGCGGCTCGCAGCCCGCCAGCTGGACGAGCATACGGAAGCGGCGCCCGTCGACCGGGCCCTCGTGGCCCGACCGCCGCGCCAGCTCCTCGAGGGACGCCTCCGAGAGGAGCGACACGACGCGCTCGTCCCAGCCGCCGCCCTCGGCGACGACACGGACGACGCGGACCTCCTTGCCGATGAAGCCCGAGAGCGCCTCGCCGAACGGCCCCGCGACCACGTGTGTCGCCACCGGGCGGCCCCAGAGGTCGACCTCGACCGCCTCCCCGAGGCGGACGTCGTCCTCGACCGTGGTCCCGTCCGGGAAGCGGAGCGCGAGCCGCTCGCCGGCGGGATCGTAGTCCGGGACGACCGTGACGAGGCGCCCGTGGCGGATCCCGCTGAAGAGCCGGCCGCGCCGGTCGAGGAGGAGGAACTGGCGGTTCCCGGGGACGCCTTCCCGCTCCACCGCGATCTCCGCGGGATGGTGGACGGCGAGGCCTTTGACCGGGGCGATCGTCAGGCGCGAGACGACGGGCATCCGCCTAGCGTAGCTCCGGGGCGGGCGGGGGCTCGCCCTGCCCCCAGGCGTCCGCGCCGCCGTCCACGACGACGGTCGTGCCGGTCACGTAGGAGGCGGCGGGCGAGGCGAGGAAGGCGATGACGGCGGCCGCCTCCTCGGCCGTGCCGGCCCGGCCGAGCGGGATCGAGCGCTCCCAGGCGGCGATACGCTCGCGCCCGTAGCCCTCGAGCCCCTCGCTGAGGATCGTCCCGAGCGCGACGCAGACGGAGCGAATCCCGTAGCGGCTCCACTCCCCCGCGAGGCCGGCGGCGAGGTTCTCGACGGCGGCGCGCGCCGCGGCCGCGTGCGCGAACCCCGGGATCCCCCGGCGCGGGCTGAAGCCGACGAAGACGACGACGCCGCCCCGGTTGGGGATCATCGAGCGCGTGGCGACCGTGCGCGTCACGTTCCAGGCGGCGTCGACCGCGAGCCGGTGCACCGCGCGCCACCCGTTCGCCGAGATCTCCTCCGCGGGCGCGACGAACTGCCCGCCCGCGTTGTTCACGAGGACGTCGATCCGCCCGAAGCGGTCGAGTACCGCGTCCACGAGCGCCTCCACCTGCTCGGGCTCGCGGACGTCGGTCGGGACGGCGAGGGCTTCCCGGCCGAGCGCCTCGACCTCGGCGCGGGCGGACTCGATCGGCTCCGGCCGGCGACCGCAGACGGCCACGGCGGCGCCCCCGCGCGCGAGCGCGAGCGCCGTCGCCCGGCCGATCCCGGTGCCGCCACCGGTGACGAGGGCGACCGTCATGGACGGAGGACTATCACCGCCCCCGCGCCCCGGGCAAGCGGGCGGCGTAGGATCCGCCCTCGTGACCCCGACCGTCCCCGAGCTGCCCGCCGACGTCCGCGAGCTGAAGGAGCGCGTCGCCGCGTTCCTCGAACGTGAGGTCTACCCGCTCGAGCAGCGGGTGGCCGAGGCCGGGCGAATCGAGGAGGCGTGGGTCGACGAGCTCCGCGGGAAGGCGCGGGCCGAGGGCTTCTCCATGCGCAACATGCCAGCCGAGGCCGGCGGCGGCGCGCTCCCCATGCTCGGCCAGGTGGCCCTCGAGGAGGAGTCGGGCAAGGCGACGAACGGCCTCGGCTTCGCCGTCGTCGACCGGGGCCCCGCCGAGCTGTGGGACATCGCCACGCCCGAGCAGCGCGAGCGCTTCGTGGCGCCGATCCTCCGCGGGGAGTACCGCGAGGCGTGGGCGGTGACGGAGCCGGGCGCCGGCTCGGACGTGAGCGGGATCGCCACCACGGCGGAGCGCGACGGCGACGACTGGCGCCTGAACGGGGAGAAGTGGTTCGTGACGAGCGAGGGCGAGCCGGGCTTCTACCTCGTCCTCGCAATCGACTCAGCCAGGGGCGAGGGCGGGGGAGGAGAGCAGATGCTCTTCGTCGTCCCGCGCGGCACGCCCGGGCTCGAGCTCCGGCGGACTCCCTCGTTCCTCCACGACCCGTACCTCGACCACCACCCCGAGCTCGTCCTGCGCGACTGCCGCGTCCCGGACGCGAACCGGATCCCGGAGGGCGGCGGCGAGGGTGCACGCGAGTGGTTCCTCGTCGAGCGGCTCTTCATCGCGGCGCGCTGCTGCGGAGCGGCGGCGCGCTCGCTCGAGCTCGCGCGCGGGTACGCCCTCGAGCGCGAGACCTTCGGCGTCAAGATCGCCGAGCACCAGGGCGTCTCCTTCCAGCTCGCCGACTCGCTCACCGAGCTCCTCGCGGCGCGGCTCCTCACCTACCACGCGGCCGCCGCGTTCGACACCGAGCCGGACCGGAAGGTCGTCCACGGCAAGGTGGCGATGGCGAAGCTCTACGCCTCGGAGGCGGCGGGCCGCATCGTCGACCGCGCGCTCCAGGTGCTCGGCGGCCGCGGCTACATGACCGAGAGCCCGGTCGCGCGCTTCTACCGGGAGGTGCGGGTCGACCGCATCTGGGAGGGGACGAGCGAGATCCAGCGCCTCATCGTCTCCCGCGGCCTCCTGAAGCGCGGCACCGCGCCCTACCTCCGCTGAGCCCCTGCCTCAGCGAGCCATGCCTCCGCCGAGCCGTGCCTCCGCGGAGCCCTGCCTCCGCGGAGCCCGGACGGACAAAGTGACACGGTGTCACTTTGTCGTGGGCCTCCCGCGCCGGCGGCTCGAGCCTCGAGCGCGCGCGGCTCGCGAGCAAGTGACACGGTGTCACTTGGAGCCGGGCGCACTTCCGGCGAACGTCTCGCGCGTCTTCGGCGACCCTCCCGCGCCTCCCGCGAACGTCGCCCGCGCCTCCGCCACGTCTCCCGCGCCTCCGAACGTCTCCCGCGCCTCCCGGGACGTCTCCCGTGGCTTCCGGGCACGTCTACGCGCGTCGTCGGGGCTACGTCTCGCGCGGCGTCAGGGCCGGCAGGTAGCTCTCCTGCTCGAGCCAGTGGCCGCCGTCGATCGTGAGGTTCTCGCCCGTGACGTAGTCGGCCCAGGGCGAGCAGAGCGCGGCCGCCCAGCACGCGACCTCCTCCGGCGTCGCGAGCCGGCCGGCGGGCACGGTCGCCGCGACGCGCGCGCGGTCCTCCTCCGTCGGCCAGAGCGCCTGCCCGGCGCCCTCCGTGTCGGTCGGGCCGGGGCAGATCGTGTTCAGGCGGATGCGGTGCGGAGCCCACTCGACGGCGAGCGTCCGCGTCATCGCGAGGAGGCCCGCCTTGGCCGCGGCCGAGTGCACGGTGCCGGGGCCTCCCGTCCACGCGTAGCTCGCGATCACGCTCAGGATCGCGCCGCCCTCGCCCTGCTCGATCATCCGGCGGCCGGCGGCGCGCGTGCACAGGAACCCGCCGTCGAGGACGATGGCGACGACCGCGCGCCAGCCGTTCGGCGAGAGCTCCTCGCCCTTGACGACGAAGTTGCCGGCGGCGTTGTTCACGAGGACGTCGAGGCGGCCGAACCGCTCGACGGCGGCCGAGACGAGCGCCTCGACCGCCTCGGGGTCGCGCACGTCCGTCGGCCGGGCGAGCGCACGGCCCCCGTTGGCCTCGACGAGCGCCACCGTCTCGGTGAGGGGCTCGGGCCGCCGGCCGGCGACCGTCACGGCGGCGCCGAGGCGCGCGAGCTCGAGCGCGATCGCCCGGCCGAGTCCGGTGCCGCCGCCCGTGACGACCGCGGCCTTCCCGTCGAACGTGCCCTCAGCGAGCATCGTCGTCTCCTCTCTCTGCGAGAACCGCGCGGGCGTCGAGGCCCAGCGCGCCGTCGGGGCCGACCAGCAGCGGGTTGATCTCGATCTCGGCGATCTCGGGGTGCTCCGCGGCGACGCGCGAGAGCGCCGCGGCCGCCCGCGCGGCCGCCCGCACGTCCACCGCGGTGCGGCCGCGGGCGCCGTGGAGGAGGGGGGCGACCCGGAGGGAGGCGAGGAGCGCCTCCGCCGCCTCCTCGCCGGCCGGCGCGAGCGCGACCGCGACGTCGGCCGCCGTCTCGGCGAAGAGCCCGCCCGCGCCGACGAGCAGGAGCGGCCCGAAGCGCGGGTCGCGCCTCGCGCCGACGATCAGCTCCACGCCGCCGGCGGCCGGCGCCAGGCGCTCCACGGAGTACCCGGGCGGAGCGAGGGCGGCCGCCATCCGGGCCAGGGCCTCCTCGAGCTCGCGCTCGTCCCGGAGGCCCACCGCGACGCCTCCCGCGTCCGACTTGTGCAGGCGGCCGAGGGCCTTGAGGACGACGGGGTAGCCCAGCTCCGCGGCCGCGGCGGGAGCCTCCGCCTCCCCGGCGACCTCGCGCGCCTCGACGAACTCGATCCCGGCGGCCGCCAGGAGGGTGCGGGCGGCGAAGTAGCCCTGCTCGCCCGCCACCGGCGGCGCCGGTTCGGGGAGCTGCGGCACGCCCCGGAGCGCCGCCGGCGTCGAGCGGGCCAGGCGGCCCGCCGCCCAGACCGCCGCCTCGACCTCACGGAAGACCGGCACGCCGTTCGCCCGCAGCGCCTCCGCCGCAGCGCCGCGCCAGTACATCGTGTGGACGAGGAGCGGCCGTCCCGTCTCCTCGGCCGCGAGCGCCATCCCGCGCGCGGTCTCCACCTCCTGCCGCCCGAACTCCTCGGAGTACTGCGAGTAGCCGCCGAAGTAGCCGGTCACGAGCGCCGCGTCGACCTCGCCCGACTCGAGGAGCGCGCGGGCGACCTTCGCAAAGCTCGAGATGTCCTGCTCGCCGCCGCCGGCGAAGTCGATCGGGTTCGTGAGCGTCGCCGTCGGCGGCAGCGCCTCGGCGAGTCGCGCCCTCGTCCCGGCGGAGAGGGCGGGCAGGTCGAGCCCCTCGGCCGAGACGAGGTCCGAGGCGACGACCGTGTGCCCGCCGCCGTCCGCCGCGAGCGCGACGCGCCGGCCCTGCGGGCGCCGGCCGGCGAGGAGCGCCTGGGCGAGGTCGACGACCTCCTTGGGGGAGCGCACGAGCTCGATGCCGGCCGCGACCGCGGCGGCCTCGATGGCGACGAGGTCGCTCGCGAGCGCGCCCGTGTGCGAGCGCGCCGCCCGGGCGCTCGCCTCCGTCGCGCCGCCGGCGAGGAGGACGACCGGCTTGCCGGCCGCGACGGCGGCGGAGGCCGCACGGGCGAAGGCGCGCCCGTCGCGGAAGTCCTCGAGGTAGACGGCGATCAGGCGCGTGGGCTCGTGGGCCGCGTACGCCTCGACGAGCTCGGCCGCCTCGACGTCGGCCTGGTTCCCGAGCGAGACGAAGCGGGAGAAGCCAAGGCCGAAGTCCGCCGCGAGGAGGCCGATCTCGAGCGCGAGGTTCCCGCTCTGGGAGATGAGGCCGATCGAGCCGGGTTCGAGGTCCTCGGAGCAGAGCTCGAACCCGGCCTCCGCGTCGTAGACGCCGAGGCAGTTGGGCCCGACGAGGACGGCCCCGGCTGCACGGACCCGCTCGACGATCGCCCGCTCGCGCGCGGCGCCCTCGCTCCCCATCTCGCCCAGGCCGGCGCTGATGGCCACGAGCGCCTTCGCGCCGGCGGCGAGCGAGTCCTCGACCGCCTCCTCGAGGCCCGCCGCCGGCACGGTGATGACGACGAACTCGGGCGGCTCCGGGAGCTCGTCGAGCGACGTGTAGGCGCGGCGGCCGAAGATCTCCCCGCCCTTGCGGTTGACGAGGTAGACGGAGCGGCGTCCCTCGCCCTTGATCGCGCCCCGGGCGAGCCAGAAGCCCCACTTCCCGGGGACGTTCGAGGCGCCGACGACGGCGACCGAGCGAGGGTCGAAGAGCGCCGAGAGGTCGCGCGTCACTGCAAGAGGCTGCGCGAGATGATGAGCCGCTGGATGTCGGACGTGCCCTCCTCGATCTCCTCGAGCTTCGCGTCGCGCATCCACTTCTCCACGGGGTACTCGCGCGAGTAGCCCCAGCCGCCGAGCGTCTGCACCGCCGCCCACGTGCACCACATGGCCGTCTCGGAGGCGAAGACCTTCGCCATCGCCGCCTCCCGGGGCACGGCCTCGCCCGCGTCGATCTTCCGGGCGGCGCGGTGGACGAGGAGCCGGGCGGCATCCACGCGCGTGGCCATGTCGGCGAGCCGGAAGGCGACGGCCTGGTGCTGGGCGATCGGCTTCCCGAACTGCTCGCGCGTCTTCGCGTACTCGACCGCGTAGTCGAGGGCCGCCCGGGCGATGCCGGTCGCCGAGGCGCCGAGCGTGATCCGCGAGCGGTCGAACGTGCGCATGAGCCCGTAGAACCCCTGCCCCTCCTCGCCGAGCCGGCGGTCGCCCGGCAGCTCGGCGTCCTCGAGGAACATCTCCGCGTTCACGATCGCGCGCTGGCCCATCTTCCTCATCGGCGGCCCGAACGTGATGCCGGCGTCTCCCCGCTCGACGACGAACGCCGTGATCCCGCGCGAGCGGGAGCCGGGCTCGACGGTCGCGAAGACGACGTAGTACTCGGCGAGGCCGCCGTTCGAGATCCACGTCTTCTGGCCCCGCAGGCGGTAGCCGCCCTCCGTACGCGTCGCCGTCGTCTCGATCGAGGCGGCGTCGGAGCCCGACCCCGGCTCCGTCGTCGCGAGCGCGGTCAGCGGCGGCCGCTCGCCGGCGATCGGCTCGAGCCAGCGGCGCTGCTGCTCCTCGCTGCCGAGCTCGAGCACCGGCTCCGCGAAGAACCCGCCCGACGTGATGAGGTTCCCGATCCCGGCGCACCCCCAGCAGAGCTCCTCCTGGACGACGCAGCCGGTGAGGCAGTCGGTCATGCCGCCGCCGCCGACCTCCTCGGGGAGCATGAAGGACGTGAGGCCCAGCGAGGCGGCCTTGTGGACGAGCTCGAGCGGCGACTCGGTGTCGGCCTCGTCCACGGCGGCGGCGACCGGGCGGATCTCCCGCTCGGCGAACTCACGGCAGAGCTGCCGGATCTCGCGCTGCTCGGGCGTCAGCCCGAAGGGCTCGGAGGCGACCTCGCTCACGGCGTGATCCTCGCAGATGCGCGCGCTACCAGATGCCGCCGAGCGTGACCTTGATCGCCTCGCCGCTGACCCCGCTCGCCTCCTCGCTCGCGAGGAAGGCGATCGTCGCGGCGACCTCCTCGGACGTCACGACCCGGCCGGCCGGGTACTCGGCGGCCCGCTCGGCCCACACGTCCTCGACCGACCTCCCGCGACGCGCCGCCTCGACCTCGGCCGACCGCTCGGCCATGGCCGTGCGCACCCAGCCCGGCAGGACGGCGTTGCAGGTGATCCCCTCGGCGGCCACGTCCTGCGCGACCGAGCGCATGAGCCCGAGGACGCCGTGCTTCGAGGCGTCGTAGGCCGACTCGGCGCGGCCGCCGTGCACGCCGGCCGTCGAGCTCACGATCACGATCCTCCCCCAGCCGCGCCCGCGCATGTCGGGGACGGCCAGCCGCGTGAGGTGGAACGGCGCGTCGAGGTTCACCGCCATCGTCTCGCGCCAGAGCGCCGGGTCCTGCTCCCAGATCACGCGCTCGTGCGCGGAGCCGAGCCCGGCGTTCGCGACGAGGATCTCGACGGGGCCGAGGCGGGCGCGCGTCTCGGCGACGATGCGCTCGCACCCTTCCTCCGTCGCGACGCTCTCGGCGAGCACCTCGACCGGCGCCTCGGCGGCGAGCGCCGCGAGCTCGTCCTCCGAGCGGGCGACGCCCATGACGCGCGCCCCGCGCCCGGCCAGGAGCAGGGCCGTGGCGCGCCCGATGCCCCGGCCCGCGCCCGTGACGAGCGCGACGCGCCCGGTCATGCCTCCGCCCCGCGCATCCGCGCGACGAGATAGCCTCGTGCCACTCCCGAACCGCTCACGGAACGACGATTCTGCCGCAAACACAACCCCATTCGGCCGAGGTCGTCATCGTCGGCGGCGGCGCGATGGGCACGAGCGTCGCCTACCACCTCGCGAAGCTCGGGGTCACCGACGTCGTCCTCGTCGAGCGCGAGTCGCTCGGCAGCGGCTCGACGAGCAAGTCGGCGGGCGGCATCCGGGCGCAGTTCACGGACGAGCTCAACGTCCAGATCGCGCTGCGCTCGATGGCCGAGTTCCAGGCGCTCGACCGCGTCAGCGGGATCGGCTACAAGCGCGACGGCTACCTCTTCCTCCTCGACCGCGAGGAGGACGTCGAGAGCTTCCGTCGCGCCGTCGCCATGCAGCAGGCCCTCGGCGTGCCCTCACAGCTCCTCTCGCCGGACGACGTGAAGGCCTTCGTGCCCGCGCTCGAGACCGGCGACCTGCTCGCGGCCACGTACTGCCCCATCGACGGGCACGCCGCGCCCGAGGCCGTCGTCCAGGCGTACGCGGGCGCCGCAGCCGCGCAGGGGGTGACGATCCTCCAGGGCACGACGCTCGAGCGCATCGCCGTCCTCGGCGACAAGATCGTGAGCGTCGAGACGTCCGCCGGCCGCATCCGCACGGGCGCGGTCGTGAGCGCGGCCGGCGTCTGGTCGCGCGAGATCGGCACGCTCGCGGGCCTCGAGATCCCCGTCGAGGGCGAGGCCCGCTGGATGCACTTCACGCCCGAGGACGGCGGCCTTCCCGAGGCCTTCCCGTTCACGATCGACTTCTCGACCGGGTTCTACGTCCACCGCGAGGGCCAGGGGCTCGTGTTCGGCGGGCGCGAGCCCACGATCGAGGGGGTGGCGAGCCGCGCGACCCACCGCCTCCCGCTCCTCGCCGAGCTGCCGATCCAGTCGTCGTGGTGGGGCTGGTACGAGATGAGCCCGGACCACAACGCCATCGTCGGCGAGGCCTCCGCGCCACGGCGGTTCCTCTACGCCTCCGGCTTCTCCGGCCACGGCTTCCAGCAGAGTCCCGCGATCGGCGAGCACCTCGCCGAGCTCGTGGCCGGGAAGGAGCCGACGCTCGACCTCACGCCGCTCGGCCTCGGCCGCTTCGCCGGCGGCGGCGAGCGCCGCGAGCGCTTCGTCGTGTGACCCGCCTGTTCGTCCTCGCGCGGCACGGCGAGTCCGTGCTCAACCTCGAGCGCCGCGTGAACGGCGACCCGAGCCGCGACGTGCCGCTGACGGAGCACGGCGAGGAGGAGTCCCGCCGGCTGGGCCAGCAGGTCGCGCACCTCCCGCTCGACGCCTGCCTCCACACGCGCTTCCCGCGGACCCGTGCGACGGCCGAGATCGCGGTCGCCGAGCGCGAGGACGTCCCGCTCCTCGTCGAGCCCCTCCTCGACGACATCGCGATCGGCGAGCTCGACGGCGCCCCGCTGGCCGAGTACCGCGCGTGGAAGCGCGGGCACGCGCGCAGCGACCCGTTCCCCGGCGGCGAGAGCCTCGACGACGCCGCACGCCGCTACGCGGAGGCGCTGGAGCGCCTGCTCGGCTCCGGGCACCGCTGCGTCCTCGTCGTGTGCCACGAGATCCCGATCCGCTACGCGCTCAACGGCGCCTCGGGCTCGGACTCGCTCGACGGGCCGGCCCACGAGATCGGCAACGCGCACCCCTACCTCTTCGACGAGGGCGCGCTCGCCCGCGCGGTCGCGGGGATCCGGCGAGCGGTTAGCATCCCCTCGTAGAGAACCGGGGAGCCGCACGCGAGCGGCTGAGAGGGGGCTGGAGCCCCGACCCGCCGAACCTGATCTGGGTCATGCCAGCGAAGGGAGGGCACGATGGAGCCGAAGGAGCGGACGTGGGGCGTCACGCCCGTCCCGCATCGTCTGCGGACGCTCTCCCTCCTCGATGTGGGGCTGCTCTGGGGGAACCTCGGCATCAGCCTCCTCGTCCTCTTCACGGGGACGTTCCTCGCCGGGCTCGGACTGCAGCGGGCGCTCATCGCCACGGTGGTCGGCGCCGCGCTCGGGACCGCGCTCCTCGGCCTCGCCGGCGCGATCGGCTTCGAGCGGCGGCTGCCCGGGATGGTGCTCCTCCGGGATCCCCTCGGGCTGCGGGGCTCCTACGCCCCGACCGCGCTCAACGTCCTCCAGAACCTCGGCTGGGCCGTCTTCGAGCTCTACGTCATGTCCCTCGCCGCGAGCGCGCTCGCCGACAGGGTCTTCGGCTTCCGCGAGCGCTGGCTCTGGGTGCTCGTCTTCGCCTGCCTCACGACCGCGCTCGCCCTCGCAGGACCGATCTCCTTCGTGCGGCGGTACGTGCGGCGCTTCGCCGTCTGGGTGGTGGCGGCCTCCGTCGGCTACCTCGTCTGGTGGGCGCTCGACGGAGCGGACGCGGGCGCGCTCTGGTCGGCCTCCGGCGAGGGCGGGCTCGGCTTCTGGCAGGGCGTCGACCTGACGGTGGCGATGGCGGCGTCCTGGCTTCCCCTCGCCGCCGACTACACGCGCTTCTCGCGCACCGGCCGGGCCGCCTTCTGGGGGACCTCGGTCGGCTACTTCGTCCCCCTCGTCCTCCTCTACGGGCTCGGCGCGCTCCTCGCGCTCTCGCGGGGCCTCGCCGACCCGACCGCCATCTTCACCGCCATCGCCGCGGGCGGGGCGGCGAGCGCGGTGGCGTTGCTCGCGCTCACGGTCGACGAGGCGGACGAGCCGTTCGCGAACGTCTACTCTGCGGCGGTCTCGCTCCAGAACCTCCTGCCCGCGGCGCCGCAGCGCGTGCTCGTCGTGCTCGTCGCCGGCGCGGCGACCGTCGGGGCCCTCGCCGTCGACATCGTCGCCTACGAGACGTTCCTCTTCCTCCTGGGCTCGACCTTCGTGCCGCTCTTCGGCGTGCTCGCTGCCGACTTCCTCCTCGGCGCCGGACGCCCGGTTCCGGTCCGCTGGAGCGGCCTCGCCGCGTGGGGAGCCGGCTTCGCGCTCTACCAGTGGCTCCAGCCGACGGGCCCCTCCTGGTGGACGGAGCTCGTCGGCGGCGCGCCCGGAGCCGGCGAGGCGACGGTCGGCGCCTCCCTCCCAGCCTTCGCCCTCGCCTTCGCCCTCTACGCGGGACTACGCTCCGCGCAAGCGCCGCTTGGGCGTCGTCGGGCTCGTCTCGCTGGATCGCGTTGACGGCGGGCTCCCCCGCCTGGGAGGCGCGCCCGTGTACGCGGCCCGCGCGCTTCGCCTGCTGGGCCAGCCGGCCGTCGTGGCGACGAAGATCGCCGACGAGGACAGGCCGAGGCTCGCGGCGCTCGGCCTCCCCGTGGTCGCCCGCAGCGCCGCGCGCACGATCGGCTTCAGGATCGAGAACGACGGCGCCCGCCGCCGGCTGGAGATCGACGAGCTGGGCGAGCCCTGGAGCGAGGCGGACGTGCGCGGGTGGGTCGGCGAGGCGCTCGCGGGATGCGACTGGGTGCACGCCGGTGCGCTGACGCGCGGCGACTTCGGCCCCGGGGCGCTCGCGGCGCTCCGGCGGGGGCGCAAGCTCAGTTTCGACGGACAGGGCCTCGTGCGCGTCGCGGCCTCGGGCCCCGTCGTCCTCGACGCCGACTACGACCCCGACCTGCTCCGCCACGTCGACCTCCTCAAGCTCGCGGACGAGGAGCTCGAGGCCCTCGGCTGCGAGCTCGACGAGCGGTCGCTCGCGACGCTCGGCGTCCGGGAGATCGTCGTGACCCTGGGCCGCGAGGGCGCCGTCGTCTACGCGGACGGCCTCGCCGAGCACGTGCCGACGTTCCCCCTCGAGGGCGTCGACCCGACCGGGGCCGGCGACGCGTGGACCGCCGCGTACGTCGCGTACCGGCGGCGGCGCCACTCGCCCGTCTCCGCGGCCCGCCTCGCGAACGGCGCCGCGAGCGCGCTCCTCGGCCGGTGGCCGGTCCGCTGATCGTCGTCGCGGGGTGCGACGACGGCACGTACCTCGTCGAGGTCGGCGAGGACGCGGACGCCGACCAGCTCGCCGGTCACCAGCCGGGCGCCGCCGTCGAGCGCGAGCGCCCGCTCGGCCTCGCGCCCGGGTGGGCGGCCGGGAGCGTCCTCGACGTCGACGCCCGCGGCTCGACGATCGCGCTCCTCCTCGACCGCCGCCCGCCCCTCTTCGTCTCCCACGACACGGGCTCGACCTGGAGCCAGCGCGGCGGAGGCCTCCCGGCCGGCCGCGCGCTCGCCCTCGGCGAGAACCCCGACCACATCCTCTACGGCGCCCGCAACCGCCTCTACGTCTCCGGCGACGGCGGCCTCTTCTGGCGCGCCGTCGCGGTCGAGCTCCCCGAGATCCGTGACGTCGCCTGGGGCTGAGATGGCCGTGCGCGTCCGCTAGAGGCGGAACTCGCCGCGCGCGACGGCGACCGCGGAGCCGCCGACCTCGACCTTCTCCACCCGCTCGGGCGAGCCCTCGACACGTGCGTAGAGCGTGCTCGGGCGGCGGAGCTCCTCGCCCTGGCGGATCTCGATCTCCTCCCCGAACGCGATGCGGCCGTGCCGCGCCAAGTGGACGGCGAGCGGCCCCGCGGCCGAGCCGGTCGCGGGGTCCTCGGGGACGCCGTCGGCGGGCGCGAACATGCGCGTCTTCCAGCGCGTGCCCTCGCCCGCAAAGCAGTTGACGCCGACGATGCCGGTCAGCCGGGTCAGCGCGGCGAGGTCGGGCTCGAGCCCGGCGACGGCCTCCTCGCTCGGCAGGGCGACATAGACGTGGCGAATGCCGAGGTCGTAGAGCTCGATCGGCAGCTCCGAGCGCTCGACGCCGACGGCGCGCAGGAGCTCCTCGGGCCGGTCGAAGGGCTCGACCTTCGGGATCGGCTGCTCCATGCGGCCGAAGACGATCCGCTCGCCCTCGCGCTCGAGCCTGACCGGGACGACGCCGGCGCCTGTCTCGAGCCGGATCTCCGGGAGCTGGAGCGGCGCCGCGAGCACGAACGCGGTCCCGAGCACCGGGTGCCCGGCGAAGGGCAGCTCGTCCATGGGCGTGAAGATGCGGATCCGCGCGTGCCCGCCGGCCTCGGCGCGGTAGACGAAGACCGTCTCCGAGAAGCTCATCTCCCGCGCGAGGGGCTGGAGGAGCTCCTCGGGGATCTCGCTCGCGTCCGTGAAGACGGCGAGCTGGTTCCCGGTCAGCGGGCGGTCGGTGAAGACGTCCGCGACGACGTAGCGGTACGTGCCCACCGCCCCAGTCTCGCACGGGAGCCGCCCGCGGTGCGGATCCGAATCCGCCGCAGGCCCGTTTAGCCCCCGTGCTCGCCCGTGCCTTCGCCACGACCGTCGTCCGCCTCCGCTGGCTCGTCCTCGCCGCGTGGATCGCCGGCGCGGTCGCCGCGACGCTGTGGCTCCCGAGCCTGCAGCAGGCCGAGAGCGCCTCCCTCTCCGACCTCGTGCCGGAGGACGCCGAGGCCGTCCGCACGGCCGCCCGCTCGGCGGAGCTCTTCCCGCTCCCCGTGACGGCCCAGACCGCGGTCGTCCAGCGCGACCCGGACGGCCTGAGCGAGGAGGCCCAGACACGGGTGGGCGAACGGGCGCTGGCCGTCCGCGAGGAGCGCGGCGAGGGCATCGTCTTCGCGCTTCCGCTCGTGAACACGGGCGGCCTCGTCCCCGCCTCGCGGGAGGACTCGACGACCGCGATCACCTTCCTCTTCTTCGAGCCCGGGGCCTCGATCGGCGAAGACACGAGGCTCGCGCGCGCGTGGGCCGCGGAGCGGGTCGGCGAGCCGGAGGACGCGCTCGTCGGCGTGACCGGGAGCGTGCCGGCGCGGCTCGCCCAGTGGCGGGAGATCGAGGACAACCTGCCCTGGGTCACGCTCGCGACGATCCTCGTCGTCTTCGCGATCGTCGCCCTCAACTACCGGGCGCTCGGCGCGCCCCTCGTCGCCCTCGCGGCCGCAGGCCTCGCCTACCTCATCGCCGTGCGCGTCGCCGCCTGGGTCGGCGAGACGGCCGGGGTGGCCGTGCCGAGCGACGTGGAGCCGATCATGGTCGTGCTCCTGCTCGGGATCGTCACCGACTACTCGGTCTTCTTCCTCTCGGGAATGCGCCGGCGGCTGGAGCAGGGGGAGCCCCGGCTCGAGGCCGCCCGGGAGGCGACCGGCCGGTTCGCCCCCATCGTCGCCACCGCGGGCCTCATCGTCGCCTGCGGCGCCGCGGCGCTCCTCGCCGGGAAGCTCGAGTTCTTCCGCGCCTTCGGGCCGGGGATGGCGCTCACGGTCCTCGTCGGCCTCGCCGTCTCGCTCACGCTCGTGCCGGCGCTCCTCGCCGTCGGCGGCCGCGCCCTCTTCTGGCCGTCCGCACCCACGCCGGAGCCGCCCGAGCCCCGCCGGCGTCGCGCGGTCCGCGTCGAGTCCTGGTCCGAGAGCCTCGCCCGCTTCGCCACCTCGAAGCCCGTCGCCCTCGTCGTCGTCGCGGTCACGATCGGGATCGGCGTGCTCGCGAGCCGCGGGCTCGCCGAGACGGATCTCGGCTTCACCGCCATCCGCGGCCTGCCGGAGGACGCCGAGGAGCGCCGGGCGGCGCTCGCCGCCGGCCAGGGGTTCGCGCCCGGAGCCCTCGCCCCCACCGTGCTCCTCGTCGAGCAGGAGAGCGGCCCCCTCGACGAGGAGGCGTTCGCCGCCCTCGAGGAGCGGCTGGAGAAGGAGCCGGGCGTGGCGGCCGTCGTCGGCCCGGCCGACGAGGCCGCCCGCGAGATCTCCGGCCTCGTCGCCTCGGAGACCGCGCCCGCGGGGCGCTTCCTCATCGTCCTCGCGGACGAGCCGCACGGCGGGCCCGCGATCGACACGCTCGACCGGTTGCGGGCCGAGATCGAGGGGCTCGCCGCCGAGAGCGGCCTGGAGGGGGCGACGACGGGCTTCACCGGCGAGACGGCGCTCGCGGCGGAGACGGTGGACACGCTCACGGGCGACCTCGTCCGGATCGCCGTCGCCGCCCTCGCCGTCAACCTCATCCTGCTCATGCTCTTCCTGCGCGCGGTCGTGGCGCCCTTCTACCTCCTGCTCGCGAGCGCGCTCGCGTTCACCGCCACCCTCGGACTGACGACGTTCGTCTTCCAGGACCTCCTCGGCAACGACGAGCTGACGTACTACGTGCCGTTCGCCGTCGCCGTGCTCCTCCTCTCGCTCGGCTCGGACTACAACGTCTTCCTCGTCGGGCGGATCTGGCAGGAGGCCGAGGGGCGGAGCGTCCGCGAGGCGGTCGCCTTCGCCGCGCCGCGCGCCTCGCGCACGATCGCCGTCGCCGGGCTCGCCCTCGCCTTCAGCTTCGCGACGCTCGCGATCATCCCGCTCCGCGAGTTTCGCGAGTTCGCCTTCGCCATGACCGTGGGCGTGCTCCTCGACGCGTTCCTCGTGCGGGGGCTCCTCGTCCCGGCGCTCGTCTCCCTCTTCGGCGAGCTGTCCTGGTGGCCGACCCGGCGCCTCTCGCCGGCCGCGAAGGCGCCGGGCGGGCCCGACGCGCCGCCCGCCTGAGCTGGAGCGGGGCGGCCCGCGGGTATCCTCGACCGCCTGTGAGCGCGATCGCGGTCTCCGGCCTGCGCAAGTCGTACGGCTCGCGCGAGGTGCTGCACGGCCTCACCTTCGCCGTCGACGTGGGCGAGGTGTTCGCGCTCCTCGGCCCGAACGGCGCCGGGAAGACGACGACGGTCGAGATCCTCGAGGGGTACCGCCGCCGCGACGAGGGCGACGTCTCCGTCCTCGGCGAGGATCCCGGGCGCGCCGGCAGGCCCTTCCGCGCGCGCATCGGCATCGTCCTCCAGTCGTCGGCGGTCTACCCGCACCTCAGCGTCGGCGAGCTCGTCGCCCTCTTCGCCGGCTACTACCCCGCGCCGCGGAGCGCGCACGAGGTCGTCGAGCTCGTCGGCCTCCGCGAGAAGCGCGACGCGCGCGTGCGCACGCTCTCCGGGGGCCAGCTGCGGCGGCTCGACCTCGCCCTCGCGCTCGTCGGCGACCCGGAGCTCGTGTTCCTCGACGAGCCGACGACCGGGTTCGACCCGGCCGCACGGCGGCAGGCGTGGGAGACGATCCGCGAGCTGCGCTCGCTCGGCAAGAGCATCCTCCTGACGACGCACTACATGGAGGAGGCGCAGCGCCTCGCCGACCGCGTCGCCATCCTCCGCGCCGGCGAGATCGTCGGCACGGGCTCGCCCCGCGAGCTCCTCTCCGGCCACCCGTCCGTGGAGATCCGCTTCCGCCGGAACGGGAGCGAGGTCGTGATCGCGACCGAGGAACCCACGCGGGTCCTCAACGAGCTCACCGCGGAGGCGCTCGCGGCCGGCACGGAGCTCGAGGGTCTGGAGGTGCACCGGCGCACCCTCGAGGACGTCTACCTCGACCTGACCCGCGAGGGAGCCGAATGAGGCTCTTCCTCCACGAGCTGCGCGCGCAGCAGACGCTCTTCTGGCGGAACCGGGAGGCGGCCTTCTTCAGCTTCCTCTTCCCCATCCTCCTGCTCCTCCTGCTCGGGTCCGCCTACGGCGACACCGAGATCGAGGGCGTGCGCGGGGCCACGTACCTCGTCGTCGGGCTGATCGGCTACGGGCTCGCGGCGACCGCCTTCGCCTCGCTCGCGATCACGCTCGTCGTCCGGCGCGAGCAGGGACTCCTGAAGCGCGTGCGCGGGACGCCGCTCCCGCCCGCGACCTACCTCGCCGCCGTGATCGCCTCGACCGTGGTCGTGATCGCGCTCCAGGTGACCGCGCAGGTCCTGATCGGGCGCTTCGTGCTCGACGCCGACCTGCCCGAGGCGGTCGGCTCCCTCGCCGCGGCGGTCGCGCTCGGCGCCGCCTCCTTCGCGGCGCTCGGCCTCGCCGTCACGGGGCTCGTCCGCAGCGCCGAGGGCTCGTCCGCGGTCGTGAACGCGATCTACCTGCCGATGGCCTTCCTCTCGGGCGCCTTCTTCTCCACCGACGACATGCCGCAGCTCCTCGAGTGGGTGGCCGCCGTCCTCCCGCTCACGCACCTCCTGGACGTGATCCGCGACGCCTACGTCGGTGGCGAGAGCGTCTCCGCCTCCGCCGGCGCCGCCGCGGCGGTCGCGGCCTGGGGCCTCGCCGGGCTCGCCGTCGCCGTTCGCATGTTCCGCTGGGAGCCGCGCGAGGGTATGACCGGCGCATGAGCCGCCCCGAGCTCGTCTTCTTCGCGCCCGGCGCCGACGGCGCCGCCGAGCTGGTCGTCAACTTCGGCGTGTACGCGGGCCGCGAGGCCACGCCCGCCGAGGTGGAGCGCCTCGCGCGGAGCTTCCTCGCGGAGGTGCCGAGGCTCGAGGTCGTCTGCGAGCAGCGCTACGAGTTCGCGCCGGACGCGGAGGCGGCCGTCTACCGCGTCCGCGTGCGCACGCCCGCCGCCGCCGCGCGCGGCGAGGAGCTCCGCCGGGCGGTGGCCGCCTGGGCGGAGGACTGCATCAGGGAACGGCGCGTCACGCCCTGAGACGCGCCGGGGGCCGGCTCGACGGCCGGCCCCCGGCGACGGGCCGGCCGGGCTAGAAGCCGCCCGACGTCATCGCGGCGCGGTGCCCGCCCACGACGGGGAGGACGATCCGCGTCTGCTTCAGGTCGACCGTGATCGTGGGCCGCGTCTGCAGCGGGACCGAGAAACTTGGGTAGCTGCCGACGAGGACGACGCCGATCCGGCTCCCCGCCGAGAAGACGTAGTCGTTGGCGTAGAGCCGGAAGGTGAAGTCGTACTCCTCGCCCGGCACGAGCGGCTCGGCGACGGCGTACGAGTTGCGGTTCTGGCCGTCGAGGATGCCGCGCGCGACGCGCCACTGCGAGGACGTCTGGAGCCGCTTCGAGACCTGCCGGTAGCAGGCGTCGTCGGTCGCGCTCGAGGCGCCCCAGCAGTCCTCGGTGTCCTCGGTGTCGATCCCGTTGCCGGACCGCGAGATGCGCGTCTTCGTCCCGTAGTCGACGAGGATCGCGCCGAGGTACGCGGTGTCGAGGCTCGACGACGCGCGCACGGTCACGCGCGGCGCCCCGGAGACCCGGAGGTCGTGCTCGAGCGGCTTCGAGAGGAACACGAGCTTGCTCGCCGAGGGCGTCTCGGGGTTCGAGATCGCCGAGTTCTCGCTCTGGTTCGGGTTGTCCGTGAAGGAGCGCTCCTGCGGCCGGCCAGGGTCGGGAACGAGGCCCAGGGTGCCCGCGGCCTCGCCGGGGCGCAGCCACACGTTCACGTCCTCGGTGCCGGGGACGGGCCAGTCCGCGTAGGTCTCCCAGGCGTCCGGGCCGACCTCCACGTCGGCCATCGGCTCGTCCATGATCCCGTTCGGGTAGCCCTGGAGCCAGTAGTCGAACCAGCGGTGGATCGTGCTCACCCACTCGGCCCGCCGGAAGTCGAACGCCTCCACGTGCCCGGTCCCCGTGAGCCAGATCTTCCGCGGGACCTCGCGGGCCGAGAGCTCGTCCCACCACTTGGCGAAGTCGTCGGTCTTGACGTTGTCGTCCTGGAGCCCGTGGACGGCGAAGACGCTCGTCCTCACGTTGCCCACGTCCTTCACGTAGTCGCGCTCGGACCAGAAGGGCGTATAGTCGCCCGTCTCGTCGCCGTCGTTCAGGTTGAAGAACTCGCGGATCGGCGAGCAGTGGGCCCGGCGGTCCGGGTTCGTGACCGCGTTCGCGAGGAACGACGGGTAGTTCGTGTTGAAGCGGATCCCGTTCGAGCGCGAGTACTCGTACCAGCTCGAGATGGCCGAGATCGGCACGATCGTCGTCAGGCCGGGAACCCCGGTCGAGGCGGTCCCGTTCGCGAGCGTCCCGTCGTAGGACTTGCCGATCATCCCCGCCTTCCCGTTGTGCCAGTCGGCCGTGACGGGGTTCCCGTCGGCGTCGCGGCCGGCGCGCACGCCGTTGAGCCAGTCGATGACGACGCGCCCGCTCCCGATGTCCTCGAGGCCGCCGTGGCGCGGGCAGCCCGTCGAGCTCGCCGTGCCGACCATGTCGAGCAGGATGACGGCGTAGCCGCGCGGGACGAAGTAGTTGTCGTAGTAGAGCGGCCAGCGGTCGAGCCGCCCGTCTCCGTCGACGTCCTCCTTCAGCTCGGCCTCGTTGCCGCGGCCGAGCGTCGTGTAGTACGGGCTCGCGTCGATGATCGCGGGCACCTCGAGGCCCTCGTCGGTCTCGGCCGGTCGCATGATGTCGACCGCGATCTCGTCGTCGACGCCGTCCAGGTCGCTGTCGAAGTCCGACTGCACCCAGACTCGCTCGCGAATCGCGCTGCCGTAGTCGAAGACGGGCTGCGTCACCCCGTCCTCGACGACGACGCTCGCCGGTGCCTGCGCGAGCGCCGACCCGGCGCCCACGAGCGTCGCGAGCGTCGCCGCGGCCAGAGCCGCGGCACGCCCAAGCCTGCCTGCCAGCATGTCCCCCTCCTTCTGAGAGCAAAACGGCTGCAGCATTCTGTCAGACCTTCGCGGAGCTCCGAGACCGGCGCCCCTGCCTCCCGCTTTCGAGGGATCCACGCGTCGCGCCCGGATTCCGACCCGGGCTGAAGGGCTCTCGTGACGGCCGCGGGCTCCGAGCCGATGGAGCACCGCCTTCACTCCCAGTCCACCGCCCTGCGCGCCCGCGTCCTCGCTCTGGCGCTCCTCGGCTACGCCTACGTGGTCGTCCTCCTCGTCGGGATCCTCGCCGCCGCGGTGGGCGTCGTCGTGCTCGCGCCCAGCATCCTCGTGCTCGTGTGGGTCACGATTCCGCTCCTCGCGCTCGCCGCCGCCCTCTGCCGGGCGCTCTGGGTGGGACTGCCGCCGCCCGAGGGAGTCCGCCTCGCCCCCGCCGACGCGCCGGAGCTCTTCGCGCTCCTTCACGAGCTCCGCCGGGAGCTGCGCGCGCCCCGCCTGCACGGCGTGTGGGTCGACGGCTCCTTCAACGCGTCGGTCGGGCAGACGCCGAGGCTGGGGATCTTCGGCCCCTACCGGAACACGCTCCACCTCGGCCTTCCGCTGCTCCAGGGAGTCCCCGCGGAGGAGCTGCGGGCAGTCCTCGCGCACGAGCTCGCGCACGTCTCGCGCCGCCACGGCCGGACGACCGCGTGGGTCTACCGGGTCCGCGAGACGTGGGAGCGCGTGCTCGCCCACCTGGAGACGACCGGCCACCGCGGCGTCGTCCTCTTCCGCCCCTTCTTCCGCTGGTACGTCCCGCGCTTCGACCGCGCCTCGCTCGAGCTGGCGCGGACGCACGAGCTCGAGGCGGACGCCGCCTCCGCGCGCTGCGCCGGGGTCGAGGCGGCTGCGGGCGCGCTCGTGCGCATCGCGGTCGCCAACGGGTTCCTCTCCGAGCGCTTCTGGCCCGACTTCTGGGAGGGCGCCCGGCACAACCCGACTCCTCCGCGGCCCTTCGCGCTCCTCGGCCGGGAGATCGTGGCGGCGTGCGCGCACGCGGACGCCGAGCGGTGGCTGGCCGACGCGCTCGCCGTCCCCTCCGCCGCGGAGACGACGCATCCCTCGCTCGCGGCCCGGCTGGCCGCGCTCGGGCTCGAGGCGGAGCGGGTCCGCCCGCGCCCGGTCCGCGTGTCCCTCAGCGCGGCCGACGCGCTCCTCGGCGGCGAGCGGACCCGGGCGCTGACCGAGGCGATCGGCGAGCGCTGGCAGGAGGACGCCGGTTGGGTCTGGCAGGCCCAGCACGAGGAGGCCCAGGAGGCCGAGGCCCGGCTGGCAGAGGCCGAGTCGGGCGGGTCCTGGCACGAGCTCGCGGTCGACCAGCTCGTCGTGTACGCGGGCCTCGTCAGCCAGGTGCGCGGCCTGGAGGCGGCCCGGCCGCTCTGGGAGCGCGCCGTCGAGCTCCGGTCCGACGACGCGGAGGCGCTCCTCGCCCTCGGCGAGCTCCACGCCCGCCGCGGCGATCCCCGGGGCCGCGAGCTGCTCGAGCGCGCCGCCGCGCTCGAGCCCCTCTACGCCCCGGGCGCGCTGGCGACGCTCGCCCGCGCCCTCGCGGAGGAGGGGCGGCCGGACGAGGCGGCGGAGTGCAGGCGCCGGGCCGAGGAGGCCCAGGAGCTCCTCGAGCGCGCGCACGCGGAGCGCTCGCGCCTGACGCCGGCCGACGAGCTCGCTCCGCACGGCCTCGGCGACGACGTCGTCGGGGAGATCGCCGCCGTCCTCGACCGCAAGGAGGTCGCCCGCGGCTACCTCGCGCGCAAGGCCCCGGACGCCCTCGGCGACCGCCACCCGGTCTACGTCGTCGGCTACGTGCGCCGCGGCGGCGCCCTGCGCTTCGAGCGCCGCCGCGCCGGCGAGCGGCTCCAGGCGGAGCTCCTCGAGGCGCTCGAGCCGGCGCTCCCCGGGCCGTTCTGGCTCGTGGACGTGACCGAGGACGCCGGCCGCCTGCACAAGCGCCTGCGCAAGGTCGACGGCGCGTGCATCGTCCGCGGCGGCCGCTCCGCCCGGCCGCTCGCCCGCGCCGCCCCCGTGCTCGTCGGCCTCCTCCTCGTGGGCGGGATCGTCGGGCGGTTCGCCGACGACGCGCCCCGGGACGGGACTTTCGCGGACCTCTCGCCCGCCGAGCTGACCGAGGCCGAGAGCGAGGCGCGGTTCCGCTGGTCGGCCCGCGCGGAGGAGCTCTGCTCGGTCCTCCGCACCCACGCCGCCCTGCGGCTCGAGGACGTGCACCCCGATCCGGCCGAGCCCGGGTTCGCGGAGGTGTGGAAGGTCCTCCGTCCCTTCGAGGACGACCTCCTCGCCGGCCTCGTGACGATCCCGCACGCTCCGCCGGAGGCCGCCGAGGCCGTCCGCTCCCTCGGGCGCGACGTGGCCCTGCTCGAGCGGGCCGCGGCCGCCGCCCGCTCGGGGAAGCCCGCCGCGGCCGAGAAGCTCCTCTCCCGCGTGCGGCGCGACCAGCGGACGGAGCAGGCCTTCGCCAAGCTCGGCATCAGGACGTGCCCGGCGGAGGCCCCGGCCGTGCGCTGAACGGCCGCTAGGCCGCTGCTACTGTGGCCTCGCGGGCCCCCGTAGCTCAGTGGAGAGAGCAGCGGTTTCCTAAACCGCGTGCACAGGTTCGATTCCTGTCGGGGGCACTGGCTCCAGCTCTTGGAAAGAGTCGTGAGCAGGTCTCCGACTCTCGACGGCCGACAGTCCATCTCCGCTCTCGACCGCTCGAGACCGCCTGTCTAGGGCGTCGCACTGGCGCGCGACTGGCGTGCGCCTGCCGCCTCTAAGGGCGATGTTGGTGTCGACCGCCGGTACGCGGCTGCCGGCGGCCGGGATCCCGCTGCGGGATGCGCCTGGGTAGGCGACCAGCGCGAGGCGCCGCTGGCGGCGACGCCGCGCTGCTGCCGTGACGCTCGCGGCGTGGCCGGCGTCTCAGCGGCGCGGCAGGTGCAGCCGCTTCAACGCGAGCGCGTTGACGGCGACGAGAATGCTCGAGCCGGACATCGAGATGGCCGCGATCTCCGGTCGCAGTGTCAGCCCCCAGGGCTCGAAGACGCCGGCGGCGATCGGCAGCGCGAGCGAGTTGTAGCCGATCGCCCAGCCGAGGTTCTGGCGCATCTTGCGGACGGTGCCGCGACCGATCGTGATCGCCGTCGCGACGTCGAGCGGGTCGGAGCGCATGAGCACGACGTCGGCCGTCTCGATCGCGACGTCGGTTCCCGCACCGATCGCGATGCCGACGTCCGCCTTCGCGAGCGCGGGCGCGTCGTTGACGCCGTCGCCGACCATCGCCACCTTCCGGCCCTCGGCCTGGAGCGCGCCCACCTTGGCCGCCTTGTCCGCCGGGAGCACCTCGGCCAAGACCTCCTCGATGCCGAGAGCCGCGGCGATGCGCACGGCCGTCGCGTGATTGTCGCCGGTGAGCATGACCGGCCGGACGCCGAGCTCCTTCAGGGCGGCGACCGCTTCCGCTGCGGTCTCGCGAGGGGCGTCGGCTATCGCGATCAGGCCGGCGGCACGGCCGTCGACCGCGACGTGCACGACGGTCCGGCCTTGGCTCGCCATCTCCTCGGCGACGGCGCGAATGCCGTCGAGCGCGACCTGTTCGCGCTCGAGCAGGCGGGCGTTGCCGACGGCGAGCCGCCGGCCCTCGACGGTCGCCACCGCTCCGTGCCCGGCGATCGCCTCGAACCCGTCGGCGCGAACACCGTCGTCCAGCCCCCGCGTGGCGGCGGCCTTGACGATCGCCTCGGCCAGTGGGTGCTCGCTCTCGCGTTCAAGCGCGGCGGCAAGCCGCAGCAGTGTCTGCTCGTCGAGCCCGTCGGTGGTCTTGATCTCCACCACCTCTGGTTCCCCGCGTGTCAGCGTCCCCGTCTTGTCGAGCACGACCGTGTTCAGGCGCGACGACTGCTCGATTGCGATCGCGCTCTTGAAGAGAATGCCGCGCTTCGCGCCGAGCCCGGTACCGACCATGATCGCGGTCGGCGTCGCCAGGCCAAGCGCGTCGGGGCAGGTGATCACGACGACGGTGATCGCGAACAGCAGCGCGTCCAGCACCGGGCGATCGACGACCCCGAACCAGACGAAGAAGGTGCCGAGGCCGCCGATCAGGGCGACGAGCACGAGCCAGAAGGCCGCACGGTCGGCGAGGCGCTGAGCCGGCGCCTTCGAGTTCTGCGCCTCCTGCACCAGCTTGACGATCTGCGCCAGCGCCGTGGCCGAGCCGACGGCGGTCGCCCGCGCTCGCAGCGTACCCTGCTTGTTGATCGTCGCCCCGACGAGCTTGTCACCCGGTCGCTTCGAGACCGGCATCGACTCTCCCGTGACCATCGACTCGTCCACCGAGCTCTCGCCTTCGAGCACCTCCGCGTCGACGGCGACCTTGGCGCCGGGGCGGATCAGCAGCAGGTCACCGACCGCCACTTCGGCCGTCGGCACCTCGCGCTCCTGGCCGGCGCGAATGACGACGGCCTTCGGCGGCGCGAGGTCCAGCAGGGCGCGGATCGCGTCGTTGGCGCCGCCGCGGGCGCGCATCTCGAACCAGTGGCCCAGGAGGACGAACGACGCGAGGAACGCCGCGGCCTCGTAGAAGACCTCGCCTTCGATCCAGAACGTGGCCGCAACCGAGTACACGAACGCCGTACCGATCGCCACGGCGACGAGGACCATCATGTCGAGCGTCCGTGCCCGCAGCGCCTTCCACGCTCCGACGAAGAAGATCGAGGACGAGTAGAAGACGACTGGCAGGCTGAGCAGGAGCTGCCAGAGATCGGCCCCGATCCCGAACGGCGTCGTCGGGATCGAGCCGAACAGCCACTCGCCCATCGGCGACCAGATCGCGATCGGGATCGCAAACGCCGCAGCGACGAGGAAGCGGTTGCGCATGTCGCGCACCATCGCCTCCATCGACATGCCGGCATGGCCTCCGTGCCCCTCGCCATGGGCGGCGTCGGCGCGCTGCTGCGCCGCGTGATCGTGCGCCGGAGCGTCGGCTGTCTCGTGTGCCATTGGATCGCAGACATGGCCGGGTACGGAGCGGCCGGCGCAGTGGAAGCCGCACTCCTCGACCCAGCGGCGCAGCGCGTCCACCGATGTCGTGTCCGGGTCGTACTCGACCGTTGCCGTCTGCGCGACCGGGTTGGCCTCGACTGCGAGCACGCCCGGGCGAGCGCCGAGCGCGCGCTCGACGACCGCTCTCTCGGACGCGTAGTGCAGGCCGCCGACGTGGAGGACGGCGGTGGTCGAGGGATGCCGGTTTTGAGCGGCGGCGGCGCCTTGGTGCGCGTGCGCGGCGTGTGCGTTCATGCCCCGTCCTACGCCGTCTTGGCGAAGCGCTCGACTGCGGCGAGAAGCTCCTCACTCTTCGCGGCCGCCGTCTCCTCATCCCCCGAGGCGAGTGCGCCTCTGACGCAGTGGGTGACGTGGTCAGTGACGAAGCTGTCCCGCAGCATCAGGTCGAGCGCGATCAGGCCGGGTTTGATGCGGCCGGCCAGGTCGACGCCGTCATCCGCTGTGCCGGCGACGAAGACGTGGTAGCCGTCGCGCTCGAGGTAGCCGCAGACGACCTCCTGGACGGATGGGTCGTCGTCAATGACGACCATCTTCTTGTTCAGCTCGCTGCTCACGGCTTCAAGATCGGGGCTGCTCGTGAAGTTTGGATGAAAATCACTTCGACCAGCCTCACGCTCCACCGGTCGGAGACGAGCCGGGCGTCCATGCGGAACGCCCGGCAGTTAGGACGTTCATGCGCCCCCGAGGTCGGCGAGCACCTTCGCCGGCTCGACGTACATCGTCTTGACCGGCGGGAGCCAGTAGTCGC
>DASTQA010000024.1:0-73946 GCA_035762005.1 Gaiellaceae bacterium
AGATCATCGTCGAGAACTACAACGAGTGCCTCCACTGTCCGACCGTCCATCCCGAGCTTGTCCGCGTCGTGCCGCTCTACCGCCACGGTGAGGTCGAGGACGCGTCGGGCTCAATCGGCAATCGGCTCGCGGAAGGGTTCACGTCGTTCACTCCGGCCGGCCAGTCTGGCCTGCCCCGGTTGCCCGGGCTCGACGACTCCGACGCGGTTTCCTTCTACGGCGTGACTTTGCTCCCGAACCTCATCGTGAACTACCACTCCGACGTCGTTTCGACCTTCCTCCTGATGCCGCGAGCACCAGGAGAGACGTCCGTCGTCTGCCACTATCTCTTCCGGCCCGAGACGGTCTCCGACCCCGGCTTCGACCCCTCGGCGGTCGTCGATTTCCGCCACTTGCTCGCACAGCAGGACTGGGCGGTGTGCGAGCGGGCCCAGCTGGGCGTCGCGTCGCGGGCGTTCGCAGCCGGCGGCGTGTTGCCCTACCGGGATCGATACGTGCACGTGTTCCACCGGCAGTACACGGCCCTGCGCGACTCCAGCAGACCCGCGCCGCCGTAGCGGGGCGCACGCGCAGATACGCTGGAGCTGCGAGGGAACTTGGTACCGAACTTGGTACCGATCTGAGCGCACTTCAGCGCACCCGAGCGGACAAGAATCGGCCGCACTTCTACCCGCGCGCACGCGAAGGAATCGGCTGCCCTAGACCTCTTAATCCCAAGGTCGAAGGTTCGAATCCTTCACGGCCCATCAGGAACGTCGGGTCTGTGGCGGCGGTGTGTCGGCGCCCTTTCAGAGCCGGACGAGCACCGGGCCGGGCTGCACCCACAGGAGCTCGACGCGGTTGGCTCCCTGGCGGAGCGACGACTCGGGGACGAGGACGGAGAACCGCTCCTCGCCGCCCGCGGCGTAGCTTCGCGCGACGGCGACGATCCGGCCGCCGAGCGCGACCGCGAGGCTTCGCCCCGCGCCGCCGCCGCCCGTGATCGTCCCGGTCAGCCGCGCCGGGATCACGTCGGAGCCGAGGTCGACCGCCGCGAGCTCCTCGGCCCGGTCGAGCTCCGCACGTGCCTCCCCGGCCGGATTCACGGTCAGCTCGTCGACGCTCCTCCCCAGGAGCCCGGCATTCGGCCCGATCCCGTAGAGGCCGGAACCGAAGAGCGCCGCCTGCCGACGCAGGGATGCGTCCCGGCGCGTCACCAGGGCCTGCGGGTCGGCGGTGAACCTCCCCTCGTCGCCGACGAAGAGGAACGCCTCCCGCGCCTGCTCCGCGAACAGCGACGTTCCCTCGACGGGCCACGGAACGTCGACGTCGAGGACGTCGGCGACGGTCGGGAGGACGTCGATCGTCTGGACGGGCTCGTCGGCGACGCGAGCCGCTTCCCGGCCCGGGCGCTTCACGAGCAGCGGCACGAACGCGACGTCGTCGAGATTCGCGTCGCGGAAGGCGCGGCGCCGCTCCCCGGGGCGGAAGCTCACCCCGTGATCGGCGACGACGACGAGGAGCGCCCGCTCGTAGAGCCCGACGGCGCGGAGGCGGCGGACGAGGTCGCCGAGGAGGCGATCGGCGAAGCCGAGCTGGAGCAGGTAGCGCTGGTAGGCCTGCTCGACGAGGAACTCGTCGTCGCTCCAGCCGCCCGTCTCGAAGCCGGGCACGTCCCCGCCCGCGTAGCGACGCCCGGAGGGCAGGAACTCCCAGGGGAGGTGCGGGAGCATGACGTGGGCGAAGGCGAGGAGCGGCCGGTCACCGCCGTCGAGGGAGGCGAGGAAGCTCTCGAAGGCCGAGATTCGCCTGCGCGTCCGCTCGTGTGAGCTCTCGAGGAACGCGCCCCACGTGTTCGAGACGGAGGGCAGCCGTCCGCGGAGGTCGCGCGGAAGCACGAGGTGCGGGTAGAGGACGCCGACGTCCGAGAGGAGCGACTCCATCCGCCGCGGGAACGGGCGCCGCACGACGTCCGGGCAGAGGCCGCGCGGGCAGAGTTGCGTCAGGGACTCGAACACCGCCAGGCGGTGGCTGCCGCCGAGGAGCGTGAAGAGGTTGTCGGGATGCTCTGAGAAGATCGGGAGCCGCCCGTGCTCGGAGTAGAGCCCGGTGAGGATCGCGGGGACGGCGTGGACCGTCCAGGCGTCGACCGTGGCGGCGTTGCGAAACCACGTCGAGTCGCGGGCGAGCGCGGCAAAGCTCGGGTAGCGCTCGGCGTCGATCCCGCCGCGCTCGTCGAGGAGCGAGGTCGTCGAGATCTCGTCGAAGACGACGACGACCACCGGCGTCCGCGAGCTCGACCCGTGCACGCGCGGCTCGGGCTCCCGCTCGAGGACGAGCGTCCCCACGGGCGAGGAGAGGAGGAACAGGGCGAGGAAGACGAGCGGCGCGACGGCGAGCACGGTCAGCAGCGACCGCACGGGCGCGAGGCGCGCGTAGGCGAGCGCCGCGACGAGGCCGGCCAGCGCTGCAGCCGGGAGGAGGACGGCGCTCGAGCGGTCGGCCACCTCGGTCGCGGCCTGCAGGACGAGGAGGCCGCTGAGGGCGGCCACGGCCGTGAGGTGGAGCGCGCGCGCGAGGCGGCCGTCGATCAGCGCCGCGAGCGCCTCGAGCCCGACGAGGACGGCGGGCGGGACGAGGACGATCCCGACCGCGAACGCGAGGATGTCCCAGCGCGTCGAGTCGCGGACGGCGAAGAACTCGGCGCTCTCGCCGAGGACGTCGAAGAGCGGCTGGGCCACCGCCAGGCCCCAGAGGGCCCCGAGGTGGAGGCCGGGCCGGACGGCTCTGCGCACGCGGGCGGGCGGGCGGGTCTTTCGGGCTCCGTCGTCCAGAGGACGTAGACGGTACTCCTCTCCGGTCCCGTCCAGGTCGGCGGCGTGCGACGGTCCGATGTGGCGGTGGGGCGCGGTCGGGGTATATGCCCCGGATGGCTGCGATCGGGTTCCACGCCTCGCACGAGCAGGTTCCGCCGAGCGAGCTCCTGACGGCCGCCCGGGAGGCGGAGGCGGCCGGCTTCGGTCGCGCCATGTGCTCGGATCACTTCTCGCCCTGGAGCCGGCGGCAGGGCGAGTCCGGGTTCGCGTGGTCCTGGCTGGGGGCGGCGCTCCAGGCCACCGGCCTGCCGTTCGGCGTCGTGACGGCGCCGGGTCAGCGCTACCACCCCGCGCTGATCGCGCAGGCCGCCGCCACGCTCGCGGAGCTCTTCCCGGAGCGGTTCTGGCTGGCGCTCGGGTCGGGCGAGTTCGCGAACGAGCACATCACGGGCGACCCCTGGCCGGACAAGCGCCGCCGCAACGCCCGCCTCGGCGAGTGCGTCGCGGTGATCAGGGCGCTGCTCGCCGGCGAGGAGGTCGATCACGACGGTCTCGTCCGGGTCGACCGGGCCCGGCTCTGGACGCTTCCGCCGTCGCCGCCGCGGCTCTTCGGCGCCGCGGTCAGCGCGGAGACGGCCGACTGGGTCGGCGGCTGGGCGGACGGGCTGATCACGGTCTACCAGCCGCACGACGCGCTGCGGCGGGTCCTCGACTCGTTCCGCGCGGGCGGCGGGGAGGGCAAGCCCGCGGCGCTCCAGGTGCATCTCTCCTGGGCTCCGAGCGAGGAGGAGGCCCTGGCCATCGCCTATGACCAGTGGCGGACGAACGTCTTCGGTCCGCCGCTCGCCTGGGACCTCGCCACGGTCGAGCAGTTCGACCAGGCGGCCCGCCACGTCCGTCCCGAGGACGTGCGCGAGGCCGTCCTCGTCTCCGCCGACCTCGGACGCCAGGCGGCCTGGCTCCGCGAGCTCGCCGACCTCGGCTTCGACGAGCTCTACCTGCACCACGTCGGGCGCGAGCAGCGGGCGTTCCTCGACGCGTTCGGCACGGAGGTGCTTCCCCGGCTGTGAGCCGCAAGCGGACGAGCGACCTCTGGTGGAAGAACGCGATCGTCTACTGCCTCGACGTCGAGACGTTCCTCGACGCCGACGGCGACGGCTGCGGCGACATCCTCGGTCTCACCGAGCGGCTCGACTACCTGGCCGGGCTCGGCGTGACGTGCGTCTGGCTCATGCCCTTCTACCCCTCGCCCAGGCGCGACGACGGCTACGACGTCACCGACTTCTACGGCATCGACGGGCGGCTCGGGACGCCGGGCGACTTCGCCGAGCTGGTCCGCACCGCGCGCGACCGCGGCATCCGCGTGATCGCCGACGTCGTGCTGAACCACACCTCGGACGAGCATCCCTGGTTCCGGTCGGCTCGCTCCGGACGCGACTCTCCGTACCACGACTTCTACGTCTGGGCGGACGAGCGGCCGGAACAGCACGCGGACGAGGTCGTCTTCCCCGACAAGGAGGACTCGAACTGGGACTGGGACGACGCCGCCGGGCGGTGGTACATGCACCGGTTCTACCGCCACCAGCCGGAGCTGAACGTCGCGAACCCGGAGGTGCGCGACGAGCTCGCCCAGGTTCTCGGCTACTGGCTCGAGCAGGGACTCGCCGGGTTCCGCGTCGACGCGGTGCCGTTCCTGCTCGAGCCGGCCGGGCTGCCGGAAGGAGCGATCGTCGACCCGCACGAGCTGCTGCGCGACCTGCGCCGGTACGTCGGCCGCCGCCGCGGCGACGCGACGCTGCTCGGCGAGGTCAACCTGCCGCCCGGGGAACTGCGGAAGTTCTTCGGGGACGAGGACGGCGACGAGCTGCAGATGTGCTTCAGCTTCCCTCTCAACCAGGCGATGTACCTCGCGCTCGCGCGCGGCGACGCGGGCCCGCTCGCGGCCGCGCTGCGCGCGCTGCCGGAGATCCCCGAGGACTGCCAGTGGGCCAATTTCGTCCGCAACCACGACGAGCTGACGCTCGACCAGCTCTCGGACGCCGAGCGGGCCGAGGCGTTCGCCGCCTTCGGCCCAGAGGAGCGCCACCAGCTCTTCGGGCGCGGGCTTCGCCGGCGGCTGCCGACGATGCTCGAGGGCGACCGGGAGCGGATCCGCCTGGTCTACAGCCTCGCCTTCTCGTTGCCCGGCACGCCCGTCCTCTTCTACGGCGAGGAGATCGGCATGGCCGAGAACCTCGAGATCGAGGGCCGCATGAGCGTCCGGGCGCCGATGCAGTGGTCGGCGGAGGAGCACGGCGGGTTCACGACGGGCCGCGAGCCCGTCCGCCCGGTCGTCGCCGAGCCGGGGTGGGGCCCCGAGGACGTGAACGTCGCGCACCAGCGCCGCGAGGACGATTCCCTGCTGAACTGGATGGAGCGGTTGATCCGGCGGCGGCGCGAGTGCCCCGAGATCGGGTGGGGCCGGTGCACCGTCCTCGACGTCGCGGAGCCGGCGATCCTCGCGCATCGGTGCGACTGGGACGGGAACGTGATCCTGGCCGTCCACTCGTTCTCGGCCTCGCCGCTCGAGGTCGAGGTGCCCGTTGCCGGGGCCGAGAGCGCCGTCGACCTCTTCGCCGAAGAGGAGCTCCGACCGCGTGGCGACGGCACGCTCACGGTCGCGCTCGGGCGCTACGGCCACCGCTGGCTGCGCCTCCGCGAGCGCGGTCAGCGCCTGCCGCCCTAGCGGACGGCCGGCCGGGCGAAGGCGCCGTTCGGCAGGGGCCGCGGCCGGGGGACCGCGGCCCCTGCGGTCGGTCCGCTACTCGTGCGGCGGCAGGTACGTGTCCGTCTCGTAGCTGTGCAGGACGGCGGTCGTGTGCATCGTCATGTGGACGACCGGCGCTCCGAGCGGGTTGAGCGTCAGGAGCGTCGGCGCGCCCCAGACGACAGCGCCGCTCAGCGGCTTCCGCATCTCCTCCGACCGGAACTGGCTGTAGCCGGCGTGGTACACCGCGGTCATCGCCAGCGAGGCGAGGAGCGCGACGAGCCCGACGGCGATCGTCCCGGCGACCCGCTGCCGCATCCTCGTTCCGGCGAACATGGCGAACACGGCCAGGATGGGGAACGCGGAGAGCAGGAGCCCGTCCGCGAACCCGTAGACGAGGCCGCGCCAGACGACAGCGCCGACGAGCTCGAGCCCGTCCGGCCGGGCGGTCGCGTCCTCCGTCCGGAGGACGATCAGCGCGACGATTCCGGCGAACACCGCTCCCAGCGCGAGTGCGAGCGGCAGGCGGCGGCGCGCCATCGCAACCGGCGACTGCCCGGTCGACCTCGCCCAGAGGGCGACGAAGGCGACGACGACGACCGCGTAGACGGCGTAGAAGCCGTCCCTGGGGACGGCGAGGACGTCGGCGAAGAGGAACGGCACCGTGAACCCGAGGACGAGCCCCCCGCGAGCCAGCCGAGCTGCGTGTGGACGGCCGCGGGGAGACGGTCGGGCAACCGAAGGTGTCTCTCGATCGCCTGCGTGCCCATGGGATCACCTCCTTTCCGCGCAGCCTCGCCCGCCGCGCGGGCGGGCACATCAGGGGACTCGCCGATCCGCCGCGGAACTTCTACGGAGACGGGATCGGCGGCGCCACCGGATGCGCGCCAGAGGCCGAGGGCCGACCGCGAGCTGACTCTCACCGAGGGAGGTGTGGGCTCAGCGCGCCCAGGCGGCGGCCGCCTCGTGGGCGGCGCCCCTCGTCAGCCGCCGCTTGGCCGTGCCGTCGGGGCGGGTCGTCCAGACGTCGTTGCTCCCGTTCGTGAAGCGGGTGAAGGCGATCCGGGCGCCGCCGGGCGACCAGAGGGGGCCCGTGTCGTCGACGTCGTTCCGGGTCAGGCGCCTGAGGCGCGTCCCGTCGGCGCGCACGACGTAGAGCTCGCGGTCGCCGCCGCCCCAGGCGGCGAAGGCGAGCCGCGTGCCGTCCGGAGACCAGGCCGGGGGGCCGAGGTGGCCCGTCGCGCTCACGAGGCGCCGCTTCTCGGTGCCGTCGGGGCGCATGAGCCAGAGCTGCCCGCCGCTCGGCCGGCTGCGGATCCAGGCGATCCGGCCCGTCGGGCCCCAGGCGGCGCCGTGGTCCTCCGCGCGGCTCGAGGTCAGCCGGCGCAGCCCCCGCCCCTCGGCGCCGACGACGTAGATCTCTGGATTGTCCCCGCCGACGTAGCGGACGAAGGCGAGCCGTCTCCCCGACGGGGCCCACGCGGGCCCGGCGTCGTCGACGCCGTTGTGCGTGAGGCGGCGCCGGCCCGTCCCGTCGCTCCCGATGACGACGACCTCGAAGCTCCCGACGGCCCGGCCGGCTTCGAAGGCGACGAGCCCGCCGCGGGGCGCCCAGGCGGGGTTGGCCTCGGCGAGGGCGGAGCGCGTCAGGCGCGTGAGCCCCGTGCCGTCGGCGTCCACGCGGTAGAGCTCGTCGCGGCCGTCGAGGCGTCGGCGGACGAAGATCGCCCGGCTCCCGCCCGGCGCGAGCGTGGGGCTGACGTCGTCGACGCTCCCCGAGGTGAGGCGCTCCTTGTCGGAGCCGTCGCCGTCCATCACCCAGACGTGCGAGGAGGACGCGCCCTGGCTCGTGTAGGCGATCGTCGTCGCGCCGGCCGCAGCGGACACGGCGAGCCCTGCCGCACAGGCGACCGCTGCTGGGAGCCGCTTGGAGCCTGGCACGCCCTCTCCTCCCGGCGAGTGTCGCACCTCGCACGGCGCGCGGCAAGGCGGCGGGCGGGATCGCGTCCCGCCCGCCGGGCCCGGCGGCGGCGGCTCTTAGACCGTCGCCTCGGCCGCGACGTGCGAGCCGCGGACGATGAGCACGGGCCGCCTGGCATGCGTCATGACGCCCTGCGAGACGCTGCCGAGGAGGGTCGAGGCGAGCGCGCCGCGGCCGCGCGAGCCGATGACGATGAGGTCGGCGTCCTTGGCGTCCGCGAGCTGGACGATCGTCTCGACGGTGTTGCCCGAGATCCGCTCGAGCGCGAATGTCACGCCGGCCGTCTCGGCGGCGGCGGCAGCGTTCTGGAGCGCCGTCTCGCTCTCGTCGATCTCCTCGCGATGGGGGACCGCCGGCGCGGGGCCGAGCCGCGTCGTGACGAACTCGTCGGCGGGTGTGACGTGGACGAACGTGACGTCCGCCCCCTGCTCGCTGGCGAGCTCGAGACCCACCTCGACCGCCTCCTGTGCCGGCGCCGAGCCGTCTGTCGCGATGACGATGGACTTCATGGCGTGCCTCCTTTGGTCGAGCACACGGTAGTCGCACGACCCGCGCCGCCCATCGGGGAAAGCGCTGCTCGTCCCGTGCGGTTTTCTGCGGATTACACTCGTGCCATGGAAGAGGGGCGCGAGCGGTTCCGGGAGCTCCTCGAGGCGGGCATCGCCATGAGCTCCGAGCTGTCGCTCGACCGCCTCCTCCAGCGGGTCGTCGAGACCGCCGCGAGCCTGACGGGCGCCCGGTACGCGGCGCTCGGCGTCATCGACGCGGCCGGCCGGGAGCTCGAGCGCTTCGTGACGACCGGCGTCGACGCCGGGACGCACGCGGCGATCGGGGAGCTGCCGCGCGGCCGCGGGATCCTCGGCGTCCTCATCCGCGACGCGATGCCGCTTCGCCTCCACGACATCGCCGACGACCCGCGCTCCGTCGGCTTCCCGCCCAACCACCCGCCGATGTCCACCTTCCTCGGGGTCCCCGTCAAGCTCCGCGGGACGGCCTACGGGAATCTCTACCTGACGGAGAAGGAGGCCGGGGCCGACTTCACGACCGAGGACGAGGAGCTCGTCACGGTCCTCGCCTCGCAGGCCGCGGTCGCGATCGAGAACGCGCGCCTCTACGAGTCCTCGACCCGCTGGTCGCACCGGCTCCAGTCGATTATCGACGTCGGGAACGAGCTCGCCGAGGAGGTGCACCTCTCGCGGCTCCTGGAGCTCGTCGCCGTCCGCCTGCGCGAGCTCGTCGGGGCCCGGCTCGTCGCCGTCTGGCTCCCGGCCGAGGACGGCCTCGAGCTGCGGGCCTCGGACGGGGAGCCCGGCGGGCTTGTCGGCCTGCGGCTCGCAGTCGAGGGCTCGAAGACGGGCCGCGCGTTCCTCGAGCGGCGGAGCTTCAGGATCGACTCCACCCTCGACGACCCGGACGTCGACCAGCAGGCCGCCCGCCGGCTGGCCGCCGGAGCGGCCCTCGTCGTGCCCTTGATCGCCGGCGGCCGGGCGATCGGCGTCATCACGGCGGTGGACAAGGAGGGCAACGACGTCCGCTTCACCGACGACGACCTCCGTCTGACCGAGATCTTCGCCCTGCGCGCCGCCGTCGCGGTCGACCTCTCGACGAGGGTGGCGCGCGACGCGCTTCGCCGGGTGCTCGAGGGGCAGGAGCTCGAGCGGCGGCGGCTCGCGCGCGAGCTCCACGACGAGACGGGCCAGGCGCTCACCTCGATTCTCCTCAGCCTGCGCACGATCGAGACCGCGCGGGGCGAGGAGGAGGTGCAGGCGGCGGTCGCCGAGGTGCGCGAGCTCGTGGTCGCCACGCTCGAGGACGTCCGCCGCCTCGCGATCGAGCTCCGTCCGAAGGCGCTCGACGACTTCGGCCTCAAGCCCGCGCTCGAGCGGCTGACGCGCGGGCTCGCCGAGCAGACGGGCATCGTCGTCGAGCTGGAGGCTCGCGTCGACGGCCGCCTCCCCGGAGACGTCGAGACGATGCTCTACCGCATCGTCCAGGAGGCGCTCACGAACGTCGTCAAGCACGCGCGGGCGGCGCACGTCTCGATCGTCGTCCAGAGCCGCAACGGTAAGGTGGCCGCCGTGATCGAGGACGACGGGCTCGGATTCGAGCCGGCCGACGCGCGCGGGGAGGGCATCGGCCTCGTCGGGATGCGCGAGCGGCTCGCGCTCCTCGACGGGACGCTCAAGATCGAGTCCCGTCCGGGCGCCGGCACGACGCTCGTCGCCGAGGTGCCGGTCGAGTGAGCGTGCGCGTCGTCATCGTCGACGACCACGCGGTCGTGCGCTCGGGGCTCCGGCTCCTGCTCGAGAGCGAGAAGGGGCTCGAGGTCGTCGGCGAGGCCGGCGACGCGCGCGAGGCCGTCTTCGAGACGCGCGCTGAAAAGCCCGACGTCGTGCTCCTCGACGTGACCATGCCGGGCAAGAGCGGGATCGAGGCGATTCCCGACCTGCTCAAGGAGGCGCCCGAGACGAGGATCCTCGTGCTCTCGATGCAGGACGACCCCAGCTACGTCCGCGAGGCGTTCGGGGCGGGGGCCTGGGGCTACGTGCTCAAGGAGGCGGCGGACGCCGAGGTCGTCGAGGCCATCCGGCAGGTCGCGGGCGGCGAGCACTACGTCCACCCGGCGCTCGGCGCGCGGCTCGCCGCGGCCGACGCCCAGGCGGCGCGCGCGGCCGAGGAGGACCCGCTCTCCGAGCGGGAGCGGGAGGTGCTCCGCCTGCTGGCGCTCGGGCACACGAACCAGGAGATCGCCAAGATGCTCTACATCTCCGTGCGCACGGCGGAGACGCACCGGGCGCACATCATGCAGAAGCTCCGCCTGGCGACCAGGGCGGAGCTCGTCCGCTACGCGCTCGAGGCCGGGCTCCTCAGCGAGTAGGCCGGGCCGCCGTCGTGCCGTACGCGAGCCCGGCGTGCTCGGCGAGGTACGGCCCGAGGTAGCGGGCCGCGATCTTGCCGCCGGGCCACCAGAGCGGCTCGTCGGCCGTCTCGGAGGCCTCGCCGTGCCCCCCGCCGATCTCGGCGCGCAGGTACGTCGGCCCGTTCCCCGTGAGGACGAGGCCGCGGAGGACGGGCTCGAACGGAGCCGGCGTGACCGCCGCGCCGGCCGCCGAGGCGATCGTCTCGGCGACCGCATCCGCCTGCTGGGCCGCGAGGCCTCCCTGCTTGACACCGAAGCTCGTGATGTCGCCCGCGGCGTAGACGTCCTCGGCCCCGACCACCCGCCCGTGCGCGTCCACGCGCAGGAAGCCGTCGGCGTCCTGCGGGAGGCCGGGCACGAACGCGCCGGCGAGCCGCGGCAGGGCGACGGCCCGGTCGGCGCGCACCGGCGCGCCGGGGACGACCGTGAGGGCCCCGTCCTCGAAGGCGTCGGGGTACGTTCGCAGGCGGAGGGCGACGCTCTTGGCCGCGAGGAGCTCGGAGAGGCGCTCGCTCGCCTCGGTCCCGAAGACTCCGAGCGGGGCCTCCTCGGGCGTCACGAGCGTCAGCTCGACGCGATCGGGACCAAGCCGGGAGGCGGTCAGGAGGACGAGCTCGTAGAGCGGGAGCGCCCACGTGACGCCCCCGGGGGCGGCGAAGACGATGCTGCGGACGCGCGCCTCCTCGGCGTCCTCGAGGAGCGTCCGGAACGCCGGGACGTCCTCGGGGCCGCGGAACGTGAGCGCGCCGCGGACGGCGACGCGCGGCCCGGCCCCGAGGGCGACGACGAGCGCGTCGTAGGGGATCACGGTGCCGTTGGCGGTCTCGAGCCGCTTGCGGCCGGTGTCGACCGAGCGCAGCGAGCCGAGGCGGTGCCTGGCCCCGCATCCGGCCAGGAGGCGGTCGAGGTCGAACCTCTGCACCTCGCCCTGCCCGAACGGCTCCGCGACCGCGAGCGGCCGGTAGACGAAGTCGCGGCCGGGGGCGAGGATCTCGACGTCGACGCGCTCCTCCGCGAGCTGCCGAAGGCCGACCGCCGCCTCGAGCGCCGCCACGCCGCCTCCGGCGATGACCACGCGGTAGGGGGTGCTTGCCGGAGTCATGGGCTCCACTCTGCGTCCCGCGGCGAGAGGCGGCATCCGGCTCGATGCTGAAGCCGCCTGCGGAAAACCCGCATCGGTCACCCGGCTGCGACCGGATGCACGCCGTCCGGTCCTCCATCAGACTGCCGGCATGAAGAACATCCTCATTGCCACTGACGGCTCCGCGGGAGCCGCCGCCGCCGTGTCCGCGGGTCTCGACCTCGTGCGCGACGGCGACGGCACGGCGACGGTCGTCTACGTCCGCGAGGGCATCGGGCCTCTCGGCGATCCTTTCTACCAGCGGAAGCTGACCGAGCAGATGCACGAGGCCGAGGCGGTCCTCGAGCGCGCGCGGGCCCAGGCCCGGGAGGCCGGCGTGCCCGTCGAGACTGAGATCCTCGAGGGCGACGCCCCCGAGGCGCTCGTCGAGCTCGCGCGCTCGCGCGGCGCGGACGTGATCGTCATCGGCTCCCGTGGGCTCGGCACCGTCAAGGGCACGCTCCTCGGGAGCGTCTCCTCGGCAGTCGTCCACCGGGCCGACCGCCCCGTCCTCGTCGTCAAGGAGCCGGGTGGCGCCTAGCCGCCGCAGCTACGCGGTCGTCTGGCGCGGGCCGGACGGCGTCGCGCAGCCCGGGCGCCTGACGATCGCCCGCAACGCCGTGCGGCTCGAAGGCGGGCGCGGGCGCCTCTCGGCGCTCACCGTGCCGTACGCCGACCTCGCGGCCGTCCGGATGGCCTCGTACGGGGAGCGGGTCGGCGGCCGCCCGACACTCGTCCTCCAGCGTGGCCGCGGCGCCCCGGTCCGCGTGGCCGCGGTCGGGGACCCGGGCAGCCTGGCCGAGGTCCTCGAGCGGCTGACGGCGTCCGTCCCGGTCCCGGAGGCATGAGCCGCCTCGTCGTCGTCGCCCCGCTCGAGGCCGGCATGCGCTCGCGCGCCGAGGAGCTGCTGCGCGAGGGCCCTCCGTTCGCGCTCGACGAGACGGCGTTCGACCGCCACATCGTCTTCCTCACCGACGAGGAGGTCGTGTTCGTCTTCGAGGGGCCCGGCGAGACGGGCACGCTCAACCTGCCGGCGGAGAGCCTCGACCTGCTCCATGCGGCGCAGGCGTGGCGCGAGTGCCTCGCCGGGCGCCCCCGGGTCGCCGTGACGGCGTTCTCCTGGGAGCGCCCCGGCTAGGACGCCTCCGGCGCTACTCGCCCCAGCTCTCGGCCCACTCCTCCTCCCGCTCCCAGGAGTACGCCTCCTTCGCGATGCGCGGGAGGCCGTCCAGGAGCGGCTCCCAGTGGCGCAGGGCGCCCATCTTGCGCGCGTCCTTCACCGCCGACTGGAGCAGCTGGTCGAGCCGGCCGCCCTCGAAGACGAAGACGACCTGGTCGCCCGAGAGGAAGACGAGGTGACGGTCGAAGCCGACCTCGCGGGGATCGAAGGGCGGCCCTGAGGCCACGAGCTCGGCCGCCTTCTCCTCGACGCCGGGCTTGAGCTGCGCGATGACTGCAAGGCGCTTCACGGCCCCTCCTTTCATCCGGGGTCGCCTCCATGCTCGCGGCTCTCGGGCGGGTCGCCATCCGGAGCCCCGCCGATTGCCCGTGCGGGGAACTACGCAACCGGCGGCGGCTCGGGTCGCGGAGGCCCCTCCTACCACGTCTTCAGCCGAGGAGCGGCCTCGGGCCGGCGCAGGCGCACGCGTGCGTCGACGGCGACGCAGCCCCGGGGGAGGCCCAGCACCGGGTTCAGGTCGAGCTCGGCGACCTCGTGCCGGTCCTCCGCGAGGGCGGCGAGGCGGTGGACGAGCGAGGTGAGCGCGTCGGCGTCGGCGGCGGGTCTCCCCCTGAACCCCCGCACGAGCCGGCCCGCCTTGCCGCCGAGGACGAGCTCCTCGGCGTCGGCGTCGGTGAGCGGCGCGATCCGGAACCCCGCGTCCCCGATCAGCTCCGCGAGCACGCCACCGGGCCCGAAGGCGACGAGCGGCCCGAAGACGGGATCCTGGACGACGCCCGCGAGGAGCTCGACGCCGCCCGCGATCATCGGCTGGACGACGAGCGGGGGGCCGATCCGCTCGGCGGCCGCCCGGACCTCCTCCTCGCTCTCGAGGTCGAGGGCGACGCCCGCGCGCTCGGTCTTGTGGACGCCCGCCTCGGCAGTCTTGACGACGGCGGGGAGGCCCAGCTCGACCGCCGCGACGACGGCCTCGTCCACGGTCCCGACCACCTGCTCGGGCACGAGCGGGACGCCGTAGGCGGCGAGGAGGGCGCGCGCCTCCGCGGGCGGCAACCAGACGTCGTCGGCCCCCGCGAGCGCCGAGCCGACGATCTCGGCGGCGGCGGCCGCGTCCACCTCGGGCCGGGGCGGCACCGAGCCGGCCGGCCGCCGGAGCCAGGCGGACCGCTCGACCGCGCGCGCGAGCGCCCGCGCGGCGGACTCCGGGTACGGGTACGTGCCCGGCGGCCGCTCGGCCGCGACGACGACCGGGACGACCGGCTTGCCGTGCGTGTCGACCGCCTCGATCGCCGCCAGCACGTCCTCGGAGCGGGTCGAGGCGGCGGGGACGAAGAGGACGAGCACGGCGTCGACGCCCGGGTCGGCGACGATCGGCGGCAGCGCGGCGCCGTACCCTGCCGCGGTCGCGGAGCCGAGGACGTCCACGGGATTCGCGACGCTCGCGGCCGCGGGAAGCTGCGCACGCAGGGCCCCCGCCGTCTCGGCCGAGAGGCCGGCGAGCTCCAGGCCGGCACCCTCGCAGGCGTCCGCGCAGAGGATCCCGAGCCCGCCGGCGTTCGTGAGGAGGGCGACGCGCGGGCCGGCCGGGAGCGGGAAGCGGGAGAGCGCCATCGCCGTGTCGACGAGCTCCTCGAGGCTGCCCGCCCGGACGACGCCCGCCTGGCGGAAGAGGGCCTCCACCGCCTTCTCGGATCCCGCCAGGGCTGCGGTGTGCGAGCTGGCCGCGCGCGCGCCTGCGCGGGTGACGCCGCTCTTCACTGCCAGGACCGGCTTGCGCCGGGCGAGGCGACCGGCGATGCGTCCGAACTTGCGCGGGTTGCCGAAGGACTCGAGGTAGAGCAGGACGAGCCCGGTGTCGGGGTCGTCCTCCCAGTACTCGAGCAGGTCGTTCGAGGAGACGTCCGCCTTGTTGCCGACGGAGACGAAAGCGGAGAAGCCGAGGCCCCGCGCGGTCGCCTCCTCGAGGAGCGCGAGCCCGAGCGCGCCGCTCTGGGAGGAGAAGCCGATCGGGCCGGGGGGGAACGGGTGGGGCGCGAAGGTCGCGTTCAGGCGTGCCGCCGTGACGGCGATCCCCAGGCAGTTGGGGCCGATGAGCCGGGCGCCGTGCCGGCGGACGAGCTCGAGCAGCAGCTCCTCGCGCTCCCGCCCCTCCGGGCCGACCTCCGCGAAGCCCGCCGAGATGACGCAGAAGGCGCGGACGCCCTGCACGAGCGCCTCCTCGACGCCGGCGAGGACGTGCTCGGCTGGGAGGCAGACGACGGCGAGGTCGACGGGGGTCGCCGCCTCGGCGAGCGAGCGGTGGGCCGTGAGGCCGGCGACCGGGTCACCGGACCTGTTGACCGGGAGCACAGTCCCCTCGAAGCCCGCGGCGACGATGTTCGCGACGACCGTGTTGCCGATCGACCCCGCGCGCGGCGATGCGCCCAGGACCGCGACGGACGAGGGTGCGAAGAACGGCCGCAACGAGGCGACGACCGCCTCGTGGTCGCGCGCCGCCACGGCGGCGCGGTAGGCCTCCGTGGCGGCGATCGGGAAGCGAACCTCGATCTCCCCCTGGGCGAGGGTCCGCCGCACCTCGAACCCGGCCGCCTGGAAGACGGTGAGCATGGCCGTGTTCTCCGGCAGCACCTCGGCGACGAACTCGGTGACTCCCGCGTCGCCGGCCGTGTCCGCGAGCTGCTCGAGGAGGCGCGTGCCGACCCCCCGTCCCTGGAGGGCGTCCTCGACGGCGAAGGCGACCTCGGCGCGGCGGACGTCACGGAGTCGGACCCAGCCGGCATGGGCGACGACGCGCTCGCCCCCCTCCGCGCCAAGGGTCGCGATCAGGTCGCCGCGCTCGTCCCAGTCCGGCGCGAGGAAGGGCTGGACGAGGCGGGCGTCCACCGTCGGCAGCCCGTGGAAGCGCGAGTGCAGGCTCTCCGGCGAGAGGCGCGCGAAGAACGCGAGGACGCCCTCCCTGTCGGCCTCGCGGGGGGCGCGCAGGCGCAGCGTCGTGCCGTCGCGCAGGATGACGTCGCGCACGACCTCCATCGGGACCGCTAGGGCATCACGCCGGGCGGGCCTCGATCTTCCGTGCCTTTGCGGATCCGCGGCGCGGCAAACCCGCAGCGCCTGTCGGAGTCGGCCACGATGCCCGCTCGCCTCGTGCGGCCGCAGACTTCGGGGTGAGAACGAGAGGAGGCGCTGCCATGACGCAGATGCATGCCGACACCGATACGACCTACTGGTCGCGAGACTACTGGCTCGGCCACTGCGAGGGCTTCCGGGTCGACGGGCCGCGGGGACGCGTCGGCTTCGTGGAGACGGTCCTCGGCCAGGAGGGCGAGCCCGAGGCGCTCGTCGTCCGGGGCGGTATCCTCGGCTCCCGTGTGCTGCTCGTCCCCATCGCCGCCGTCGAGGACGTGCGGCCGCGGGCCGAGCGCATTTTGATCCGCGACGAGGACACGGTCGCCCCGTGAGCGCCGATCGGGAGCTTCTGGCCGCCACCCGCCTAGCCGCCGAGCTCGAGCCGACCGCGCAGGTCCACGACGGCTCGGCGGAGTACCGGGTCGAGGTCGAGGCGCCCGGGCTCGCGGAGAGCGACTTCCAGGTCGAGGTCCTCGGCCGCATGCTCCACGTCACGGGCCTCGACCTGCGCACCCCGGGCTCCGAGTCGACGTTCGAGTTCCTCTTCCGCCTGCCGGACGACGTCGACGCGGCAGGCCTCGAGGCCGGCTTCGAGGCGGGGCGGCTCGTCCTCCGCGCCGCGAAGGGGACGAGCCCGCAGCGTCCCGTGGAGATCGACGGGGACGGCCCGAGGACGGCGTGAGCCGGATCGTCGCCGGCGTCGACGGCTCTCCGGGCGCGGCGGCGGCGCTTCGCTGGGCCCTCGACGAGGCGCGTCTCCGCGGTGCCACGCTCCACGTCGTGCACGCCTGGCGGCTCCCGCTCTACGCGGCCGCCCCGGAGGCGGCCTTCGCCGGGGTGACGCCCGCCTCGGAGAGGCTCGACGCGGAGGTCGAGGCCGTCCTGGCCGAGCAGGCGAGCGGGGTCGTCGACGATGCCGTCGCCTCGCTCGAGCGCGAGTCGGGCGGCGACCTCGGCGTCGAGCTCCGGGTCGAGGCCGTGCGGGGGCCCGCGGCGGGTGTCTTGCTCGAGCGGGCGGCGGGCGCAGACGCCCTCGTCGTCGGCTCGCGGGGGCACGGCGGCTTCGCGGGCCTCCTGCTCGGCTCGGTCAGTCAGCAATGTGTCCAGCATGCGCCCTGCCCCGTCGTCGTCGTCCCGGCCCCCGCGCACGGGGAGAAGTAAGCTCGGGCCGTGGACGTCCTCGTCGGCTACGACGGCTCCGACGCGGCCAAGCGAGCCCTCTCCCTGGCCGCGAGCCTCGCGGGCGACGGCCGGCTGACGATCGCGAACGTCGCGCCCGCCCTTCGCTTCGGGCTCCCGGACCCGCTCTTCGCGGAGGAGCAGGAGTCGCTCCTCGCGGAAGCGCTCGCGCTCGTGGGCCGCGAGGAGGGGACGGCCGCGGTCGGCCTCGTCGGCGACGCGGCGGACGAGCTGGCGCGGGTTGCTGCCGAGGCGGGTGCCGGCCTGGTCGCGGTGGGGACGAACGGGCGGGGCGCGGTCGGGCGCTTCCTCGTCGGCTCGGTGTCGCTGGCGCTCGCCCGCCAGGCACCGACCGACGTCCTCGTCGTCCCGTGACCGTCGCCGCGGCGCCCTCGCGTCTCGGCCTGAGCGCCGAGGAGGCGCGGCGCCGGCTCGAGGAGCGGGGCCCGGTCGAGCCTCCGGCGACGAGCCGCTCCTACCGGAGCATCGTCCGGGCGAACGTCCTCACGGTCTTCAACCTCATCCTCGCCGTCTTCGGCGGGCTCACGCTCGCGTTCGGCGACTGGCGCGACGCGCTCTTCCTCGGGATCCTCGTCTCGAACTCCGGCATCGGCATCGTCCAGGAGGTCCGGGCGAAGCGGGCGCTCGACCGCCTCGCGGCGCTCGTGGCCCCGACGGCGACGGTCGTGCGCGACGGCGAGCCGCGGCCACTGGGCGTCGCCGAGGTCGTCGTCGGCGACCTCGTCCACGTCGAGGCCGGCGACCAGCTCGTCGCCGACGGCCGGCTCGAGGAGGCGAGCGGCCTGCGGCTCGACGAGTCGATCCTCACGGGCGAGTCCCGTGCCGTCGGGCGGCAGCCGGGAGAGGAGGTGCGCTCGGGCTCCTTCGCCGTCGAGGGCGCCGCGTACTACGTCGTGACGGCGGTCGGACCGGACAGCTACGCGGAGCGGATCGCGGGCGTGGCGCGCGAGTTCCGCCATCCGCGCTCGCCGCTCGAGCGTGCGCTCAACCGCCTGCTCGTGATCCTCGTCGGCGTCATGGTCCCCCTCGGCCTCCTGCTCGGGTTCGCCCTCTGGAAGCTCGAAGTCGACGTCGACGAGGCGGTGCCGCGCTCCGTCGCCGCCGTCGTGAGCCTCGTGCCCGAGGGCCTGATCCTCCTCACGAGCCTCACGTACGCGGTCGCCGCCCTCCGCATGGCCCGGCGCGGCGCCCTCGCCCAGCAGCTCAACGCGATCGAGTCGCTCGCGGCCGTGGACGTCGTCTGCCTCGACAAGACGGGAACCCTGACCGAGGGGACGTTGCGCGTCGTCGAGCTCGTCCCGGCGGGAGGAAGGGCGCGCGCCGACCTCGCCGGGGCGCTCGGCCGCTTCGCGGCGAGCTCGCCGAGCCGGAACGTGACGCTCGAGGCCGTCGCGTCGGCCCTCCCGGCCGAGGCCGGGGCGGTGGAGGCGCACGTCCCCTTCGCGTCCCGCCGGGGCTGGAGCGGCGTGCAGCTGGACGGCGAGAGCTTCGTCCTCGGCTCGCCCGAGCGGTTCCCGCTCGGCACCCTCGCGCGGCGGGCCGAGGGGGAGGCGAGCCGCGGCCGGCGGGTGCTCGCCTTCGGGACCACCCCGCAGCCCCTGCCCGGCGCCGATGCGGAGGCGGCGCCCGCGGGCTTCGAGCCGCTCGGCCTCGTCGTCCTCGCCGAGAGCCTGCGGCGCGACGCCCGGGAGACGGTGGAGTTCTTCCGGGCGCAGGGCATCGAGCTGAAGGTGATCTCGGGGGACGCGCCGGCGACGGTCGCGGCGATCGCTGCCGACGCGGGGATCGCCGGGGGCGCCGCCCTGGACGGGCGCAGCCTCCCCGAGGACGAGGCCGAGCTCGAGCGGGTCGCCGCGGGGGCGTCGGTCGTCGGCAGGATCTCGCCGGAGGGCAAGAAGCGCCTCGTCGAGGCGCTCACGAGGTCGGGCCGCTACGTCGCCATGGTCGGGGACGGCGTCAACGACGTGCCCGCCCTCAAGGCCGCCCGCCTCGCCGTCGCCCAGGGAACCGGTGCGCAGATCGCGAAGAGCGTCGCCGACATCGTGCTCGTGCGCGGGGAGTTCTCGGCCGTCCCCGCCATGGTCGACGAGGGCCGCAAGATCCTCCGCAACCTTCAGCGCGTGGCGAAGCTCTTCGTCTCGAAGTCCGCCTTCGCGGCGTTCCTCATCCTCTCCATCGGCCTGACGCCGATCGCCTACCCGCTCCTCCCGCGGCACCTGACGCTCGCCGCCTCGCTCGCCGTCGGGATCCCCGGCTTCTTCCTCGCGCTCGCCCCGAGCTCCGGGCGCCTGGCCGAGACCGGCTTCCTCCGCGACGTCGGGCGTTTCGCCGTGCCCGCGGGGACGGCCGCGGGGCTCGGCGTCCTCTCGAGCTACCTCTTCTCGTTCTACGTCCTCGACGTCGGCGTCGTCGAGGCGCGGACGGTGGCCACGACCGTCCTCATCCTCGTCGGCCTCTACCTGATCCTCGTCCTCGAGGCGTCCGGGCGGAGGCGGGGCACGGCGGTGGCGATGCTCTGCCTCGGGCTCGTGGCCGTCTACGGGGTCGTGCTCGGGATCCCGTTCGGGCGCGAGTTCTTCGACCTGGAGATCCCGGGGCCGGCCGCGGCGCTGACGGCGGCGGCGGGGACTGGGCTCGCGATCGCGGGGCTCTGGCTGACGGACGAGCGCTTCGTCCCCGGCGGCGAGGCGCGCTTCCGCTCAGCGCAGGGCGCCCTGGGGGTCGGCGCGCCGGAGGTAGACGAACCAGTAGACCGCACCGACCATGAGCGTCCCGCCGAGGACGTTCCCGATGGTGACGGGAACGAGGTTGTCGAGGAGGAACGCGCTCCACGTCAGGCCTGACGTGTCGAGCGCTCCTCCCGCGCCGGCGAGCCGGCCGGCGTCGCTCTCGACGAAGAGGGCGAAGGGGACGAAGTACATGTTGGCGACGCTGTGCTCGAACCCGGCGGCGACGAAGGCCGCGATCGGGGGGACGACGGCCAGGATCCTGTCGGCGGTCGTGCGCGCGCTGTACGTGAGCCAGACGGCGACGCACACGAGCGCGTTGCAGAGCGCGCCCAGCGCGATCGCCTGCCCGAAGCCGAGCGAGGTCTTGGCGACGCCGATCGCGAGCGCCTGCTCGCCCACGGCGCCGCCGCCCAGCTCGTACTGCCGCCCCGCGTAGACGAGGGCCGCGGTCGCCACCGCGCCGGCGAAGTTGCCCACGTACACGAGGAGCCACGTCCAGAGGAGTCGCGTCGTGGCGACGCGCCGGCCGGCCCAGGCCATGACGACGAGGTTGTTGCCGGTGAAGAGCTCCGCGCCGGCGACGACGACGAGGACGAGGCCGAGCGAGAAGGCGAGCCCGGCGAGGAGCCGGGTGACGCCGAAGGCGAGCTCCCCGGAGCCCGCCGTCACGGTGGTCGCGAAGACCGCGCCCATGGCGATGAACGCGCCGGCCAGCACGGCGAGGGCGAGGAGCTTCCCGGCGGGCAGACCCGCCTTCGCCACGCCGACCTCCTCCGCCCGCCGGGCCATCGCCGCCGGGGGGAGGGCGTCGACGCCGCCGGCCGGGAACGCCGGCGCGTCGGCGGGAGCCGAGCTCGTCGTCACGCAGTCGTGTTCGCCGTTCGGGCCGAGGCGCCTGCTGGCGCGGGCCGGACCTGGAAGGATGGCCGCCGTGCTCCTGCGCCTGCTCTTCGCCTGGCTCTCGAACGTCGTCGCGCTCTTCGTCGCCTCGTGGATCGTCCCCGGCGTCGGCTACGGCGACGACTTCTGGGCCCTCTTCATCGCCGGGCTCGTGTTCGCCGTCGCGAACCTCTTCGTGCGGCCGCTCGTGATCCTCCTCGCGCTTCCCGCGGTCGTGCTCACGCTCGGCCTCGCGCTCCTCCTCATCAACACGTTCATGCTCTACCTGACCGACTGGATCGTCCCCGACTTCGAGACCGGGAGCTTCTGGTCGACGCTCGGAGCCGCCGTCATCGTCTGGGTCGTGAACATGATCCTCACCGCCGTCCTCCGCCCCGACGACCGGCTGCGGGGGTAGGATCCGGGCCCGTGACCGTCGCTCCAGCGGACCGTCAGCCGCCGCGCCGCGGGATGAGCGGCGGCCGCATCGCCCTCATCGTCCTCGGCTCGCTCGCCGCGCTCGTCGCGATCGGCTTCCTCGTCGCGGGCGGGGCGCTCCTCTGGCTCCACCAGACGCAGCGCGACGACGACGGCTACTTCACCTCGTCGACGGAGCGCTTCGAGAGCGACGGCTTCGCGCTCACCTCGGACGGGTTCGACATCGCGAGCGAGGCCTCCGCCGAGGACGCGCCCGACTGGCTGCTCGACGAGGGGCGGCTCGCGACGGTGCGCGTCCGCGCCGAGGCTGCCGAGGGCGGCGAGACCTTCGTCGGGATCGGCCCCGAGGAGGACGTCGGCGCCTACCTCGAGGGCGTGCCCTACGACGAGGTCGAGGACGTCGACCTCGATCCCTTCCGCGCCGACTACCGCAGCGTCGACGGCACGGGCGAGCCGGAGCCGCCCGGCGAGCAGGCGTTCTGGGCGGTGTCGGCCTCGGGCCCGGGCACGCAGGAGGTCGAGTGGCCGCTCGAGGAGGGCCGCTGGGCGATCCTCGTCATGAACGCCGACGCGGCCCGCGGCGTCGCCGTCGACCTCGACCTCGGCGCGAAGGTGTCCTTCCTCGTCTGGCTCGCGATCGGGCTCCTGATCGCGGGCGCGCTGCTCCTCGCCGTGGGGGCGCTCATGATCGCGCTCGGCGCCCGCCCGCGGGGCGGCGAGGAGGTGGAGGCGGCACCTGCGGTGCCGCCCGCGCCGCTCCCGGCCGAGACGATGGAGGGGGCCGAGCCCTACCCCGTGTCCGTCGAGGGCGTCCGGGACGCGGAGCTGAACCGCTGGCTGCCCCTCGTCAAGTGGCTCCTCGTCATCCCGCACGCGATCATCCTCGCGTTCCTCTGGATCGCCTTCTTCGTCCTGACGATCGTGGCCGGCTTCGCGATCCTCTTCACGGAGCGCTACCCGCGGGCGATCTTCGACTTCAACGTCGGCGTCCTGCGGTGGACCTGGCGCGTGCTCTTCTACGCCTACGGAGCGCTCGCGACCGATCGCTACCCGCCCTTCAGCCTCGGCGCCGCCGACTACCCGGCGGTCCTCGACGTGCCCTATCCCGAGCGGCTCTCGCGCGGGCTCGTCCTCGTCAAGTGGTGGCTCCTCGCGATCCCGCACTACCTCGTTGTCGGGGCGCTCGTCGGGGGTGGCGCCTGGTCGTGGGGCGACGACGGCTGGTGGTGGGCCTGGTGGGGAGGCTGGTGGGGCGGCGGACTCATCGGCGCTCTCGCACTGGTCGCCGGCATCTGGCTCGTCCTCTTCGCGCGGTACCCGTCGGGCGTCTTCGACCTCCTCCTCGGGCTCAACCGCTGGGTCTTCAGGGTCGCCGCCTACGCCGGGCTGATGCGCGACGAGTACCCGCCCTTCCGCCTCGGCCGCTGACGCCCCCCGGATCGGCTCAAGCGGCCCGCCCGCGGGGCCGATTCTCTCTCGATGGCCCCCGCTCACAGGTTCCAGGCGCTGCTCGAGCTCTCGCGGACCCTCTCCTCGAGCCTCGACCTGCGCGAGGTGCTGCGCGAGTTCGCGGCCCGGGCGGCCGAGCTCACGGGCGCGACGGCCGCGGAGCTCTCGACGTACGACCCCTCCCGGGGTGCGGTCGTCATGCTCGTCGAGTACCGGCAGGGCGAGGAGCAGATCACCGAGCGGGGCGGCCGCGTCTTCGCCCTCGCGGACTTCCCGGCCACGCGGCGGGTGATCGACTCGCAGGAGCCGGCCCAGATCCGCGTCGCCGACCCGGACGACGATCCCGCCGAGCGGGCGCTCCTGCGCGAGCAGGGCAGGCGCTCGCTCCTCATGCTGCCGCTCGTGGCCCGGGGCGAGACGATCGGGCTCATGGAGGTGGTCGACGCGGCCGACCGCTCCTGGGACGCGGCCGACGTCGAGTTCTGCCGGGCGCTCTGCGACATCGTCGCGATCGCGATCCGGAACGCGATGCTGTTCGCGGAGCTCCAGGAGTCGGCCGCGCGGGACACGCTGACCGGCCTCTACAACCGTCGCCTCTTCGAGGAGCAGTTCGAGGCGGCCGCGGCGCGCTGTCTGCGCGGGCAGGAGGAGCTGTCGCTCCTCGTCGCGGACCTCGACGGGCTCAAGCGGATCAACGACCTCGGCGGTCACGGGGCCGGCGACCTCGCCCTGCGCGCCCTCGCCGACGCACTGCGCGCGTCGATCCGCGCGACGGACGTCGCCTGCAGGCTCGGCGGCGACGAGTTCGCGGTCATCCTCCCCGGCTCGTCGCCCGCCGACGCGCTCCGGGTCGCCGAGCGCGCGAGCGAGGCCCTCGCCGAGCTCGGGCGCGGCCACTACAGCTTCTCGGGCGGGATCGCCCGCGTCACCCCGGCGCAGTCCTCGAGCGACGACGTCTATCGCTCGGCCGACCTGGCCGCGTACCGCGCGAAGGCGGCGGGCGGAGCGAGGACGCTCCTCGCCGTGGAGACGAAGGCCCCCGCCGAGGCTGGCTAGCCGCTCGTCACGGCCGGCGGGACCGGCCGCGGGCGGCGCTCGAGGTCGAGCCGCTCGTCCGCGTGCTCGACGAGCAGCGGGTCGTGCGTGGCGCACACGACCGCGGTGCCCGTCTCGCGCGCGAGTCGCAGCAAAAGCTGCGCCACCGCGAGGGCGTTCGCCTGGTCGAGCCGGGCGGTGGGCTCGTCCGCAAGGAGGAGCCGCGGCCGCGCCGCGACCGCGCGGGCGACTGCGACGCGCTCCCGCTGTCCGCTCGAGAGGTCGGCGACGGGGCGCGCCGCGGCGGCGGCGAGGCCGACGGCGGCGAGCGCCTCCGCCGCGCGTCCGGCCGCCTCGCCGGCGTCGAGCCCGCGGAGGACGAGGCCGAGTTCGACGTTCTCCGCGGCCGTGTGGAAGGGGACGAGCTCGGTGCCCTGGCCGACGAGGCCGACGTGCTCGGCGCGGAAGCGGGCTAGCGCATCGCGGTCGAGGGAGGCGAGGCGCCGTCCGAGCACCCGGATCTCCCCGCCGGTCGGGGAGTCGACGCCGGCGAGCAGGTGGAGGAGCGTCGTCTTCCCCGAGCCGGAGGGGCCCGTCACGGCGGTCAGCAGTCCGCCGGCGAAGGTCGCGTCGAGGTCGGAGAGCGCCGTCGCGGCCGCCGGGCCTTCGCCGTACGTCCGCGTGACGGCCTCGAGCTCGGCGACGACGGCGCCGGGCCCCGCGCTCCCGGGGAGCGGCGCCTCTTCCACGGCCGGGGCCGCCTCCTCGTGCCCGCCCGGGAGGGGCGCGAGCACGATCCCGTCCTCGTGGAGGCGGGCGGTCGCGTGCGTGCGGATCCCCGTGCGCCGCAGGAGCTCCTCGGAGAGGCGGAGCCAGCCGCCCCGGCCGACGACGATCGCCTCGTCCCGTCCGTCGGCGAGCGCGGCCTCGTCGCTGACACGCCCGTCGCGCACGCGGACGATGCGATCCGCGATAGCCGCCGACTCCGGGTCGTGGCTCACGAGGATCGTCGTCGTCCCCGCGTCCCGGGCGAGCTCGGCGATCGCCTCGTAGACGAGGCGCGCGTTCGCCGCGTCCAGCTCGCCCGTCGGCTCGTCCGCGAGGAAGACGCGCGGCCGGTGCGCGAGCGCGGCGCAGACCGCGACGCGCTGCTGCTCGCCGCCCGAGAGCTCCCGGGGATGGGCGGAGGCGCGGTCGAGGAGACCGACGCGCTCGAGGAGCTCGCTCGCCCGCCTCGCCCGCTCGCGCGGCGCCAGGCCGGCGAGGCCGAGCTGCAGCCCGACGAGCTCGCGCACCTCGAGCTCCGCGGCGAGGGCGCGCCAGTAGTGCTGGTCGGCGTAGCCGAGGCTCTCGGCCCGGTAGCGGGCCCGTCCGCGGCGCGAGAGGCGTCCGAGGTCCCGCCCGAGGACGTGCACCGTGCCCGCCGTCGGACTGTCGAGCGCAGCGAGCAGGCGCAGGAGCGTGGTCTTCCCCGACCCGCTCGGCCCGAGGACGACGCAGACCTCTCCCGGCCGCACCGCGAGCGTGAGGCCCTGGAGGGCGACGACGCCGCCGTCCGGCGCCGGGTAGACGCGGAAGACGTCCCGGAGCTCGACGGCGCTCGTCATACGCGCCTCGAGGCGGCGCCCACGAGCGCGGCCGCGGCGAGCGCGCCGGCGCCGACGGCGGCCGCGAGCAGGGGCCAGGAGACGTCGGGTCGCAGGGGCAGGTCGGTCGTGCCGGCGTCCGCCGTCACGGCGACGAGGTCGACGACGAGGGCGCCGAGGACGGCTGCGGTCGCGAGCCCGCCCGCGACGCCGACGGCGACGACGAGGGCGCTGCGGAGGCGCACGACTCGCCGCAGGAGCGAGGGCCGGGCGCCTTGCGCCTCGAGGTCGTCGAGCTCGCCGCGCTCGTCGCGGATGTCCGCGAGCACGCCCAGGAGCACGCCGACGAGCGCGAGCGCGAGGGCCACCAGGGCGCCGGCGAGAAGCGTCAGGAGCGTGCCGCGCGCCAGCGGGTCGTGCCGGAGCGAGGACGCGAGCGCCGCCCGCGACTCGACGGCGAGGACGTCGAACGGCGGGTGGGCGAGGGCGGCGGCGAGCCGCTCGTGCGCCGCCGGCGACCCCGCCGCGAGCCACAGCTCGTCCGCGACGGCGATGCCCGGACGCTCGGTGTTGAGCGCCGTCCCGAGGAGCGCGCGGTCGGCGACGACGAAGTCGCCGCTCGTGCCGGGGAACCGCTCCGCGACCGCGGCGACCCGGACGACGACCTGCTCCCCGGCGACGCGCAGCGGCAGCTCCTCGCCGCGGCCGGCCGCGGCCGCGACCGACGGCGAGGCGACGACGGGAACCGGGCCCTCGTCGCTCGGCTGGCGGGGGCGGAAGCGGCTCGCGACGTGCTCGCCGAGGGTGAAGCGGAGGGTCGCTCCGGCGCCTCCGGGAGAGGCCTCGACGCCGTTCTCTCCGAGCCAGCCCGCGTAGCTCCCGAGGGGGACGGTGCCGGCGGCGGTCACGGCCTCGAGCGCCCCGAGCGCGAGCGTTCCCTCGAAGGGGTCGCCCGTGTCGGCGCCGCGCTCCGCGATGCGGGGCGGAACGAGCGTGAGCGCGACGACGCGGCCGCCGCGGGCCTCGGGCGGAACCGGCGCCGTCAGGGTCGCCCCCTCCCGGTCGGGCTCGCCGAGGACGAGCTGGCGGTAGTCGCCGGCGGCAGTCTCGACGCTCGCCGTGAGCGTGGCGCCCGGGCCGCGCGCGCGGGCCTCGAGGGCCGTCGCGTCGGCCGGGAGGCGGGGTCCCCGCATGGCCGCGCTCGCCTGCGGCCGGAGACGTGCGGCGATCTCCGCGGGGGCGAGCGGCGAGAAGTCATCCCGCCACCCGGGGAGGGCTTCGATCGAGTCCGGGTCGAGCCCGAGCACGTCGATGCCGGTGCGCCCGCCCGCGCGGCTGACGTTGCCTCCGAGCCGCAGCACCGGCTCGATCCGGACGTCTCCGCCCAGGCGGTCGAGCGCCCGGGGGGACGCCGCCTCTCGCACGGGGATGAGGCGGCTCAGGTCCTGCTCGAGCGTGAAGTCGAGCGGGACGGCGTAGGCCGCCTGCTGCTCCTGCCCGCGGGCGAGGGTGGAGCGGTAGCTCTCGGCGAAGACGGCCAGGCCGACGCTGACGAGCAGGAAGGCGGCCGCGACGGCGGCGTGCCCCGGATGCCGCGCGAGCGAGAGCGCCGCGAGCCGGAGCGCGAGCGAGCGGCCGCGCGAGAGCCGCTCGATCCCGCGTAGGGCCGGCTGGAGCAGGCGGGCGCAGACGACGGCCGCGACGAAGGTGACGAGCCCGGGCAGGAGGACGAGCGCGACGGCGCTGCCCGACTCGCGGGCGAGTGTCTCGCCGTCGAGGTCCCCGCGGAGCAGCGTGAGCGCCACGACGGCGAGCGCGGCGAGAGCGCCCGCGTCGAGCGCCGAGAAGGAGCGGCGGCCGAGGGCGACGGGCCGCGCCAGCAGGGCGGCGACGAGGACGAGCGTGAGGGCGACCGCGACCGCGGCCGCGGCGAGGAGGCCCGAGGCCGAGAGCGTCGAGTGCGCGAGCACCTCCCCGCTCGGGGCGTCCGCGCGCGAGGCGACGAGCGCGCCCGCACCGGTACCGAGCGCCCACCCGGCGGCGGTGCCGGCGAGCGCGACGGCGGCCGCCTCGGTCGCGGTGAAGAGCGAGAGCTGCCAGCGCTCGGCCCCGAACCACGTCAGGCGCCGCCGAGCGGCGGCGACGTCCCGGCGCATGCTCACGGCGGCGAGGACCGCGAAGGCGAAGAGGAGCGCCGCCGACTCCCCGCCCACGAGGAGCAGCCGCCGCCCCGAGACCTCGGACGCCTCGGCGGCCGAGCGGAGCTCCTCGACGGGCGCCGCCACGTCGAACGGGCTCGAGCCGCCCTGGAGCGTGGAGCGGGCGCGGGCGACGTCGCCGGCGAGCTCGTCGACCTCCCAGGCGCGGACGGTGCGCGGCTCCAGGGGCACGACCCACGCGTAGCTCCGGTACGTGCTCGCGAGCTGCGGCGAGGCGGCGAGGGCGGCCACGCCCTCGGCGAGCACGAGCGGCGCGGGAGGCGGCCGGTGGTAGGCGGCCGCGTCGCGGTAGAGCGGGCTGAGGGCGGCCCGCCCCCGCTCGTTCTCCGTCGGGGCGATGAAGTCGCCGAAGAGGATCGGCGACGTGAGCGTCGCCTCGCCCACCGCGACGACACGGAGCCCCGGCGCGTCCGGAAGGCGGCCCTCGCCGCGAAGGCGGACGACCTCGCAGCGCGAGGCCGTGCACGCGCGCGGCAGGCGTCCCGAGCGGAGCGTGACCCAGTCGGCGAGGCCGTCGACGGCGCCGAGCCCGACGAAGTGACCCGCGATCGTGCTCTCGCGGAAGAGGACGAGCGGCGTCGGCTGGGCCGCGACGACGCCGGCGAGCCCGCTCCGCGCGCGCCGATCGAGGCTCGGGTAGCCCTCCGCCGCCTGGCCGGGCAGGCCGAACCAGCCGGCCCGGACGGCCCGCTGCGCGGCGGGGATCTCCTCGACCGCCCGGCCGACGCTCTCGTCCCGTGCGACGACCGTCCCCGCGAGCACCGTCGCGAGCATGGCGGCGCCCGCTGCGACGCCGGCGGCGACGAGGAGCGTGCTCGGCGCACGCGCCGCGAGGCGCCGGGCCGCGAGCCTGAGCGGGTAGCCGAGCCTGCGGACGGTGCGCACGGGCTCACGCTGCCAGGCTGCCCCACCCGCCGCCACTCGCGTTGCTAACGCCTGCGGTTAAGCTCTGCTTATGCTCGACGTCCGCCGCCTCCGCGTGCTCCGCGAGGTCGCCCTGCGCGGCTCGCTCGCCGGCGCCGCGCAGGCCCTGTGCTTCACGCCCTCCGCCGTCTCCCAGCAGGTGGCGAAGCTCGAGCGCGAGGCCGGCGTGCCGCTCCTCGAGCGCGGGCCGCGCAGCGTGAGCCTCACGCCGGCCGGCTGGCGGCTCGTCGAGCACGCCGAGGCGGTGCTCGAGCGCCTCGCCCAGGCGGAGGACGAGCTCCGCGAGCTGGCCGGGAAGGCGCCCGCGCTCAGGGTCGGCTCGGCGACGAGCGCAGCCGCGAGCATCCTCCCCGAGGCGCTGACCCGCGTCGCCGCCGCGCGGCCCGACGTCGAGGTGAGCGTCGTCGAGGCCGACCCGCTCGTCTCCCTCGCGCGCCTCCGCGCCAGGGAGCTCGACCTGGCGGTGGTCTTCGAGTACGACTACGTGCCGCTCCCCTCGGACCCGCGCGTCGCGCTCGAGGTCCTGCTCGAGGAGCCGATGCGCGTCCTGCTCCCGGCGGGCCACCCGGTCGCCCGACAGCGCGCCGTCCGCCTGCTCGACCTCGCGGAGGAGACGTGGATCCGGAGCACGAACCGCTCCTCCTGTCACCCGTTCACCGAGCGCGCCTGCCGCGCCGCCGGGTTCGAGCCGCGCGCGCGCTTCGAGTTCGACGACTACGGGGCCCTCCAGAGCCTCGTCGCGTCGGGCGCCGGCGTCGCGTTCGCGCCCGATCTCGCGCTCGGGCGCCTGCAGCCCGGCGTCGAGGTCAGGCCGATCGCCTTCGGCCCGAAGCGGCGCATCCTGGCCGCCACCCGCGCGGGCGAGCGGGAGGCCGCGGGCTCGGCCGAGTTCCTCGCCGCCCTCCGCGAGGCCGTCGCCCGACGCGAGCCGCTCTTCCCTGCGCTCGCGGGCGCCTCCTGAGCATCGCGGTGGGTCCCCCCGCGGCGGACGAGCAGGCGGTCCGTAACCTGGAGGCGTGAGCAGGGCGCTCCTCGCCGGCGGAGTCGTCGCAGCGTTCCTCGCGGGCTGCAGCGGCGGCGAGGAGGAGCGCGACGGCCGCCCGGTCCTCCTTCCGACGACGGAGCGCGGCGGCACGAGCTCGGGCGAGACCTCCACCGGGCCCGACGAGCCGTCCCCCGCTCCGCTCCGTCCCGAGCGCCCCGGTGCGGGGCGGTCGCTCGGCCTCGAGGTCGTCGCGTCGGGGTTCGACTCGCCCGTCCACGCCGCCGTCGCGCCGGGCGAGCCGGGGCGCCTCTACGTCGTCGAGCAGGCGGGCCGCGTGCGCGTGCTCGCCGGGAGCAGGATCGACGACGAGCCGTTCCTCGACCTGACGGCCGAGGTGACGAGCGAGGGCAACGAGCAGGGGCTCCTCTCGATCGCCTTCCATCCGCGCTTCCAGGCGAACTCGCGCTTCTACGTGAACTTCACCGACCGCCGCGGCGATACGCGCGTCGACGAGTTCCGCGTCCGGGCCGGCCGGCCGAATCGCGTCCGGCGCCTCCTCCACGTCGGGCAACCGTACGCGAACCACAACGGCGGCCAGCTCGCGTTCGGCCCCGACGGCCTCCTCTACGTCGGAATGGGCGACGGCGGCTCGGGCGGCGACCCCGGGGACCGCGCGCAGGACCTCTCGAGCCCGCTCGGCAAGCTCCTTCGGCTCGACGTCGACGACCGCGGCGCGGGGTGGGAGCCGATCGCCTACGGCCTGCGCAACCCGTGGCGCTTCTCCTTCGACCGCCTCACCGGCGACCTCTGGATCGGCGACGTCGGCCAGAACGAGGTCGAGGAGATCGACGTCCTCCCCGCCCGCCGGGTGGGTGAGCTCACGAACTTCGGCTGGGACGTGTACGAGGGCACCCGCGTGCACGAGGACAAGGAGCCGACGCCCGGCGGCCGCCTGGTCGGCCCGGTGAGCGAGTACGGCCACGACCTGGGCTGCTCCGTCACGGGCGGGTTCGTCTACCGCGGCCGGGACGTCCACGGGCGGGCCGGCGGGCGTTTCTTCTACGGCGACTACTGCTCGGGCCGGATCTGGAGCCTCGCGCGCTGGCAGGGCGAGACGACGGGCCGCGGCCATTCCTTCCGGGTGCCGGAGCTGACCTCGTTCGCCGAGGACGCCGACGGCGAGCTCCTGCTCCTCAGCAGGGATGGGGCGATCTACCGCCTCGCGCGGCGCGGGTGAGCGGAACCGCCGTGCCGCCGGCGGTGTAGAAGAGTCGCGGTGGAGGACCGGCCACTGGCGGAGGGCGACCTGGTCGCCCAGGCGCTGCAGGGCGACACACGTGCCTACGGCACGCTCATCCGGGAGCACCAGACGATGGCGTTTCGCACCGCGTACCTGATCACGGGCTCGGCCGCAGACGCCGAGGACGCCGTCCAGGATGCGTTCGTCAAGGCCTACCGGGCGCTCGCGCGCTTCCGCCGTGGCGAGCCCTTTCGTCCGTGGCTCCTGGCGATCGTCGCGAACGAGGCCCGGAACCGCCGCCGGTCGGCCGGGAGGCGCGAGCGCCTGGCGCTCCGCGCCGCCGAAGATCCGCTCTCGGGGGGCGCGGTCCCGTCCCCCGAGGCGGCCCTCCTCGCCTCCGAGCGGCGGGAGGAGCTCCTCGCCGCTGTCGAGGCCCTGGGCGAGGACGACCGCCTGGCGCTCGCCTGCCGCTACTTCCTCGGGCTCTCGGAGGAGGAGACCGCAGCGGCCCTCGGCTGGCGGCGGGGCACGGTGAAGTCGCGGACCTCGCGTGCGCTCGAGCGCCTGCGCACCCGGCTGGGGGTGGAGGCGTGACCGACCTCGAGCGCGCGCTCCGCCTCGTGGGCGAGGATCTCGCCTTCCCCGAGGCGCCGGACGTCACGGAGGCCGTGCTCGCGCGTCTGGGTCCGCCGACCCGGCGCCGGCTCCCGGGCTCCCGGCGCGTTCTCGTCGTCGCCCTCGCCGCGCTCGCGCTCGCGCTCGCCGCCGCTCTCGCCGTGCCGCCCGCGCGCACGGCGATCCTCGACTTCTTCGGACTCGGCGGCGCGACGGTGCAACGGGTCGAGACGCTGCCGGCCGTCCCGCGGTCGACGTCGAGGGCCCTCGACCTCGGGCGGCCCGTGCGCCTCCTGGACGGACGCCCGGACGTCGAGCTCCCGGAGGTGCTCGTGCCGAGGGCGCTCGGCCCGCCTGACGCCGCCTATGCGTCGGCGGAGAGCTACGGGACGCGGCTCACGCTCGTCTACGCGCCGGGCGACGGGGTTCCCGAGTCCCCGTACACCGGCGTCGGGATCCTCGTCGGCCAGTTCGTCGGCGAGGCCGACGAGGGCCTCGTCGACAAGCTCGTCGCCGGCGGCACGCGCGTCCGGCGCGTGCGCGTCGGCCCGTACCCCGCCCTCTGGCTCGAGGGCGGGCCGCACGCCGTCCTCTTCCACGGCGACGACGAGGCGGTCTTCGCGGACGCGGGCCGCCTCGCGGGGAACACCCTCCTCGTCGAGCGCGACGACGTCCTCGTCAGGATCGAGGGCGAGCTCGACCGCGGGCGCGCGATCGCCATCGCCGAGTCGCTGCGGCCCTAGCGGACGCGGACGGGCACGCCTGCCTCGACGCCGAGCGGTTGCAGCTCCGGGTTGAGCGCGAGCAGGCGCGCGACGCTGACGCCCTCCGAGGCGGCGAGCCCCGCGAGCGAGTCGCCGGTGCGGGCCTCGACGATCCGCGGCTGGGGCAGGTTCAGGGTTGCGGTCGCCGCGCCGTCGTCTGCGCGCAGGACGGGCCCGAGGAGGAGGGCTCCGACCGAGATCGCCGCCGCGTAGCCCGCAAACGCAGCCAGGCGGGCACCGTAGAGCGGCCACCGCTCCTCGGGGACCTCGAGTCGTGTCCGCGGAACCGAGACGGCCATTGCCGGTAGGTGATTCACGGCCGCCGGGATCTCCAAACCTCCGTCGCGAGGGGGCTCAGGCGGCCGCGGCCTCGCCGCCGGCCTGCTCCGCCTCGACCCGCCGGCATACCTCGCCGGCGATCTCCACGAACGCGCGGGCGGCCGGGGAGCGGAAGCGGTCGCGGTGCCACGCGATGCCGATGCGGCGGGGCGGCACGTCGGCGAGGCCGAGGACGGCGGTGCCCTCGTCCGACGTGTCGACGGTCAGGAGCGGGACGAGCGCCGCCCCGACGCCCGCCGCCACGAGCCCCTGGATGGTGCCGTTGTCGTCGGAGCGGAAGACGATGCGGGGGGCGAGGCCGGCGTCCCGGAAGCGCGTCTCGACGTGGTGGATGCTCCGGCACTGCCGGTTGCCGATGAGCGGCATCCCGGCCACCTCGCGAAGCGACGGAGGCCTGGAGCGCCGGACGAGCGGGGAGTCCGCCGGGACGACGAGCACGTGCGGGTCGCGCATGAGCTCGACGGTCTCGAAGGGGCCCTCGCCGATCGGGATCATGACGAAGGTGAAGTCGAGGTCGCCCCGCTCCACGAGCTCGAGCAGGCCGCCGTCGTCCGCGGACTCCGTCAGCTGCACCGTCACGTCGGGCCACGCCTGCGTGAAGGCGCGCAGCAGGCCCGGCAGCACGCGGGCCCCGACGCTCTGGTACGTGCCGACGCGGAGCGTGCCGGCCGAGCCCTCGGCGAACGCGGCCAGGTCCGCCTGAGCCGCCTGGAGCCGCGCGACGATACCGGCGGCGTGGCGCAGGAGCAGGTCCCCCGCCTCCGTGAGCGAGACCTTCCGCGGGCCGCCCGGCCGCTCGACGAGCCGCTGGCCGACGATCCGCTCGAGGGCCTGGATCTGCTGGCTCACGGCCGACTGCGTGTACCCGAGGCGCTCGGCCGCGCGTCCGAACGAGCCCTCCTCGGCGACCGCCTGGAGCGCGGCGAGATGCCGGAGCTCGACCCCCAGCCAGCCATCAGATCGCATGATCGTTACCAATCATAACCGGATTTGTGCTAATGGAAAAGCCGGTCGATAGTACGTGGTATGGAACTCCTGCTCATCGCGTTCCTCCTGCTCATCGGACCGCTCGCGCTTCGCTACGGCACGGACTCTCGCCTCGACGAGCGCATGCACGGTCCGGAGTGGCGGCGCCGGTAGCGTCTCCGGGCCCCGCGAAGGCTCCGCCCGCGGTCATCCGCCCGATTCCCGTGGGCTGAGCCTTCGCGGGGCGCCCGGGCCCGGCGTGTGGTCACCCATGCGCGCGGGTAGCTACCCGGCGTGGCCCTCGTCTTCCCGCGGACGCCCCGGCCTGCGGCGCGCCGCCTCCTCGACGCCGCCGTGCTCGCGTGGGCGGTCGCGTGGGTCGTCGTCGGCCTGCTCGTGGCCCGCGAGGTGCGCGGCCTCACAGACCTGAGCCGCACGGTCACCGCGGCCGGCTACGCGCTCCAGGAGGCGGGCGGGACGCTCGGGCAGCTCGAGGGCGTGCCGTTCGTGGGCGCCGACGTCGGCGAGGTCGCCGAGCGGACCGAGCGCGCGGGCAGGAGCGCGCGCGAGAGCGGCCGCACGAGCAGGGAGAGCGTCGAGTCGCTCGCGGTCCTCCTCGGCATCGCGATCGCGCTCGGGCCCTCGCTCCCGCTCGTGGCGCTCTACCTGCCGATGCGCCTCGCCTGGATCCGCGAGGTGCGCGCCGTGCGGCGGGCTCTCGCCGCCGGGCCGGACGAGCCGGGGCTCGAGGCGTACCTCGCGCGGCGGGCGGCGCTCTCGCTCCCGTACGACCGGCTCAGCGCGACGACGGTCGATCCCTGGGGCAGCCTCGCCGCGGGCGAGCGCCGGCGTCTCAGTGACGCCGAGCTCCACCGGCTCGGCATCCGCCGGCCGGACGGAACGGCCACCGCCGGTCGGTGAGGCGGCGGGTCGGGGAGCCTCCCGGGCCCTACCTCATCGGGCGGGCCGTCGTCCGCCTGCGGTTCGTCGTCGTCGTCGGCTGGCTCGCCGCCGCGGTCCTGGCGCTCGTCTCGCTTCCGCGCCTCGACGAGGCGCAGGGCGACGCGCTCGGGAGCCTCGTGCCGGAGGACGCGCCCGCGTACCGGGCCCAGCTCCGCTCCGCCGAGCTCTTCCGCTTCCCCGTCCTCTCGAACACGATGGTCGTCCAGCACGACCCGAACGGGCTCTCGCGGGCGGCGCAGACACGTGTGGTCGAGCGCTCGCTCGCCCTGGCGAGGCGGGAGTACCCAGATCTCCTCTCTGTTCCCTTCGCGCTCCCGCTGACCAACACGCGCGGAGTCGTCCCCGGGTCGCGGCAGTCGGGGACGACGGCGATCACCTACCTCTACTTCGAGCCCGGCCTCGGTCTCCAGGCCCGCGACCGGCTCGCGCGGTGGTTCGCGGACCCCGAGCGGCCCTTCCGGGCCTGGCGGGATGCCGACGGCGTCGTCGGCGTGACGGGGGTCGTCCCGGCGCGGGTCGAGCAGGGACGGCTGATCAGGGAGGCGATCCCGTTCGTCGAGGCGGCGACGGTCCTCCTCATCCTCGTCGTCATCGGCCTGACCTACCGAGCCGTGACGGCGCCGCTCCTGACGCTCCTCGCCGTCGCCGTCTCGTTCGTCGTCTCGCTCGGGCTCCTGGCGGCCGCCGGACGCCGTTTCGGCATCGCGGTCCCGGGCGAGCTCGAGCCGATCGTGCTCGTGCTCCTCCTCGGCGTCGTCACCGACTACTCCATCTTCTACCTCTCGCGGATGCGGCACCGTCTGGAGCAGGGAGAGAGCCGCCTGGAGGCGGCGGAGCGCACCGCAGGCCAGGTGACGCCGATCGTCCTCACCGCGGGCCTCATCGTCGCGGCCGGCACGGCGTCGCTCCTCGCGGCACAGCTGGAGTTCTTCCGCGTCTTCGGCCCGGGCCTCGCCTTCGCCGTGCTCGTCGGCCTGGCCGTCTCCGTCACGTTCGTCCCGGCCGCTCTCGCGACCCTCGGCGGGGCGGCCTTCTGGCCCCGGAGGCCGGCGCCGGACCTGCTCGCGCCCGCGAGAGGCCGCGTGCCGCTCGTCGCCCGGATGGCCGGCTCGCGCGCGCTCGCGGGTCTCGTCGTCGTCCTCGCCGTCATCGGGCTCCTTCTCGCCGCGCGCCCCGTGCGGGGCCTCGAGCTCGGGGTCGAGCCGATCGGGAGCCTGCCGGCGGGCTCCGAGCCGGTGCGGGCTGCGGAGGCGGCCGCCGAGGGGTTCGCGCCGGGCGTCCTCTCGCCCACGCTCCTCCTCGTCGAGCAGGCGGGCCTGGGCGGGCTCCGTGAGGAGCTCCTCCGCTTCCAGCGGCTCCTGGAGGCGGAGCCGGGCGTCGCCGGCGTGATCGGGCCTGGGACGCTGCCGGCCTCCGTCCCGCGCGGTGTCGCGGTCTCCGAGACGGGAGCGGCGGCCCGGTTCGTCGTGCTCGCCGAGTCGGACCCGCTCGGCCCCCAGGCGCGCGCGGCGCTCGACGACCTGCGCCGTCGTGTCCCGCTGCTGCTCGAGCGCGCGGGCCTCGCGCCGACCACGGTCGCCTTCGCCGGCAACACAGCGCTCGCGGACGAGACGATCGCGACGGTGCTCGAGGACCTCGGCCGCATCGCTCTCGCCGCTCTCGTGGTCAACGTCCTCTTCCTCGTCGTCTTCCTGCGCTCGCTGCTCGCGCCGCTCTACCTGCTCGCCACGAGCGTGCTCGCCCTCGCGGCGGCACTCGGCCTGACGGCGCTCGTCTTCCAGGACGCGCTCGGGCGCGACCAGCTGGCCTACTACGTCCCGTTCATGGCCGCGGTGTTGCTCGTCTCGCTCGGGTCCGACTACAACGTCTTCCTCGTCGGCCGCATCTGGCAGGAGACGGGCCGCCGGCCGTTCCGCGAGGCGATCGCGGTCGCCGTTCCCGCCGCCGCGCGGGCGATCAACGTCGCCGGCCTCGCCCTCGCCCTCAGCTTCGGCCTGCTCGCCCTCGTCCCCCTGGACTCGTTCCGCCAGTTCGCCTTCGCGATGCTCGTCGGCGTCTTCGTCGAGGCGTTCCTCGTGCGGACGTGGCTCGTGCCGGCGCTCCTCACCCTGGCCGGGCGCTGGAGCGCCTGGCCCGGGCGGCTGCTCGTCCTGCGGCGGCGTCCGGCCGGCCGCTAGGGCGCGTCGAGGCCCGCGGCGCGGAGCTGGTCGAGGAAGCGCTCGAAGTCCTCCTCGGAGACGTCCGCCGCCTGCTCCTCGAGGGAGTCGGCGAGCTCGCGGAAGCTCTGCACGAGGTCGTCCTGCGCCTCGCGGACGTCCTCCGGCGCCTCGAGGCCCTCGAGATCCTCCGCCTGGTCGCGGATCGCCTCGACGGCGTCGTCGGCGCGCTGCTCGAGGTCGTCCGCGGACTCGGACTCCCGCAGGCTCTCGATCCGGGACTGCACCTCGCTCTGGGCCTCGTTGGCCTCCTGCTCGAACTCCTCGCGGCTCAGCGTGTCGTCGGAGCCGCCGCAGGCGGCGAGCGCGAGGAAGGCCAGCAGGACGGCGATGCGGATGACGACGGTCATGGCCCTCGCCTACCCCGCCGGGACGTCGTCAAACGCGGGGGCGTTCGAGCCGGGACACGAGGGCGCCGACCGTGACGCCGAGGAGGAGCTGGATCCCCACGGGCCCGACGACGTGCCCCGGGTCGAACGGATGGAGGTCGAGCCGCTCGGCCTGTCTCCACTCGAAGAAGGCGAGAGCGGGGAGCGACGCGAGCGGGAGGAGCGCCCCCGCGCGCAGGCCGTAGAGGAGCGAGCCCTCGAGGACCGGCAGGGCGAGCAGCTGCCGCGCGGTCGTGCCCGCCTCGAAGGAGTAGAGGGCGACGAACGCGGAGACGAGGACGACGTCGAGCGCGAGCCCGGCCGCCGCAGCCCCTTGCCGCCGCCGGGCGAGGAGCAGCACGGCCGCCGCGAGCGTGAAGGCGCCCGCGAGGAGCCAGGCGAGGCGCTCGTCGCCGTCCGGGTAGTTGCCTCGCTCGAGGGCGACCTCGACCAGGACGAAGGGGACGGCGGCCGCGCGCGCCCAGGCCACGGCGGCCGCGCGCGCCTCCCGGCGCTCGAGCCCGGGGTCGAGACAGAGCCGCGAACGTGCGAACATCCGGCCCTCACGATCGTGGACACGGGTCTCTCCGGCAAGCGCGTACTCGTGACCGGTGCCTCGGGGGGCATCGGAGCGGCCTGCGTGCGCGCCTTCGCCGCCGAGGGAGCGCGCGTCGCCGTCCACTACCACCGCGGCCGCGAGCGGGCCGAGGCGGTCGCCGCCGACTGCGCCGGCGCCGTGCTCCTGCAGGCGGACCTGCGCCGGGAGGACGAGGTGGACGCGCTCTACGCGGACGCCCGCTCGCAGCTCGGCGGCCTCGACGTCTGCGCGGCGGTCGCGGGTGTCTGGCCCGAGGAGGACGTCCCGCTCTGGCGCCTCAGCCTCGAGCGGTGGCAGGAGACCCTCGCGGCGAACCTCACCGCCACGTTCCTCACGGCCCGCGGGTTCCTCCGGGAGGTCGAACGCTCCGGCCGCGGAAGCCTCGTCCTCGTCGGCTCGACCGCGGGCATCTTCGGCGAGGCCGGGCACGCGGACTACGCCTCGGCGAAGTCGGCCGTCGTACGGGGCCTCCTCCTGAGCCTCAAGAACGAGATCGTCCGGGTCGCCCCGGCCGGGCGGGTGAACGCGGTCTGTCCCGGCTGGACGGTCTCGCCGATGACGCGGACGACGCTCGACGACCCGGCCGTCGTCGAGCGCGCGACGAGGACGATGGCCCTCCGCAAGGTCGCCGGGGTCGAGGACGTCGCCCGGCAGATCGTCGTCCTCGCCTCGGACGAGCTCTCGGGCCACGTGACGGGGCAGGTGGTCGTCGTCGCCGGCGGCATGGAGGGACGCGTCCTCCACGAGTAAGCGCGCCGAGGCCGCAACCTTTTCCGGGGATGGGTCGTTAAGACGCCGACCCGACCAGGAGGAAACGCATGTACATCGGCGGTGGTCTTCTCGCGATCATCCTGATCATCATCATCCTGATCCTCATCTTCTAGGACAGGAAACAGGACTCGACTCGCGCGCCGCGCCCTCTCAGGAGGGGCGCGGCGCGTCCGTCTGCTCGGCCCACTCCCGCAGGATCGCGCGGCAGAACTCGGCGCGGCCGAGCATCCCGACGAAGGCTCCCCTGTCCGCGACGGGGAGGGCGGCGAAGTCGCAGTGCAGGAACCGCTCGGCCGCGTGCACCGCGCTCGTCTCGAGGTCGAGCGCGACCGGCCGGCGCATGTGCTTCTCCACCGGCTCTCGGGCGACCGCCCGGGTCCGGTCGGCGAGCAGGCCCTCGTCGTCCGTCGCGAAGGCGGTGTGCCGCAGCTCCGCGAGGTAGGCGGGGAAGAAGCCGCTCAGGAGGTCCGCGTCGCCGAAGAGGCCGACGACCTCCTCCTCCTCGCCGAGAACGGCGATCGTCGCCACGGGGTGCGCGGCGAGGATCTCGGCCGCCTCGAGGAACGTCGCCGTCCGCGGCACGGCCGCCGGGACGAGCTCGATGCCGAAGAGCCTTGCCATCCTCAGAGCTGGAAGAGGAGGAGGTACACCGTAGCGATTCCGAGGGACACGATCGTCACGGGCAGCCCGACCGCGAGGAAGCGCACGAACGAAATCTTGTGGCCGCTCCGGTCGAGGACGCCCGTCGCGGCGACGTTCGCCGCCGCCGCGATCAGCGTGGCGTTGCCGCCGAAGCACGCGCCGAGGGCGAGCGCCCACCAGAGCCCGTCCTCGAACTCCTCCTCGCCCGCCTGCAGCTGCTCGACCACGGGGATCATCGCCGCCGTGAACGGGATGTTGTCGACGAGCGCCGACCCGGCCGCGGCTCCCCAGAGGATCGCCATGCCCTGGCCGGCGGTGGAGCCGGTCGCATCGGCGAGCGCGTCGGCCACCCGCTCGATCACTCCCTGCTCCTCGAGCGCGCCGACCATGACGAAGAGGCCGAGGAAGAAGAAGAGGGTGGCCCACTCCACGCGCTCGAGCGCCTCCTCGACGTCGTCGGCCGCGACGAGGAGGAGGATCGTGGCGCCGCCGAGCGCGACGACGGCGGGCTCGAGGTGGAGCGGGGCGTGGAGGAAGAAGGCGACGATCGTCCCCAGGAGGACGGCGAGCGAGCGCTTGACGTTCCGGCTCTCCCGCACGTCGCGGCCGGGGTCGAGCCGCTCGAGCTCGTCCAGCCGGTCGGGCGGCACGACGAGCTGGCGGCGGAAGACGGCGTAGAGCATCAGGGTGACGACGACGAGCGTCACGATCGAGACTGGGGCGAGGTTGACGATGAAGTCGACGAACGTCAGCTCGTCCACGCGGGTCCCGATCATGATGTTCGGCGGATCGCCGATGAGCGTCGCCGTGCCGCCGATGTTGGAGGCGATCACCTCGACGAGCACGAGGGGGATCGGCGAGACGCGGAGGACGTCCGCGAGCAGGAGCGTGATCGGGACGACGAGGAGGATCGAGGTGAGGTTGTCGAGGAACGCCGAGGTCACGCCCGTGACGAGCGCGAGCAGGAAGATCAGGCGCAGCGGCCGGCCCCGGGACAGCTGCGCCGTCCGCAGCGCGAGCCACGTGAAGACGCCCGTCTGCTCCGTCAGGCCGACGAGGATCATCATCCCGGTGAGCAGCCCCAGGGTGCTCCAGTCCACGGCCTCGATCGCCGTGTCGAGGTCGATCACGCCGACGACGACGACGAGGCCGGCGCCGACGAGCGCCGCCTTCGTCCGGTGCACCCACTCGAAGGCGATGACCGCGAGCGCGGCCGCGAAGATGAGGATGGCGACGACGTCCAGGCTGGCCTCCTCTCGGAATCAGTAGACGACCGCGACCGCCCTCGTCGGGCTTGCGGACGGGTAGAATCGCGCGGCTGCACGACGGTCGCAGAGCCGGGCGGGCCTGCCGGCGGCTGTGTGACCGTCGGTGCAGATCGCGCTCCAGGCATTCCTCTTCGTGGGCGGCCTCGCGGTCGCGCTCGTGGCGAGCGACCGCGCCGTCGCCTACACCCGCGCGCTCGCGGCCGCGCTCGGGGCGCCGCCCTTCATCGTCGGCGTCGTGCTCGTCGCGATCGGGACGGACCTGCCCGAGATCGCCAACTCGATCGCCTCGCACGTCCAGGGTGAGGGGGACGTCAACGTCGGCGACTCCGTCGGCTCCACGCTCACGCAGTACACCTTCGTCCTCGGGCTCTTCCCGCTCGTGGCCGGAGCGATGGCGATCGAGCGCCGCCAGGTGACGGTGGTCACCCTCTTCACGATGGCCGGGCTGGCGCTGACGGCGGTCTTCGTGGCCGACGGCTGGCTCGCGCGCTGGGAGGGGGCGGCCCTCGTCCTCGCCTGGGCGGTCTTCACCTGGCTCGTCGTGCGCTCGCTCCCCGGGCTCGCCCACGACGTCCCGCCGCCGGTCGCCCGCCAGGGGCACCTTCAGCAGTCGGCGATCGTCCTCGGCGCGCTCGCGTTCGTCGGCTTCGGGGCGACCGTCGCCGTGCGGGCGCTCGTGCGCCTCGCGGAGCTCGCGGGCGTCCCCGAGTTCCTGATCGCGTTCTTCGGCGCGTCCTTCGGCACGTCGGCGCCCGAGATCGTCGTCGACGTGACCGCCCTCCTGCGCGGGGCTCCCGGGATCGCCCTCGGCGACGCGCTCGGGAGCTCGCTCGTGGACTCGACGCTCTCGATCGGCGCCGGGCCCCTCGTCGCCCCGGCGGAGGTGACGGCACGCCTCGCGCTCGTTGCCGCGCTCTACACGCTGCTCGCGGTCGGTGTCGTCGGAGGCGCGCTCGCGGGCCGCCGGCGGCACGACCGCCGCAGCGCGGCGCTCCTAGGCGTGCTGTACGCGCTCGCCTACGTCGTGCTCATCTCCGCCGACTGAGGCGCCGAGACGGCGTTCGATCCAGCGCGCGCCGACCGTGTCGGTGAGGCCGTGCGCGAGGATCGAGGAGAGGACGATGAACGAGGCGATGTCGAAGACGAGCGTCCGGTCCGGCGCCGTCGAGTTGAGGACGAGCAGCGCGAAGAGCATCGAGGCGACGCCCTTGGGCCCGAACCACGCGATGAAGAGCTTGTGCGGCATCGGCATCTCGACGCCCACGAAGGAGAGGAGCACGGCCGCGGGCCGGGCGACGAGGAGGGCGAAGGGGATGAAGACGAGCAGGGGCCAGAGCGACCAGTCCCAGCCGGTCGCGACGACGAGTGCGCCGAAGACGAAGAACGTCGCGACCTGGAAGACCGCGCTCACGCTCTCGTTGAAGTCGGCGAAGGCGGCGGGGATCTCGTGGCGGGCCGCCGCCAGGGCGATGCCGGCCACGAACGCCGCGATCAGCCCGTTCCCGTACGTCAGGTCGGCGAGGCCGAACGCGGCGAAGCCGAGGCCGAGCGCGTAGATGCCCTCGTACTTGTGCGTCATGCCGCCGCCCGGCAGGCGGGGGAGGATCCGTCCCGCGAGGAGCGCGAGGCCGACGCCGATCAACCCGCCGACGACAGCTTCGCCCGCGAGCTCGGCCGCCTCGCCGGCCGGGTCGTCCTGCTCGGCGGCGAGCACGAGGAAGAAGAGGACGAACGGGAGCGCGAGCCCGTCGTTCAGGCCCGACTCGAGGTTGAGCGTGTGGCGGATGACGCGGGGCACCCGCTGGGCCGTCACGACGGCGGAGGTCACGACCGGGTCGGTCGGCGAGAGCACGGCCCCGAGGAGGAACGCCTCCGCCCACGTGAGCTCGGGGAAGAGCAGCTTGGCGGCGAGCGCGAGGAGGACGAGCGTGACCGGCATCGCGATGACGAGCGCGCGCGCGGGCGGGCCCCAGTGCGCCCGGAGGAGCTCCGACTCGACGAGGAGCCCGTCGGAGAAGAGCGTGAGGATGAGCGCGAGCTCGACGACGAGGACGACGAGCTCCGCGCCCGGGTTCGCGCTGACGACGTCGAGGAGGGCGAGCCCCACTCCGGCCACGACGGAGAGCACGGAGATGGAGAGCACCGTTCCGTGCAGCCAGCCGGAGAGCGCCGCCGCCGACGCGAGGAGCAGCCCGAGGATCAGGAGGGCTTCGGCGAACCCGATGTCCACCGGCGCAGCCTAATCCGGCCCGAAACCGCGAGAGGCGGCCTGGCGGCCGCCTCTCGAGCTGGAGGGGGACGGAGGGGCTAGTACGGAGGCGTGCGGTCGTACGGGTCCTGCCGGACGACCGTCTCGCGGCGGTAGCCGCCGACGCCGCCCCAGCTCGACCAGAAGAGGAGCGAGAGGAGAAAGCCGACGATGCCGACGACCATGAGGATCCAGCCGACCGTCGAGATGTCCACTCCGCTCACCTCGGCGGTGACCGCGAACGCGAGGATCGCGCCGACCGCGACGAGGAAGATGCTTGCGCCGATACCCATGTGCTCGGTTCCCTCCTTCGGAGTTCGGGTGGGTAAACGGTCGAGCCCCTCTCTCGGATACTGGTGCGTTAGGGTTTCGGCGGGCCGCGAACCCTGATTCTCACGTGCGGAAGCGCTCGATCATCCAGATGTCGCTGGTGGGGGTGGCCGTCGGCCTCGCCCTCGCCGCCGTCGCGCTCTTCATCCCCTGGCTGCCCGACGCCGCCTCGGAGCAGGCGGGCATCATCGACTCCGTCTACTGGGTCGTGACCGCGATCTGCGTCGCGATCTTCGCCCTCGTCGCCGGGGTCGCGGTCTACGCCGTCTGGAAGTTCCGCGCCGCTCCGGACGACATGGACGACGGCTCCCCGATCCACGGGCACACGGGGCTCGAGATCGTCTGGACGCTCATCCCGACGATCCTCGTCACCTTCATCGCGGTCTACTCGGGCGTCGCGCTCGCGCAGGCGGAGGACCTCCCGGACGAGCACCGGGTCGTCGAGGTCACGGGGGAGCAGTTCGCCTGGAGCTTCACGTACCCGGACGTCCAGCTCGAGAACGGGGAGCCGCTGACCTCGGGCGAGCTCGTGCTGCCGGTGAACGAGGCGGTCGAGTTCCTCATCACGTCGAAGGACGTGATCCACTCGTTCTGGGTGCCTGAGTGGAGGATGAAGCAGGACGCCGTCCAGGGCGTGACGACGCGGACGGTGATCGAGCCGTCGAAGATCGGGACGTTCGAGGTCATCTGTACCGAGCTCTGCGGGCTCGGCCACGCGGTCATGCGAAGCCAGGCGCGCGTTCTCTCCTCCGAGGACTTCGCCGCCTGGGTGGAGGAGCGGCGCCGGCTCGCGGCGGAGGGCGGCGCCGTCCAGGGCGAGGCGCTCTTCACCGCGCAGTGCGCCAGCTGCCACACGCTGGCCGAGGCCGGCACGCAGGGCGCGGTCGGCCCCGATCTCGACGAGGCGCTCGCCGGCGCCGACGAGGCTTTCGTCCGCGAGTCCATCCTGGAGCCCGACGCTACGATCGCGGAGGGCTACCAGCCGGGGGTCATGCCGCAGAACTACGGTGAGCTCTTCACGGACGAGCAGATCGACGGGCTCGTCCAGTACCTGCTCGAAGCGACTGGAGGGGGAGGGCGCTAGTGGCGATCGACGTCCACCGGGAGACGGGGCACGAGACGGCGCACGCCGGGCCGCCGCCGCCCCGGCGAGGCCTGCGGCGGCTGACCGGGGCCGGCTGGCTGCGCGTGCTCTGGTCGATGCCGCTCGGCTTCGGCCTGGCGACGCTGCTGGTCATCGGCGCCCGCGCGGCGATGGGCTTCGACCCGCTCTGGGAGCTCCAGGTCCTGATCGTCGCGTGGACGGTCATCGTCCCGCTCGCGTTCCTCGCCGGCCTCGGCGGCTTCGACTACTGGGCCTACTGGATCTCGGGGCGCCCCACCCGGCCCGAGGACCACTCCGGCCACGGCGCGCGCACCTGGAAGGACTACTTCCGGGTCAACACGGACCACAAGGTCATCGGGATCCAGTACCTCGTCACGACGATCTTCTTCTTCGGCGCGGCGGGTCTGATGGCGATGTTCATGCGCGCGGAGCTGGCGCGGCCCGGGATGCAGTACGTGGACACGAACACCTTCAACGGGCTCTTCTCGGTCCACGCCTCGCTCATGATCTTCCTCTTCATCATCCCGGCCTTCGCCGGGCTCGGGAACTACGTCATCCCGCTCATGCTCGGCGCGCCGGACATGGCGTTCCCGCGCCTGAACGCGCTCTCGTTCTGGCTGCTCCCGATCGCCGGGCTGATCATGCTCTCGAGCTACCTCGTCCCGGACGGTGGGGCGTTCGCCGCCGGGTGGACGAACTACGTTCCCCTCGCCGTCCAGCAGCCCGACGGCAACCTCATGTTCCAGATGGGCGTCCAGTGGGCGGGCGCGTCCTCGATCATGACGGCTCTCAACTTCCTCGTGACGATCATCACCATGCGCGCGCCCGGCATGTCCTTCTGGCGCATGCCCCTGCTCGTGTGGGCGAACTTCGCCACCTCGACGCTCGTCGTCCTCGCGACGCCGTTCGTCGCCGGCTCGCAGTTCTTCATCATGTTCGACCGGGTCCTGCACACGAACTTCTTCAACCCGGAGCTGGGCGGCGACATCATCGCCTACCAGCACATCTTCTGGTTCTACTCGCACCCGGCCGTCTACATCATGATGCTGCCCGGCTTCGGCATCGCCTCGGAGGTGATCTCCGTCTTCGCGCGGAAGCCGATCTTCGGCTACCGGCTGATGGCGCTCTCGCTGATGGCGATCCTCATCCTCGGCTTCTCGGTCTGGGCCCACCACATGTTCGTCTCCGGGATGCAGTCGTGGATCCGGATCCCGATGATGGTGACGACGCTCGTGATCGCCGTCCCGACGGGGATCAAGGTCTTCAGCTGGCTGGCGACGCTGTGGGAGGGGCGGATCCGCTTCACGACGCCCATGCTCTTCGGGCTCGGCTTCGTGACGATGTTCGTCATCGGGGGCCTCTCCGGGATCTACCTCGGCTCGGTGCCGGTCGACATCCACGCGAGCGACACGTACTTCGTCGTCGCGCACATCCACTACGTCCTCTTCGGCGGCTCCCTCTTCACGATCTTCGCCGGCATCTACTACTGGTTCCCGAAGATGACCGGGCGGATGTACGACGAGCGCCTCGGCAGAATCCACTTCTGGCTCACGTTCGTCGGCTTCAACGTCACCTTCTTCCCCATGCACTGGGTCGGCCTCCAGGGCATGCCGCGCCGGGTCGCGGACTACGCGCCCGAGTTCGGCAACTGGAACCTCGTCATCTCGATCGCGTCCTTCGGCCTCGGCGCCTCGACGCTCGTCTTCCTCTACAACATGGTCGTCAGCTGGCGGGCCGGCCCGCCAGCGGGGCCGAACCCCTGGCGGGCCCTCACGCTCGAGTGGCAGGTCTCCTCGCCGCCGCCGATCTTCAACTTCCACGAGATCCCGCAGGTCGTCGGCAGCCCGTACGAGTACGGGGTGCGAGGCGCGCGCCACGCAGTCCTGAACGGCGACCGCGCGCAGGTCGAGGAGCGGGAGAGGGTGCAGGCGTGAGCGCGGGCGATCCCTACGCTTCGCCCCGTCCCGAGCAGGCGGCCGAGCGGCCGCGGCACGTCCTCGTCGTCGCGAACGAGACCGTCGCCGGGCGGACCCTCATCGACGCGATCGCCGAGCGGGCGGCCGCGGGACCCATCCGCGTCACGGTCGTCTGCCCCCAGAACGACCCCCGGGCGGGCTACGTCGTCTACGAGGAGAGCCGGCGCTCGACCGCCGACCGGCGGCTGCGCCGCACGCTCGACCTGCTCCACGAGGCCGGCATCGCCGCGAGGGGCGCCGTGGTCGCCCCCGACCCGCTCGACGCCCTGCGCGACGCCCTCCACCAGTACGCGCCCGTCGACGAGGTCGTCGTCTCGACGCACCCGGGCGCGGTGCGCTCGAGCTGGCTCCGCGCCGGCCTCGTCGACCGCGCCCGCAAGGTCGCCGGCGACATTCCCGTCTCCCACGTGGAGGTCGACCTCGCCTCGCCGCGGGAGCGCGCGCACGTCCTCGTGATCGCGAACCAGACGATCGTCGGGGGCCCGCTCCTGCAGGCGATCCGGGAACGGGCGGAGACGTCGCCCGCCGACTTCACCCTCGTCGCCCCGGCCGACCAGCCCGGCGTCAGGCGCCGGCTCGAGCGCGCGCTCGCCGAGTTGGGCGAGGCCGGCATCCAGGCGACCGGGCACATCGGCGACCCGGACCCCGTCAACGCGGCGCTGAATGCGACGCACGACGAGCAGGTGGACGAGATCGTCGTCTCGACCTTCCCCGCCGCCACCTCCGGCTGGCTGCAGCGGGACGTCGTCGGCCGCATCGAGAAGGGCGCGGGCCTGCCCGTCCGCCACGTCGTCGTCGAGGCCGCGCAGACCGAGGCGCTCACGTAGGGATCGGCGTGGCCGTCGCGCACGCCCACGAGCACCCGCCCGCCGCGCACCACAGCTCGCGCGTCGACTCGCGCCTGCTCGGCATCTACTTCTTCATCGCCTCCGAGGTGATGCTCTTCGGCTCCTTCTTCAGCGCGTACTTCTTCGCGCGGGTCGTCGTCGACGGCGAGGGCGGGTGGCCGCCCGAGGGGTTCGAGCTGCCGGTCTACCTCGCCCTCCTGAACACGGTCATCCTCGTGACGTCGAGCTTCACGATGCACTGGGCGCTCCAGGCGGTGAAGCGCGGGAACCGCTCGGGCCTCGTCGCCGGCCTCACGCTCACGTTCCTGCTCGGGCTCACGTTCCTGCTCATCCAGGCGCGGGAGTACACGCGCCTCGGGTTCGCGCCCTACGACAACGCCTTCGGCTCGACGTTCTACGGTCTCACCGGACTGCACGGCGCCCACGTCTTCGTGGGCCTGAACCTCCTGCTCTACGCGCTCATCCGCTCCGTCCGCGGCCACTTCGGCCCCGAGCCGCACCGCCACCTCGGCGTCGAGCTGCCCGGGATCTACTGGCACTTCGTGGACGTAATGTGGATCATCGTGTACGTGACGGTCTACGTGATCTAGACCAGCCCGGCAGCCAGCTCAGTCACGGGAGGCGCCCATGCGCAATCCGATTCGCACCGAGGCAGAGGCCTTCAGCTTCGTCCTCGTCTGCGTCGTCCTCTTCGCCGCGGTCGCCGTGGCCGGGGTGCTCGGCGGCGGCTGGGTCGCCGTCGGCGTCTTCCTCGCCCTCGCCGTCGGCGTCGCCCTCGGCATCTACATGAAGAGCGACCCGAAGGAGCCGGAGCCGGCGGTCTGGGCCCGCGGCGGCGGCGGCCGGCGGCGCCTGCTCGTGGTCGCGAACGAGACCGTCGCCGGCCGCGCGCTGCGCGCAGAGGTCGTCCGCCGGGCGCAGAGCGGCGAGGACGTGCTCGTCGTCTGCCCGGCGCTCAACACCCACCTTCGTCACTGGACCTCGGACGAGGACGAGGCGCGGGCGCGGGCGCAGGCGCGCCTCGACGAGTCGCTCGCCGCCCTGGCGGACGAGGGCGTGCGGGCCCGTGGACAGGTCGGGGACGCCGACCCGGTGCAGGCGATCGACGACGCGCTGCGGACGTTCGGCGCCGACGAGATCGTCGTCTCGACGCACCCTCCCGGCCGCTCCAACTGGCTCGAGCGCGGCGTCGTCGAGCGTGTGCGCGAGCGTTTCCGCTGCCCGATCGCGCACGTCGTCGTCGATCTCGAGGCGGAGCGTGGCGGCGCCGCGGCCGACGAGGCCGCCTCGCGCCGGGGCTAGGGCTCGAGCCCGACCGCGCTCCTACGGCGCGGTCGTCTCGGTCGCTCCGGTCGTCCCGCCGCCCTGGTCGCCGCTCGGGTCGCACCCCTCGAGGTCCTTCCCGGCGACGCTCGCCACGTAGCCGGCCACGTCGACCGCGTCCTGGCCGGTGACGAGGTCGGCCGGCATCACGCCCTGGGCGAGGTCGATCTGCCGCAGGACGACCGCGTAGATCGTGTCCTCCTCGAAGCCCTGCGTGCACGAGTAGCCGAGCGCCGTGTCGAGGTTCGGCCCGGTCGTGCCTGCCGAGCCGGCGTCGGCGAGGACGTGGCACGTGCCGCAGCCCGGCCGGCCGTCCTTCCCCGCGACGAAGAGCTCCTTGCCGTTGGCCGTGTCGGCCCCCTCGACGCCGGTCGTCTCGTCGCCGCCGCATCCGGCGAGCGCGAGCGCCCCGACGAGGAGCAGGAGGACGAGCGGCCGGCGGGTCACTGCCGCTACTGGGTCTTGGCCTCGACCGTGCCGGCGCCCTCGAGCGCCTCCGCCCGCGTCGCGTGGATCGGGAAGACCCGGTTGAGCCCGGTGATCTCGAAGATCTTCGTGATGTTGCGATCGCTGCAGACGATCGACAGCTGCCCGTCGCTCGGGCGGAGCCGCTTGACCCCTCCGACGAGGACTCCGAGCGTCGTCGAGTCGATGAACGTCGTGTCGGTGAGGTCGACGACGACGTGCTTCGCGCCCCGGCCGATGACGTCGAGGAGCTGCTGCTTGAACTCGGGCGCCGTGTAGAGGTCGATCTCGCCCGTGAGGGCGATGACGTAGGCGTCCGCAGAAGCCTGCTCCGTCTTGATGTCGAAGTTCATGTGTCCCCTTCGGGTCTGAGTCGCGGGTGACTACCTTAGCCGCTTCACTCGCCGTCCGAGTCGGGATTCGAGCCGCCGCCCGCCGCCTCGTCGCCGGAGCCGGAGGTCTGCCCGCCGATCGCCTCGAGGGCGTCGATCCGCTCGCGGATCTGCTCGGCGTTGGGGTTGTTCGGCGAGAGCTCGAGGAAGCGCTCGTAGGCGGTGACGGCCGAGGCGTAGTCCTGCGCGCCCTCGGCGGCCTGGGCGAACTGGAGGTAGAGCAGGGGATCGTCGTCGACGATGAGGGTGAGATCGCGGAAGACCTCGAACTGGAGGGCGGCGAGCCGCTGGGCCTCGGCGTTCGCCGTCGAGGCGCGCGCCTGGGCCTCGGCGCTCACCGACTCCGAGATCCGGTTGCCGAGGAGCTCGCGGACGAAGGGGCTGTCCTCGGGCGCGAACGTCTGCGGCAGCGAGGCCTCCTGCGCCTGGTTCGCGGCGACGGCCGCGCGCTCCTGGGCCAGCGCGACCTCCTGACCGTAGAGCGCCGCGAGCGAGCGGAGGGCGTCCTCGTCCTGCGGCCGGGCGGCGCGATAGCGCTCGTACGCGGCGATCGCCTCGGCGACCTGCCCCTCGCGCTGAGCTGCTCTGGCGAGCTCGAGGGTCGCCGCCGGGTCGTTCGGCTTGTCGGCGGCCGCCTCGCGGGCGTCCTCCAGGGAGAGGCCCGTGCTCGAGACGGGCCTGTTGAGCAGGTCGGCGATGTAGTCGCCGATGCCCGAGCCGCCTGCGCCGACGCCGAAGATGAGGAAGCCGCCTCCGAAGAAGACGGCGAGGAGGAGGAAGACCCACTTCGCCCGGCGGCGAAGCTTGGGGAAGAACATCAGGTCTTCGGCGCTCTGGGCGCTTCGCTGAGCAGGCGGGCGCGTGCGGCGCTTGCGCTGCGTCGAAGCTCGGGCCATTCGAATCCTCCCTTCTCGTACCTCGCCTCGCCGTCGACGAGCGTGAGGAGCACCCGTTCGGGCGAGCCGCCGAAGACCACGGCGGTGGTTGGATCCTCCCAGGGGAGGAACGGCGAGCCGGCGAGCGAGACGACGGTGAGGTCGGCCCGCTTCCCGGCGGCGAGCGAGCCGGTCTCGTGCGCGAGACCGAGCGCGCGCGCCGAGCCAAGAGTAGCGAGTTCCAGGGCCGCACTCGCCGAGAGCGCATCGGGCCGCCGCTCGCGCAGGCGGGCCGTGTACACCGCTGTTCGCATCTCCTCGAAGACGTCGAACGAGGGCGTCGAGGCCGGGCTGTCCGTGCCGAGCCCGACCCTGACGCCGGCGGCGAGGAGGTCGGTGAGGGGCGCGGCGCCGCAGCCGAGGACGGCGTTCGAGCGCGGGCAGTGCGCGACCGCGACGTCGTGCTCGGCGAGGAGCGCGATCTCGTCCGCCTCGACGTGCACGCAGTGGGCGGCGAGGAGCTGCGGCCCGAGGAGGCCGTGAGCGGCGAGGAGGCGGACCCCCGTCTCGCCCGCCGGTGCGATGGGGACGCCGCGGGCGTCCGCCATCGGCCCCGTCCCGTGGAGGAGCCACTCCTGCTCGGCCGCGCTCTCGGCGAGGTGGGTGACGAGCGGCAGCCCCAGGCCGGCGCAGGCGGCGTAGACCTCGGCCGAGGTCGAGTAGGGCGCGTGGGGCGAGACCCCGAGCCGGACGCGCTCCGAGAGCGAGGGAGCGACCGCCGCCCGCAGGGTCTCGAAGCGCGCGAGCGCCGCGTCCGGGTCGTCCCCGAAGACCTCGAGGTGGACGAGCGCGCGCAGGCCGAGCTCGGCGCACGCCGGCGCGGCGGCGCCCGTGAAGCTCGCGTCCGCGAGCGTCGTGATGCCCGAGCGCAGGCACTCCGCCGCGCCGAGGCGCGCGACCGCCACCGCGTCGTCCTCGAGCAGCCGTCGCTTCCGGGTCACGTGCAGGTCGATCCACGGCGCGAAGGAGAAGCCGTCGCCGAAGCCCGCGTAGACGGCGTACTCGAGGTGCGAGTGGGCGTCGACGAAGCCCGGCAGGAGCGCCGCGTCCGGGAAGGGGCGCCGCTCGCCCTCGAGCTCCGCGGCCGGCCCGACCGAGACGATGCGCCCGTCCTCGACGGCGACCCCGCCGTCGCGCACGGGCTCACCCTCGACCGGGAGGACCCAGTCCGCCTCGTAGACGGTTGTCGCCACTACGTGTCGGAGCTCGCGAAGAACGCCTCGCGGCGCGCCTGGATCTGGTCGGCCCAGCGCCGCTCGAAGAAGAGGGACACCCAGATCGAGACCTCGAAGAGGAGGAGGATCGGGATCGTCTGGACGGCCGTGGAGACGAAGTCGACGCCGGGCAGGAGCACGCCCGCGATGATGCAGAGGCCGAGCCCGATGCGGCGGTTGCGCCGCAGGGCCGCCGAGGAGGTGATCCCCAGGCGCACGAGGCCGAGGATGACCACGGGCAGCTCGAAGAGGATGCCCATGCCGAAGATGCTCGTGGCCGCGAACGAGTAGTAGGGCCCGGCGCGGATCTCGTTCGTGTAGAGGTCGCTGTCGAAGTTGAGGAGGAAGGGGATCGCCGCGGGGAGCGCGACCCAGTAGGCGAAGGCGGCGCCGCCCGCGAAGAGCGCGGTGGCGGCGAAGACGAGTCGGACGACGACCGTCTGGCTCGGCTCCTCGAAGGCGGGAGCGAGGAAGTTCCAGAGCTGCCAGAGGAGGATCGGGAGCGCGATCGCGACCGCCGCGAGGAACGCGACCTTGAAGGAGGTCGAGAACGCCTCGAGCGGGTTCAGCGTGATCGGCTGCTTCTTGTCGGCCGGGAGGGGCTCGTTCAGCCAGCCGATGATCGTCTTGCGGAAGATCCAGGTGACCGTGAACGCCGCCGCCACCGAGACGAGGGCGATGATGAGGCGCGTGCGAAGCTCGTCGAGGTGCTCGACGAGCGTGACCCTGTCGGCGTGGCCGAGGCGCCGCGGCAGGCGGGGCATCGGCGGCGGTCCCTAGCTTGAGACCCGCTCGCTCTCCGGCTTGGCCGCGCGGTCCTCGGTCGTGGTGGCGGTGGGTGCCGGCTGAGAGATCTCGACGCGCTCGGGCTCCGTGTCCTCGCCGGAGCCGGTGAGCGAGTCCTTGAACTCGCGGATCCCGTGCCCGATCGAGCGACCCATCTCCGGCAGCCGCTTGGGACCGAAGATGAGGAGCAGGACGACGAGGATGATGAGGATTCCCTGCCAGCCGATGTTTCCGGGCATGCGCTGAGGATACCACCCGCGAGAGGAAGGGCCGGAGAGACCCGAACCGCTACACTGGTCGGTGTCACGAGGCGGCCTCGGGGGCCGTTTCCCGACCTTCACGAGGGTGTCACAAGCTTGGCTTTGCTCGAGATCACCGACCTGCACGTCTCCACCGAGGACGGCACCGAGATCGTCCGCGGTCTCGACCTCGCCGTGGACACGGACGAGGTGCACGCGATCATGGGCCCGAACGGGTCAGGAAAGTCCACCCTGGCCTACGCGCTCATGGGCCATCCGGCCTACGAGATCACGGAGGGCGACATCCTCCTCGACGGCGAGTCGATCCTCGAGCTGGAGGCGGACGAGCGCGCCCAGCGGGGGCTCTTCCTCGCCTTCCAGTACCCGCACGCCGTCCCGGGCGTGACCGTGGCAAGCTTCCTGCGCTCGGCGATCAACGCGACGCGCAAGGCTGCCAACGGGGGCGAGGACGACCCGATCAAGATCCCCGAGTTCCGTAAGCGGCTCGACGCCGCCATGGGCCAGCTCAAGGTGCCGAAGGAGATGGCGGGCCGCTACCTGAACGACGGCTTCTCGGGCGGCGAGAAGAAGCGCGTCGAGATCCTGCAGATGGCGCTCCTCGAGCCGCGCCTCGCGATCCTCGACGAGACCGACTCAGGGCTCGACATCGACGCGCTCCGCATCGTCGCGGGGGGCGTGCGCGACCTCGTCGGGCCCGGCATGGGCGCCCTCGTCATCACGCACTACCAGCGGATCCTCAACTACATCACGCCCGACTACGTGCACGTCTTCGTGGACGGGCGTATCGTGCGAGAAGGCGGGCCGGAGCTCGCCGAGCAGCTCGAGTCCGAGGGCTACGAGGCCTTCGGCGGCAGCGAGAAGGAGGCAGCCTGATGGCCACTCCCGAGACCCAGGTCGTCGCGGAGATCGGCAACGAGTACCGCTACGGCTTCCACGATCCCGAGGACTACTTCTTCAAGTCCGGGCGGGGGCTCTCGCGCGAGATCGTCGCGGCGATCTCCGAGCACAAGAACGAGCCGCAGTGGATGCGCGACTTCCGCCTGAAGTCGCTCGAGTACTTCGAGGCGCGGCCCATGCCGACGTGGGGCGGCGACCTCTCCGGCATCGACTTCGACAACATCTACTACTACATCAGACCGACCGAGACGCAGGCGAAGTCCTGGGAGGACCTGCCGCCGGACATCAAGCAGACGTGGGACCGCCTCGGCATCCCCGAGGCCGAGCGCAAGTTCCTCGCCGGCGTCGGCGCGCAGTACGAGTCCGAGGTCGTCTACCACAAGCTCCAGGCCGACCTCGAGGCGAAGGGCGTGCTCTTCCTCGACATGGACTCCGGCCTGCGCGAGCACGAGGAGCTCGTGCGTCAGTACTTCGGCACGATCATCCCGCAGAACGACAACAAGTTCGCGGCGCTGAACTCGGCGGTCTGGTCGGGCGGCTCCTTCATCTACGTGCCGCCGGGCGTCTCCATCGAGATGCCGCTCCAGGCCTACTTCCGCATCAACGCGGAGAACATGGGCCAGTTCGAGCGCACGCTCATCATCGTCGACGAGGGCGCCTACGTGCACTACGTCGAGGGCTGCACCGCCCCGATCTACACGACCGACTCGCTTCACTCGGCGGTCGTCGAGATCGTTGTCAAGCCCGGCGGGCGCTGCCGCTACACGACGATCCAGAACTGGTCGAACAACGTCTACAACCTCGTCACGAAGCGCGCGGTCGCCTACGAGAACGCGACGATGGAATGGGTGGACGGGAACCTCGGCTCGAAGCAGACGATGAAGTACCCGGCCATCTGGCTCATGGGCGAGGGCGCCCACGGCGAGGTGCTCTCGATCGCCTTCGCCGGCGACGGCCAGCACCAGGACGCGGGCGGCAAGGCCGTCCACGTCGCGCCGAACACGTCCTCGGTGATCACCTCCAAGTCGATCTCGAAGGACGGCGGGCGCTCGAGCTACCGCGGCCTCCTCGAGGTCGCCAAGGGTGCGCACGGCGCTCGCTCGAAGGTCGTCTGCGACGCGCTCATCCTCGACGAGGACTCCCGGACGGACACGTACCCGTACATCCGCATCGACGAGAACGACGTGGACATCGGGCACGAGGCGACCGTCTCGAAGATCGGCGAGGAGCAGCTCTTCTACCTCATGAGCCGCGGGCTCTCCGAGGCCGAGGCGGCGGCGATGATCGTCTCCGGGTTCGTCGAGCCGATCACGAAGGAGCTCCCGCTCGAGTACGCGGTCGAGATGAACCGGCTGATCCAGCTCCAGATGGAGGGCTCCGTCGGTTGATCGTCGTCGAGCGCACGGATTTCGTCTCCGTGCCGGTGACCGACCTCGAGCGCTCCACCCGGTTCTACGAGGAGACGCTCGGCCTCCGCCGGAATTCCGGGAGCGAGGGCTGGCCCGAGTTCGAGACCGGCAACGTGAGCCTCTACCTCGTCGACCCGACGAACGTCGGCGGCGAGTTCACGGGGCCGCACACGGCCCAGATCGCGCTCCGCGTTCCCGACGTGCACGAGGCGCGAAGCGAGCTCGAGGCCGGGGGCGTCGAGTTCGACGGCGACACGCTCGACACGGGGGTCTGCCACATGGCGTTCTTCCGCGATCCAGACGGCAACGCGCTGATGCTGCACCGGAGGTACGCGCCCGCATGAGCAGGGAGCAGGCCCTCGAGCGCTACGGTGCGCTGCCGCTGCCCTCGACCTCGGACGAGCACTGGCGCTTCACCGACCTGCGCGGCTTCGACCCCGAGGCGTACGAGCTGGACGGCGCACGCGGCTCCTCAGGCGGCGGCAGCATGCTCCGGCTGGACGCGGCCGGTGTGGCCGAGGCGACGGAGGGCGCGATCGAGATCCTCGAGGCTCCCGACGGGATCACCTTCGCGCCGCTCGAGGACCACGAGCTCCTGGGCACCCTCGTCGGCCCCGAGGACAAGCTCACCGCCCACAACGCGGCGCTCTGGAAGCACGGGCTCCTCGTCCACGTGCCCGCGGGCGTCGAGGTCGAGCGGCCGCTCTACGTGCGCGTCGGCGGCTCGACGCCGGGCGGGGCGCTCTTCTGGCGCCTCCTCGTCGTGGCGGAACGCGACTCGCGCTTCACGCTCATCGAGGAGTCGGTGTCGTCCGATCCCGAGCTCGAGTCCTACTCGAACGCGGTCGCCGAGGTCTTCCTAGAGCAGGGCTCGAAGCTCGAGTACGTCTCCATCCAGAACCTCTCGCGCGCGACCTGGCACTTCGCCACGCACCGCGCGCGCGTCGGCCAGGACGCCGAGCTCGACTGGGTCGCCGGCGGCTTCGGCTCCCGCAAGGGCAAGATCACGATCGAGAACCGCCTCGCCGGCCCGGGAGCGACGTCGCGCGTGACCGGCGCGTACTTCGCCGACGGCGACCAGCACCTCGACTACGACACGCTCCAGGAGCACGAGGCGCCGAACACGACCTCGGACTTCGCCTTCAAGGGAGTCCTCCGGGACCGGGCGACGTCGGTCTGGCGCGGGATGATCAAGGTCGACCGCGACGCCCAGCGCACGAACGCCTACCAGGAGAACCGCAACCTGCTGCTCTCGCCGAGCGCCCACGCCGACTCCATCCCCGGCCTCGAGATCCTCGCGAACGACGTTCGCTGCACCCACGGCGCCACCGTCTCGCAGGTGAACAGGGAGGAGCTCTTCTACTGCATGGCCCGCGGGCTCTCCCGCGAGGAGGCCCAGCTCCTGATCGTGCGGGGCTTCTACCAGGAGGTCTTCGACCGCATCGAGCTCGAGCCGGTGCGCGATGCGCTCCAGAGCGTCCTCGAGGCGCGCCTGCTCGCGTGACCTGCTGTGCGCCGAAGGGCTACGCGAGGCTCTTCGGGCGGCGGGCGGCGAGGCGTGACGCGCGCCGCTACGAGCGGAGCGGGCTGGACGCCATGGGCGCGCGCATGGTCGCGTTCCTCGTCGGCCGCGGGATCGAGGGAGCGAGCGTGCTCGAGATCGGCGGGGGCGTCGGCGCCCTCCAGGTCGAGCTCTTGCGGGCGGGCGCCGGGCGGGCGACGAACCTCGAGCTCTCGCCCGAGTACGAGGACGCCGCCCGCGCGCTCCTGCGCGAGCACGGGCTCGAGGAGCGGGCCGAGCGTCGGCTGGGGGACGTCGTCGCCGAGCCGGCGCTCGCGTCGCCGGCCGACGCGGTCGTCATGCACCGCGTCGTCTGCTGCTACCCGGACGCCGACGCCCTCGTCGGCGCCGCCGCCGAGCGGGCGCGCCGGCACCTCGTCCTCACCTTCCCCCGCGACCGGCGGCTCATCCGGGCGGGCGCCCGGCTCCTGAACGTCGGCTTCCGCCTCCTCCGCTGGGACTACCGCACGTTCGTCCACCCGCCGGCCGCGATCGTCGCCGCCGCGGAGCGCCGCGGCCTCACGCTCGCGCACGAGAGCCGCAGCGCCGTGTGGCAGCTCGCCGCCCTCGAGCGCGCGCCGGCCTAGGCGTCGCCCGGAAGCGTGCCCGGAGGCCCGAGGATCTCCACGCCGTGGCGGCCGGCGCTCTCCGCGAGTGCGGCGGGGTCGAACGGTCGGCCGCGAGGCGGGAGGGCGTCGTCTCCGGCGGGCTCGCCGGCCTCGCGGACGAACTCCTCGAAGCCGGCGGGCGAGCAGACGAGGAGCCAGCGCGCGGGCTCCTCGGACTCCACGCGGTAGAGGTGCGGGACGCCCGACGGGGCGAGCGCGCACTCACCGGGGCCGACGTCGACGACCTCGTCGCCGACGAAGAGCCTCAGGCGGCCTTCGAGGACGTAGAACGCCTCGTCCTCGCGCCGGTGGACGTGCAGCGGCGGCATGTCGCCGGGCGGCCCGTGCATCTCCACGAGGCAGTACGCCCCGCCGGTCCGCCCGCCGTCCAGGTGGACCCGAGCCAGGTTGTCGAGGAACCAGATCGCCTCGCTCGCCGTCGCCGTCGCTCTCATTCCCCCGGCCTCCTCGCTAGACTCTGATCTGGAGCTTATACCTCCAAAATAGAGCCATGGCAAGGAGCGAGCTCACACCCTTCTCCTACACGGTCCTCACGCTCGTGGGCGAGGGAGGCGCCGGCCCGCACGACATCGTCAGGATGATGCGCCAGGGCCGGCTCTACTGGAACGCCGCCGAGAGCCACTACTACGCGGAGCCGAAACGACTCGAGGGTCTCGGCTACCTCAGCTCGCGCAAGGAGCCCGGAAAGACGCGCGAGCGCACCCACTACATGCTCACGGCGAAGGGCCGCACGGCGCTGCGGGAGTGGCTCGCCGAGCCGGCGGCGCTGCCCCGCATCCAGCACGAGGCGATCGTCAAGCTGCTGGCGGCCGACCTGGCCGAGGATCGGGTCGTGCTCCGGAGCCTCCAGGCGATGCGCGCGGACATCGCCGACGCGACCGCCCGGCTCGACGTGGCCGAGGCGGTCGCAGCCACGCTTCCGCACCGCGAGCGGTACCTCCGTCTCGTGCACGGGCTCGGGCGGAGGATCCTGCAGGCCCACCTCGACTGGCTGGACGACGTCGAGCGGGAGCTGGGGCGCGACCGGGAGCGAGGGAGTCGGCCGGTACCATGAGCGAGGTGGCCGTGACCGCGAAGCCGGGTCTCGACGCGCGCCGGGTGCGCGCCGACTTCCCCATCTTCGAGCACCCCGTCCACGGCAGGCCGCTCGCCTACCTCGACTCCGCCGCCTCGGCGCAGAAGCCGCGGCAGGTGCTCGACGCCATGCGCGACTTCTACGAGACCTCGTACGCGAACATCCACCGCGGGGTCTACGAGCTCGCAGAGCGGGCCACCGACGCCTACGAGGCGGCGCGCGAGACGACGCGCGCCTTCGTGAATGCGCCCGCCGCCCGGGAGATCGTCTTCACGCGGAACGTCACCGCCGCCCTGAACGCCGTCGCCTACGGCTGGGGCCTCGACAACTTCGGCCCGGGCGACCTCGTGCTCGCAACCGAGATGGAGCACCACTCGAACTTCGTCCCCTGGCAGTACGTCGCCGGGCGGACCGGCGCGGACTTCGCGGCGATCCCGGTCGACGGGGCCGGCGAGCTTCGCCTCGAGGACCTCGAGCGGGTCCTCGCCGGGCGGCGCCTGAAGCTGCTCGCCTGCACGGCCGTCTCCAACTCGCTCGGCACGATCAACCCGGTGCCGCAGCTCGCGGACTGGGCGCACGAGCACGGCGCGGTCGTCGTCGTCGACGCCGCCCAGGCGGCGCCGCACCGCAGGCTCGACGTCCAGGCGCTCGGCGCCGACTTCGTCGGCTTCACGGGGCACAAGGTCTGCGGGCCGACCGGGATCGGCGTCCTCTGGGGTCGGGCGGACGTCCTCGAGCGGATGTCGCCCTTCGAGCTCGGCGGCCACATGATCCGCAAGGTCACCGTCGAGAGGACGACCTGGAACGAGATCCCGCATCGCTTCGAGGCGGGCACCGCACCGATCGCCGAGGCAGTCGGGCTCGCCGCCGCCCTCGACTACGTGAGCGGCATCGGGCTCGAGGCGATCGAGCGACACGAGTCGGAGCTGACCGAGTACGCCCTCGGGCAGCTGGCCGAGGTCGAAGGCCTGCGGGTCTTCGGCCCTCCCGCCGACCGTCGCGTCGGCATCGTCTCCTTCGAGCTCGAGGGCGTTCACCCGCACGACGTGGCCCAGATCGTCGACGCCGAGGGCGTCGCCGTCCGCGCCGGGCACCACTGCAATCAGCCGCTCATGGCCCGTCTGGGCGTCGCCGCGACGACGCGCGCGAGCTTCTACCTCTACACGCTGCCCGAGGAGATCGACAGGCTCGTCGAGGGACTCGTCCGGGCGCGTACCCTATTCCGGTAGATGTCCGAGCTCGACAGCCTCTACCGCGAGGTCATCCTCGACCACTTCAAGAACCCGCGCGGTCACGGGGTCATCGCCGACCCGGACGCGCAGGCGGAGGGCCAGAACCCCCTCTGCGGGGACGAGGTCGCGATCATGGTCGAGTTCGACGGCGACACGATCTCCGACGTCAAGTTCCAGGGCCGCGGCTGCGCGATCAGCCAGGCGGCGACCTCGATGCTCATGGACATGGTGAAGGGGCGCACCGCGGACGAGGTCGCGTCGATGTCCCGCGACGAGCTGCTCGACGAGGTAGGCATCCCGCTCACGCCCGTTCGCCTCAAGTGCGCGCTCCTCGGCCTCGGGGTCCTCAAGGTCGCGCTCCACAAGGGCAAGGGCACGCCGCTCCCGGAGGAGTGGGCGGGTCTCGACGAGCTCGACCTCCGCTAGCGGTGGCGAAGCTGACCGTCGGCCCGGTGGAGGAGCTCCCCCCGGGCGAGGTGAAGATCGTCCGTGCGGGCGACCTCGCCGTCGGCGTCTTCAACTGCGGCGGGGAGTTCTACGCGCTCGAAGACCGCTGCTCGCACGACGACGGCCCCCTCTGCGAGGGCGACTTCGAGCCGGCCGAGTGCATCGCGATCTGCCCGCGCCACGGCGCACGCTTCGACGTGCGCTCGGGCCGGGCCCTCACGCTGCCCGCCTACCTCCCCGTCGACACGTACGAGGTGACCGTCGAGGACGGCATCGTGCGAGTCGAGATCCCCTAGAGCGGGCCATTACACTCTCCGAGTGGGCTCGAGAGAGCAGCGCGTGGCGCGCAACGAGTCCCTCTTCCGGGAGGTGAACGAGCGCATCAGGCGCGTGAACGAGCACCTCGTCGACGGCGAGGCCGCGGACTTCATCTGCGAGTGCGGCGACGACGACTGCACCCAGCCGGTCAGCCTGACCTTGCCGGAGTACGAGGGCGTCCGGCGCGACGGGACGCACTTCGTCATCGTCCCCGATCACGTCGTGCTCGACGTCGAGCGGGTCGTCGCGCGCAACGACCGCTTCGCGGTCGTCGAGAAGACGGACCCCGAGGCTGCCCGGATCGCGGACGCACGGGACCCTCGCGCGTAGCGCGGCGTGCTCGACGAACGCGTCCGCGGGGTGCTCGCCCGGCTCGAGGCGGAGGACGTCGCGTCGCCGACGCACCAGGTCGCACCGGCCACCGGCCGCTTCCTCTTCGCGCTCGTCGCACCGCAGACCGACTGCCTCGTGCTCGAGGTCGGCGGCGGCCGGGGGTACTCGACCGTCTGGCTGGCCGCGGGCGTGCGCTACTTCGCCGGCCGCGTCGTCTCCCTGGAACGGGACCCGGAGGCCGCCGCGGCCTGGAGGCGCAACGTCGCCGAGGCGGGACTCGAGGAGTGGGCCGAGCTCCTCGAGGGCGACGCGCTCGCGACTCTCGCTGCCGCCGAGGACGTCTTCGACCTCGTCTTCCTCGACGCCGCGAAGGACGAGTACGAGCGTTACTTCGGCCTGGCGCGGCGCAACGTCGAGCCCGGCGGGCTGATCGTCGCGGACAACGTCCTCTCGCACGGGGACGTCCTCGCCGAGTACCGGCGCGCCCGCCAGGCGGATCCGACCCTTGTCAGCGTCACCGTGCCGCTCGACCGCGGGCTCGAGATCTCGGCGATCGTCTCCGACTAGGCCGGGCTCGCTCGCCCGCCCGCCTCGGCGCCGACGTCCGACGTGCACGCCTCGGTCGTCCTGACGTGTCGCGTATCATGCTCCTACCACGGAAAGGAGGTGGTCCGATTTTGAATAGCGACAGTTCGGGCAGTGGAGGTAGACGCAGGTAGGGGCGTGTCCCCAGACCTACGGGGAATCGCCTAGCCAGCGTGGGGGACACCCAGCGCCCCTGCTAATCCAGGCGATCTACCGACGGGGGGCCCGACAGGGCCCCCCGTCTCGTCCTCCGGGGTCAGCCGGCGGCCCGCCGGATCTGCTCGTCGAGGCCGATCGGGGTGATGCCGAAGGTCTCGATCGCGGGCTGCACGTCGACGACGTTGTCCCCCTCGTCGAGCATGGCGATCGCGTCGGGCGCCCCCCGGAAGGGGGGCAGGACGGCCCCGACGGCGGCTCCCGCCTTGAGAAGGGCCGGCGGGACGACGAACGCGAGGCGGCGCTTCCCGAGGAGCCTGCGGATCCGCTCGTGGAGCTCGGACCACGTGACGCGGTCGGGGCCGCCGAGCCCGAACGTGCGGTTCGTCGCCGCGGGCTCCCTCAGCCCGGCGGCGAAGAACGCGGCCACGTCGTCGACCCAGATCGGCTGCATCCGGTGCCGGCCGAGCACCGGCGTCACCGGCGAGAGCCGGGCGATCCTGAGCTGTTGCGGCAGGAGGCCGCCGTCGCGGCCGAAGACGAAGCTCGGCCTGAAGACGACGTGCTCGAGGCCGGAGCCGGCCACCGCCTGCTCCATCGCCCACTTGCCCGCGTAGTAGGGCGCGACGGTCGTCGTCTCCTCGCTCGCTCCGTTGGCGCTCATGAGCACGAAGCGCGTGGCGCCCGCCTCCTTCGCCGCGGCGACGAGGTCCCGGGTCCCCTGCGTCATCACGCGCTCGATCGCCGCCGGGGACGAGAAGGGCGGGAGCGCGACGAGATGGACGACGGACTCGCACCCCTCGACGGCCCGGCGCAGGCTCTCCGCGTCGGTCACGTCCCCTGGGACGACCTCGCATCCCCACGCGCGGAGCTGCTCCTGCTTCTCGGGCCGGCGGGCGAGCACGCGGACGGCCCCGCCCTCGGCGCGGAGCGCGTGCACGACCTTCGTCCCGACGAAGCCGGTGCCCCCGGTGACGAGGATCACGCCCGCCCGTCCTTCGCGGTGCCCTGTCCCGCCGGCTCGAAGTTGCGCCAGTACCGGCTCGGCGTGGGACCCTGCTGTCCCTGGTACTTCGAGCCGATGGCGCCGGTCCCGTAGGGCGTCTCGGCCGGCTCGGTCAGCTGGACGAAGGAGAGCTGGCCGATCTTCATCCGGTAGTAGATCGTGATCGGGAGGTTGGCGACGTTCGAGAGCTCGAGCGTCACGTGGCCGTCCCAGCCGGGGTCGATGAAGCCGGCGGTCGAGTGGATGAGGAGCCCGAGCCGTCCGAGCGAGCTCTTGCCCTCCAGGCGCGCGACGAGGTCGTCCGGGAGCGTGATCCGCTCGAGCGTCGAGCCGAGCACGAACTCGCCCGGGTGGAGGATGAACGCCTCGTCCTCGGCCACCGTCACGAGCGACGTGAGGTCCTCCATGGGCTGCTTGACGTCGATGAACGGGTAGCGCGCGTTGTTGAAGACCCGGAAGAGGCGGTCGACGCGGACGTCGACGCTCGAGGGCTGGAGGAGCTCGTCGTCGTACGGCTCGATCCCGATCCGGCCCTCGTCGAGCAGCCGGCGGATCGTTCGGTCGGAGAGGACCATGCGGACCGCCAATCTATAAGCTCCCGGCGTGGCCACGACCAGGACGATCGAGATCGGGACGGACATCCCGGGGCCCCGCAGCCGGGAGATCCTGGCCCGCCAGGAGCGGGCCGTGGCGGCGCCGCTCTCGGTGTACCTCCCCCTCGTGATCGCGGAGGCGCAGGGCGCCACCGTGACGGACGTGGACGGCAACCGGTTCGTCGACTTCGCCGGCGGCGTCGGCTGCATGAACGTCGGCCACTCGCACCCGCGGGTCGTCGAGGCGATCCGCGAGCAGGCCGAGCGCTTCACCCACACCGACTTCACGATCGTCCCCTACGAGAACTACGTCGCCCTCGCCGAGCGGCTCGCCGAGCTCGCCCCCATCTCGGGCGACCTCAGGGCCGCGTTCTTCAACTCGGGCGCGGAGGCGATCGAGAATGCGGTCAAGTTCGCGCGCTCGTACACGAAGCGGCCGGCCGTGATCGCCTTCGAGGGCGGCTTCCACGGGCGCACGCTCCTGGCCCTGAGCCTGACGTCCAAGACCCACCCCTACAAGGCGGGGCTGGGGCCGTTCGCGCCGGAGACCTACCGGATCCCGTTCGACGACCCGGCCGCGCTCGAGTGGGCGTTCAAGACCCGGGTGGCGGCCGAGGACGTGGCGGCGATCGTCTTCGAGCCCGTGCAGGGCGAGAGCGGCTTCATCGTCCCCTCGCAGGAGTTCGTCGCCGGCCTGCGGCGCCTCTGCGACGAGCACGGCATCGTCCTCGTCGCGGACGAGGTCCAGACCGGCTTCTGCCGCACGGGCCGGGTCTTCGCCATGGAGCACTTCGGGGTCGAGCCCGACCTGATGACGGTCGCCAAGTCGCTCGCCGCCGGTCTTCCTCTCTCCGGCGTCGTCGGCCGGGCGCCGATCATGGACGCCCCCGGCGACAGCGCCGTCGGCGGAACGTACGTCGGCAACCCGGTCGCGATCGCCGCCGCCCACGCGGTGCTCGACGTCATCGCGGAGGAGCGGCTCTCCGAGCGGGCGGAGGCGATCGGGGAGACCGTGCGGGCCCGGATGGAGAGCTGGCGCGACGGCTTCGACGCCGTCGCCGACGTGCGCGGGCTCGGCGCGATGCTCGCGATCGCGCTCGCCCGGAACGGGCAGCCGGACGCCGGCCTGGCAAGCGCCGTGGCCGAGGAGGCGTCCCGCCGCGGGCTCCTGCTCCTCAAGGCCGGCGTCGACTCCAACTGCATCCGCGTGCTGGTGCCGCTCGTCATCTCGGACGCCGAGCTCGACGAAGCGCTCGGCGTGTGGGAGGAGGCTCTGCAAGAGGCGCTTCCCTAGCCGCGGCACCTGCGCGGCGGGGGCGAGAGGTCGTGAAGGTCGGAGACCTGATCGCCGACCGGTACGAGCTCGAGGAGCTCGTCGGCTCGGGCGGCATGGCGAGCGTCTACCGGGCGCACGACCGGGTGCTCGAGCGCCGCGTGGCGATCAAGGTGCTCCACGAGCACTTCTCGCACGACCCCGAGTACGTCGAGCGCTTCCGCCGCGAGGCCCGCGCCATCGCCCGCCTCGCGCACCCGAACGTCGTCACGGTCATCGACCGCGGCGACTGGGAGGGCTGCCAGTTCATCGTCTTCGAGCACGTCGAGGGGGAGACGCTCAAGTCGCTCGTGAGCCGTGAGGGCCCCTTGCCCGTGCGCCGGGCGCTCGAGCTCGCGCACCAGATCGGGCGGGCGCTCGCCTTCGCGCACGAGCTCGAGATCGTCCACCGCGACGTGAAGCCACAGAACGTCCTCGTGGACGCGGACGGGACGGCGAAGGTCGGCGACTTCGGGATCGCGAGGGAGCTCGACGCGGACGACGCGCTCACCGAGACCGGGACGCTGCTCGGGAGCGGGCACTACGTCTCGCCCGAGCAGGCGAGCGGCGAGCGCGCGGACGAGGCCGGCGACCAGTACTCGCTCGGCGTCGTCCTCTACGAGCTCCTCACGGGCGAGGTCCCGTACCCGGGCGAGAACGTCATGTCGATCGCGATGCGCCACGTCACCGATCCGGTCCCGAGCGTGCGCGCGAGGCGCCCGGAGGTCCCGGAGCGGGTGGAGGCGGTGGTCGCCCGCGCGCTGGCGAAGCGCCCGGACGAGCGCTTCCCCACCATGGACGCCATGGTGGCCGCGCTCGAGGTCTGCCTCGCGGACGAGGCCGCCCGCGACCCGCTGGTGGCGGAGGAGGACACGGGCGTCCTCGCCGCGCCGCGGGCGCTGCCCGGGCGGGCTGCGCGGCCTGCCCGAGCCGCCGGCCGCCGCCGGCGGCTCGGGCTTCTCGCCGCGGTGCTCGCCGCCGCCGCCGTCGTCGCCGGGAGCCTCGTCGCGCTCGAGGTCGTCCTCGGGGAGGGCGCGCCGAGCCTCCCCGGCACGGGCGGAGACGGCGGCGAGGAGGGCGGGAACGGAGGCGTCGCGGTTCCCCTGACCGCCCTCGCGGACTTCGACCCGGACGGGGACGACGTCGAGCACCCCGAGGCGGTGCCCGCGGCGACGGACGGCGACCAGGCGACGTTCTGGACGACGGAGACGTACGAGGTCTTCGAGAAGCCGGGCGTTGGCATCGTCCTCGACGCCGGGGAGGCCGTCCCCGTCTCGCGGCTCGTCGTGCGGAGCGACGAGGCGCCCTTCACGGCCGTCGTCATGGCCGGAGACGAGCCGGAGGGCCCGTTCGAGGAGGTCTCGGACGCGGAAGAGGTCGACCGGCGGAGCTCCTTCGAGGTCGACCTCGGCGGCGAGAGCCGACGGTACTTCCTCCTGTGGATCACGGCGCTCGACGGCCGCGCGCACGTGAACGAGGTGCGCGCGTTCTCCGCCGAGTAGGCTGGTCCGGGCGAGCGCTAGAAGCGGAGGGCGGCGCGGCGGTCCCGCCGCGCGAGGGCGAGCTCGACGAGCCGGTCGAGGAGCTCCGGGTAGGGAATGCCGGATGCCTCGAAGAGCTTCGCGTAGACGCTCGTGGCCGTGAAGCCCGGGATCGTGTTCAGCTCGTTGACGACGACCTCGCCGTCCGGCCTGACGAAGCAGTCGACCCGCGCCATGCCCTCGCACTCGGAGGCCGTGAAGGCGGCGACGGCGAGCTCCCGCACGCGCTCGGCCGACGCAGGCGGGACGCGCGGCGGGACGACGAGCTCCATGCCGCCGTCCGCGTACTTCGCCTCGTAGTCGTACCAGTCGCTCGCCAGGGGGACGATCTCTCCGGGCACGGAGGCGATCGGGTCCTCGTTCCCGAGCACACTGCACTCGACCTCGACCCCGTCGAGGAACTCCTCGACGAGGATCTTCTCGTCGTGGGCGAAGGCGAGCTCGACGGCGGGGGCGAGGTCCTCCTCGCGGCGGACGACGCTGATCCCGACGCTCGAGCCGAGCCGCGCCGGCTTGACGACGCACGGGAAGCCGAACGGGCTCGCGACCGCCTCGCCCGCGCGCGCCGTGACGCTGCGCGCGACCGGGACGCCCTTGTCGCGCATGACCGACTTGAAGAGGTCCTTGTCCATGCAGAGCGCGGAGGCGGCGACGCCGGCGCCGACGTACGCGACGCCGGCCAGCTCGAGGAGCCCCTGGACGGTCCCGTCCTCGCCGAAGGGGCCGTGGAGGACGGGGAAGACGACGTCGACACCGGCCAGCGACTGCACGTCCCCGCCCGCGCCCACCGGGACCGGGAGCGGCACCGGGCCGGCGGCCGCGCCCGGCTCGAGCTCCCCGGGCGCCTCCGCCGCCGGGAGCTGCCAGCGCCCGTCGGTGCCGATCTCGACGGGCACGACCTCGTAGCGCGCGGGATCGAGGCCGGCCAGGACGGAGCGTGCCGAGTCGAGGGAGACGTCGTGCTCGCTCGAGCGCCCGCCCATGAGCACCGCTACGCGCAGCTTCCGGATGCGGCCGCCCCTAGCCGTCCTCGCTGGACTCGGCGGGGGCGTCGCCGACGAAGATCGTGACCCGCGAGCCCGGGTCGGCCTCCGTGTTCCCGTCCGGCTCCTGGTCCTGGACGAGGCCGTCCTGCCCCGGGTCGAGCACCGGCACGCGGCGCACCCGGACGCTGAACCCGGCGCCTTCGAGCGTCGCCTGCGCGGTCGCCTCGTCGTCGCCGACGACGTCCGGCACCGTCACCTGCTCGGGCCCTGTCGAGATCGTGATCTGCACGGTCGAGCCGCGCTCCGCCTCGATGCCCGGGTCCGGGCTCTGGGCCGAGACGAGCCCCGGGGGCGTGTCGTCGTCCGGCGCTTCGACGACCTCGACGGCGAAGCCCGCCTGGTCGAGCTCCTGCGTCGCGCTCTCCTCCGTCTGGTCGAGCACGTCCGGCACCGGGATCAGCTCGGTCCCCTGCGACACGCGGATGAGCACCTCGGTCTGCTCCTCGACCTCCGTGCCGGCCTTCGGGTCCTGGGAGGCGACGACGCCGGGATCGCGCCGGTCGGAGAAGACGTCCTCCCGCCGCCACTCGAGCCCCGCCTGCTCGAGCGCGGCGACGGCCTCCTCGAAGCTCAGGCCGACCACCCGCGGTACCTCGACCGTGCGCGGCCCGGTCGAGACGACGATCGTCACCGGGTCGCCCCTGGGGATGCGCGAGCCCGCCCGGGGGGACTGCTCCATGACGATGCCCGGGTCGAACTCCAGGCTCGGTTCCTCCTCGACGACGGCCTCCAGGCCGGCGCGCTCGATCACGTTGACGGCCCGCTCGCGCTGGAGCCCCTCGACGAGCGGCACGCCCACCGGCTCCGAGGCCTCGAGCTGGTCCTGGATCTCGTTGTACGCCCACCAGCCCGCGAGCGCGGCCGCGGCGAGGAGGAGGAGGACGAGCAGCCAGGGCGCCCAGCGCCGCCGCTTCCGCGGAGGCGGCTCGTCGTAGCCCGCGGGCGGGTACGAGGGCGGCCGCGGCGGCAAGGGCGCCGTCGGCGGCGGGACGACGCGCGTGGGGCCGTCGCTCGCGAGGACCTCCGTCGCGTCGGCGGCGGGAGAGGCCGCCAGGAGCGCCGTCGCGGCAGTGGCCGTCGCCCTGGAGATGGGGAGGCCCGCCTCGACGCGCTCGAGGTCCTCGATGAGCTCCTCCGCCGTCTGGTAGCGGTCCTCGGGCTCCTTGGCGAGGGCGCGGAGGACGATCTGGTCGAGCTCCGGGGGGATCTCGCCGCGGAGCCTCGACGGCGGCGTCGGCAGCTCGTTCACGTGCTTCATCGCGATCTCGATCGCGGAGTCGCCCGTGAACGGCACCTTGCCGGTCAGCATCTCGTAGAGGACGACGCCGGCCGAGTAGAGGTCGGAGGCGGCGGTCACCGGCGCGCCCCGGGCCTGCTCCGGCGAGAGGTACTGCGCCGTCCCCATGATCGAGCCCGCCTCGGTCATCTGCGAGGCGCCGTGCCGGGCGATCCCGAAGTCCGTCACCTTGAGCCGCGGCTCGTTCGCCTTCACGTGCTGGTCGGCCGACACGAGGACGTTGTGCGGCTTGATGTCGCGGTGGATGATCCCGTGCCGGTGCGCGAAGCGGAGCGCCTCGAGGAGCTGCTTCGCGTACCCGATCGCCGCGTCGACCGGGAGCGCCCCGCGGGTGATGATGAGCTCCTTGAGGCTGCGGCCCTCGATCACCTCCATGGCGATGTAGTACGTCCCCTCGGCTTCGCCGCGGTCGTAGATCGAGACGATGTTCGGGTGCGAGAGGCCCGCGGCCGACTTCGCCTCGCGGCGGAAGCGCTCGATGAAGAGGTCGTCGGTCGCGTAGCGGTCGTTGAGGATCTTGATCGCGACCCGCCGGCCGAGGTCCTCGTCCTCGGCGAGGTAGACGTTCGCCATGCCGCCCGCGCCGAGCTTGCGGAGGATGCGGTAGCGGCCGTCGAAGAGCGTGTTGATGAGGGTGTCGGAGACGCCGGCCATCGCGATCTAGCCTAGGTGTTTCGGCTGAGCACCGCCTCCATGATCGCCTTGGCGATCGGGGCGGCGGTCGAGCCTCCCGTGCCCGCCTGGTCGGTCAGGGTGACGGCGACCGCCACCTCGGGCGAGCGGGCCGGCGCGAAGGCGATGAACCACGTGTTGTTGCGCCCCGCGACGCCCGTCTCCGCCGTCCCCGTCTTGCCCGCGACCTCGACGCCGGGGATCTGGGCGCTCGTCGCGGTGCCCGATGCCACCACCGCGGTCATCATGGCGGTGAGCTCGGCTGCCGTGGAGGGCTTGATCGCCTCCTTCCACTCGCTCGCGCCGAAGCGCTCGACGACGTCGCCGTCCGGCGCGAGGATGCGGTCGACGAGCGTCGGCTCCATGACGACGCCGTCGTTCGCGACGCCCGCGGCGACGAGCGCCATCTGGAGCGGCGTCGCGAGCAGGCGCTCCTGGCCGAAGGCGAGCCGGCCCGGGTCGACCTGGTTGGGATCGTCCGGCCGGTAGAGACGCCCCTCGCGGTAGAGGCCGCTGATCGCCACCTCGTCGGAGGGGAGCTCGAGCGGCGGGCGGTCGTAGAAGCCGAACCGCTCCGCGTAGTCGAGGACGACGTCGGCCCCGAGCTCCTTGCCGATGTTGCAGAAGACGGAGTTGATCGAGTTCTCCACCGCCTGGGCGAGGGTCACGCGCCCGAAGCCCGACGGCGTCCCCTGGTCGGAGTAGTTGAAGACGCGCTGGCCGTACTCGACGCAGTAGCCCGGGTCGTCGAACTCGCTCGTGGGGCGGAACGTCCCGGTGTCGAGCGCGGCGGCGGCGGTCACCACCTTGAAGGTCGACCCCGGGGTGAAGAGCCCGGCGGTCGCCCGGTCGAGGAGCGGGGCCGCCGGCGTGCAGGCGCCCTCGATCCGCTCGATCTGGCGGAAGTCGTCCTCGACGAGGTTCGGGTCGAACGACGGCGTCGAGGCGAGCGCGAGCACGCGGCCGGTGGCGGGCTCGAGGGCGACGGCCGCGCCGCAGCTGCTCGCGAGCGCCTGCATCGCCGTCTCCTGGGCGCGGAGATCGAGCGTCGTGATGACGTCGTTGCCCTCGCGCGTGAGGCCGCGCAGCCGGTCGAGCGTCGCGTCGATGATCGTGCTCAGATTCGCGTTCGACCCCGTGAGGAAGTCGTTCAGGGACTCCTCGAGCCCGGTGCGCGAGCGGGCGACCGTCGAATAGCCGACGGCGTGCGCAGCTAGCTCGCCACGCGGGTAGCGCCGCAGCCACCAGACGCGCCCGTCCTCGAGCTCGCGCCGGCGGTTGCGCGCCAGGACGGTTCGCCCGTCGGACGCGTAGACGAGCCCGCGCCGGATCTCGAGCTCGCGCACGACGAGGCCGGGGTTCCCCTGCCGGGCCTCGAGGTCGGGCGCGCGCCAGAGCCAGTAGGTCGCGGTCGCGATCAGCGCGACGAAGAGGAAGGTGAAGACGTAGAAGAGGCGGCGGATCTGCGGGTTCACGCGCGGCCCGTCCTCTCGACGCGGTCGGAGACCATGAGCAGGAGCCCGAGGAGGAGGAAGTTCGCGACGATGCTCGAGCCCCCGTAGGAGACGAAGGGCAGCGTGATCCCCGTGAGCGGGATCAGCCCGGTGACGCCGCCGATGATGATGAACGCCTGGATCGAGACGGCGGCCGTGAGCCCCGCCGCGAGGAGCTTCGAGAAGCCGTCGTCGGCGAGCATGGAGACGCGGAAGCCGCGGAAGGCGAAGAGGAGGTAGAGGAGGATGACGGCCGCGGCTCCTGCGAGCCCGAGCTCCTGGGCGATGGCCGAGAAGATGAAGTCGGTCTCGAGGAAGGGGATGTAGCTCTCCCCCTCCGGGCTGAGGAGGACCCCGCGCCCGAGCCCGGAGCCGAACACCCCGCCGCTCGAGATGGCGTAGATCGACTGGACGAGCTGGTAGGTCTCGCCCTGCGGGTCGCTCCAGGGGTCGAGCCAGCCCTCGACCCGGTCCTGCACGTGCGGGATCACCTGGTAGAGCGCGAACGCGCCGAGGAGGAAGAGCGCGAGCCCGGCGGCGACGAACGACCAGCGCGCGGTCGCCGTGTAGAGCATGACGAGGAAGATGGCGAAGTAGAGGAGCGCCCCGCCCAGGTCGCGGGTCTGGAAGAGGACGAGCATCGCCCCGCCCCAGACGAGCAGGAGCGGGCCGAGGTGCTTCGGGGAGGGAAGCCGGCCCGAGCCGACGCCGTACGAGAGCATCTCGCGGTTGTCGCGGAGGTAGCCGGCGAGGAAGACGACGATCAGCACCTTGGCGAGCTCGCCGGGCTGGAAGACGAGCGGGCCGATGTCCACCCAGAGGGTCGCCCCGTTGATCGTCCTGCCGATGCCCGGGAGCGCCGGCAGGACGAGCAGCACGATCGCCGAGACCCCGAGGACGTACTTGACGCCGTCCAGCTCGCGGTAGTCGCGCAGGAAGAGGACGAGCGCGAGGAACGCGGCGACGCCGACGACGACCCAGAGGCCCTGCCGGAACGCCAGGTCGGGCTCGATCCGGTAGATCTCGGTCAGACCGATCGCCGCGAGGAGGCCGCCGAGCGGGAGCAGATACGGGTCAGCGTCGGGGAGGCGGAGGCGCACGACGAGGTGCGCGGCCAGGAAGAGCGCCAGGAAGAAGGCGGCGTACGAGAGGGAGGCGGTCGAGACGACCTCCTGGCGGGCGATGTAGACGGACGCGAAGCCCGCGGCCGTGAGGAGACCGACGAGGCCGAGGTTCAGGAGCTCCCGCGTGCGGAGGGTCATCCGCCTACGGGAGCGCCTCGGCCTCGAAGACGCGGATCCGCGCCTTGGCGCGCTCGAACGACGTCAGCTCGTGGTCGAAGAGCTCTGTCCGCTCCTCCGGGGAGAGCTGGGCCGCTGCGAGCGGGCTCACGTAGCGCTCTCGGTAGAGGCCGACACCGTCGCTCAGGTCGAAGGGCACGCCCTGGAAGACGGTGACGTTGCCCTGCTCGTCCGCGCCGACGAAGTAGGCCCGCGAGAGGCCGAAGAGCGCGCCGCCGAGGACGAGCGCGACGAAGCCGAGCGCGAGCGCCCCCCAGAGGACCCGCCGGCCCCAGGGCCCGTGCCGCCGCCGGCGGTGTGCCGGCTTCTCCCCCTCTGGCTCCGCCGGCCGGGCGGCTGCCGGCGCGACCGGGGGGAGGCCGGTCAGCGTGTCCTCGAGCTCGTCTTCCTCGCCCGGCGCGGCCGCGCCGCCGTCCGGGGCGACGAGCGTCTCCTCGAGCGCCGACTGGTCCTGCTCGAGGCGGAAGAGGACGACCGTGACGTTGTCCTCCCCGCCGCCGCTGTTCGCCGCCCGGACGAGCTCGCGGGCCGCCTCCTCGAGCGAGCCCGCACGGTCGACGATGCGCAGGATCTCCTCGTCGGCGACCATCGTCGGGAGCCCGTCGGAGCAGAGGAGGAAGAGGTCGCCCGGCTCCGGCTCGAGCGCGAACGTGTCCACGTCGACCTCCGGGTCGGTGCCGAGCGCGCGGGTGATCACGGAGCGCTGCGGGTGCGACTCGGCCTCCTCCGGCGAGAGCCGCCCGCTCCGCACGAGGTCGGCGACGAGCGAGTGGTCGTCCGTGAGCTGCTCCAGGCGGCCCGCGCGGATCCGGTAGGCGCGCGAGTCCCCGACGTGCCCGAAGACGACGCCCGCGTCCGCGAGCAGCGCGGCCGTGACGGTCGTCCCCATCCCCGAGGCCTCGGTGTCCCTGCTGGCACGCTCGAAGATCCGCCGGTTCGCCTCCTGGATGATGGCGACGACGCGCGCCTCCGGGTCGAGCGCGTCCGCCTCGTGGTACTCGCGGAAGGCCGCGGCCGCGAGCCGGGAGGCCACCTCGCCGGCCTGCGCCCCGCCCATGCCGTCGGCGACGGCGAAGAGGGGCGGGTCGATGACGTAGGAGTCCTCGTTGCGCCGGCGGACGCGCCCGGCGTCGGTCTTCCCTGCGCTCTCCCCCAGCCTCATCGCTCGTACCGCAGCTCCGTGTCGCCGACCTGGAGGAGGTCGCCCTCGTGCAGGCGCCGGCGGCCCTCGACGCGCTCGCCGTTCACGAACGTCCCGTTCGTCGAGCCGAGGTCGACGACCCAGGTGCCGTCGAGCCCCGACTCGACCCGCGCGTGGTGGCCCGAGGCGAAGTCGTCGCCGTCGAGGGCGAGGACGTTGTCGTCGCCCCGCCCGATCGTCGTCGGCACGGGGCCCGCCTCGACGGCCTTCCCGACGGGCAGCGCCCGCGAGCGGACGACGACGAGCCGGCCGGGCTCGAGCCCCGCCTCCGCCCGCGCCTGCGCCACCTGCGCGGGCGCGAGGACGAAGCTCTCCTGCGGCGCGGCGGGGAGCGCGCGCGCCGCCGAGCGGACGACCCGCCAGATGAAGAGGTAGAGGAGGACGATGAACGCGGCCTGCAGCGCGATCAGGACCGGCTCGACGGAGACCGACACGTCAGCGCCCCCGCCGGATCCGTCGCCGTGCCCCGGCGGACGCGCGAGCGGCCTCTGTCTCCCGGCCGGGCACTAGTAGCCGCGTTCGTAGCGGAGCCTCGTCGTGCCGAGGACGATGTCGTCCTCCGGCTCGAGCTTCGCCCGGTCGACCCGCTTGCCGTTCACGGTCGTGCCGTTCGTCGAGCCGAGGTCGACGATCCAGTAGGCGCCGTCCTCGTGGCGCACCTCGGCGTGCTGCCGCGAGACGTTGGCGTCGTCGACGGTGATGTCGCAGTCCCGGGAGCGTCCCAGGACGACCGTCCGGCCGCTCAGCTCGTGGCGCCGCCCGCCGAGCACGAGGGCGCCGGCGGCGTGGGCCAGGTCGAGCTCCGCCGCCTCCTCGGCCGAGACGGCGGCGGTCGCCGAGGGGGCGGGAGCGGGCTTGTAGACCCGCGTCGCGCCCGGCGCCTCCTGCGGCTGGACGCCCGGCGGAGCCGGCGCCTGCGCCCGCGCGGGCTGCACCATGCGCGTGGCGATCCCGAACTCGCCCATGCTCAGGTCCTCGTCCTCCTCCATGAGCACGCGCGGCGTCGAGAGGAGCGCGTAGCCCTCGCGGCGGGCGTGCTCGGAGAGGTAGTCGGAGAGCTCGGTGAGGAGCGAGTCCTCGTAGCTCGAGAACTGATCCCGATCGGTCGGGGAGAGGTAGACCGTGTACTCGTTCGGCACGTAGACGCGCGAGACCGAGATCGACTTCGCCTCGTCCATCTCCTTCGCGAGCTTCCGGGCGAGCTCGACCGGCTGCACGTGCGTCCGGAAGGCGCGGCCGAAGACGCCCTCGACGATCGACTCGATCCTGTGCTCGATGCTCCGCAGGACGCTCATACCGGACGGGCACCTTGTGCCCTCCGGGCATGCTAACGACGCCTGACCCGGCCGTAGACGAGGAGCGACGCCGCCAGCCAGACGGCGGGCACTGCCCAGGCGGCGGCGACCGGCTCCCCTCCGAAGGGGGCGGGAACGAGCAGGATCCCCCCGAGGAGCCCGGTTCCCCAGGCCGCGACGGCCCAGAGGCCGCGCCCGCGGGCGAGCGGGGCGAAAGCGGCAGCGACCGCGAGGACGAGGGCGGCGACGAGGACTGTCGGCCGGCCGGCGAGCGCGGTCCACGCGGCGTCGAGGGCGGCCGGCGGGCGGTCGCTCCCGCCCAGGCCGGACACGGCCGGCGCTGCCTCGCCCGTGAGCGGGAGCGCTGCCTCGGCCGCCGCTGCCGCCGCGACCGCGGCCAGGACGGCGGCGGCCGCCGTTGCCGCGCGGCGGAGCGCTCCCCGCACGCCGAGGGCGACGACGGCGGCGAGCGGCAGGAGGTGGAGGTTCGGGCAGCAGTTGGTGATAACAACAATTCACTTGGCGATCTTTCACTCACTTGATTGGTCATGACAACGCCTGGGGAGGAGGACTACCCGCAGGTTTGAACTTGTCTTCCGGCAA
>DASTQA010000025.1:0-34507 GCA_035762005.1 Gaiellaceae bacterium
CCGAGGCAGCGGAGCGCCGCCGCCGAGAGCACCGCCTGCCGCGCGCCGCCGATCCCGACCGCGATGTGGTCGTTCGTCCCCCGCACCGCGGCCGTGATGGACGCCGTGACGTCGCCGTCCTGGATGAGCTTGATCCGGCCGTCCGCCGCGCGGATCTCCTCGACGAGGTCGTGGTGGCGCGGCCGGTCGAGCACGATGGCGGTGATGTCGTTGGGGCGGCGCCCGTACGCCTCCGCGAGGGCGCGGATGTTCTCGCCCACCGGTCGCAGGAGGTCGATCTTCCCGCGGCCGACGGGGCCGACGGCGATCTTGCGCATGTACATCTGCGGCAGCCGCGGGAACGAGCCCGACTCGCCCACGGCGATCATCGACATGGCGCCGTAGTCGCCGCGCGCGACGACGGCCCGGCCCTCGAGCGGGTCGACGGCGAGGTCGACCTCGTCGCCGCCGACGCCGACGACGTCGTCCATGGGGAGCACGTCGCCCTCCTCGTCCCCGCCGACGACGATCCGGCCCGAGATGCCCATCTGCTCGAGCCCCTCGCGCATCGCCGTCGCGGCGGACTCCTCGGCGCCTTTGACGTCCCCCCGCCCGAGCCAGCGGGCGCTCGCGAGCGCGGCGCGCTCCGTGACGGCCGCGTAGAGCTCGCAGCGGCAGAGACCCGGCTCGGTCAAGCGGGAGCCTGCTCGTGGGCCCGCTCGACCTCGGCGAGCACGAGGTGGATGACCTCGTTGACGGCGTGCTCCATGCGGGTGTTCTCGATCACCGGCACGCCGTGCTTCTCGGCGCGCGCGACCAGGTGCTCCTGGATCCGCCTGATCTCGGGCAGGGCGCGGAGGTACTTGTGCATCGGGCGCAGTCCCTCGGAGACGGCGTCCCGCGTCCAGAAGTGCCGCGCGTGCTCGTCCTCGTCCTGGATGGCGAGGATGCACTGGACGGCGACGGCGCCGCCGTACGAGCGGGGAAGCGCGCCTGGCACGAGGTGGACGCCCTCGACGGCGAGCGAGTAGCCCTCCTCGAGCGCGCGCCCGATGACGGCCGTCACGCCCACGAGGACGTTCCGCGTCTGCTCCTTGAAGCCGGCGAGCGCCGCATCCTCCTCGTCGCCGTCCGAGCGGACCGCGGGCCCCGCCTCGAAGCTCGAGTAGTGGATGGAGGGCATGAACTTCTGCGAGAAGAAGGCGCGCATGGTCTGGCGGACGATGTCCGTCGAGGTCACGCGCGTGATGCCGAGGCGGTGCGCGACCTCGGTCGCGACGGTCGACTTGCCGGTTCCGGTCGCGCCGCCGACGAGGAGGACGAGCGGGAGGTCGAGCTCCCGGAGGGCCTGCAGGCGTCGCAGGAGGCGGACGGACTCCTCCCCCTCGTGCTCGGCGAGGACACCCGCCGCGACGTCGTAGAGGCGCTCCGGCGCCACGGCCGACTCCTCGCGCCCGCTCACGAGCACGCCCTCGATCAGGCGGGCGAGCTCGTAGGCGCGCTCGGGCTTGATGCCGGTGCCCATGAGCGTCTTCGCCATGAGCCCCTTCGAGTACGGGAGCGTGACGTCCTGCGAGACGGTCGCTTCGGGAGGCCGGCGGTCGCTCACGCAGCGACCCCCTCGGCGACGACCGCGTCCGCGAGCGCGAGCAGGAGCCCGTCGAGATCGCGCTCCCCGGCCAGCGGGAGAACCTCGTTGTCGGCGAAGACGAGCGGGATGCCCCGCTCGGCGGCCGCCTCGGCGACGACGTCGATCGCGGCGGCTTTGATCTCCACGAGGAAGAGCTCGGCCCGTCGCCCCTCCTCCGAGTCGAGCTCGACCCCGAGCGCGGCGCGGTCGGCCAGCGAGCCGGAGACGAGGACGACCTCGGCCCCGTGCTCGTCCTCGAGATGCTGCCGCAGGCGCTCGTGGATCGCGCGCGGTGCGGTCGAGAAGAACGCCACCCGCCGGCCGGCGACCGCCTCGACGGGGCGAGGGCGCAGGACCGTGGCGACGACCGGCAGCTCGGGATCGACGTCGGCGATCGCCGCGCGCACCGCCTCCACGGCGGCCGCCGTCGCCAGCGGCTCCTCGCAGCCCGTCAGGACGACGAGGTCGCTGAGGAGGAGCCGGTAGGCGCCGAGGTAGCCCGCGACCACCTCCGGGTCCTGCTGCGCGCCGGCGACGAGGATGCGCCGCGCGGCCTCGACCGGCGGGAGCGCTGCCCCGCTCCCCTCGAGCAGCACGAGGTCGGGCCCGAGGGAGGCGGCCAGGCGCGCGGCCTCCTCGACGTTCGAGAAGAACGGGCGGCCCGCGAGGCCGCCGCCGCAGCGGCGCGCGCCGACGGTGACGACGCCCGCGAGCGCGGCGTCCTCGAGGTAGTCCGAGGCGGCGTGCTCGCCCGCCCGCGAGCGCGCCAGGAGGTCCTCCGTCGTGGGCGAGGCCTCGCTCACGACGGGCTCCGCCGGGCCTCCCCGCCCCATCGCGACGACGACGACCTCGCGCGACGCGGAGAGGAGCCGCGCCACGTGGCCGGCGACGGCCGTCTTCCCCACGCGCTTGCCCGAGCCGACGACCGCGAGCGCCGGCCGGTCGAGCGGGGCGAACGCGACCGGATCGAGCCTGAAGTCGGCCCCGAGGTAGGGCAGTCCCGCGGCGAGGACCTGCGACGCGAGCCGGAACCGCCGGCGCGGCCCGACGACCGGCTCGTCGGAGAGGTCGAGGACGACGTCGGCCTCGGCGGCGGCGAGCGCGGTCGCGAGGTCATCCAGGAGCGGGACGCCGTACTCGGCGTCACCGTCGCGGAGCTTCTCCGAGCCCCCGAGCAGGACGGCTCCGACGACCTCGTAGGGGAGCGCGGCGAGCGCGTCCCGGACGACGTCCGGGTAGTGCTCGCCGTCGATGAGCGCGAGCGCCCTCACTGGCGGCCCGTCAGCTCCCCTTCGATCCGCGCCGTGTACTTCTCGAACTCGAGCGTGTCCACGGAGAACTGGATGATGCGCTCCTGGCCGTGGAAGGGGTACTTCCGCCAGACGTCGACGTGACGGTTCTCGATCTCGATCAGGTTGTAGCAGGGACGCGTCTTGCCCCTGAGCCGGAGCGAGGAGACCGTGCCCGCGTTGACGACGAAGAGGTTCTCCAGGCGCCAGGCGTACGGCACGTGCTTGTGGCCGGAGAGGACGAGGTTCACGCCGACGTGCTGGAGCAGCTCGAGCACGTCGCCGGCGTCGTAGACGATGTTGCGCTCGCGCCCGGTCCCCGGCACCGGGAGGAGATGGTGGTGGAGGACGAAGATGCGGAAGTCGGCCGGGGCGGCGAACGTCTCCTCGATCCAGGGGTAGTTGCCGCGGCCGATGACGCCGTGGTCCAAGTCCGGCTCCGACGAGTCGATGTAGACGATGGTGACGCCGTTCACGTGCACGACGCCCTTGCGCTCGCCGAAGATCTCCTCGAAGTGGATGTGGCCCACGTTGCGCGAGTCGTGGTTCCCCGGGATGACGACGACCTGCTCGCATTCGAGGCGATCGAAGTACGCCCTCGCCTCGGCGTACTCCTGCTGGAAGCCGAAGGTCGTCAGGTCGCCCGTGCAGACGACGAGGTCGGGCTCGAGCTCGTTGATCTCCATGATCGCCCGGTCGGCGAGGGCAGGCACGAAGTACGGCGAGCCGCAATGGAGATCCGAGAAGTGCGCGATGCGAAACAGCGGGAGCCTTTCCCGTCGGATTCCCGGATTGTAAGTGAGGGTCGTCCGGGGCGACTGCTACGTTGGTGGTGGGATGCGCCCAGAAAGCGGCGATTTCCAGGCTGATTCCGGGGCCCCCTTCGCCAACGAGGCGGAGGCGGAGTGCGCCCGGATGCTCGACTTCCACGGCATCCGTTGGGAGTACGAGCCCCACTCCTTCCCGCTCGAGCGCGACGCGAGCGGTCGGGTCCTCGAGGCCTTCACGCCGGACTTCTACCTCCCCGAGCAGGACCTCTACCTCGAGGTGACCGTCATGAAGCAGTCGCTCGTGACGCGCAAGAACCGCAAGATCCGCAAGTTCCGCGAGCGGTACCCGGACATCAAGGTCAAACTCTTCACGCGGCGCGACTTCGAGCGCCTGGGCCAGAAATACGGCCTCAACCTCGTCTAGGACGCAGGCCGGCGACGTGACGGCGCCGGCCGAGGCACTCCCGGCGCCCGGGCCGGGCGAGGTCTACCTCTCGCGGGCCGAGATCGCCGGCCGGGTCGGGGAGCTCGGCGCGGAGATCGGGCGCGACTACGCCGCGCGCGACCTCGTGCTCGTCACCGTGCTCAAGGGGGCGTTCGTGTTCGCGGCCGACCTCGCGCGGGCGATCCCGATCCCCCATGCCATGGACTTCCTCGTGCTCGCCGGCTACGGCGGCAGCCTCGGCGGCCGCTCGCACATCCGCCTGCTCAAGGATCTCGACCTCCCGATTCGCGGCCGGGACGTCCTCCTGCTCGAGAACGTCGTCGACACGGGCCTGACGCTCAACTACGTCGTCAAGACGCTCTCGCTCCGCGGCCCCAGGGACGTGGCCGTCTGCACGCTCCTCGACCGGCCGTACCGCCGGCTCGTGGACGACCTCCCGATGCGCTACGTCGGCTTCACCGTGCCCGATCGCTTCTTCGTCGGCTACGGGTTCCACCTCCACGAGCACTACCGCGGCCTGCCCGACATCCACGTGAGCGAGGACGTGCCCGCGTAGCCGTTTCCGCCCCGGGTTTCCCGGGCAGGGTCCCGCCATGGACGAGGAGCGCGAGGTTCAGGACGACCCCGTCGTGCTCGAGGGCGAGGACGACGTGCCGCGCCAGCCCTCGCTCCCGCGCGACCCCTTCGTGCCCGAGCCGGGCCCGGGCCCCGGAGAGCGGCGGGCCTTCCGCGTCCTCGCCTGGGCCTGGGTGCCGATCCTCGTCCTGATCGCCCTCCTCCTCTGGGCGATCCTCGAGTAGCCGGCGAGGCACCGGCTTCCACCGCCCGGCGCTTTCGGGCGCTCGGCCGGATGCCGGCGGAGACGGAGGTGCGGCGGGCGGGCTAGAGGTAGCCCATCGGGTCGACGGCGCCGCCGTTGACCCGCACCTCGAAGTGGAGGTGGCAGCCGGTCGAGCTGCCCGTCGTCCCGACGGCGCCGATGGTCTGGCCCTGGCCGACGCCGCCCGAGGCGTAGATCGCCGACTGGTGCGCGTACGCCGTCGCGAGGCCGTTCCCGTGGTCGACGACGACGAGGTTCCCGTAGCCGCCCATCCAGCCCGAGAAGATGACCGTCCCGGCGGCGACCGCGCGGATGGGCGTCCCGCAGGGCGCCGAGATGTCGATGCCCTCGTGCATCCGCCCCCAGCGCCAGCCGAAGCCGCTCGTGACGACCCCGCTCACGGGCCAGATGAAGCCGCTCGAGGACGTGCCGTTCCCGCTCGAGCCGCCTCCGCCTCCGCCGCTGCTGCTGGCGCTGGCGGCCGCCTGGGCGGCCTGGATCTGCGCAGCGAGCTGCGCGCTCGCGGCCTGGAGCGCGTCGAGGTCCTCCTCGGCCTCGTGGCGGTGCTGGCGGGTGCTCGCGAGGAGGCCCTGGCGCTCGGCCCGGGCCGTCGCCATCGCCTGCTGCTGGGCGACGAGCGCCTCGCGGGCGGCGACCTGCTCGGCCGTCTTCACCTCGAGCGCGTCCGCCTCTTTCTCGACCTCGGCCTGCGTGGCCTGGGTCCGCTCGCGGGCGAGCCGCATCTCCGTCTTGAGGCGCGCGATCTCGACCGTGATCGCGCGGTCCTGCCGGCCGATGGAGTCGAAGTACTCGAGCTGGTCGATCAGGTCGCCGAGGCTCTGCACCTGCAGGAGGACGCCGAAGGAGTCCGTTTCCTCGCTCTGGTAGAGCTCGATCAGGCGCGTCTCCAGCTGCTGCTGGGCGAGGACGTACTGGCGTCGCAGGTGCTCGAGGTCTTGCGTCTGCCGCTCGATCCTGGCCTCGAGGAGGGCGAGGCGCGCCCGGTGCACCGCGAGTTCCGCCTCGAGCTGCGCGATCCGGGTCGTGAGGGCGCCGATGTCGCCGTCGAGGGCCTCGATCCGCTGGCCGGCTGCCTCGATCTCGCTCGTGAGCGCGCCCTCGCTCGCCTTGGCGGCCTCGATGTCCTCGCGGAGCCCCGACATCCGTCGGTTGACATCGGCCTGCCGATCGTAGAGCGACTGCGCGAGCCCGGACGGCACGCCGAGGACGAGGACGGCGCCGATGAGCGCGAGCGAGAGACGGATGAGGCGAGCGTCAACCACCGGAAACTGGATTCGGCGGGCGCGCGGGCGTCCCTGCGCCACCCGACCGGGGGGTCTTCGATCTCGAAGGCGGTGTTGTACCACGTTCCCCGGCCGGCATGCCGACCGGGGGGTGCGAGGAGATCAGCCTCGGCGCGCCCTCGAGGCCCGGCGCCTCCGCGTCTGGGGCGTCGGGGGATGCCCCGGCGGAGGCGGCGGCTCACCGGGAGACGGCTCCGGCACGGTCGTGGGGCCGGGCTCGGGCACCGTCGTGGGGCCGGGCTCGGGGACGGGCGCGGGGCCGGGCGGCTCGCCCTCGTCCGGAGGCGGGTACGGCTCCGGCAGGCGGGGCGGCTCGGGCGGCGCCTCCACGCTCGGGGTGGGCGCGGACTGCGCCTGCACGCGGCGGACCCGCTCCCGCATCTGGGCGAGGAGGGCCTCGACCTCGGCCTCCTTCGCCTCGAGACGGCCGCTCACGTCGTCGAGATGCGCCCGCGCCGCCTGGACGCCGGCACGGTCACGGACGTAGCCCGCGCGGCCGAGCGCGAGGAACCCGCGGCTCCGCTCGGCCTGGAGCTCGGCCAGCTCGCGCCGGAGGCGGAAGAGGTCGATCTGGCCGCGGGAGCGCGCGCTCACGAGGTTGCGCTGCGCGGCGATGCGCGAGCGGACGTTGCCCACGACCGCGCGGCCCGCTCGGCGCTCGGCCTCGTGCTGGACGAGGAGGACGCCGGCGGCGAGCAGCAGGAGCAGGATGCCGAAGACCCACACCTGGGCGGCGAGGAGGACGATGCCCGCTCCCCCGAGGAGCACGGCGGCGGCGAGACCCCACTCCCGCGGCCAGAGCCGGCGCATCGCAACGGACTCGTCCGCGCGCGCCTCGACGAGCGGTCGCCCGCACTCGGGGCAGAACCTGCTCTGGGCCGGCACGCTCGAGTGGCAGTTGGCGCACTCAACCGTGGACATCGACTACGGATCCTTCCCGCTCGGGGTGTTCTTCATGCTCGAGTGCGCGCAGCGCCTCGGCCGCCTGCCGCCGGAGCGGCCCGACGAGCGCGCGGTAGTCCTCGTCGGACACCTTGCCCGTTCGATGGTCGAACTCGAGCTCCTTCACCGCCGCGAGCGCGCGGTCCCGCTCCTCGAGAAGCCTGACTCTCGCCACCTCCGCGGGGGAGTCCGGCCCGTTCTCGCGGGCCTGCCGGAGGAGCGGGCGGGCGACGAAGAGGACGCAGAGCACGGTGAGAAGGGCGCCGAGCACGAGCGCGAGGGTTTCCATCACGCGCGGGCGAGGGCGCCGTCGCGGGCGAAGCGCTCGGCCAGTCGCCGCTGCTCGCGGGCGTCGGGCCACATCGCCACGGCCGAGCCGAGGACGAAGACGAGCCCGGCCAGCCAGATGAAGTTGACGAGCGGGTTGACGAGCGCCTTGAGGAAGACCGAGCCGTCGGCGTTGAACTGGTCCGCGATCACGAAGAGGTCCTCGCCGCGGAGCCAGTCCGTGCGGATCCCGACCTCGTTCGAGGTCTCCCCCTCGGCGAGGTAGCGGTTCTTCCCGGCCCGGAGGGTCCCGAGCCGGTCGTCGCCGCGGTGGACGTCGAGCCGGGCGCGGAGCTCCTGCGCGTTCGCCCCGCGGCGCTGCTCCGTCGTGCGGTAGACGAGCGTGTAGTCGCCGACCGCGAGCGACTGGCCGGGGGCGAGCCGGGCCTGCTCCGTCGTCGAGAAGGCGCCGATTCCGACGGCGCCGACGAGGAGCACGACGATGGCCGCGTGGACGACGTAGCCGCCGTAGCGCCGCCGGTTCCTCCCGACGAGGCCGCTGAAGGCGCTCCACCAGCCGCCTGCGCCGAGGCTCTTCCGCGCGCGCGTCCCGCGCACGAACTCGAGCACGATCGTCGCCGCGACGAAGGCGCCGAACGTGTAGCCGACGAGGCCGGCGGTGCTCGAGCCGGCCCCGCCGACGAGGAGCAGCGCGCCGGCGGCCAAGGCGATCGCCGCCGGCCACACGAGCTGGCGCGAGAGCGAGCGGAGCGAGGCCCGCCGCCACGCGACGACGGGGCCGATCCCCATGAGGAGGACGAGCGGGAGCCCGAAGACGATGGCGAAGAAGTCGTAGTAGGGCGCGCCGACCGAGACGGCCACGCCGCGCACGGCCTCGGAGACGAGCGGGTAGACGACGCCCCAGAGGATCGTGAGCGCGAGCGCGACGAGGAAGAGGTTGTTGTAGAGGAACGCCGCCTCGCGGGAGACGAGGGACTCGAGCCGCGTCCGGGCGCGCAGGAGCGACAGGCGCGAGAGGACGAGGGCGATCGAGAAGGCGGCGACGACCGCGATGAAGCCGAGGAAGAAGGGCCCGATCGAGGACTCGGTGAAGCTGTGGATCGAGTTCACGACCCCGCTCCGCGTCAGGAACGTCCCGAAGAGCGAGAGCGCGAACGCGCCGGCGACGAGCACGACGTTCCAGACCCGGAGCATGTCCTTCTTCTCCTGCACCATCACGGAGTGGAGGAAGGCAGTGGCCACGAGCCAGGGCATGAGCGCGGCGTTCTCGACCGGGTCCCACGCGTACCAGCCGCCCCAGCCGACCTCCTCGTAGGCCCACTTGGCGCCGAGGAGGATGCCGAAGCCGAGGAACGTCCAGGCCCCGAGCGTCCAGCGGCGGGTGGCGACGATCCACCGCTCGTCGGTGCGGCGGGAAGCGAGGGCCGCCATCGCGAACGCGAACGGGATCGTGAGCCCGACGTAGCCGAGGTAGAGCATCGGCGGGTGGGCCATCATGTAGGGGTTCTGGAGGCTCGGGGTCATGCCGGCGCCGTCGGCCGGAGCCACCTGAGTCTCGAACGGGCTCGCGACCCCGACGACGAGGAACGCGAAGAACGCCGCGACGCCGGCGAGGATCGGCACCGTCCAGGGCAGCACCTGGCGGACGAGCCGGCGGTTGCAGAGGAGCGCGGCGGTCGCCGCTCCCGTCAGCACGAGGAGCCAGAGGAGGAGGGAGCCCGCCTGGCCGCTCCAGAAGGCGGCGAGCGTGTACCCCATGGGCAGCTCGCGGCTCGTCGAGCGGGCGACGTACTCGAACGAGAAGTCCCTCCCGGCGAGCGCGCCGACGAGGACGAGCGAGGCCACCGCGACGGCGGCGAAGGCGGCGACGAGCGCGTTCGTGGCCGAGTCGAGGAGGCGCCTGCGCCCGCGCCAGGCGGCGTAGGCGCCCGCGACCAGGGCGTAGAGGATCAGCCCGAGCGCGGCGACAAGGGCGGCGCGACCGAGCTCCGGCACCTACCGCCCCTGCGGGCGGCGCCCGCGCGCGTCTGCCGCGCTCTCACGCGACCCGGGTGCGAGCGTCCGCATGGCACTCCGGGACCGGGAGCGGGGCACCGTCACCCGGCGCGGCACTCTACTCGCCTTCGGGCGCGTACTTCGACGGGCACTTCGTCACGAGCGAGTCGGGCGTCGCGACGAAGGTCCCGTCCTGCATCGCGCCCTTCATGTAGACCTCGCGGCCGGCCTTGAAGAGGTCCGGCACCGAGCCCGTGTAGACCGCGGGAACCTTGTCCGTGCCGTCGATGTCGCGGACGAAGAAGCGCAGCCCCGAGCCGCGCGCGTCGCCCTCCACCGGCCCGACGACGATGCCGGCGACGCCGACCTCGCCGCTCGTCCCGGCGAGCTCGCTCGGCTGCAGCGACGCCGTCCCTCCGGCGAGGCTCGTCCAGATGAGGAAGATCGCCAGCACGGCCGCGACGGAGAGCGCGACCACGAGGCGCACCGGGTTGCGCCGCCTTGCCACGCCTCCGAGTGTACCCGTGCCGGCGTGCGCTATTCGGGCGTAGCGGCCGCGGGCTTCCGCTCGGGAATGCGGTACCCGTGGTCGCGGCAGAGGCTGCCGGGAGCGTCCTCGGTGAGCGCGTCGCAGTAGCCCTTGCCGTAGGCGGCGCGGAGGAAGGCGGCCATGACCTCGAGGTTCCATTCGCCGACGCCGCAGGCTTCCGCCCAGAGGTCGGCGAGGCGGAGGTCGATGTCCAGCTCGAGAAGCTCGATGCGGGAGGGTCGCTTGGCCATGGCGAAAACGTAGTGCGCACGTCGGACGGACCCGGCGACCCGCGGGAGCCCGGGGGGCGTGAGGCCGTGGAGTAGGCTGGCCGCGTGCCCCCGACGCGCATCGGCCCTGCCCGCGTGCCCTCCCGCGAGAGTCCCGAGGCGGCGATCGAGCTCCTCCGGGAGCGCGGCTACACGGCCTGCGAGATCGACTTCGAGGGCAAGTTCTGGATGGGCTACCCGTGGGCGGAGCGCTTCGGGGAGCTCGCCCGCGACGCCGACGTCGCGCTGTCGGTGCACGCGCCGATCGCCGGCTTCATGGGCCACGTCGAGCGCGACCGGAAGTACAACATGGCGATCGGGATGCTCGACCACTCGGCGGGCGTCGCCGTCGCCTGCGGCGCGGAGCTCGTCGTCTTCCATCCCGGCTTCCTGCTCGGGCGCGAGCGCGAGGCGGCGCTCGCGGCGGTCGCAGAGCAGCTGGGCGCGCTCCGCGAGCGGCTCGTGGCGAAGGGCCGCGCCGTCCCCTTCGGCGTCGAGGTGATGGGTCGCGTGCGCGAGCTCGGCACCGCCGAGGACGTCCTCTGGCTCGCGGAACGCCTCGACTGGGTGCGCCCCGTGCTCGACTTCGCCCACCTCCACGCCGTCACCGACGGCGGCTTCACCGAGGCGGAGGCGTTCGCCCACGTCCTCGCGCGTGCCGACGCCGTCCTCGAGCCGGGGGCGCCCTTCCACGTCCACTTCTCGGACATCGCCTACGCGAACCGGAACGAGACGAAGCACCTCCGCTACGGGGAGGGCACGCTCCGCGCGGAGCCGCTCGCCGAGGCGCTCGGCCGCTTCGACCGCCCGGCGACCGTGATCTCCGAGTCGCCGGACGAGGAGAGCCACCAGGCGATCCGCGCCGTGCTCCTGGGCTCGACCGTCGGGTAGCCGGTCGGTCGACCGGGGCTAGGTGCGCTCGGGCCGCGAGCCGGGCGGGTGCCACGAGCGGCCCGCATGGACGCGGGCGAGGCCCACGGCGAGGCCGACCGACACGAGAGCGAGCCCGCCGACGAGGACGGTGAGCGGGAGGACGCCGACGCCGGCCACGCCGTCGTCGGGCGCGGCCGCCGGGATCGACTCGGCGGAGGCCCCGGCGGTCCGACCGGACTCGAGCGCGCTCGGCGAGCCGTACGTCGCCCCCACGCCGTCGTCGCCCTCGCCGAAGCCGGGTGAGGGGGCCGAGCCGAGCGTCCCGGGCACGCCTTCGCCCGGCCGGGAGCCGGCGCTGCGGCCGTCCCCGGCGGTCGCCCCGAGGACAGCGCCGGGCGACAGAGGACCGCGGGCGGAACCCGGCCCCGACGCTCGCGGCTCCGCTCCCGACCCTCCGCCGGTCGTGCCCCCGCCCGTCGTGCCCCCGCCGGTCGTGCCGCCGCCGGGACCGGCCGCGCCGTCGTCGGTGTCGACCGGCGGCTCCTCGACCTCGGGCGGCGGAGGCTCCGCGGGGGGCTCGGTCGGCTCCGGGAGCGCCGGGGGCTCCTCCGGCGCCGGATCCTTCGGACCCTGAGGGCCGTCCGGCTTCTCGGGCTTCGGCTTCTTCTCCTTCGGGCCCTCCGCGTGAGGCGGCGGACCCTGCTGCGCCTGCGCGGGCGACGCGAAGACGCCCGCCGCCCAGACCGCCGCGATGAGAATCAGGATGAGAGCCGCTCGCTGCCGCATGTCGCCCGTCGTCGTGATTTGGGTTTCCGCCGACCGACCCGGCCAAACGCGCCCGGCTCGGCGTGGGACCACACTTTGCCAGACCAGCTGAGAGCCAGGGGGAGAACGTTCGGCGAGCCGCAATGTTGCGACGGCGCGTGCGAGCGTTCATCCTTCCCGGGCCGCAGTCACAAGGACGGAGGAAGCATGGAGGGGTGGGCGCGTCACATCCGACGGGTCGTGACGACCGTCACCGCGGCGGCGGCGATCGCCGCCGCCGCCCCCGCCGCCGGGGAGGCGACCGTCCTCGCGAAGGGCTCGCGCGGCGACGGCGTGGCGAAGCTCAACGCGAAGCTTGCGAAGCTGACGTACCTGCCCGCCGGCGCCGACTCGTCCCGCTTCACGCTCGGGACGCACCATGCCGTCGTCGCCTTCCAGAAGGTGAACGGCCTCGCGCCCGACGGCGTCGTGGGGCCGGTCACGCGGAGCGCGCTTCGAGACGCGAGCGCCCCCCGGCCACGCGTGGAGCGCGACGGACGGCGCGTCGAGGTCTGGCGCGGCAGGCAGGTGGCCGTCCTCGTCGCGGACGGACGGGTGAGGCGGACGGTCCACGTCTCGACGGGGAGAGCCGGCTACAGGACGCCAGCCGGGACCTTCCGCGTCTACCGCCGGGAGCGGCTGTCCTGGTCGTACGTCTACGACGTCTGGCTCCCGTGGGCGGTGTACTTCAACGGCGGGATCGCGTTCCACGCCCACAGGAGGGTGCCGCCCTACCCCGTGAGTCACGGCTGCGTCCGTGTCCCCAGGCCGTTCGCGCGCGAGGTCTACGACTTCGCGCGGCCGCGACGGGTCGTCTCGGTCCTCTAGCGGGCGGCCGCGCCTCGGCGACCTACGTGCCCGGGAGGACGTGGAGGCCCGGGCCGTCGGAGACGGAGACCGTGCGCTCCTCGCCGGGGCGGCGCCAGGTCTCGCCGAGCCGCTCCTCCAGCGTCGCCTCGAGCTGCCCCGTGGTCGCGAGCTCCTGCACGATGTCGGCGCCGCCGACGAGCTCGCCCTTGACGAACACCTGCGGGATCGTCGGCCAGCTCGAGAGCGCCGACAGCTCCTCGCGGATGCGCGGGTCGACGAGGACGTCCACCGTCGTGAACCCGGCGCCGACGCCGCGGAGCGCCTGGAGCGCGCGGTCGGAGTTGCCGCAGTACACCTGCTCGTGCGTGCCCTTGATGAAGGCGACGACCGGCTCCTGCTCGATCGTCTCCCTGATGCGGTCGCGAAGGTCGCTCATCCGTCTCCCCTCGTCGTGATCCTCAGCTCGTGGATGGTGCCGTCGGCCAGCGGGTCGGCAAGCGCGTCGTAGACGAGCCGGTGCTGGTCGACGAGCGGGAGGCCGGAGAAGCGCCCGTCGACGACGGTGACGTGGAAGTGGTCGCCTCCCCCGGTGCGGTCTAGGACCGCGAGCTCGCGCGCGTGGGGAAAGGCCGTCCGCAGGAGGCTCTCGAGCCGCTCGCTCATCCCCGCCGACGATAGCAGCGGGAGGCGGCGCTACCATGGGCCGCCCATGCGCCGCTTCCGCCCCGGAGTCGTCGCCGTCGCGCTGCTCGGCCTCCTGCTCGCCGCCCCGCCCGCGGGCGCGTCGTTCTCGGGGAAGAAGGCGAAGCGGTGGACGGCCGAGATCGCCGGCGTCGGCCAGCGGGTCGCCGGCGGTGGCAACGAGCGCGAGGCCGGCAGGATCGTGAACGCCCGCCTGGCCGCGCTCGGCTACGACACCCGGACGCAGCGCTTCCGGCTCCCGAACGGCCGGCGCTCCCGCAACGTGATCGGCCGCACTCCCGGTCCCATCCGAGTGATCGTCGTCGCGCACGTCGACGGGGTCCGGGGGACGCGAGCGGCGAACGACAACGCTTCCGGCGTCGGCTCGATGCTCGAGGTGGCGCGGAACCTCCGGAGGCTCGACGGCGTTCTCGTCGCCGCCCTCGGCGCCGAGGAGCGCATGATGACGGGCTCCTCGTGGCACCTCGGCTCGCGCCGGCTCACGCGCAGCCTCACGCCGGCGCAGAAGGACGGCGTCCGTCTCGCGCTCTCCATCGACATGGTCGGCGTGGGCACGACCCTCCACGTCCGCGGCCTCGAAGCCTCGCCGAACCGCTCGGCGCGGAAGCTCCTGCGCGCGGCCGGGCGCGCAGGCATCAGGGTGACGTACATGCGGGACACGGGCCAGTCCGACCACGACGACCTCACGCGCGGGGGCGTGCCGGCCGCCTGGGTCGAGTGGCGCTGGGACACCTGCTGGCACAGACCCTGCGACACGATCGACCGGGTCAGGCCGTGGAAGCTCCGGCAGGCCGGCCGCGTCGTCGTCGGGGCCGCCCGCGCCGTCGTCGGCTAGCGTCCCCCGTTCGGGGGAGACGGGCGCGGGCCGACGCTGCGAGGATGAGCGTGCCGCAATGAACGCCGCCGCCGCACCAGCGCCCGAGTTCGGCACGGGGCTGCGCTCGCGCATCGAGCGCAGGCAGAGCCTCGGGCACCGGGTCTCGTCCCTCTCCAGCCGGGACCTCGTCACGCTCTGCGCGGACGAGCCCGCCGCTCGCCCGGCCCGGCGGATGCTGCTCGGCAGCCGTGACCTCGCCGTCCGCGGAGCCTGGGGAGCCTTCGCCGCCTGAGCCGGCCGGACGCCGAGCTTGAGCCGAAGCCGTCCCCGGCCGATTGTCTTCCGGAGAGACCATGTCCGGAGTGACCGACAAGCTGAGGGGCTCGCTCGAGAGCTACCTCGCCCGGAGCGCGGCCGAGCTCGACGAGCGGGGCGCCGCGCTCGCCGAGCGGGCGGCCGAGCTCGAGGCCGAGGCGGCCGAGCTCGTCCGGCTCGAGGCCGACCTCGAGGCACGCCGGCTCCGCCTGGCGGAGCTCCGGCCCGTCCAGGAGGGCCTCGACCGCGCCCTCGACGGCGTCCTCGTCGACATGGCGGCGCGGGCGCACGCGGTCGTGCAGGAGACGGAGGCACTCGAGGAGCGGCTCCGCAGCCTCGCCCGGAGCGAGGCGGAGATCGCCGAGCGCGAGCGCCTCTTCACCGAGAAGAGCGACCGCCTGCGCGTCGAGCAGCGCCGGCTGGCCGACCGCGAGCGCGAGCTGGCCGAGTTCCAGCGCGACCTCCTCGACCCCGACGCCGCACTCTCGACCCAGTGGGTCGCCCAGCGCGACCGCTCGTTCGCCGAGGCCGAGTCGCTCCTGCAGGAGCGCTCGCAGGAGCTCGACGCCCGCGAGCGGGCGCTCGAGGAGCGGCGCGTCCAGGAGGGCGTCAGGCGCGAGCTCGACCGCGAGGAGCTGGAGCGGCGCGAGCGCGAGGTCGAGGAGCTGCGCGGGCGGCTCGACCGGCGCGAGCGCGAGCTGAACGACTTCGTCGCCCAGCTGCAGGGCGGCCTCCACCGGCCGCGGCCGGGCCCGTAGCGCCGTTGCGGCGCGGGCCGCGGGATGGTACGAACCCCTCGTGCCCCCCGCCCCGCTCCCTGCCGAGCTCCTCCGCTTCCTCGAGAAGCCGCGCCAGGCCGTCGTCGGGACGGTGCGAGCCGACGGCACGCCCGTGACGACGCCCTGCTGGTACGACCTCGACCCGGACGGCCGCCTCGTGCTCTCGATGGACGCGGCCAGCCACCGCCTGCGGCATCTGCGGGCCGAGCCGCGTCTCGCCCTCAGCGTGCTCGGCGACGACTGGTACTCGCACGTCTCGCTCCTCGGCCGCGCGGTCGAGCTCCGTCCCGACCCGGAGCTCGCCGACATCGACGGGCTCTCGCACCGGTACCTCGGCGAGCCGTACGAGGACCGAGCCTACGAGGGCGTGACCGTCGTCGCCGAGGTCGAGCGCTGGCACACGTACGGCGACCCGGCAGCCGAGGCGGACTAGGCGTCCTCGCCGCCCGGGTCCCGGTAGCGCCCCTGGAGGGCGGGGCCGCGCGGGGCGCCGGAGAGGTCGCAGTACGCGCCGCCGAGGATGCACCGCTGCGCGCCCCAGCGGCCGGTGAACGCGTTCCAGAGCGCGGGCGCGCCCGCGGCCGTCACCGGCAGCGGCTTCAGGCAGCCGTCGCACTCGCCCTCGTTGTGCGTCCACGGCTGCCCGCCGTCGAAGCGGCCCTCGGGCAGGTCCCGCGTCGACTGCCGGCAGCCGCCGAAGCAGGCGCGGGGGTAGGAGGCGTGGCTGTTGCGGGCGACGAAGACGAGCGGTCGCGCGCCCGGGTCGGCTGCCGCCGGGAGCACCGATGCCTCCCAGACCGGCCCGAGGGCGGCGCTCGCCGGGCGCGGCAGGCTCAGCCACCGTTCCTCGAGCTCCTCCCAGGCGTGGGCGACGACGTGCTCGTGCTGCGCGTAGCGGACGGCCGCCGGCCCGAGGAGCTCGCCCCCGAGGTCGGCGCAGGTGTCGGAGGGCTCGGCGCAGGGTGCGAGCTCGACGGTCACGCCCTCCCAGTCGCCCGCGTGCTCCTGGCAGGTGAACGGCGGCGTGCGCAGGCCCGGCCCGCAGAAGACCTCGCCGGCCACGGGCGACGGGTTGCGGGCGTAGAACCACCAGTAGTCGACGTAGACGCGCTCCCCCCGGCGGACGACGTGGTAGTAGTAGGCGCTTCCCGAGTCGCCGCCCCTGCGGGGCGCCGGGGCGTCGGAGACCTCGAGGTAGTCGTAGCCGTCGTCGATCTCGGCGGGACTGCCGACGTCGACGCAGGCGTCGCGCGAGAGCGCGCCGCGGCACATGTCGATGCGCCCCTCGGCGATCGCCTCCTCGATGTCGAGCGGGTAGCGCTGCTCGGCGGAGTCGAAGAAGAGGAGGGGCCGGAAGCGGGCGGCCAGCTCGGCGTACGTCTCGTCGAGCGCCCCCGGCGGCACGGCCCTCGGCACCCGGTCCTCCCGCGTGAGCGGCTGCCGGAGGACGAGGAAGAGGAGCAGCATCCCCAGGCCCACGAGCGCCGCGGCCCAGAGCGGCGGCAACGGCACCGTGCGGCGGCCGAGGCCCTGCGCCAGCGCGAGCCCGATCCAGGCGAGCACCGGCAGGAGGAGCAGCACCGCGCCGACCGGCCACGTCACGACGGCGACGGGCAGCCCGACGAGCCCGAAGAGCGCCGCGGAGGCCGCCCGCGGGAACGCCCGGAAGCTCTTCTTTCGCCCGAGCAGCGGAGTCGTCGCGCGCGTGAGGAGCCAGAGGACGGCAGTGAGCACGACGAGGGCGAAGAGGAGGTCGCCCCAGAGCCCGCCCGCGCGGAGGAGGACGTTGAGGGCGACGAGCACGCCGAAGGCGAAGAGGTAGAGGACGAGGCCGACGACGAGCCGCGCGGTCCGCCCGCGGTCGGGAAGGCCGGCGAGCCAGGCGCGGAAGCGACCCAGGCTCTCCTCGATCTCGGTGCGGAGCCTCACCGGCGACCTCCGACGCTACACCCCGCGCCGGGCGGCGCCCGGACGGCGCGCCGCGTGTGAGACGATCCACGGCCTGTCGGTCGCGACGAGAGGAGAGAGCCCGTGAACACGCCCGGGGCCAGCCACTACCGCTGGGACGACATGCCGAAGGAGGCGCTCAAGCCCGACCTGGAGCGGCGCCTCATCTCGACCGAGCGGATGATGCTCGCGCACGTCTACCTGCAGAAGGGGTGCATCGTCCCGAAGCACGAGCACGAGAACGAGCAGCTCACGTACATCCTCGAGGGCGTCCTGCGCTTCTGGCTCGGCGACGACGAGTCCGAGGTCGTCGACGTCGCCGCCGGCGAGGTCCTCCACCTGCCCTCGTGGCTGCCGCACAAGGCGGAGGCGCTCGAGACGACGCTCGACGTCGACATCTTCTGCCCGCCGCGGGCGGACTGGCTCGACGGCTCCGACGCCTACCTCCGGCGCACGTGAACCTCGGGCTCGAGGACAAGGTCGCCCTGGTGTGCGGCTCCAGCCGCGGCCTCGGCCGCGCCGTCGCGGACGAGCTCGCGGCGGAGGGCGCCTCGGTCGCCGTCTGCGCGAGGGATCCCGCCGCCCTCGAGCGCGCGGCCGACGAGATCGGGCGCACGACCGGGGCGGCTGTCCTCGCCGTCCCGGCCGACCTCGCCGTCCCGGGCGAGCCCACGCGCGTCGTCGAGGCCTGCCGCGAGCGCTTCGGCCGGCTCGACGTCCTCGTCACGAACACCGGCGGCCCGCCCGCGGGGACGCACGACACGCTCTCGCTCGAGGACTGGGACCGGGCGACGGCGCTCCTGCTCCGCAGCACCGTCGAGCTCGCCGCCGGTGCGCTCCCGGAGATGAAGAGCCGCGGCTGGGGGCGGATCCTCGCCGTCACCTCGGTCGCCGCGAAGCAGCCGGTCGACAACCTCATGCTCTCGAACAGCTTGCGGGCGGCCGTCACCGGCTTCGCCGCGACGCTCGCGCGCGAGGTCGCGACGGACGGGATCACCGTCAACACGATCCTCCCCGGCTACACGGCGACGGAGCGGGTGACGGAGCTGAACGAGGCGAACGCCCGCCGCGAGGGCGTCGAGCCGGCCGAGGTCCAGGCGCGCCTCGAGGCGGAGATCCCGCTCGGCCGCCTCGCGGAGCCGAGGGAGTTCGCGGCCCTCGCCGCGTTCCTCGTCTCCGAGCGCGCCGCCTACATCACCGGCGGCGCGTTCGCCGTCGACGGCGGCTGGCTGCGCGGGCTCTGCTGAGGGCGCCCGGCCGCCGTGCGAGGGGCGCCGGGTCGCGACCGAGCCGGGTCGAGTCCAGGGCGTGTAGACTACGTCGGTCTTCTGGCTCAGATTCCTCGCCCGCCAGGCGCGCGCCATCACGGCGTTCGGTTTGTAGGCGGCTCGGTCGGAAGCATCCAGCGAAGGAGGCCTTCATGGCCACCACCAGTCCTGAGTCCGCGACCCGCAGCATGGGGAATCGCACGACGAGCATCCTCGTCCGCTTCACGGGCGAGCCCAGCGTCACTCCCGAGCAGTACGAGGAGACGAGCCGTCGTCTCGAGGCGAACGGCGAATGGCCGCCGGACGGACTCGACTACCACGTCGCGTTCGTCTCCGACGGGAGGTTCCGGGTCAGCGAGATCTGGGACTCGAGGGAGCAGTTCGACGCCTTCGGCAAGCGCCTCATGCCGATGCTGAGCGACGTCGGGCTCAAGCTCGCGGGCGAGCCGGAGATGCTCGAGATCCACAAGATCGTCAAGCGCTAGACGGACCGCCCGTCCTGCCGAGTCTCGGGAGCTCGTTCTCGCCGAGAGCGGCATGGGGCCCGGATCGCTTCCGGCACGAAGACCGCCTTCACGGCGGTCTTCGTCGTTCCTGGCCCGTGGCGCCGCCGTGCCGCCGCCGAGGGAGAAGCGCTGCCCCGCACCGGAGCCCCCGCCGGTGCCGGAGGTGGTCTCCCACCTCGTCCGCGCAGGCGCGCGAACGCCCCGCCGGCGTGCGGCGGAGCGTTCGGCTATCGGTCTCGCGTGAGTTCGGGCTCAGTCGAGCGAGCAGTCGTACGGGCCCTCGCCCGGGGGCGCGGGCTCCGTGCCCTCGATCGCCCACGCGAAGACGAACGCGAGCGCGTCGACGTCGCAGTCGGACAGGACCGGATCGCCGAGGTCCGGCCAGCCGTAGCCCATCAGGTCGGTGCTCTCGAGCAGGTTCGTCGCGTGGCCGAGGCCGAGCGCGTGCCCGACCTCGTGGAGCGTCACCCAGCCGAGGTACTCCGGGTCGTACGGCTCGCGGTCGAGGCTCGGCGGCAGATCCGAGCGGACCAGGATGTTCGGGCACCCGTGGTCGCCGCAGATCGCGTAGCCCCCGAAGACGACGCCGCCGGCCCTCGGCACGTAGTGGACGACGATGTCGGCGGCCTGACGCTTGCCCCCGGTCACGTTCGTCAGCGTGATGAGCCCGTCGAAGCACTCCTCGAGCGTCGACGACCACGTCGCGATCGCCGCGTCGATCGCCTCCAGCTGCTCGTCGGTCGCGCTGGGATGAGCCTGGACGGCAATGGTGAGGTCCGTATGGTCCCACCAGTAGCCGGGGTAGTAGTTGCTCAGGATGACGAGCGCCTCCGCGTTCGACTCCGGCAGGTTGCAGGTGACCGCGTCGCGCCCGGGTCCGCCGCCCCCACCGCGTTCGCCCGGACCTGCCGCCGCCGAGGCGGGAGCGAGGAGCGAGAGGCAGACGGCGAGGGTAAAGAACGCCTTCACAGCACGCATAAGACCCCCTTTCATGACGACTCGTCGAGCGGCGCCACGATACACCGACCGCGCCCTGCTGGTCGGCGCGCACCCGCTGGGGGCGTCCTGCGCTACGCTCGGCCGGATGCGCTCGTGCGCCTCGTGTCACGGTGAGGTCGAAGCGCGGTTTCGCTTCTGTCCCTGGTGCGGCGCGGCCCAGCGGCTGAAGATCGTGGACTTCTTCTCAGCGCACCCGCTGATGGAGGGCGAGCGAGGGAAAGCGCTCCGCGTGTCGCGCTATCTCGGCGGCGACGTCCTTCGCCACGTCCGCCTCAGCGTCTGGAACGAGCGAGGAGCGACGGCTCGCGCAGAGGCGGCCGTCTCTCTCGACGAAGCCGAGGCCGATCGCCTCGCGCGCTTCCTCGCCGACCCCTCGCCCGCCGACGACGCCGTGCCGCCGCAGACCGTCGGCTAGGCCAGCGGAACCGCGGGTGCTTCGGGCCGGTGGTCGCGCGCGCCTGCGATGCTGTCCTCCGCGCTTCCGGAGGCGGAAAACCGCCTCTCTGCGGCGGCCCTCTCGAAGCGGACGACGGGGATCGAACCCGCGACCCTCAGCTTGGGAAGCTGATGCTCTACCAACTGAGCTACGTCCGCGCGCCCGGCCAACGATACCAGCGGCAAAGCCGCTCCCGGCCTCGGCCGGATGACCCGGAGGGGGGATTGGCGGGGCACCGCTTCGGGCCGACGATGAGACCAAACCCGGACGAGCGGGGCGTGCGCTCCGCCCGTTTCGAGGAGGTGTGCGCTTGACCCCACATTTCGTGCGGCGAGAGGACGGTCAGACGATGGCGGAGTACGCCGTCGTCATCGGCGTCATCACGCCCTTCATCGTCCTTGCGCTCGCGGCCATGTCCGACGCGGTGGCGAACCGCCTCGAGGCGGTCGTCGGCTTCCTCGGCTGACCGCCTGACGCCGAGTCTCCGTGCGGAGGGCCCGGCCGGGCGCCGGGCCCGTCCGCCTGCGCGAAGCTGGAATACTTCGTGCGCAGCGAGACAGGAGGAGTGCGATGGCGAAGGACACGCTGGAAGTGATTGCGAAGACCCTCGTCGCGCCGGGGAAGGGGATCCTCGCCGCCGACGAGAGCACGGGGACGATCGAGAAGCGCCTGAAGTCGATCGAGGTCGAGTCGACCGAGGAGAACCGGCGCGCCTACCGGGAGATGCTCTTCACGACGCCCGGCCTCGGCGACCACGTCTCGGGCGTCATCCTCTTCGACGAGACGATCCGCCAGTCCACGAGGGACGGCGTTCCCTTCACGCAGGTGCTGCAGGACGCGGGCGTCGTCCCCGGGATCAAGGTCGACAAGGGCGCGAAAGCGCTCGCCGGCGCCGACGGCGAGAAGATCACCGAGGGCCTCGACGGCCTGCGCGAGCGCCTCGCCGAGTACGTCGACCTCGGGGCGAGGTTCACGAAGTGGCGCGCCGTCATCGAGATCGGCGGCGAGAAGAAGCCGAGCGCGTACTGCATCCACGTGAACGCGCACGCTCTCGCCCGCTTCGCCGCCCTCTCGCAGGAGGCAGGGCTCGTGCCGATCGTCGAGCCGGAGGTCCTCATGGACGGCGACCACACGCTCGAGCGGGCCTACGAGGTGACGGAGGCGACCCTCGAGGCGGTCTTCAACGAGCTCTTCTCGCAGCGCGTCGTCTACGAGGGGATGCTGCTGAAGCCGAACATGGTCGTGTCCGGGAAGGACTGTCCCGAGCAGGCCGGCCCGGAGGAGGTCGCGAAGGCGACCGTCCGCTGCTTCCGCGAGGTCGTGCCGGCCGCCGTGCCGGGCATCGTCTTCCTCTCGGGAGGCCAGTCGGACGAGCAGGCGACCGCGAACCTGAACGCGATCAACCGCGTCGGCGACCAGCCGTGGCAGCTCTCCTTCTCCTACGGCCGGGCGCTGCAGGCGCCGTCGCTCAAGGCGTGGAGGGGCGACGAGGCGAACGTCCAGGCCGGCCAGGAGGCGCTCGCGCACCGGGCGCGGATGAACGGCGCCGCCCGCGACGGCAGCTACACGCCCGACATGGAGAAGGTGCCGACCCCGGCGTAGGCGAGAGGCTCGCCGCTAGCGGTACTCGCGGCCCGAGAAGCGCTCGAGCTTGTCGAGCGCGTGGTAGGCCTCGACCCGGCGGACCGTGCCGGAGCGGGAGCGCATGACGATCGAGTCGGTCGTCGCCCCTCCGCGCGTGTAGCGGACGCCGCGGAGGAGCGCGCCGTCCGTGACGCCGGTCGCCGCGACGAAGACGTTGTCCCCGCCGACGAGGTCGTCGGTCGTGAGGACGTGCTCGGCGTCGCGGCCGGACTCGACGAGCGCCCGGCGCTCCTCGTCGTTCCGCGGCCAGAGGCGCCCGAGGACGACGCCGCCGAGACACTTCACCGCGGCCGCGGCGATCACGCCCTCCGGCGTCCCGCCGATGCCCATCATGAGGTCGACGCCGGTGGCCGCCCGCGCCGCCGCGATCGCCGGGGCCACGTCGCCGTCCGTGATCAGGTTCACCTTCGCCCCCGCCTCGCGGACGCCGTCGATGATGGGAAGGTTGCGCTCCCGGTCGAGGATGACGACCGTGATCTCGCTCGGCCGCACGCCTTTCGCCTCGGCGGCCCGCTCGACGTTCTCGCCCGGCGAGAGCTCGAGGTCGAGCGCCTCGGCCACCTCGGCGCCGCCGACGAGCTTGTCCATGTAGACGGCGGCGCCCGGGAAGAACATCGTCCCACGCTCGGAGACGGCGATGACCGCGATCGCGTTCGGCTGCCCGACGGAGGTGAGCCGCGTCCCCTCGAGCGGGTCGACGGCGACGTCGACCTCCGGCGGCTGGCCGTTCCCGACCTCCTCGCCGTTGTAGAGCATGGGCGCCTCGTCCTTCTCGCCCTCGCCGATGACGACGACGCCGCGCATGGAGACGCTGTCGAGCATCGCCCGCATGCCGTCGACAGCGGCCTGGTCGGCGGAGATCTTTTCGCCGCGGCCGATCCAGCGCCCGCACCCGAGCGCGGCCGCCTCGGTGACCCGGACGAGCTCGAGGGCGAGGTTCCGGTCGGGCGCGACGCCGTCGGCCATGACGGCGCCATCCTACGACACCCCCGGCGCCGACCGCCTCGCGCCGTAGGCTCGCGGCGTGCGCGCGCTCGCCGTGTTCGCGCTCGCGGTCGCGATCTTCCACCACACGCCGTCCGTGGGCGGGAGCGTCGGCGATTGGATCGACCTCGCGACGCCCTTCGTCGTCCTCGCCGCCGCCTCCGCCGTGCTCGTCGTCCTCGGCGCCTGGGGCCCGTCGCTCGGTGTCGCCGTCGCCGCGGCGGTGGCGTACGTCGACGGCCACGGCATCCACCTCGCGGCGAACTCGATCCGGGCCGAGGGCCTCACGGGCGAGGCCGAGCGGGTCGCGTACTTCTGGGACGAGCGCTTCAGCCACTGGGAGTGGCACGTGGGCCTCCTCGGCCTGCTCGTCGCCTTCTGCCTCGCCGAGCCGTGGGCGCGGCCCGCCGTCCGCGCGGCCCCTGTCGCGGGGGCCCTCGTGACGCTCCTGCTCGGCGCGACGCTCTTCACGAGCACGGTCGAGGGCCAGACCTGGTGGCTCCTGCCTCCGGCGGCCGCCCTCTTCGGCGTCTGGGCCTTCGCGAGCCCGCGGCCCGTCCTCCGCGCCTGCGCGGGCGGCGTCGTCGTCGCGGCCCTGCTTCTCGCCGGGTGGGCGGTGTGGCACGGCGGCGTGCCGGAGTTCAGCGACCTCGGCTGGATCTAGCCGCAGCGCTCTAGGATCCCGAGACCGAAGGGAGGGAGCGCAGCTGACTCTCGGCCAGCTGGCACTGACGGTGACGGTCCTCGCCGTGCTCGGCCTCGTGACGAGCCGCTTCGGGCTTTCCGCGATTCCCGCCTACCTCCTCGGCGGGCTCCTCCTGGGACCGAACGAGCCCGAGTTCCTCTCCGTGATCGAGCCGTCGGAGGTGACCGAGTTCGTGGCCGAGCTCGGCGTCATCTTCCTGCTCTTCTTCCTCGGGCTCGAGTTCACGCTCGAGCGCTTCCGGCGCAGCGGGATGCACCTGGGGATCGGCGGCTCCCTCGATCTCGTCGTCAACGCGGGCCTCGGGCTGATCGTCGGGATCGCGGCCTTCGGGCTGACCCTGCCGGCGATCGTCCTCGCGGCGGCGATCTACGTCTCGTCCTCCGCGGTCGCGGTCAAGGGCCTGATCGACTTCCGCCGGCTGGCCGACGACGAGACGGACCTCGTGCTCGCGATCCTCATCTTCGAGGACATCGCGGTCGCGTTCGTGCTCGCGTTCGCGAGCGGAGGCGGCGGCGAACTCGAGGACACCCTCTTCCTGCTCGTGAAGGCGATCGGGTTCATCGCCGCCTCGCTGGCCGCGTCCCGCTGGCTCGCGCGCACGATCGACCGGCTCCTGGACGCCATGCCGCGGGAGTTCTTCCTCCTCTTCGTCTTCGCGCTTCTGATCGGGATGAGCGCCGTGTCCAAGGAGCTGGGCCTCTCGGAGGCGATCGGCGCGCTCATGGCCGGCGTCGTGCTCTCGGAGACCTCGGTGCGCACCGAGATCGAGGAGCGCTTCCTCGGCTTCCGCGACCTCTTCGCGGCCCTCTTCTTCTTCGTCTTCGGGCTCTCGATCGACGTGGCGGCGCTGCGGTCGCTCGGCTGGCTCATCGCCCTGGCGGTCGTCCTCAGCGTCGTGGGGAAGCTCGTCGGCACGTACGGGGCCGGACGGGTGGGCGGCTTCACGCGACGTCAGAGCCTGAACGCGGGCGCCGCGCTCGTCGCGCACGGGGAGTTCACGGTCATTCTCGCGCAGGTCGCGGCCGCGAACCCCGCCATCGCGGCGTCGACGCGCCGCGACCTCGTGGCGTTCTCGGGCCTCTACGTCCTCGCGACGGCGATCGTCGGCGTGCTGCTGATGAAGGAGTCGAAGCGCATCGGGCGCAGGATCTTCCCGGCTCGGCCTACACTTGCGACGGAAGGAGGGACGGGTGCCGACGGAGCTTCGTGAGACGCGCCTTCCGGGCGTCGGGGTCAAGTACACCTGTACGACGGCCCACGGAGGACGCCTGACCGTGATCATGCACAACGAGGGCCTGCGCGAGATCTACTGGTTCCGGCACACCGACGACGAGGACCCTCAGGCGGTCATCCGGCTCGAGGACGACGAGGCCCGCCAGATCGGGGCCGTGATCGGCGGGGCGTACGAGCGCCCGAAGGTCGTCGAGGAGCTCGAGATGGCCTTCGGCGAGCTCGCGATCGAGTGGGTCCCCGTACCCGACACGAGTCCCGCGATCGGGAAATCGCTCGCGGAGCTCGGCTTCCGCCAGAAGACCGGGATCACGGTCATCGCGATCCTGCGCGAGCCGGAGCCCGTCGCCGGCGCGCAACCGACGGACGTCGTCCTGCGCGGAGACACGCTCGTCACGGTCGGGCGGATGGGCCAGTACCCGCCTTTCAGGCGCCTGCTCGCCGGCGACGATCCGGGCGAGCGGCCCGCGCCGCCCGGGTAGCTACATCCGGTCGGGCGCCGCGACGCCCACGAGGTCGAGGCACCGGGCGATCACCGACCGCGTCGCCTGCATGAGGGCGAGCCGGAAGGCCTGCTCGGGGGAGCCGACGACCTGGTGCCTGCTCCGGTCGTGGTAGAAGCGGTGGAAGTCGTCGGCGAGCCGGATCGCGAAGTCGGTGACGAGCTGCGGCGCCCGCCGCTCGGTCGCCTCGGCGGCGACGCGCGGGAACTCCGCTAGCCGCTTGACGAGGTTGCGCTCCTCCCCGTCCGGCTCGTGCGTAGGCACGGGGTCCGGCTGGGCCGCTCCCGCCTCGCGGAAGATCCCGGCGGTGCGCGCGTGCACGTACTGGACGTAGTAGACGGGGTTCTTGCGCGAGCGCTCCTTCGCGAGGTCGACGTCGATCTCGAGCGAGCGGTCGGGCCCCCGGTCGACGAGGTACCAGCGCGCCGCGTCGACCCCGATCTCGTCGACGAGCTCGTCGAGGGTGACGACGTCGCCGCGCCGCTTCGACATCTTCGTCGCCTCGCCGCCGCGCGTGAGGTGGACGAGCTGGTAGATGAGCACGTCGATCCGGTCGGGGTCGGCCCCGAAGCCCCGCGCGAGCGCCTTCAGGCGCGCGACGTAGCCGTGGTGGTCGGCGCCGAGGACGTAGACGGCGCGGTCGAAGCGGGCGAGCTTCCGCCGGATGTAGGCGGCGTCGAAGGCGAAGTACGTCGGCTCGCCGCTGGCGCGGATCGCGACCCGGTCCTTGTCGTCCCCGAGCTCGCTCGTCCGCACCCAGATCGCGCCGTCGCGCTGGTAGGTGGGCAGGGCGGCGAGCGCGTCCGCGATCTCGGGCTCGACCTCCGTCTGTCGGGACCAGCCGTCGAAGCGGATGCGGAAGCGCTCGAGGCTCGCATCGATCAGCTCGATCGTGCGCTCGACGGGATCGCCCTCGCCGGCGGCGAGCTCGCGGACGTAGTCGCCGCCGTACCCGCCCTCGGGCGGCTCCTCCCCGCGCCGCGCCGCCGCCACCGACGCGCGGAAGAGCTCCATCTGCGTGCCGCCGTCGTTGTAGTAGTACTCCCGCTCGACCTCGTGGCCGGCGAAGGCGAGCAGCCGCGCGACGGAGTCGCCGTAGGCTCCGTTTCGCGCCGACGCGACGGTGATCGGCCCGGTTGGGTTGGCGGAGACCATCTCGACCTGGACCCGCTCTCGAGCCGTGCCGGCCGAGCCGCCGCCGTAGTCGCCGCCGGCCGCGAGCATCTCGGCGAGCGCATCGCCGTACCAGGCCGGCGAGAGCCAGAGGTTCAGGAAGCCCGGCGGCGCCGTCTCCGCTCGCTCGACACCGGGAGCCGAGGCCGCGGCGCGCGCGAGCTCGGCGGCGATCTCGAGCGGCGGGCGCTTGCGCGCGCCGGCGAGCCGTAGCGCGACGTTCGTCGCGTAGTCGCCGTGCTCGGCCTTCGTCGGCCGCTCGAGGACGACCGGCGCTCCGGCGACCCTCGCGAGCTCGTCCTGCAGGCGGACGAGCGCCGTCCTCGTGGTCTCGCTCACACCCATGGCCGTATATCGTAGGGACGTGGAGGAGGAGCCCCGCGAGCGGCAGCTCAACATCCATCTCGACCCCGAGAACCTGGCCGGGGTCTACGCGAACTTCGCCAACGTCAGCTTCTCCGACTACGAGTTCACGATCACGTTCGCGCGCATCGACCACGAGGTCGACGAGGGCGACGTCCCCGGGGTCGTCGTCAGCCGTGTGAACATGTCGCCCCGCTTCGTCCGCGAGCTCATGGACGCGATGAACGACTCGTGGTCGAAGTGGTCGACCCGGGAGGGGATCAGGAACCTCCCGGAGCAGGGCCGGCCCGAGTAGCCGCCGCCATCGCGATCCGCTCGAGGGGCGGCGGGTGCGTGCCCAGCCAGTACGTCACCCACTCGGGCGGGTCTGGATCGGAGAGACTCGTCGTCACGAAGCGCCGCTCGAGCGAGACGGCGCTCTCCGGGTCGCCGGTCGCCTGCAGGGCGAGCCAGTCCGCCTCGGCCTCGTAGCGGCGGGAGACGGCGTTCGCGAGCGGCTGGGTCACGAGCAGGTAGACGACGACGAACGCGAGCCCGAGCGGGACGAGCGCGGGGTCGCCGAGGCCGCCCCGGTGCTCCGTGAGCCGGGCGAGGAGGAGGACGCCCGGGACGGCCAGGAGCGCGAACCACCCGAGGCCCTTCCAGAGGTGGCGCTCGCCGACGTGGGCGAGCTCGTGCGCGGAGACCGAGAGGATCTCCCCGCGGGTGAAGCGGCCGTCGAGAAGCGTGTCGTAGAGGACGACGCGGCGGGTGGGCCCGATGCCGGTGACGTAGGCGTTCGCGGTCGTCGTGCGCCTGCTCGCGTCCGCGACGAGCACGTCGTCGACGTCGACGCCCATGCGCGCGGCGAGCTCCTCGACCTCCGCGGCCAGCAGGCGGTCGGGCAGCGGCGCGAAGCGGTTGAAGAGAGGCTCGAGCACGAGCGGCTGGGCGAGGACGACGGCGGCCGCGACGGCGACGAGCGCCGGCGCGCCGGCGACCCACCAGCGGCGACCGAGCCGCGCGGCGAGCCAGACCGCCCCCGCGACGGCGATCGCGACGAGCACCGACTCGACCCCGAGGGAGACCGCCCGGTCGCGGAGCCAGCCGCCCCAGCCCTGCTCGGAGAGCCCGTGGTCGACCCGCCGGACGTGGCTCGCGGCGCCGAACGGCAGCCCGGCGCCCCAGACGGCGACGACGACGGCTGTCCCGACGAGGACGGCCGTGCGCACGCGGCCCCGGCCGAGGCGTCCCAGGCGGGCCGCCAGCGGGCGCGCCTTCCAGACGAGCAGGCCGAGGACGGCGAGCTCGGCGGCCAGCCCGGCGAGGAAGAGGACGCGCGCCCAGCTCCGGTAGCTCTCGCCGCGCTCGATCTCGGCCCCGCTGAAGTAGTCGCGCGCCTCGAGGTCGGGCAGCGCGAGCGCCGGCACCTCGGTCCGCCAGAGGAGGACCGCCCCGCCCACCCAGACGGCCGCGAGGGCGAGGGCGACGAGACCCTCCGCTAACGTCCGCCTGCTGTGCGGGTCGCGGTCCTGTCCGACATCCACGGGAACCTCCATGCGTTCGAGGCGGTGCTCGAGTCGATCGCTCGGGACGCCCCCGACGCGGTCTGGTGCCTGGGCGACCTCGTCGGCTACGGCCCCCGCCCGAACCGCTGCTGCATGCTCGTCGCAGAGCGGGCGGACGTCTGCCTGATAGGTAATCACGACCTCGCCGTCCTCGGCCGCCTCGACCTCGAGGTCTTCTCCCCCGACGCCGCCGCGAGCGCCCGGTGGACGGCAGGTGTGCTCGAGCCCGGGGCGCGCGCGTTCCTCGAGCCGCTCGAGCCGTCGGCGGCGCGCGAGGGCGCCGGCCTCTTCCACGGGAGCCCACGCGATCCGGTCTGGGAGTACGTCCTCTCCCCGGAGGTCGCCCTCGCCTCGCTCGCCGCGACGGCGAACGGGCTCGTCCTCGTCGGCCACAGCCACATCGCACTTCGCTTCGGCCTCGAAGAACGCGCGCTCGAACTCTGCCGGGAGGGGACGGCGGTCGACCTCCGGAGCGGGCGCTGGCTGCTCAACCCCGGCTCGGTCGGCCAGCCGCGCGACGGCGACCCTCGCGCCGCCTGGCTCCTGCTCGACCTCGGCGCCGGGCGGGCCGTGTACCGGCGCGTCGCCTACGACGTCGCGCGCACCCAGGCGGAGATCGTCGAGCGCGGCCTCCCCGTCGCGCTCGCGGCACGGCTCGAGCTCGGCATCTAGCGGCGCCGGCTAGCGCTGCTGGGTCGCGCGCCTCCCGACGTCGATCTCGATGCCCTCGCGCCCGAGCGCGAGCTGCACCTCCTCGCGCGCCTTGAAGATCCGCCACTTCACGGTCGCGAGGGTGATCTCGAGCGAGTCGGCGATCTCGGTGTAGGAGAGGCCGACGACGTCGCGGAGGAGGAGGGCCATCTTCAGGTCGGGGTTGAGGAGGGCGACCGCCCGCCAGACGGCGTCGATCGCCTCGACGCGCTCGGGCGGCGCGTCCACGACCTCGAGGGGCGGGAGGTCGTCGAGCGTCACGACCGCCTGGGGCTTGCGCTCGCGGGCGCGCAGCTCGTCGAGCACCCGGTTCTTCGCCACCTGGAAGAGCCACGTCGTGAAGCGGCAGCGGAGGGAGAAGCCCGGGAGGCCCTGGTAGATCCTGAGGAAGATCTCCTGCGTGAGGTCCTCGGCGAGCGCTCGGTCGCCGACGATGCGGAGCACGTAGTTGAAGACCGGCACCTCGTACATCTCGAGGATCGTCCGGAAGGCGGCTTCCTCGCCCTTTTGCGCACGCCGCAGAAGAAGATGATCGGGCTGAGGAAGTGGCAAGCTGGTGACCCGGGCCGCGGGGTGGGCGAAGTATACCGCCGGAGTTAGCCCACGCGGATCAGGTTCCTGCCGGTCATCCCCTCCGCCGAGGGAAGTCCGAGAAGCCACAGACACGTCGGTATGAGATCGGCAAGGGCGCCGTCGTCCTGGAGACCCGCTTCCCCGCCCACGGTGACGACGAGCGGGACCGGGTTCGTCGTATGGGCGGTGTGCGGGCTCGTGCCGTCGGGCTCGAGGAGCTGCTCGGCGTTGCCGTGGTCGGCCGTGACGAGGCAGACGCCGCCGAGCGCGTCGACGGCGCGCACGACGCGCCCGAGAGCCTCGTCGGTCGCCTCGACGGCGCGGACGACGGCCGGGACGACGCCGGTGTGACCGACCATGTCCGGGTTGGCGAAGTTGACGATCGCGAAGCGGTAGCCCTCGCCGACCTCCGCGGCGAAGCGCTCCGCGACCTCCGCCGCGGACATCTCCGGCTTCTCGTCGTACGTCGCCACCTCGCGCGGCGAGGGGACGAGGATCCGCGTCTCCCCCTCCCACTCCCGCTCGCGGCCGCCGTTGAAGAAGTACGTCACGTGCGCGTACTTCTCGGTCTCGGCGACGTGCAGCTGGCGGATACCGTGCCCGGCGAGGACCTCGGCCATGGTCTCGCTCACCGTCTGCTCGGCGAACGCGACCGGGCAGTCGAACTCGTCGCGGTAGCGGGTCATGGTCGTCAGGTCGACGCCGGCCTCGAGGAGCTTCTGCGAGAGCTGCCTCGCCCGGTCGGGGCGGAAGTTGAAGTGGATCGCCGCGTCGGCGCCCGCCGTGAGGCGCGGTCCCGGCAGCACGACCGGCTCGATGAACTCGTCGGTCACTCCGCGCTCGTAGGAGGCCTCGATCGCGGCGACGGGATCGGTCGCGGCGGCGCCCTCGGCGGCCGTGATCGCGGCGAGCGCGCGCTCCGTCCTCTCCCAGTGCGCGTCGCGGTCCATGGCGTAGTACCGACCGCAGACGGTGACGAAGCGGACGCCCTCCCCGGCCAGCTCGGCGAGGTCGCTCCGGGCGGCGTGCGGGGAGACGTCGCGGCCGTCGGTGAAGGCGTGGACCCACGTCCGCTCGCCCATCCCCTCCCGGCGGGCGAGCTCGAGGAGCCCGCGGAGGTGGTCGACGTGCGAGTGGACGCCCCCGAAGGAGACGAGCCCGAGGAGGTGGACGTTCCCGCCGCGCTCGCGCGCTCGTCGGAAGGCTCCCGTCAGGGCCGGATTCGTGAAGAAGTCGCCGGTCTCGAGCGCCCGGTTCACGCGCATCAGGTCCTGGAAGATCACCCGGCCGGCGCCGATCGTCAGGTGCCCGACCTCGGAGTTGCCCATCTGGCCCGGGGGGAGGCCGACGGCCTCGCCCGCGGCGCGAATCGTCGTGTGCGGGTACCGCCGCCAGAGCTCGTCGAAGACCGGCGTCGAGGCCTGCTCGACCGCGTTCCCCGGGCCGGGCGGCGCGCAGCCCCAGCCGTCGAGGACGACGAGCGCTACGAGCGGGACAGGCGGGCGGCGGTCCGGCAAATCGCGGTGAAGGAGTCGGCGTCGAGCGAGGCCCCGCCGACGAGCGCGCCGTCGACGTCGGGCTGCGCGAGCAGCTCCTCGGCGTTCTCGGGCTTGACGGAGCCGCCGTAGAGCACGGGGGCATCGAGGAGCGATTTGACGAAGGCGTGTGCCTCCTGGGCAGTCTCGGGAGTGGCGGTCCGACCGGTGCCGATCGCCCAGACGGGCTCGTAGGCGACCACGAGGCGCTCGTGCTGCGGGAGGACGGAGACCTGGCGGCGCAGGACGTCCTCCGTCTCGCCGCGCTCGCGCTCCTCCTCGAGCTCGCCCACGCAGGCGATGACGGCGAGCCCCGCCTCGAGCGCGCGCTCCGCGCGCCGCGCCGTCGTCTCGTCGGTCTCGCCGAAGTGGAGGCGCCGCTCCGAGTGGCCGACGAGCGAGCCGGCGACGCCGAGCTCGCCGAGCATCTCGGCGGAGACCTCGCCCGTGAACGCGCCCTCGGGCTCCCAGTGGACGTTCTGCGCGTAGACCGTGATGCCGGACGCCATCGCCTCGCGGAGCGACGCGTACGGCGGACAGACGACGACGTCGACGCCGTCCGGCGGCACGAACGCGCGGCAGAACGCGAGCGCCTCCGCCGGCCCCTTGTACATCTTCCAGTTGCCCGCGATCAGCAAGAGATCCCCTGGGGCCGCCGCGGGCCACCCACCGGTTCCAGCCTGGCGCCGAAGAGCGCGCGGGTGGGACACGGGACGGTGACGACTCCGTGCACGTTTCAGGCCTCGGGGATGACGACGACCCCCGGGAGCTCCTTCCCCTCCAGGAGCTCGAGCGAGGCGCCGCCGCCGGTCGAGATCCAGTCGATCCGCTCGGCGAGCCCGAGCTCGTCGACGGCGCGCACCGAGTCGCCGCCGCCGACGACGGTGTGCGCGCGCGCCGCGGCGACCGCCTCGGCGACCGCCCGCGTGCCCTCGGCGAAGCGGGGCCACTCGAAGACGCCCATGGGGCCGTTCCAGAAGACCGTCCGGGCCTCGCCGATCCTCGCCGCGAACCGCTCGCGGGTCGCCGGGCCGATGTCGAGGCCGAGCCAGCCGTCCGGACGGCCGTCCCAGGGGACGACGCGGGCCTCCGCGTCGGGCTCGAAGGCCGCCGCCGCGACGACGTCCTCCGGCAGCTCGTAGCCCGCGTCGCGCTCGACCTCCTCCGCCATCTTCCCGCCGACGAGCACGACGTCGGCCCGCTCGCCCAGCGAGCGCAGCACGCCGATCTTGTCCGCGACCTTCGCGCCGCCGAGGACCGCGGCGAACGGGCGCTCGGGCTGTCCGAGCAGGGAGCCGAGCTCCTCCAGCTCGCGCTCGAGCAGGAGGCCGGCGTAGGCGGGGAGGAGGCGCGCGACGCCCTCGGTGGAGGCGTGGGCGCGGTGGGCCGACCCGAAGGCGTCGTTGACGTAGAGGTCGCCGTGCGCGGCGAGCTCCCCCGCGTAGGCGGGGTCGTTCCTCGTCTCGCGCGGGTCGAAGCGGGTGTTCTCGAGGAGGCGGATCCGCTCGTCGGGCAGGAGCTCGGCGAGACGCCTGCGGACCGGCTCGAGCGAGAACGCCGGGTCTTCGCCCTCCGGACGGCCGAGGTGGGACATGAGCACCACCTCCGAGGCGCCGCGCTCGAGCAGGAGCTCGAGCGTCGGCAGCGCCCCCCGGATCCGCGTGTCGTCGGCCACCCTCCCGTCCTCGAGCGGGACGTTGAAGTCGACGCGCACGAGGACCCGCATCCCGGCGACGTCGGCGTCCCGGACGGAGCGCGGGCGGTGCACTAGGGCCGCCGGCGCACTAGAGCCGCTGCACGAGGTCGACGAGCCGGCAGCTGTAGCCCCACTCGTTGTCGTACCAGCCGAAGACCTTGACGCTCGTCCCGTGCGCCATCGTCAGCTCGCTGTCGTACACGCACGAGTAGGAGTTGCCGACGATGTCGGACGAGACGAGCGGCTCGTCCGAGTACTGGAGGATGCCCGCGAGCGCGCTCGTGGCGGCCGCCTCCCGGAAGCGCGCGCTCACGTCGTCCTTCGACACCTCGCTCCCGACCTGCACGACGAGGTCGACGACGGAGCCGTCGGGAACGGGCGCCCGCACGGCGACCCCGTCCACCTTCCCCTTGAGGTCGGGGATGACGAGCCCGATCGCGCGGGCGGCCCCGGTCGAGGTGGGAATGAGGTTCACGGCCGCGGCCCGGGCACGGCGGAGGTCCTTGTGCGGGAGGTCGAGGATGCGCTGGTCGTTCGTGTACGCGTGGATTGTCGTCATGAAGCCGGACTCGATCCCCCACGCGTCGTGCAGGACCTTCGCGAGCGGCGCGACGCAGTTCGTCGTGCAGGAGGCGTTCGAGACGATGCGGTGCTGCTCGGGGTCGTACGCGTCGTCGTTGACGCCGAGGACGATCGTGACGTCGGGGTCGGTGGCCGGAGCGGAGATGACGACCTTGCCGCCGCCGGCGTCGAGGTGGGCCTGAGCGCCCTCGCGCTTCGTGAAGAGCCCGGTCGACTCGAGCACGACCTCGACGCCGAGCTCCTTCCAGGGCAGGGCGGCCGGGTCCTTCTCGTTCAGGAGCTTGAGCTCCTCGCCGTCGACCCGGATCGCTCCCTCGGCCGCCTCGACGGCGGCGTCGAGCGGGCCGAGCACCGAGTCGTACTTGAGGAGGTGCGCCATCGTCTTCGCGTCGCCGAGGTCGTTCACCGCCACGATCTCGACGTCGGCCTCCTGCTTCCGCGCCGCCCGGAAGAAGTTCCGCCCGATCCGGCCGAAGCCGTTGATGCCGACCCGTACGCTCATGCCACCTCCACAGACGAGTTTCCGCGCGCGGCGATTCTACCCGGGCGGAAAGGTGGAAAATCCTGGTCGATCCGCCTTGCGCGCGACCCGGCGCCCGATTACGCTCGCTGCGAGCGGGTCTACGCTCGTCGGACGTCGGATTCAGACCCCGTCCGGCGTCACGGTCCGGAGCGTGGTTCAACACGGAGGGGAAGGTCGTCCTCGGAGCTTCTCCTCCGGCCCGCTCTCCGGCGCGGGCCGCG
>DASTQA010000026.1:0-9946 GCA_035762005.1 Gaiellaceae bacterium
GAGCGGGCCCTGCAGGAGCTCGAGCTGCGAGCCGTCCGGGAGCGGGCCGCGCCCGAAGGCCAGGCGCCGCGGCTGCCTGACCGCCCCCACGCCCCGGGCCGTGAGCGCGGGCGCGTCCGCCCGCACGGTGCCCATCCCGACTGCGACGGCGTCCACGCCCGCGCGCAGCTCGTGCACCCGCCGGCGGCTCTCCTCGCCGCTGACCCAGCGCGAGCCGGGGACCGTGACCCGGCCGTCGAGCGTCGTCGCGGCCTTGTAGGCGACGAACGGGCGCCGGTCGCGCACCCAGACGCGGAAGGCCTCGTTCTGGGCGCGGGCCCGCCACTCGAGCTCGCCGCCCGGGAGCTCCACCTCGACGCCCGCGGCACGGAGCCGCTCGAAGCCCGCCCCGTCCGTCTCCGGGTTCGGGTCGCCCACGGCCGCGACGACGCGCGCCACGCCGGCGGCCGCGACCGCGTCCGCGCAGGGCGGCGTGCGCCCGTGGTGGGCGCACGGCTCGAGCGTCACGTAGAGCGTCGCCCCCCGCGCGCGCTCCCCGGCCTCCGCGAGCGCGACGACCTCCGCGTGCTGGCCCCCCGGGCGCTCGTGCCAGCCCTCGCCCACGACGTCCCCGTCGCGCACGAGCACGGCCCCGACGACCGGGTTGGGCGCCGTCGTTCCCCGGCCGCGCTCGGCGAGCTCGAGCGCGCGCTCGAGGTGCCGCTCGTCAGTCACCCGGGGCGAGCTCGCGAACGAGCCGCAGGTACGCGCGGTTCAGGTCCTCCCGCGCGAAGACGGCGCTCCCGGCGACGATCGCCTCCGCGCCTGCCTCGCGCGCCGCGCGCACGTTCTCCTGCGTGATGCCCCCGTCGACCTGGACGACGACGCGCTCGTGCAGGTGCCCGCGCAGCTCCCGCAGCCGGTCGAGCGCCGCGGGCATGAACTCCTGGCCGGAGTAGCCCGGATGGATGCTCATGCAGAGGACGAGGTCGGCGCCGAGCGAGGCGGCGACCGCGTCCTCGACCGCCGTCTCCGGGTTGAAGGCGACGCCGACCGCGAGCCCGTGCGAGCGCGCGAGGTCGATCGCGCTCCAGGGCGTCTCGCACGCCTCGACGTGGAAGGTGACGCTGTCGGCGCCGGCCCGGGCCATGAGCGGGAAGTGGTGCTCGGGGTTCGTCACCATGAGGTGGACGTCGAGCACCCCGCCCGCCTCGTGCACCATGGGCGCGATCGACTGGAGGACGACGGGCCCGATCGTGATCGGCTCGACGAAGTGCCCGTCGCCGACGTCGAAGTGGAAGATGCGCGCGCCGGCGTTCAGGAGGTGGCGGACCTGGTCGCCGAGGCGGGCGAAGTCGGCCGCGTAGACCGACGGCTCGATCTCCACCGTACGCATCCAGTCGCGCCAGGCCACCGCCCGATCCTACGTCCGCAGGCGGGCGACGAAGAATCCCGAGGTGCCGTGGACGTGCGGCAACGTCAGGAGGAACTCCGCCCGGGTCGGATGGCGGAACTCGGGCCGGGCGGAGCCGAGGTCCTCCACCGGGAGGCCGAGGGCGTCGACGACCGCCTCGTTCTCGGCCGCGTTGATCGTGCAGACGGCGTACGTGATCGTGCCGCCGGGGCGCACGCGCTCGGCGGCGGAGCGCAGGAGCGCGAGCTGGAGGTCGGGCAGCGGCTCGGCGCGCCAGCGGAGGTCGGGACGCGAGTTGAGGACGCCGAGGCCCGAGCAGGGCGCGTCCACGAGCGCCCGGTCGAAGGGGCCGAGCCCGTCCGGGAGCGCGAGCGCGTCGGCGTTCACGACCGTGAGCCGGCCCGCGCCGAGGAGGCGGCTCGCGTTCTCCTCGAGCTCGCGCGCCCTGCCGGAGTGCTTCTCGACGGCGACGACCTCGGCTCCCGCCGCGGCGAGCTGGGTCGCCTTCCCGCCCGGGGCCGCGCAGAGGTCGAGTACCCGGTCGCCGGGACGGGCGCCCACGGCCGTGCCGGCGAGCTGCGAGCCGCGGCTCTGCGGCCACGCGTAGCCGCTCGCGAGCCACTCGGGCGGGACCGCGTCCACGACCTTCGGCCCCTCGGGCGTCCGCACGGCGGTCTCCGGCGGCTCGTTCTGCGCCCGCAGCAGGGCCCTGGCGGCCTCCGGCCCTAGCTCGCGCCACCATGTCTCGGCCACCCAGTCCGGGTACGAGTGCAGGAGCGCCGCCGCAGGCGCGGTCTCCTCGTGCAGGCGCGCGAGGACGGCGTCGAGCCCCTCGGACAGGCGGCGCATGACGGCGTTCGTGAAGGCGACCGCCCGCTCGAGGCCGGCCGCGCGCACGAGCTCGACCGTCTCGTGCACGGCGGCCCGGGCCGGCACGCCGTCCATCCAGGCGAGCTGGTACGCCCCCGTGCGGAGCGCGGCGCGCACGGGCGGGTCGAGCTTGCGCACCGGGCGGCGGCCGAGCGCCTCGATCGCGTGGTCGAGGGTGCGGACGCGCTGCACCGTCCCGTAGGCGAGCTGCATCGCGAAGGCCCGGTCGCGGGCGTCGAGCCCCTCGGCGGCGGCGCGGAAGGCGCGGTCGGCGTACGCTCCCTCGTCGAAGACGCGCCGGACGACCTCGAGGGCGACGCGCCGTGCGGGCGTCACTTCCGCAGGCCGCGGAGGTACTCCTCCACGGACATGCGGCGGCCGCCCTCCCGCTGCACCTCGAGGGGCTCGACGCCTCCGGCCGTGAGGGCCGCCTCGGGGCGCGCGGGCCGCGCGCGCCAGACGATGAGCCGGCGCCCCTCCACGAGGCCGCGGGCGCCGATGTGGGGCGAGAGCGCCCGGATCCGGTTGAGGTTCTCCTCCGGGGGCAGCGACCAGTCGAGCTCGCGGTCGGCGGCGGTGATCTTGTCGGCGTACGTGACGCCCGCCTCGGGCTGCGGCACGAAGGTCGGCTCGGCGAAGACCTCGTCGAGGAGCTCGAGCGCGACGCGCGTCGCCCGCTCGAAGACGACGGCCGAGTCGTCCTCCGGCCCGATCGGGAAGCGCCGCTGGGCCGCGATCGGGCCCGCGTCGAGCTCCGGGGTCGTCCGGTGGACGGTGACCCCGGTCTCCCGGTCGCCCGCCATGAGGGCCCGCTCCACCGGCGCGGGGCCGCGCCAGCGCGGGAGCAGCGAGGGATGGACGTTGAGCCAGAGCCGCTCGGCGAGGAGCCGCTCCGGGATGAGGACGCCGTAGTCGGCGACGATGACGACCCGGGCCTCGCCCGGGAACTCGCTCAGCCGCTCCGGCTGCTCGACGCGGACGCCGCGCCGGAGCGCGACCTCCTTCGCCGGCGAGGCGAGCTTCTTCCGCCCGCGCCCCTGCGGCTTGTCGGGCTTCGTGAGGAGGAGCTCGAGCTCGCGGCGCGCGGCGAGCCCGTCGAGGATCGCCGCGCCGAAAGGTCCGGTCGCCGCGACGGCGATGCTCACGCCAGCGGGCCGAGAATCGGCTGCGGGCGCAGCCGGCCGAGCGCCTCCCGCCGGTCGTCCGGGGTCGTGCGGTCGACGATGAGCACGCCGTCGAGGTGGTCGAGCTCGTGCTGGATCACGCGCGCCTCGAGCCCGTCGGCCTCGACCGTCACCGGCTCGCCCTCGGGCGTGACCGCCTCGACGGTGAGCGACACGGGGCGCTCGACGGGCACGACGACGGTTGCGGCGCCGAGCGAGAGACACCCCTCCTCGGCGCTCTCGCGCTCCTCCGCCGTCCGCGTGACGCGCGGGTTGACGAGCGCGGTCGTGGGCGCCTCGTCGCTCGTCTGGTAGACGAGGACGCGCCTGAGCACGCCGATCTGCGGCGCCGCGAGCCCGACCCCGCGCGCCTCCTGCATGAGCCGCGTCATCCGCTCGACGAGCCGGCCGACCGACTCGTCGTCCGCCTCCACGTCGTTCGCGCGCATGCGGAGCACCGGGTCGGGGTACTGGCGTACCTGGGCAAGCGCAGCTCGACGCCGGGCTTCGCGCTCGGCGTCGAGGTGCTCGCTGCGAACCTGGCCTTCGACCTCGCCCACGCGCGGCGAAGTCTAACCGGGTGGCACCGGCTCTCTACACGTCCACCGCGGTCGTCCTGCGGGGACCGACCGTTCGCGACCAGAGGGCCACGAGCACGACCGCGACGACCACGGCGAGGACGAAGCCGAGGATGCCGCCGCCGACGAGCCAGCCGACGAGCAGGGCCGAGGCGATGCCGATCACGATCGTCGTGAGGACGCCCATCGAGTCGGTGCCCGGGTGGAACAGCCGCCCGAGGGCGCCGACGATGAGCCCGACGACGATGAGTCCGATGATCTCTCCGAGTCCCATGGGAGCCGTGTGCCCGGCGTCCGGGCCGCGAAAACCTAGGAGACGTCCTGCGGGTCGACGTCGACGGAGGCGGTGAGGCCGCCCCGCCGCATCGCCGGCGCCGCGGCCGCGAGGAGGCGCGCCGCCCGCGAGGCGACTGCCCGCGGCGCGTCCGTCTTGGCGAGGACCTGGGCCCGGTGGCGGCCGCGGAGGCGCAGCAGCGGCGCCGGGCCGAGGAGGTCGGTCTCGGCGACTGCGCCCTCGAGGCCGGCCCTGAGCTCGGCGAGCAGGCGCCCGGGCTCCGCCTCCGCCGGACCGGAGACGACGACGCGGACGAGGTGCCGGAAGGGCGGGTAGCCGAGCTCGCGCCGCCGGGCGAGCTCGCCGGCGAGGAACTCCTCGACGGCGTGGCGGGCGGCGAGCTCGATCGGCCGCGCGTCGGGCTGGTACGTCTGCACGAGGACCCGCCCGGGCGCATCGCGGCCGCTCCGCCCGGCGAGCTGCGTCACGAGCTGGAACGTCCGCTCCTCGGCGCGGAGGTCGGGCAGCCCGAGCGCCGTGTCGGCGTCGACGACGGCGGCGAGCGCCACGCCCTCGAAGTGGTGCCCCTTGGCGACCATCTGCGTCCCGAGGAGGACGCCGCGGTCGCAGGCCGCGAAGCGCGTGAGGATCTCGGCGAGCCTCGCCGGGCGCCCGGCGGTGTCGGCGTCGAGCCGGAAGCGCTCGAGCTCGGGGAGCCGGGCGGCGAGCTCGCTCTCGAGCCTCTCCGTCCCGGCCCCGAGGCGCGAGACCTCCGCCGCGCCGCAGGCCGGACACCGCTCGGGCGCGGGCTCGCGGCGGCCGCAGTGATGGCAGTGGAGGAGGCCGTCGCGGTGGAGCGTGAGCGACACGTCGCAGGAGGGGCAGCGCAGGGTGAGCCCGCAGGCGCGGCAGTGGAGCGCCGGCGCGACGCCGCGCCGGTTGAGGAGGAGGATCGCCTTGCCGCCCCGGTCCGCGATCCTGCCGAGCTCGGCGAGGAGCGGCGCCGAGAGCGGGTACCCGGCCTCCCGCCGGAGGTCGACGACCCGCACGGGTGGGAGCGGGCCGGCGAGGCGTCCGCCGAGGTCGAGACGCTCGAGCCGTTCCCAGCTCTCGGGCCGCGGCGTGGCGCTGCCGTAGAGGGCGACCGCTCCCTCGAGGAGGGCGCGCTTGGCGGCCACCGTCCGCGCGTCGTAGCGGGGATCCGACTCCTGCTTGTACGAGGCGTCGTGCTCCTCGTCGACGCAGACGAGGCCGAGGCGCGGGACGGGAGCGAAGACGGCCGAGCGGGCGCCGACCACGAGCGGCGCCTCCCCGGCGACGATGCGCGCCCGCTCGTCGCGCCGCTCGGCCGGCGTGAGCCCGGAGTGGAGCACGGCGACGCGCTCGCCGAAGCGGCCGCGGAAGCGGCCGAGCGCCTGGGGCGTAAGGGCGATCTCGGGCACGAGGACGATCGCCCCCCGGCCTCGCGCGAGGGCGTCCTCGCAGGCCCGGAGGTAGACCTCGGTCTTGCCGCTCCCCGTCGCGCCGTAGAGGAGGAACGCGCCCCCGCCCGCCTCGAGCGCCGCCGCGATGCGGGCGAGGGCGGCCTCCTGCGTCCCGCTGAGGCCGGCGGGAACCGGCTCGGCGGGCAGGTCCGCAGGAGCCCGTCGACGCCGCGCGCCGGCCCGGCGGGCCGGAGCGTCGGGCGCGACGAGCGCGAGGGCGCGGGCCGGCGTCGAGCCGTAGTAGTCGGCGATCCAGAGGGCGAGGTCGACGAGCGCGCCGGGGACGGAGGAGAGGACCCCCTCGACGGCGACGGGCTCGACGTCGCCCGGCGCCTCGTCCTCGAGGCCCACGACGACGCCGCGGCGGCGGCTGCCGCCGAAGCGGACGGCGACGACGTCGCCGCGCTCGAGCCCGTCCGCGAGGTACGTGAAGGGGCGCGCGAGGGCGCGCGCCGAGACGAGCGGCACGACGGAGGCGAACCGGGCCACGGATACAATTCTCGCCGACATGGCGGCTGGGCACTCCGTCGAGGACTACCTCGAGACGATCTACTTCCTCGCCTTCCCCATCGGGGAGTACCGGCCGGACACGAAGGGGTCGCCGACGCTCGCCGTGCGCGTGGCCGACATGCTCGGCGTCTCGCGGGCCTCGGCCGGGGAGATGCTCAAGCGGCTGGAGGCCGAGGGGCTCGTCGAGCGGGGCGAGCACAAGGAGGCGATCCTGACCGCGGACGGCCGCCTCGTCGCCGAGCGGGTCGTCCGGCGCCACCGCATCATCGAGCGGCTCCTGACGGACTTCATGGGCTACACGGCCGCCGAGGCGCACGAGCAGGCGGACATGCTCGGGAACACGTTCACGGACGACATGGTCGAGCGGATCGCGAAGCAGCTCGGCGAGCCCGACCGCTGCCCGCACGGCTGGCCGGTCGACACGAACTTCGAGCAGGCGGAGAACCGCGAGCTGAAGCCGCTCTCGGAGCTCGAGGAGGGCACGAGCGCCGAGATCGTGCGCCTCGCCGAGCACGACGGCGAACTCCTCCACTGGTACTACGACGAGGGCCTCGTCCCGGGGGCGCACGTCGAGCTGCGGCGCGCCGAGCCCGCCGCGGGCCAGTTCGCCCTCACGGTCGACGGAGACGAGCGCGCGATCGGCGAGAAGGCGGCCGCAGGCCTCTTCGTGCGCCCGGCGGCACGGTGAACGTCGCCCTCTTCGGCGGGCTCGGTGATCGCCCGTTCCCGCCGGGGTGGACGAAGGAGACGGTCGTCGGGATCTTCGGCGGCGGCGAGCTCGACCTCACGAGCAGCCCGCCCGGCCCCGACGCCCACCTCACGGCCGTCGCGATCCTGGGCGGCTTCAAGATCGTCGTGCCGCGGGGGACGCGGGTCTCGCTCGGCGGCCTCTCGCTCTTCGGCGGCCGGGACGTGAAGGTCTCGCAGACGGGCGACGGGCCCGAGGTGAGGATGAGCCTCTGGGCGGTCCTCGGCGGCGTCGAGGTTCGCGAGGCCGAGCCGCCGCCGCCCGCATCCTGAGCCTCGCGTCACCGGAGCGAGGCCCGGGTGAGCCGCGGCCGCGCGCGCGGCGTCGGGCTACTCGTCCTCGAAGCGGACGTCGACGTCCGTGAAGCCGAGGGCGCCGAGGAGGCTGCGGAGCATCTCGCTCGTGTTCTCCTCCGCGCGGGGGACGAGGCCGGCGCCGCGCTGGGCCGCCTCCCGCAACTTCTGCTCGGCGAGGAGGGTCAGCTCCCCCTCCGAGCCGCCGTCGTCGGAGAAGAAGTCGCCGATCCGGTTGAAGAGCCCGCGGTCGCGCTCGTACGTGTAGCTGCGCTCCGCGTCGACGACCGGCTCGAAGAGGCGGGCGGGCGGAAGCGTGATCGTGGCGGAGCGGCGGTCGTCCGAGATCTCGACGGCGTCCTCGTCGAGCCCGCGGAGGTCGACGCCGGCGTCCACGCTGCCGGCCGCGACGAAGAGCGTCCGCTCGCCCAGGAGCTCGTCCGGCAGGCCCGTGTCCTGCTCGAGGTCGACGATCACCTCGAAGTCGCCGCTCGCGGCGCGGTACTCGCCGATGTCCCGGATGGACTTGAGCACCGCTGGGCCGCTGCGGTCGACCGTCTCGGTCGCGAACGGGTTGTCGAAGTCGGGGAAGACGTCCGCGACGCGGTCGATCGCCCAGGCGACGCCGAGGACGACGACGGCGAGCGCGACCAGGCCCCAGGGCACGTCGCGACGGGGCCGCTCGGGCGGCGGCGGAGGCGGCGGCGCGGCCGGCGGCTGCTCGGGCGGCCTGGGCGTGCGCTCGGGGGCGACGGTTCCCATCGCCGTTACAGTACCCGCTGCGGGAGGCCGCGGAACGGGGTCAGGAGGCGGCGGCCGGGGTCAGGCCGGCGGCGGCGCGGAGCGCGTCGGCCTTGTCTGTGCGCTCCCACGTGAAGTCGAGCTCGGCCCGGCCGAAGTGCCCGTAGGCGGCGGTCTTCGTGTAGATCGGGCGGCGCAGCTCGAGCTCGCGGACGATCGCGCCGGGTCGCAGGTCGAAGTGCTCCCGGACGAGCTCCTCGATGCGCGCGGGCGGGAGGCGCTCGGTGCCGAAGCACTCGACCTCGATCGAGACCGGGTGGGCGACGCCGATCGCGTAGGCGACCTGGAGCTCGCAGCGGTCGGCGATCCCGGCCGCGACGACGTTCTTCGCCGCGTAGCGGGCCGCGTAGGCGCCCGAGCGGTCGACCTTCGTCGGGTCCTTGCCGGAGAACGCTCCGCCGCCGTGCCGCGCCGCGCCGCCGTACGTGTCGACGATGACCTTCCGCCCCGTCAGGCCCGTGTCGCTCATCGGCCCGCCGCGGACGAACTTCCCCGTCGGGTTCACGAGCACGAAGTCGCGCTCCTCGAAGCGGTGCTCGTCGTAGAGGTCGCGCGGGAGGATCGGGTGGAGGACGTGCTCGATCAGGTCGGGCTTGATCAGCGCCTCCTCGTCGAGCCCCTCGCGGTGCTGCGTCGACACGAGCACCCGCTCGACCTCGACCGGCCGCTGGTGCCCGTGCTCGTCGACCTCGTAGCGGACAGTCACCTGCGTCTTCCCGTCGGGCCGGAGGTACGGGAGGATCTGCGCCTTGCGCACCTCCGAGAGGCGCTTCGCGATCTTGTGCGCGAGCATGATCGGGAGGGGCATGAGCTCCTCCGTCTCCATGCAGGCGTAGCCGAACATCATCCCCTGGTCGCCGGCGCCGATGCGGTCGAGCGGGTCGTCGTCCCCGTGCTGCATCTCGTAGGAGCTGTCGACGCCCCGCGCGATGTCCGGCGACTGCTCGTCGAGCGCGACGACGACCCCGCAGGTGTCGGCGTCGAAGCCGTACTTCGCCCGGTCGTAGCCGATCTCCTTGATCCGGTGGCGCACGAGGCGCGGGATCTCGACGTACGTCTCCGTCGTGATCTCGCCCGCGATGACGACGAGCCCGGTCGTGACGAGGGTCTCGCACGCGACGCGCCCGCCCGGGTCGTCGGCGAGGACGGCGTCCAGGATCGTGTCCGAGACCTGGTCGGCGACCTTGTCCGGGTGGCCCTCCGTGACGGACTCGGAGGTGAAGAGGAACTGCCTCGCCGCCATCGGCGGGAAGGCTAGCGGCAGCCGCTACTCGATGCCGACGTGGAGCGAGAGGCTCTGCACCCTGCCGTCCTGGCTTGCCCAGGCGACGACGCTGCGGAGCGGCTCGGCGTACTCGCGGGCCTCCGAGGTCTCCCCCAGGCCCACCTCGGCGTAGCCGAGGAGGAGCGGGAGGGCCTCCTCGAGGTCGACGTAGGCGAAGCCCGACGTCTCCTCGGGCATCCCGGCCCGGTCGAGCGCGTCGCCGAAGCTCTCGTCGTCGGCGAGCCTGTCCCCGTCCTCGCGGAGATCGGCGATCGCCTCCCTCGCGGTCGTGAGGACGAAGAGCCCGTCGAAGGCCGCGTACGTGAGCGAGACGGGAGGAGCGATCGGGAGCTCGCGCGCCTCGACGCCGTCGACGTCGACGCGCTCGGGATCGCCGAGCCTCGGCTCGAAGCCGCCGACGGCGGCGACGATCCGGTCGAGGGTCGCGAGCGCCTGCTCCTCGTCCTCGACCTCCGTCACGAGCGTGACCTCGGGGATGAGCGCGCCGGGGCGCACGTAGAGCGCGCCTTCGCCCGCAAAGAGCGGTGCGACGTCCTCCTCGAGCGAG
>DASTQA010000027.1:0-14954 GCA_035762005.1 Gaiellaceae bacterium
GCCTCGGCGAGGCCGCCCAGGTGGCCGCGCGTGCCCATCGAGCGGATGAAGACCTCCGGGTCGAGGAAGTGGTCGGCGAGGCGGATCCGGTCGCCGAGGAGCGCACCCTTCGTGAACGGGCTCGACGGGTCGACGGAGATGACGCCGACGCTCCTCCCCTCCGCGCGGACGAGGCGGACGAGGGCGCTCAGGAGGCTCGACTTGCCGACGCCGGGCGGCCCGGTGACGCCGACGACGTACGCGCCGCCGGTCTCGGGGTAGAGCTCCCGGATGAGCTCGTAGGCGAGCCCGTCCGAGTTCTCGACGAGCGTGATCGCGCGCGCGAGCGCGCGCCGGTCGCCGCCGCGGACGCCCTCGACGAGGTCCTCGAGCGGCCAGGCGCGGGCCACGGGCTACGTCGCCGCCGGCGAGGCCGCGGCGACGCGCCGGAAGGCGCCGGCGAAGAGCTCGATCTCCTCGCCCGTGCCGACGGTGACCCGGATCGCCCCGGGTGCGCCGAAGGGGCCGAGCGGGCGGACGATGACGCCCTCGCGGAGGAGCGCCTCGAACACCGGCCGGGCGTCCTCGCCGACCTCCGCGTGGACGAAGTTCGCGACCGCGGGGCCCGCCGCCGCCAGGCCGAGCTGGCCGCAGGCCTCGACGAGCAGGTCGCGCGACTCCGCGTTCAGCCGCCGGCGGCGCGCGACCTCCTCCGCGTCGTCGAGGCTCGCCACGGCCGCGTCCTGCGCCGGCTGCGTCACGTCGAAGGCGTTCCGTACCTTCTTGATCGCGTCCACGACCTGCCGCGGGCCGACGCCGTAGCCGATCCGCAGCCCGGCCAGCCCGTAGATCTTCGAGAAGGTCCGGAGGACGAGGACGTTGCGCCCGGCCTTCACGTGCTCCTCGACGCCGTCCGGGTAGCCCGGCTCGTCGACGTACTCGAAGTACGCCTCGTCGAGCACCGTGAGGACGCGCTCGGGCACGCGGGCGAGGAAGGAGTCCACCTCCTCGCGCGCGATCATCGTCCCGGTCGGGTTGTTCGGGTTGCAGAGGTAGGCGATCCTCGTCCGCTCGGTGACCGCGGCGAGGATGCGCTCGACGTCGTAGCGGTGCTCCGTGAGCGGGACGCGCACGGGGACGGCCCCCATCTTCAGCGCGTCGAGGACGTAGCTCGGGAAGGACGGCCAGCCGCAGACGACCTCGTCGCCCGGGTCGAGGACGGCGAGCGAGAGGTAGTTGACGACGGCGTCCGCGCCAGCGGCGACGGCGATGGAGCCCGGCTCGACGCCGTGCTTCTCGGCCAGGCGCGTGACGAGCCGGTACGCGCCGCCGTCGGGGTAGCGGTTGAGCTCGGGGATGCCGCGCTCGAGGGCCTCCGCCGCGGCCGGAAAGGGCCCGAACTGGCCCTCGTTCGAGGCGAGCTTGACGACGCGGGCGAGCCCGAGCTCGCGCTGGACCTCCTCGACCGGCTTCCCGGGCTCGTAGGGGACGAGCCCGGCAAGGGCCGGGCGGGTTGGGTCGCGGGGCACGCGGAAACCTTAACCTGTCGCCCGTGGAGATCGGTCTCTTTCCCCTCAACCTCGTGCTGGTGCCGGGCGAGCAGGCGCCGCTCCACGTCTTCGAGCCCCGCTACCGCGAGCTCATCGGCGAGTGCCTCGACGACGGGCGCGACTTCGGGCTCGTGCTCGAGGACGACGAGGGGATGCGCGACGTCGGCACGCGCTGCTCCGTCGTCGAGGTGCTGGAGCAGTTCGCCGACGGGCGCCTGAACGTCGTCGTCGAGGCGCGCGAGCGCGTCCAGCTCCTCGAGCTGACCGAGGGCCGCTCCTTCCGCACCGCCGAGGTCGAGCCGCTCCCCGACGACGCCGACACGCCCTCCGAGGAGGAGCTCGAGGACTGCCTCGTCGCCTACGAGCGCGTCGTCGACGCGGCCGAGGCCGACCTCGACGCGCTCGACCTCGACGCCGACTCGATCGCCTACCAGATCGCCTCCCGGATCGACTTCGGCCCGGAGGTGAAGCAGGGCCTGCTCGAGATCCGCTCCGAGCGCGAGCGGGTCGTCAGGCTGGCGCCGATGCTGAACCAGGCGGCCGACGCGGTCGAGCGCGAGCGCGAGATCCGCAGCCGCGCCTCCGGCAACGGCCGCGTCGAGCCGCTCTAGCGCCCGCGTCCGCGAGCTCGCTACGCCGTCCGGCGGATGCCGTGCACGGGGCGGCCTGCCGCCTCCCAGGCGTAGTAGGAGGCGCTCGGGCCGAACCCCGGCTCGTAGCCGACGACGCGCGGGTTGCGGCCCACCTCCTTCGCGCGCTGGGCGTGCCAGAGGAGGTTCGGGTCGTCCCGCTGCTCCCAGACGAGGATCAGGTGGACGGCAGTCATGAACTCGGCCACGAACGAGCAGCCGGCCGCCGGGCAGGGGAACGGGTCGGTGCGGACGCAGAACCAGCCCGCGTGGTCCTCGCCCGAGTCGTCGCGCCAGAGCTCCTGCTCCTCCTCGAGCTCCCGCTCCTCGAAGACGACCGCTCCCGGCCTCGGCTGCAGCGGCTCGGTCATTCGGCGCGGATGAGGTCGCCCTCGGGGTCGAGCTCGACGAAGTGGCCGGCCTCGCCGGAGCGGTAGGCCTCGCACTGGTTCTCGGGCCGGTCGTCGACCTCCAGCCGCGGGTCGTGCGCGACGTCCGCGACCCAGCCCTCGGCGACGACGCCGAGGCAGGGGCCGTCGGCGAGCTCGACGCCCTCCGCCCTCGCCCGCTCGTAGGCGGCGCGGGCGGCCGCGATCGCGCGCTCGCGCTCGTCCTCCCCCGCGCCGCCGCCGCAGGCGGCGACCGGGACGAGGAGGAGAACGAGGAGGGCGACGCGCATCAGAGGAGCTTCGCCATCAGGATCGCGTCCACGAGCTCCCCGCCGCGGCGGTAGTGCGCACGGCGGTAGCCCTCCCGCTCGTAGCCCAGCCCTTCGTAGAGCGCGACCGCCGCCTCGTTGTACGGGAAGACGTGGAGCTCGAGCTTGCGCACCCCGACGCCCCGCGCCCACTCCTCGGCGGCGGCCATGAGCGCGGTGCCGATCCCCAGCCGGCGGTGCGACCTCGCGACCATGAGGCCGAGGTCGGCGACGTGCTCGCTCGCCGGGTGCGCGTCGCGCGCGAGCGAGAGGCGGCCGACGATGCCCTCCGCCGTCTCGGCGACGAGGACGGCGGCGTGCGGATGGCGGCGCACCGCCCGCAGGTAGCGGCGCTCCTCGGAGGTGGTACGCCACTCCCCGTCGGCGATGAGCCAGCCCTCCGGCTCGGCGCCGACGGCCTCGGCGAGCGCGACGAGGGCGGCGGCGTCCCCCGGGACGGCGCGGCGCACGACGACGCTCACGCCGCGACCACGATCCCGGCGCCGCTCCGGCGCGGGTCGCCCGCGGCCTCGAGGCCGCCGTCCTCGCGGAACGCGACCGCAGCCGCGCCGCCGAAGTAGAGGTTGCGCGCAGCCCAGCGCGTGACCGGGTAGCCGTCCTCCTCGAGCAAGTCCGCCGCGGCCGGCTGGAACCCGCCCTCGAGCTGGAGCTCCTCCCCCTCGAGGTGGACGCGCGGCGCGGCGATCGCCTCCCCGACGCTCATGCCGTGGTCGAGGACGTTGACGACGATCTGCAGGATCGCCCCGCGCAGCCGGATGGAGCCGGCGCTGCCGACGACGAGCCGCGGCCGCCCCCCCGAGAGGACGAGCGAGGGGGCCATCATGCTCGTCAGCCGCTCCCCCGGCCGCACCGCCCGCCCGGCCGGGGCGAGGTCCGGCTCCCCGAGCATGTTGTTCAGCTGGACGCCGGTCCCCGGCACGAAGAACCCGGAGCCGCAGCCGGTCGAGGCGGAGAGGGAGGCAGCGTTGCCCTGCGCGTCCACGACGCTGATGTGGGTCGTCGAGGGGAACCCCGCCGGCTCGCGCGCCGGCGCCCGCAGCCCGGCCCGCGCGGCCTCGACCGCGGCGGCGACCCGGTCCTCCGCGAGCATCCGCGCCGCCGCCCCGCCCCGGTAGAGGCCGGCGAGGAAGCCGCGCCCGCGCGCGCGCCCCGCCGCGCGCATGGCCTCGACCACGCGCGCGACCGCGTCGGCGCCGCCCGCGGGGCCCGGCGGCTCGAGCCGGTCGAGCACCGCGAGCGCGAACGCGATCAGGAGGCCACCGGAGGAGGGCGGCGGGTTCGAGACGAACTCGCTGCCGCGGAACGGCGCCCGCACGGGGCGGCGGCGGACGACGCGGTAGGAGGCGAGGTCCTCCTCGGTGATCCGCCCGCCCGCCTCCTGCACCGCCTCGCTCACGCGGCGGGCGAGCTCCCCCCGGTAGAGGACGTCCACGCCCTCGGCGGCGAGCCACTCGAGCGTGTGCGCGAGCTCCGGCATCGTCAGGGTGGCGCCCTCGGCGAGGGGGCGCTCGGCGCCGTACACCCGCCGCCCGGCGGGCTCCCGGCGGAGGACCGGGTCGAGGATGCGGTGGAGGAACGCCTGCCCCTCGTTCACGGGGACGCCCGCGCGCGCCAGCTCGACCGCGGGCGCCACGAGCTCCGCCCAGGGCAGGCGGGCGAAGCGGCGGTGGGCGGCGGCGAGCCCTGCCGCCGCGCCGGGCACGGCGCACGAGGCGGCGCCGACGTGGAAGACCTGCGTCGTCTGCTCGTCGAAGGCGACGTCGACGGCCGCCATCTCCGCACCGGCGCTTTCAGGGAGCCCCCGGCCGGGGACGGCGACGAAGAAGTCGAGCAGGCGGTCGGCAGCGTCCCGCGCATGGTGGACGAGCATGAAGCCGCCGGCGCCGGGCCCGGTGAGCGGGCTCTCCGCGACCCACGAGGTGCACGCCGCGGCGATGCAGGCGTCGACCGCGTTCCCCCCTTCCGCGAGGATCCTCGCGCCCGCCTCGGCCGTCAACGGGTGCCCGGCGGCAACGGCGCCCTTCATGCCGCAGAGGGTACTCCTCGCGCGCGGCCGGGCAACCGCCGCGCGTCCCGCACCGTCGTCCGGCCTTCGGGCGCCGAGACCTGCTCAGCAGTTGCACGCGCCGGGCGGGCAACCCGCACGCGCACGATTCGCACGACCTGACCGTGCTCCCTCCTTCCAGAGCCGGCGGGTCGACGAACATCGGAACGCTCGCAGCCGCGGACTAGGATCGGCCCCAATGGGCCGCAGCGTGCGCGAGCGGGTTCGCAACCCCTTCGACTGGGTCTGCAACTGCACTCCCGCCTGCTGGTGCACCAGGACCCGCTGGGGATACTGGCTCATGGACTACGTCCCCCCGCGCTTCCACAGCTTCCCGCCCGAGCACTAGACCCGTGCTGACCCTGTTCGGCGTCTCCGCTCTCAGCTTCATGATGCTCATGTACGCGCTGGAGCGACGCGGGGCCGGGATTCATCCTTGCCTTCGCGCTCGGTTGTGCCCTCTCGAGCCTGTACGGCTTTCTGGCGGGCGCGTGGCCGTTCGGCGCAGTCGAAGCGATCTGGACCGCCATGGCCGTCCACCGCTTCCGGCGTTTCGCCAACCGTCCTAGGAGGGTTTGGCGAAATTACCGGGCGGGTCGCCCGGTGATCGACCGCAGTCAGTCTGGATGCTCGGGCAGTTTCAGAGGCGGTCTCTCGGGCTGCGCCTGTAGGGCCGCGTACTCGCCCAGCGTGAGAGAGATTGTCTCGATGCAGCTCTCATCGCTGCATTCGCACAGGAACTCGCCGTCCTCGCTGCCAATGTCGCTCAGCAGTTCGAAGACGCGATCATTCACCTCACGCATCAGAAGGGAGTGGCGTGACCGCTGGCTCTCCAACACCGTCGTCGCCTTCCTTCGGCTAAGAGGGCTCGGGGCTCGCCTGCCTCAGTGCCACGAGCTCGGTGCGCGACCGCTCGATAACCCGCTCAAGCTCCGCCAAGAAGTCGGCGTCCACGGGGTTATCACTCGCCTGAAAGGCCTCAATCGCCTTCTCGCCGCAGGCGATAAGGATCGCGAGCAAGGCCATCTCTTGTCTGTCGGACCGAGGCTCCATCCGGCTCAGGTTACCGCGCTACACAGCGGACAAACCACCTCCCGCGCACTGGCGAGGGCGAGCGACAACCCAGCAGCGTCAGGTCGGCGTGAAGCGCAACTCGTTCCAAACCGCGGACTCTGAGCGGGGCGAGTCCGTAATCGTGCTTCAGGCGTCCGAACTCCCGCTCGACAGCGGCGCGGCCTCGGTAGAGGTCGCGGAACCGCTGCCAGCGCGGGATGCGCGGAAAGAAGCGACCGCCGATCCCGATGGGCATGGCGACCTGCTTGCCGCGAGCGCCCCGAAGCGGAATGACCGGCTCGACCCCGCGCTCCTCGCACTCGGCGTAGACACGGTTGTGGTCGTAGCCCTTGTCCATGGCGCACTTCTCGGTGCGGAGGCCGCGAGCGTGGAGCGCGTCGAGAAGCGGGGCGACGAAGTTGGACTCCTGTCGCCGCACGCTTTCGATGCGCCATGCGAGCGGCAGGCCCGTAGCGGTGCCGACCGCCGCGTGGATCTTGTAGCCGTAGTAGCCGCCTCCCTTGCGCGCGCCCTCTTATTTCGTCAAACCCTCCTAGTGGCGCCCCCAGCCCGCGGGGGGCTCGTGCCGGCGGGGCTCGGACGTCCAGTAGTCGCATTGGGTGCGGACGAGGCCGTCGGGGCCGAAGCGGAGGAGCGCCACGCCGGCGATCGTCGTCTCCCGCCCGCCCTCGACGACGACGGCCCAGTACTCGACCGACGCGCGGTCGCCGGCCACGACCGGCTCGGCGAAGGAGCAGCCGTGGAGGGCCTCCTGGTCGGCGAAGGCCCAGCGGGCGTAGTCGAGCACGCCCGCGCGGCCCTCGTGGGGCGGTCGGAAGGGGTGGGAGCGGAAGACCGCGTCCTCGGCGTACACCGCCTCGAGGGGCCCGGGATCGGCCGCCGGCCACGCGCGGCTCCACGCCTGCACCCAGGCCCGCGCGGCGGCGCTCGTGTCCACGGCGCCTAGAGGTCGCCCAGGAAGCTCGGCGGCTCGAGCGGGTCCGGCTCGCGCGGCGCCTCGGCACGGCCGCCGCCCGGGCCCGGCTTGCCGATCCCGGTCGCGATCACGGTCACCCACACCTGGCCCGCCAGGCGCTCGTCGATCGTCGCGCCGAAGATGATGTTCGTGTCCTCGGTCGCCCCGCGGCGGATCACCTCCGCCGCCTCGTTGACCTCGAGCAGCGTCAGGTCCTCGCCGCCCGCGATCGAGAGCAGGATCCCCTTCGCCGCCACGAGCTCCGTGTCGATGAGCGGGGAGCGGAGCGCCCGCTCGGCGGCCTCGTGCGCGCGGTTGTCGCCCGTGGCGAAGCCGATGCCCATGAGCGCGGAGCCGGCGTTGCTCATGATCGTCCGCACGTCGGCGAAGTCGAGGTTGATGAGGCCGGGCATCGTGATCAGGTCGCAGATGCCCTGGACGCCCTGGCGGAGGACGTCGTCGGCGATGCGGAACGCGTCGAGCATCGAGGTCTGGCGGTCGAGCACCTCGAGCAGGCGGTCGTTCGGGATGAGGATGACGGTGTCGCAGACCTCGCGCAGCGCCTCGACGCCCGCGTCGGCCTGCGAGCGCCGCCGGGTGCCCTCGAAGCGAAACGGCATCGTCACGATCCCGACCGTGAGCGCGCCGACGTCGCGCGCGAGCTGGGCGACGATCGGCGCCGCGCCGGAGCCGGTCCCCCCGCCCTCGCCCGCCGTGACGAAGACCATGTCCGAGCCGCGGAGGACGTGCTTGATCTGGTCCTGCGCCTCCTCGGCGGCACGGCGTCCCACCTCGGGATCGGCACCCGAGCCGAGCCCCTGGGTCAGGTCTCGGCCGATGTGGAGCTTGATCGGCGCCTCGCACTGCTTCAGCTGCTGGATGTCGGTGTTGACGGCGATGAACTCCACCTGGGAGATCCCCGCCTCGATCATGCGGTTGACCGCGTTCAGGCCGGCGCCGCCGACCCCGATGACCCTGATGACCGCGAGGTAGGCGGCGGAGTCCGGACGCGGCGTCGTGCGCATGCGCGGCGGGGGCTCGACGAGCGCGCGCGCGGCGTGCGGGCGCGACTCGGTGGGCTCGAGGGGCCGGCGCTCCGGCGCCGGTGGGGCCACGGCCTCGGCGGCAGCCTCCGCCGGCTCGGGCGCCCGGTTCGGCGCGGGGCTCGGGGCCGGGGCGGCGGGGCGGTCGCGAACGGGCGGCTCGGCGGGCGCGCCGGCGCCGGCGTTGGGATCGGGCGCCGGGGGGCGGTCGGCCGCGCCGCCGGCGGTCGCCCCCGCGTCGGGCTCGCGCTCGGGTGCGGGGGGCTCGGCGCGCTCGTCCCCGCCCGAGCTCGCGGGCGCGGGCCGCGCTGCGGCCGACTCGACGGTGGGTGCGTCCGGGCCGGTGACGGGGGGCGAGCCCTCGCCGGGCCCCTCCTTCTCCGCCTGCCGCTGGGCCGCCTCGGTCGCCTTGAAGAGCTCGGCGAGCGGGCCCTCACGCATGCTGGCGCGGCGTCGCGCCATCGAGCACCTCCTTCGCGAGCTCGCGGTACGCCTCGGCCGCCGTCCCGGTCGGGTCGTACTTGAGGACGGAGCTGCCCTGGACGGGCGCCTCGGCGTAGCGCACGGTCTTGCGGATTCGCGTATCGAAGACGAGGTCGCCGAAGTTCTCCTTCAGCATCTCGACGGCCTCCTTCGAGTGGAGCGTGCGCCCGTCGTACATCGTCGGGAGGATCCCGCGGATCTCGACCGTCGGGTTGAGGTTCTCCCGGATCATGGAGAGCGTGTTCTCGAGCTGGACGAGCCCGCGGAGCGAGAGGTACTCGCACTGGACGGGGACGATGACGCTGTCCGCCGCCGTCAGCGCGTTGATCGTGAGGAGGCCGAGGGAGGGCGGCGTGTCGACGAGAACGTAGTCGTAGCGGCTCCGTGCCGGCAGCAGCGCCTTCTGGAGGGCGCGCTCGCGGCCGATCATGCTCGAGAGGGCGAGCTCGGCGCCCGCGAGGTCGATCGAGGAGACGGCGAGATCGACCTCGGTCCGGTGGATCACCTCGTCGATGGGGACGCCGTGGACGAGGACGTCGAACATCGAGCGGTCGACGACGTCCGGGTCCATGCCCTGGCTCATGGTCAGGTTGCCCTGCGGGTCGAGATCGACCGCGAGGACGTCGAACCCCTGCTCCTTGAAGGCGACGGCGAGATTGAGCGTCGTCGTCGTCTTCGCCACGCCGCCCTTCTGGTTGGCGAGCGCGATGACCTGACCCAGCTTTGCTCCCTGTGAGGACGCTCGCTTGGACGAGCGCGAGAGGATTCCCGAAAGGCCCATGGAGGCCTCTGTTTCGTGGCAGGGTAGCACAATCCTTCTCGTCCCCCTGCACCGCAATCCGGCTTGGAATGCGGGCCTGCGGGGATTTCGCCCCCGCCGCTCAGCGTCGGAGCGCGAGGAGCGAAAGCATCTCGAAGCAGACGTTCGCGGCGAGGAACGCGGTCACGCCCGCAGGGTCGTACGGCGGCGAGACCTCGACGCAGTCGAAGCCGCGGAAGTCGAGACCTGCGAGCGAGCGGACGTACGTCAGCGCCTCGCGGCTCGTCGGCCCGCCGACCTCGGGCGTCCCCGTGCCGGGCGCGAAGGCCGGATCGACGAAGTCGACGTCGAAGGAGAGGAAGCAGGGCGCCGTGCCGACGCGGCCGCGCACGCGCTCGGAGAAGCGCGCCGGCCCGAGCGCCGCGAGCTCCTCGGAGGTGAGCGCGTCGATGCCGAGCTCCGCGGGCAGGCGCGCGTCCGCGGCCGCGGTCAGCGAGCCGCGCAGTCCGGCCTGGAGCGACCGCGCCGGGTCGATCAAGCCCTCCTCGAGCGCCCGCCGCACGACGCTCCCGTGGAAGAGCTTCTGGCCGAAGTACTCGTCCCAGAGGTCGTGGTGGGCGTCGAGCTGTACGAGCGCGAGCGGGCCGTGCACCGCCGCGAGCGCGCGGAGCTCCGCGAGCAGGACCGTGTGGTCGCCTCCGAGGCAGACCGTCGTCACGCCGGCGCGCGCGACCTCCTCGACGGCGGCGGCCGAGCGGGCGAGCGACTGCTCCGTCGAGCCCGGGACGGTGGGCACGTCGCCGTAGTCGACGAGCGAGAGCTTGTCGACGACGTCGACGCCGAGCAGCGGGTTGTAGTTCCGCAGCATGACCGAGGCGCTCCGGATGCCCTCCGGCCCGAAGCGGGCGCCGCTCCTGAAGACGACCGCTCCGTCTGTCGGGATCCCTACGACCGCGACGTCGACGCCCTCGAGCTCGCGGACGTGCGGCAGCCGCATGAACGTCCGTGGGCCCGAGAACCGCGGCATCGCGAAGGCGTCGGGCGGCCCGTAGCGCGGCATGGGGCCGCGATTATATGGATGGCATCTCAGCCCTCCGGGCCCCCACCTCCCCGCGCGCGGAGCGTCTCGCGGCAGCTCGCGATCGCGTCCGCGGCCGCTCGCGCGTGCCCGGCCCCGTTCGTCGCCCCTCCCGTCCGCTCGCCGGTCCCGCCCCGCTCGGCGGCGAGCCAGGCCTCCCCCTCGCGGAGGAGCTGCCGCACCTCGGCGAGCAGCTCGGTTGCCGGCGCGTCTGCGCTCTGGAGCGTCTCGATCCGCTCGAGACGGCGCATGACCGTGCGTGCCTCGTCCACGCTCCGGAGGCTAGGCCGCGGGACCGCGCGTGTGTGTGTCGTCTCGCGCCGAGTCCCGCGCGCCCGCGTCGCGGCATTCGCGCCGGTAGACGACGACGAGCAGGAGGATGCCGGCGACGCCGACGGCGAGCGTGATCCAGCTTCGCTGGAAGATCGGCAGCAGCGCGCCGAGGACCATGCCGACGGCGAGCAGGCGGCAGCGACGGCGCCGAAGAAGGTCGTCCCTGTCGGGGCTCATCCGGCCGCGAGCACGCGCGACGACGAGCTGACCTGAGGCCGGGGCCGGAGCCCGAGGAGCGTCTGGTCGAGCGTCGCGACGAGCTGCTCGCGGCAGCCGTTCAAGAGCGTCTCGATGAGCGCGCGCCTGACGGCGTCCTCCGCGCGGGCGCCGGGCCCGTCGCCGTCCAGGAGCGCGCGCAGCGCGATCAGGAGATCCTCGCGCTCGCGCGCGGTCTCGCCCAGGAGCGTCGCCGCCCGCATCGCGGCCGCCCAGGGGCCCTCGTCGCAGCCGAGCAGCGTCTCGAGGGCCTCGCGCAGCTCGTCGGACCTGTGTGCGCCCGCGTGAAAGAGCGCGAGCTCCCAGCGGTCCAGCGCCTCGAGGAGGTCGTCGGAGGCCTCCGCGAGCCGGGTCTGGATCTGGGCGACGAGCGGGGCGCGGAAGGGGTCGAGCCGGGTCGCCTCGCCCGGCGGCACCTGCGCGGCGGTCGCGGGCATCGGCCGGACGCCGTACGGGCGCCAGTCGAGACGCTCGAAGACGACGGGGCCGACGGCGATCGCGCCCGGCGTCCCGAGTCGCAAGGCGCTGACCGTGCGTCCGAGCTCGGCGGCCGCGTCCGGGACGCGGCACGCCTGGGCGTCGAGGTCGCCCTCGAGCTCGAGGACGAGCGTCCGGTCGACCTCGCGGCCCCAGTTGCGCGGAAGGAGCCGGCCGGCGTCGGGCCACGAGGCGGTCAGCTCGCCGGCCGCCGCGGGGCGGACGCGAATCCCGCGCGCGAGCTCCACGGTGCCTCCCGCCGTGAGGCCGACGAGCGGCGCGATCGCGGTGTACGCCCGGCGGTCGCCGAAGAGGGAGCTCTCGAGCTCGGCGTACGCCTGCTCGAACGCGCCGTCGTCCCAGTCGAAGCCGCCGCAGCGCTCCGCGGTGCCGACGAGGAGGGGAAGGAGCACCGTCCGACGGAGCGCCTCGTCCTCGCCGACGCGCTCGTCGGCGTGCGCGCCGGCGAAGAGCCCGGCGGCCGGCTCGTCCTTGAGGACGGCGAGAGCGTCGCGGGCGTCGTCCCGGACGGTCAGGCGGCTGGCGCGCTCCTCGACGAACGCCGAGACGAGCGGCCGGTACTCGTAGAGGGTGGGACGGTTCGGGCCGGCGTGCTCCTCGAGGGCGACCGGGATCGTCGCGCCGCGCTCGAGCTCGAGGCCGAGGTCGAAGAACGAGCCGAGGCAGAACGCGCGGAGGGCGCCGAAGAGCTCGGGCGAGCGGCGCGCCCTCGCCGGGCCCCCCGCGGGCCGGTGGTCGAAAGGCCGGTCGGGCACGCGGAACGGTTACGCCCCCGCCGGGCCCGTTCCTGCCTGGCACGCCGGGCACCAGTACGCCGTGCGCGCGTCGTCGCCCTGCGGGCGCGACCGGATCGCGGTGCCGCAGCGGCGGCACGGCAGCCCGCTTCGCCGATAGGCCTGGCGGCCGCGTGGCCGCGGCGCCTGCATGAGGCCCGCGGTCGTCGCGAGCAGCCCGCGGAGCTCGTCCTCGGGGAGGTCCGCGAGCCGCCGCCAGGGGGAGATCCGGGCGGCGAAGAGCGCCTCGGCCTTCCACATGTTCCCGATCCCCGCGACGAGCCGCTGGTCGAGCAGCGCCTCGCCGACCTCGCGCGCGCCGCCCGCCGCGCGCAGGCGCGCGACCATGGCGTCGAGGTCCGGCGGATCGGCCATGATGTCCGGCCCCAGCCGCCGCACCGCCTCCGGCCGTCCGCGCGAGAGCTGCAGGACCGGGCCGTTCCAGAGCACCGCCTGGCGCTCACGGCCCCGGAGGACGAGCCAAGGCGTGCCGTACGGCCGGGCCCCGGCCGGCTGGACGCGCCACCGGCCGCGCATGCGCAGGTGGCTCCGGAGCACGAGCCCGCCCTCGAAGCCGAGCAGGAGGTTCTTCCCCACCGCCCGCACGCGGTCGAGCCGCCGCCCGTCGAGCTGCTCGGCGAGGCGGAGGACGGCCGCCCGGGGGTGCGGCGTCTCGACCGCGACGACCTCGCCCTCGAGCACGCGGAGCCGCTCGGCCGTCCGGTGGAGGGCATCTCCCTCGGGCACCGCTAGGCGCGCAGCACCGCGCGGCGCGGGCCGGCGAGGAAGCCGGCCTCGAGGAGCAGCGGCATCACCTCCGTCTCGGCCACCGGCCGGCCGTCGAAGCGCTCGACGGCGAGGCGCCTCACCCCGGTCCTCCGCGCATGCGCCACGAGCGCGCCGAGCGCCGCCCTGAGCCACTCCTCCTCCGGCTCGCGCAGCGGCACGAGCGAGCGGCCGCCCCGCTCGACGAAGAGCGCCGCCTCCCCGCCGAGGAGGACGACGTGGGCGCCGGCGACGCGAGCCGCGCGCGCGCCCGACCGCTTCGGCCACGGAAGCGCCGCGCCGTAGGGCTGGGCGGGATCCGCCGCGGCGAGGACGAGCGCCGTCTCCTCCTCCGGCCGCTCGCGCAACCGCTCGACGGCCCCCGGGAGAGCGAACTGCGCCCCGCCGAGCCGCTCGACGAAGTAGCCGCGGCGGCAGACGCCGAGCGTCTCGAGCTTCCGGAGCTCCCGGTAGACGGGCGCGTAGCCACCCGGGACCCCCTCCGCCCGGACGCCGTCGCGCGTGACGATCCCCTGGCGCTCGAGCAGGAGCTCCGCGAGCGCCCGCGGCTCGGGGTCGCCGGGGAAGAGGCCGGCGGTGGACGACCAGCGCCCCTGGGTGGCGGTGATCGCGTCCGAGCGGGCGCGCGAGAACCGGCGCGGTCGCTTCTCCGCGCGCGGCGCCTGGAAGCGGCGGCCCGCCCGGAGTGGCTGCCACGCGTCGTTCGTGATCTCGCCGGCCCACACGAGGTCCCAGAGAGCGGGCAGGGCCGCCTCCCCGTCGAGGCCCGTCTCGCGGAGGAGGTCGAACCAGAAGAGCGCGCCCGAGCCGAGGCCGGTCCGGATGCGCTCGTGCGCCTCCCCCTCGGGCGGCGGGAGCGCCCCGGGCCGCCCGAGCGCCGGCGCGTCTTCACGGAAGTAGAGCGCGACGCGCTCGAGGCCCGCGCCGACCCAGACGACCTCACCGGAGGCGGTGAGCTGGTCGAGCGAGGCGGGCTGGTACCCGGGAACGCGCCGGGGGAGGACGTCGCTCTCCCAGAGCGGGACCGGCAGGGACACGCCCTGGAGCGGCACGAGCGCCTCGCGGAGGGTCGCGCGCCGGTCGACCCCCTGCCAGGCGGGGAGGAAGCGGCCCAGCGCGCCCTGGTCGACCGGCTCGACCTCCTTGCGCAGGCGGGCGAGGCTCGCCCGGCGCAGGCGGCGCAGGACGTCGGGATCGCACCACTCCCGCTCGCTCCCGCCGGGGCGCAGCTCGCCGCGGACGAGATCGAGGCGGCCGAGCACCTCCTCGGCCGCCGCACGATCGAGCCCGAAGCGGCGCGCGGCCTCGTCGGTCGTGAAAGGGCCGCGCCCGCGGGCGAAGCGGCGGACGATCCAGCCGAGCGGGTCGTCGCCGCCCTCGAGGTACGCGTCGGGCAGGCCCGCGGGCGGCATCGCGCCGAGCGCGTCGCGATACCGGCCGGCGTCCTCGGCCGCGATCAGCCGCTCGCCGCCGGCCACCCGGACGCGGACGGCGCGCCGCTCGTCGACGAGACGCTCGGCCAGGGCGGCGTCGACCTCGCCCGGCGCCAGGTCGCCCCGGCGCAGGAGCAGGTCGTGGAGGCCGTCGGGCGTCGTCGGCGTGCCGCGAAGCCGCGCCTCCACCTCGTCCACGGCTTCCGGGTCGATGAGGTCCCGGAGCTCCTCCTGGCCGAGCAGCTCCTTCAGCAGGTCGCGGTCGAGCGCGAGCGCGTGCGCGCGGCGCTCGGCGAGGGGCGTGTCGTCCTCGTACATGTACGTGGCGACGTAGTCGAAGAGGAGCGACGAGGCGAACGGCGAGGCGCTCGGCGTCTCGACCTCGACGACGTCGATCCGCCGCTTCTGCAGCGCGGCGAGGAGCGAGCGGAGCGCGGGCAGGTCGAAGACGTCCTGCAGGCACTCGCGGTACGTCTCGAGAACGACCGGGAACTCGGGGTAGCGGCGCGCCACCTGGAGGAGACCCTGGGCCTTGAGGCGCTGCTGCCAGAGCGGCGTCCGCTGGCCGGGCCGGCGGCGGGGGATGAGCAGCGCGCGGGCGG
>DASTQA010000028.1:0-47960 GCA_035762005.1 Gaiellaceae bacterium
ACCTCCGGAGCCCGCGGCTCGTCGGGGGTTCAATCGAATCGGGGAGTTGACGGGGCTGCCTGCGTGCAGCTTTTCGTACGTCTAGGAGGAGGAAGCAGCACAGCTTGGTGACGCATCAGTGAGGCCGAGGCGCAGGTTCGAGCAGCCCAGGCCGCAGCAGGACACCACGCGGATCAACGAGGCGATCCGCGCCCCGCGCGTCCGCCTGGTCGACTCGGACGGCTCGCAGGTCGGGATCAAGCCGACTGCCGAGGCGCTCGAGTACGCCTACTCCAAGGATCTGGACCTGGTCGAGGTCGCCGCCAACGCCGACCCGCCCGTGGCCCGGATCATGGACTACGGGAAGTACAAGTACGAGCAGGAGCAGAAGGCCAAGACCGCGAGGAAGCACCAGTCCCAGATCCAGGTCAAGGAGATCAAGCTCCGTCCCAAGATCGGAGTGCATGACTACGAGACGAAGAAGGGGCACGTCGCCCGGTTCCTGAACGCGCGCGCGAAGGTGAAGGTGACCATCATGTTCCGCGGCCGCGAGCAGACGCACCCGGAGCGGGGCCGCGACCTCCTCATGCGGCTCGCCGAGGACGTGAAGGAGCTGGGGACGATCGAGTCGCCGCCGCTCCAGGACGGGAGGAACATGGTGATGGTGCTCGCGCCGCACAGGACGGCAGGACGAGAGGTAGGAGCAGCACAGAGTGCCTAAGCAGAAGACGAACTCGGCCGCGAAGAAGCGGTTCAAGATCACCGGCGGCGGCCGCCTCCTGCGGCGCCACGCCATGAAGAGCCACAACCTCGAGAAGAAGTCCGCCAAGCGGCGCCGCGGCTTCCGGCGCGACCACCCCGTGGACGGAGCGGACGTCCGCGAGGTCAAGCGCCTGCTCGGGCGGTAGCGGCGAAGGAGGAAGCCCATGCCCCGCGTCAAGCGATCCGTCCACGCGCGCAAGAAGCGCCGCAAGGTGCTCGACCGCGCGAAGGGGTACGTCGGCCAGAGCTCGATCTCCTACCGCAAGGCGAAGGAGGCCGTCCAGAAGGCCGACAACCACGCCTACCGCGACCGCAAGCGCAAGAAGCGCGTCTTCCGCCGGCTCTGGATCGTCCGGATCAACGCCGCCGCACGCGCCGAGGGCCTCTCGTACAACCAGTTCGTCGCCGGCTGCCGCAAGGCGAACATCGCGCTCGACCGGAAGACGCTCGCCGACCTCGCCGTGACCGACCCGGCCGCGTTCTCGAAGATCGCCGACCGGGCGAAGGCCGCGCTCGAGGCCTAGCGCCTCTGCCGGCGCCGACCGTCCCCGAGGTCTTCCGCCGCATGGCGGACGACTTCGAGCGCGGCGGCTCGCCTCTCTACGCCCGGCTCGCCCGCGAACACGCCGACGACCCGCTCCTGGCGCGCGTCGTCGGCGGCTCGGACGCGGGCTGGGAGCTTCCGCTCCGGCTCTTCGGGGGCGTCCACTACCTCGCGCTCGCGGGCGTCGAGGAGGATCCGTGGTCGGAGCTTCCGCGCGTCCTCGCCGACCGGAGGGAGTGGCTCGCCCGCTTCGTCGCGGAGCAGCCGGTGCAGACGAACGAGGTCCAGCGGAGCTGGGGCATGCTGCCCGGCTTCCTCGCCGTGGCCGCGGGGGCGGTGGGGATGCGGCTCGACCTCGTCGAGCTCGGGCCGAGCGGCGGGCTGAACCTCGTCTGGGACCGGTACCGGTACACGTACGGCGCCGCGTCCTGGGGGCCGGAAGACGCGGCCCTCGAGCTCTCGGGGCAGGTGCGGCGCGCGCCGCCGGCCGCGCTCTTCGGCGTCGAGGCGGCGGTAGGGGCGCGGGTCGGCGTCGACCGCCGCCCCGTGGACGTGACGAGCGACCACGGCGCGCGCCTCCTGCAGGCGTTCGTCTGGGCGGACCAGGAGCACCGCCTGGATCGCGTCCGCCGTGCCATCGCGGTCGTGCGGGCGAGCCCGCCGCTCCTCGTCGAGGGCGACTTCGTGGAGCTCCTGCCCGGGCTGCTCGCCGACCGCGACGCCGAGGCCCTCACCGTCGTCTTCGACTCGACCTCGACGGTCTACCTCCCCCACGAGGCAGTGGCGGAGCTCCGCGCGACGATGGAGGAGGCGGGCGCGCACGGCCCCCTCGGCTGGGTCTCCTGCGAGCTGGCGCCCGCCGCCGACGAGCCGTACAACGCGTTCTCGCTCGAGGCGCAGGTCTGGCCCGGAGGCGAGCGGCGGCTGCTCGCGCGGCTCGACGGGCACGCGAACTGGCTCGACTGGGTCGGCGGCCGGTGATCACGTCGGCCGCAAACGCACGCCTGAAGCTCGTCCGCAAGCTCGAGTCACGCCGCCAGCGCGACAAGCTCGGGCTCTTCGTCTGCGAGGGCGAGGACCTCGTGGCGGCGGGGCTGGCCGCGGGGCTCGAGCCGGTCGATGCGCTCGTCGACGGTGAGCGGCCCGTGCTCTCCGAGCGGCTGCGCGGGGCGGAGGCGGTCGCGCCGGAGCTCCTGGCGCGCGTCTCGACGCTCCCGCACCCGCCCCGCGTCGTGGCCGTGTTCCGGCGGGCCGACCTGCCGCGCGGGGTCGAGCGACCGGTCGGGCTCGCCCTCTGGCGCGTGGCCGACCCCGGGAACGTCGGCACGCTCCTGCGCACGGCCGAGGCGCTCGGGCCGGCGTTCGTCGCCCTCTCGCCGGGCTGCGCCGACCCGACCGGGCCGAAGGCGCTGCGGGCGTCGGCCGGCGCGGTCTTCCGCGTGCCGCTCGCGGCGTTCGCGGAGGCGCCGCCGCCGCGCGTGGCGCTCGTGCCGCGTGAGGGGATCCCGCTTCCGGACCTGGAGCTCGGCGAGCGCGCGACCTTCGTGCTCGGAGCGGAGCGGGAGGGCCTGCCGGCCGCCGTGCTCGCCGCCGCCGAGGCGGCCGCGACCATCCCGCAGGCAGGCGAGGCGGAGTCGTTGAACGTCGCGGTCGCCGGCGCGATCGCGCTCTACGAATGGAGGAGGAGACGATGACGGTCGCCGAGTGGGTGGAGGCGTACGCGCGCGCGTGGCGGGAGAAGGACGCCGACGCGGTCGTCCGGCTCTTCACCGAGGACGCGGAGTACCGCTCGAGCCCCTTCCGCGAGCCCGGCGTCGGCTCGGACGGGATCCGCGCCTACTGGGAGCGGGCCACCTCGACGCAGGAGGACGTCGACGTTCGCACCGGAGCTCCGCTCCTCGACGGCGACCGGGTCGCCGTCGAGTGGTGGACGACCATGCGCGACGGCGGCGAGTGGTTCACGCTCCCGGGCTGCCTGCTTCTCCGCTTCGCGCCCGACGGCCGCTGCCGGGCGCTGCGCGAGTACTGGCACCTCGAGCCCGGCCGGCACGAGCCGCACCCCGGCTGGGGCGCCTGAGGCGTCTCGCGTCGGAGGCCGGCCGCTAGGGCCGGCGGGCGAGCCAGACGGTGTCCTCGCCGCCGGCGTAGGGGCTGAGGTCGAACCAGCCGTAGCAGGCGACGACGTCGAACCCCGTCTCGACGAGGAGCTCGCGCCACTCGTCGGGCGGGAGCCAGGCGAGGCGCATGGACGTCTCGGCCCGCTCGCCGCGAACCCGGAGCGTGAGGACGCGCCGCTCGAGGTCCCACTCGGCGCGCTCCCAGATGCCCGGCTCGCGCTCGAGCCAGCGCCCGTGGGTGTCCTCGACGTCCTCCCGGGACGGGGCAAAGACGTCGAAGACGAAGCGGCCGCCCGGCACGAGCAGCCGGAGGGCGGCCGCGAGCGCCGCCCGCCTGTCGGCGTCCGTCGGCAGGTGGAGCAGGGCGCGGAAGGGCGACAGGACGAGGCGGACGCGCTCGTCCACCGGGGGAGCGCGCAGGTCGCCGAGACGGAGCTCGAGGAGCCGCTCGACCCCCACCGCCGCAGCCCGCCGGCGGCACACCTCGAGCATGCCGGCGGAGGAGTCGACCCCGATGACGGGGACGCCCGCCTCCGCGACCGGCACCGCGATCCTCCCCGTCCCGACGCCGAGCTCGACGACGGGCCCGCCCGCCTTGCGCGCCTCCGCGACGTAGAAGCCGACGTCCTCCGTGACGCTGCGGCTCCACAGGTCGTAGAGCTCGGCGATCGCGTCGTACTCGCTCACGCCGGCCTGCGCGCGATCCAGACGAACTCCTCGCTGCGATCGTCGAAGGGCCGCCGGTCGAACCAGCCGTAGAGCGCCTCGGGCTCGAGCCCCGCGACCTCGATCAGGCCCTCCCACTCGGAGCGCGTACTCCACCAGAGGGAGACGGTGCGCGGGTCGACCCCCGGCTGCCCGGCGAACGCGGTCATGTCGATCCGGTTGTCGCCGGGCGCGTGCTCGACGTACTCCCAGAGCGAGCCGTGCCGGGCGGCGAAGCCGTCGTTCCGGGCGGCGATCTGCGGGTCGAAGACGAAGGCGTTCCAGGCGAAGCGGCCGCCCGGGCGAAGCGACGCGGCCACCCGCTCGAAGACCTGCCGCTTCTCCGCCCAGCCGCGCAGGTGCAGGAGCGACCGGAACGGGCAGTAGACGAGGGCGGCGGGCTCGTCCAGCGACAGCTCGCGCATGTCGCCGAGCCGGAGCTCGAGGTCGACGCCGGCCGTCTGCGCGCGCGCCTGCGCGGCGTCCAGCATCGCGGCGGACGAGTCGATCCCGACGACACGCCGCCCGGTCGCGGCCGCGACCGGCACGGCGACCCGCCCGTTCCCGACGGCGAGCTCGACGACGGGCCCGTCCGCCTCGCGGGCCAGCTCGACGTAGAAGGGGACGTCGTCGGTCATGTGCGCCGACCACTCCTCGTAGATGGGCGCGAAGTCGTCGTAAGCCGTCACGGAGGCCGATGATACGCTCACCCGATGGACGCCCAGGCGCTGGAAAGCGAGGCCCGAAGCGCGATTGCGGCCGCCTCGAGCCTCACCGAGCTCGACGCCGTGCGCGTCCGGTACCTCGGCCGCAAGAGCGAGCTGAAGCAGGCCCTCCGCGACGTCCGGGACGCCGAGACCGGGCAGATCCTCAACACGGTTCGCGCCGGGCTCGAGAAGGCCGTCTCGGCGCGCCGGGCGGAGCTCGAGCGCGCCGAGCTCGACCGGCGGCTGACCGAGGAGGTCGTCGACATCACGCTCCCCGGCGAGGCGACGCCGCGCGGGCACCTCCACCTGATCACGCAGATCCGTCGCGAGGTCGAGGACATCTTCCTCGGGCTCGGCTACCGCGTCGTCGACGGCCGGGAGGTCGAGACGACCCGGTACAACTTCGACGGCCTCAACTTCCCCCCGGACCACCCGGCGCGCTCGCCCCTCCAGTCGATCTTCCTGAACGGCGACGTCCTCCTGCGCACCGAGACGTCCCCCTCGCAGGTGCGCGTCATGGAGCAGGAGCGGCCGCCCATCTACATCGTCTCGCTGGGGCGGGTCTACCGGCGTGACACGCCCGACGCGACGCACACGCCGATCTTCCACCAGGTCGAGGGGCTCGCGATCGACAAGGGCATCACCATGGCCGACCTCAAGGGGACGCTCCTCCACATGATGCGGGCGCTCTTCGGCGAGGAGCGACAGATGCGCTTCCGCACGCACGAGTTCCCGTTCACGGAGCCCTCGCTCGAGCCGGACGTCTCCTGCTTCCTCTGCGACGGGGCCGGCTGCCCGGTCTGCCGCTACTCCGGCTGGATCGAGATCGCCGGCTCTGGCATGGTCGACCCCGCGCTCTTCGAGTTCGTCGGGCTCGATCCCGAGGAGTGGACCGGATTCGCGTTCGGGATGGGCCTCGAGCGCGTCGCCATGCTGCGCCACGGCCTCCCGGCGCTCGGGATGCTCTGGGAGAACGACCTGCGCCTGCTCTCCCAGTTCTGACATGCAGGTCCCGGTCTCCTGGCTCCGCGAGTACGTCGAGGTCGACGCCCCCACCGTCGAGATCGCCGAGCGCCTCGCCATCGCGACGGGCGAGGTCGAGCGCATCGCCCGGCGAGGCGTCGCCGACGTCGACGGCAACCTCGGCCTCTACCGGGTCGGGCGCGTGCTCGCGGCGGGCAAGCACCCGAACGCCGACCGGCTGCAGCTCTGTACCGTCGACGTGGGCGAGGGCGAGCCCCGCCAGATCGTCTGCGGCGCCTGGAACTTCGGCCCCGGCGCGACCGTCGCGGTGGCCCTCCCCGGCGCGGTGCTCCCGGACGGACGCAGGCTCGAGCGCGCCAAGCTCCGGGGCACGGTCTCCGACGGGATGATCCTCTCGGAGTCGGAGCTCACGATCAGCGACGACCACGCCGGCATCCTCGTCCTCGCCGACGCGTGGGAGCCCGGCACGCCGCTCGGCGACGTCCTCCCCCTCGCCGAGGACGTCCTCGAGATCGAGCTGACGCGCAACCGGCCGGACTGCCTCGCCGTCTACGGCCTCGCCCGCGAGGTCGCCGCCCTCTTCCGCACCGAGCTCCGCCCGCTTCCGGGCGAGGAGCGGGAGCTCGAGGGCGGCGAGACGCCGGACGTCGTGATCGAGGACCTCGAGGGCTGTCCGCGCTACATCGGCCGGCTCTTCCGCGACGTCCGCCTCGGCCCCTCGCCGCCGTGGCTGAAGGCGCGGCTCTCCGCGGCGGGCATGCGGCCGATCTCGAACGTCGTCGACGTGACGAACTACGTCATGCTGGCGCTCGGGAACCCCCTCCACGCCTTCGACTTCGAGACGCTCGCGGGCGGGCGCGTGGTCGTGCGGCGGGCCCGGCCTGGGGAGGAGTTCACGAGCCTCGACGGCGTCCTGCGCCGGCTCGCCCCGGAGGACCTCGTCATCGCCGACGCCGAGCGCGCGATCGCCTTCGCCGGGATCATGGGCGGCCTCGACACCGAGGTGACCGAGACGACGACGTCCGTGCTGCTCGAGGCGGCGAACTTCGAGCCGATCGGGATCCTGAGGAGCTCCGAGCGGCACGCGCTCCGCACCGAGGGGTCGAACCGCTGGGAGAAGGGCGTCGACCCCTACCTCGCCCCGCACGCCGCGCGCCTCGCCACGCAGCTGCTCGTCGACCTGGCCGGGGCCCGCTGGACGGGCGACGTGGACGTCGTCGGCGAGCTCCCGGAGCGCCCGGTCGTCTCCTTCCGCACCGAGCGGGCGAACCGCGTCGTCGGCCTCGAGATCCCCGAGCAGGAGCAGAAGGACGCGCTCGTCGCCCTCGGCTACGAGGTCGCGCCCGGCTGGAAAGTGACCGTGCCGACCTGGCGGCTGCGCGACACGACGCGCGAGATCGACCTCGTCGAGGAGGTCGCGCGCGTCCACGGCCTCGAGAAGATCCCCTTCACGCTTCCCCTCCGCAGCGCGATGGACGGCCGCCTCACGCAGGAGCAGCGCCTGCGCCGCTTCCTCGAGGACGTCCTCGTCGGGGCGGGCTTCTCGGAGGCCTACACGTCGAGCCTCGCGGCCGCGGACCCGGAGGGCGCCGCGCTCCGCCTGCCGGAGCCGCTCACGTCCGAGCACGCAGTCCTGCGCACGACCCTCCTCGAGGGCCTCGTCGGCGCCGCGCGCCACAACGTCAACGTCGGGAACGAGGGCGTCGCCCTCTTCGAGGTCGCGCGGGTGTACCTGCCCACGAACGAGGCGCTCCCCGAGGAGCGGTGGCACGTCGGGGGCATCGTCGAGGGCGGCTACGGGCGGGCCAAGGGCGCCGTCGAGACCATCTGCCGCGCGCTGCGGTTCGAGCCGCGGCTCGAGCGGACGCGGGAGCCGTTCCTCCATCCCGGCAAGGCGGCGCGGCTGGACGCCGGCTGGGTGGGCGAGCTGCATCCGAGCCTGCTCGCGGGCAGGTGGGGGGTCTTCGAGCTCGACCTCGGGACGCTCTTCGCGCAGGTGCCCGAGCGAAGCGAGTACCAGGACGTCATCACCTATCCGGCTCTCCGCCAGGACCTCGCCTTCACCGTCGCCGAGGACGTGCTCGCCGGCGACCTCGCGGACGCCGCGCGCGCCGCGGCCGGGCCCGAGCTGCGGGACCTGCGCGTCTTCGACGTCTACCGTGGCGACCCGATCCCGCCGGGGAAGAAGTCCGTCGCGCTCCGCGTCTCCTTCCAGTCGCCGGAGCGGACGCTCTCCGACGACGACGCGCAGGTGCTGAGGGAGCGAGTCGTCGCAACGCTCGTCGAGCGCTACGGCGCCGAGCTCCGTGCCTGAGCGCCTCGTCGTCGTCCTCGGCTACTCGTCCGGACGGAACGGCGTGCTCCATCCCATCTGCGCCGCCCGCGTCGCGCTCGCCGGGCGCCTCGTCCGCCCGGGGGACGCCGTGCTCCTCTCCGGATGGTCCCGCCATCCGACCGCCGTCGCCGAGGCGGAGCTCATGCGCGATGCCTGGAGCGGAGCTCCCGTGGACCTCCTGGCCGACCCGGACGCCCGGGTGACGGCGGAGAACGCTGCGAACGCGGCCGTGCACGCGCGCGAGCTCGGCGTCGGCGAGGTGGTGGTCGTCACCTCGTGGTGGCACCGCTTCCGCGCGCGGATCCTCTTCCGCGCCCTCGCTCCGGGGCTCCGCGTCTCGGTCGCGGCCGCGCGCACGCCCTGGTCGCCGCGCCTGCTCCTGCGCGAGCTCGCGGTCACCCCGCTCGTGCCGCTCCAGATCGCGCGCGCGCGTCGTCGTGCCGCCACGCTCAGCGGCCCGGCCGCGGCCGTCCGCGGACGTCGAGGGTCAGGCTAGGCTGCGTCCACGTGGCCGAGGTTCTGCTCTTTCATCACGCGCAGGGCCTGACGCCGGGGTGCGTCTCCTTCGCCGAGCGACTCCGTGCTGCCGGAAACGTCGTCCACGCCCCGGATCTCTACGACGGCAGGACTTTCACCGAGCTCGCCGAGGGCGTTCGCCACGCCGAGCAGATCGGCTTCGACACGATCATCGAGCGCGGCCGGCTCGCCGCCGACGGCTTGCCGAGCGACATCGTCTATGCCGGCTTCTCGCTCGGGGCGCTGCCCGCGCAGATGCTCGCCCAGACGAGGCCCGGCACGAAGGGAGCCCTGCTGTTTCACAGCTGCGTCCCCGCCTCGGAATTCGGCCGCCCGTGGCCGGAGGGCGTCCCGCTCCAGATGCACATGATGGACGCCGACGAGTGGGCGCTGCCGCCGAACGACGACCTCGACGCCGCCCGCCGGCTCGACGAGACGGTGGCGAGCGCGGAGCTGTTCCTGTATCCCGGCGATCGCCACCTGTTCGCCGACGAGAGCCTCCCCGCGTACGACGAGATCGCCGCGGCACTGCTCACCGAGCGCGTGCTCGGCTTCCTCGACGACATCGAGTAGGCGACGGCTCGCCGCCGGACGACCTCGAGCGTCCGACCTTCCCCGGCGGGTCGTGGAACGCCGGCGCCCGAGAGTCGCCCGCGCGCTCGTCGCGTCGGCGCTTCTCAGCGCCCGCCGAGACGGCGGCGAACCCGGGTGAGGAAGCGGTCGTCCGGGACGATCCGGCCCGCGACCGGCTCCTCGTACTCGGGCAGCCCGCGGATCTCGGCGGCCGTCACGTCGACCTCGACGCGGTGGGCCCAGATGCGGCGGACGCGCTCCGCCGGGAGGTAGCGCCTCCCCTTGAGGGCGCCGAGGCCGAGCACGAGCCCGTTGAAGATGTCCGCCTCCGCGTCGCCCGTCACCTCGGCGACGCGGGCGACCTCGTCGCCGTCTGCGGTGACGACGACGGCGTCCTGCTCGATCGCCTTCCAGGCGACCTCCGGCTCGTCCGCCCGCCCGCTCACACCGAGCGGCCTTCGACCCGCCAGACCGGCCCCTGGGTGAACGTGGAGCTCGTGTCGGATAGGACCCGCAGCGCGCGCAGGCTCCCCGTGATGCTCTCGTCGTCGAGCCGCTCGAGCGCCCGCCGCGCCATGGCGGGCGCGACGCCGTAGCCTCCGCGGCGCGCGCTGCGGAAGCGGAGCCCGGTCGTGCCGCCGTACCGGGCCGGGTTGACCGGTGCGAGCAGGAGCGCGCCCCGCTCGAGGTAGTCGGACGAGCCGAGCTCCACCTCCGCGTACAGGTCGGTCCAGTCCGACGGCAGGCGCCCGACGAGCGCGTCCCAGGACTCCGCCAGCGACCCGGGCTGCGGCGAGGGCTCGCCCGCCCCGGCGGGCTCGGCGTCCGCCTCCTCGTGGCCCGCCAGGCGCACGCGGGCGCGGATGCCCTCCGAGTCCAGGCGCGCGACGACCCGCCGGACGAGCTCGGGCGTCGGCGCGAGGCGGCGCGTCCCGCCGTGGACGTAGATCGTGAAGGACGTGCCCGTCCGCCCCGGGGTCGCCGGCCCGAGGATGAGGGCCGCGCGGTCGCCGTCCTCGTCCTCCTCGACGGTGACCTCGAGGCGGGCTCGCTCCCAGCCGCGGGGCAGGCCCCTGACGATCTCGTCGACTCTCTCCGCGAGCGCCATCGGCCCCGCATTCTAGTGCGGAGGAGCGGCCGCTCAGCGGGGTCGAGGCGGTCTCGGCAGGCTGCGTCCGCGGCCGACCGCCCGCCCTGGACCCCTCTGCTAGCTTGTCCTCGCCGTGGCGACGCTCGAGGAGAAGGGGCAGACCGTGCCTGCGGAGCGGCTGAAGGAGTTCCTGCGGGAGATGCTCCTGATCAGGCGCTTCGAGGAAAAGGTCGAGGACCGCTTCCGCGCGGGCGAGCTGCCCGGGTTCCTCCACGTCGCCATCGGCCAGGAGGCGGTCGCCGTCGGTGTCTGCCGCGCCCTCGAGGACGGCGACGTCATCGCCTCGACGCATCGCGCGCACGGCCACACGATCGCGAAGGGAACCCACCCGAACGAGGTCATGGCCGAGCTCTACGGCAAGGTCGAGGGCTGCAGCCACGGGTACGGCGGCTCCATGCACCTCTACGACATCGAGCGCGGGAACCTCGGCGCGAACGCCGTCGTCGGCGGCGGGCTGCCGGCGGTCGTCGGGTCGGCGCTCGCCTTCAAGCTCCGCGGCGAGCCGCGCGTGGCGGTCGCCTTCTTCGGCGACGGCGCCACGAACATCGGGACGTTTCACGAGTCGCTCAACCTCGCGCAGCTCTGGACCGTCCCGGCTGTGTTCGTCTGCGAGCAGAACCGCTACGCGGAGTCGACGCCGCTCAAGCAGCACTCGCCGCTCGAGGACATGACCAAGCGCGCCGAAGCCTTCGGGATGGCCGCGCTCGCGGTGGACGGCCAGGACGTCGAGGCGGTGTACGAGACGGCGAAGAAGGCGCTCAAGCACGCCCGTGAGGGGAAGGGGCCCGTCTTCGTCGTCGCCGACTGCGTCCGGCTCTCCGGCCACTACGTGGGCGATCCCCAGGTCTACCGGCCGAAGGAGGAGATCCGCGAGCTGCGCCAGAGCCGCGACCCGATCGAGAACCTGCGCGCGCGCCTCGAGCTTCCCGACGGCGAGTTCGAGGAGATGGACGCCGAGGCGACCCGCATCGCCGAGGACTCGATCGAGTTCGCGAAGAACGGGACCGACCCCAGGCCGGAAGACGCCCTCAAGAACGTCTACGCCTGATCGCCCGTGGCCGAGATCTCCTACAGAGAGGCCGTCCGCGATGCCATGAGCGAGGCGATGCGGCGCGACGACGACGTCTTCATCATGGGCGAGGACATCGCCGAGATGGGCGGGTCCATGGGCGTCACGCAGGGGATGCTGGAGGAGTTCGGCCCCGAGCGCGTCCGCAACACGCCGATCTCCGAGATGGCGATCGTCGGCGCGGGCGTCGGCGCGGCGGTCGCGGGCATGCGCCCGATCGTCGAGATCATGTACCAGGACTTCATGACGCTCGCGATGGAGCAGCTCGTCCAGCAGGCGGCGAAGCACCGCTACATGTCGGGCGGGCAGATCAAGGTGCCGCTCACGATCAGGACGCAGGGGGGAGCGGGCTGGTCCCCCGGCGCCCAACACGCCCAGCAGGTGGAGGCGTGGTTCGTCCACGTCCCCGGGCTCAAGGTCGTGTACCCCTCGACGCCCGAGGACGTGCGCGGCCTCCTCTGGTCGGCGATCTACGACGACAACCCCGTCGTCTTCTTCGAGCACCGCACGCTCTACGGGCTCAAGGGCGAGGTGCCGGACGAGATCGACGGGATGGAGCTCGGAAAGGCGCGCGTCCACCGGGAGGGCGACGACGTCACCGTCGTCGCCACGGGCCGGCTCGTCCACGAGGCGCTCGCGGCCGCGCGGGAGGCCGAGGGCGAGGGCATCTCCGTCGAGGTCGTCGACCCGCGCACGCTCCTCCCGCTCGACGAGGAGGCCATCGTCGGGTCGGTGAAGAAGACGAACCGGTGCGTCGTCGCCCACGAGGCGGTCGTCCGCATGGGCTTCGGCGCCGAGGTCGCCGCCCTCGTCCAGCACCAGGCCTTCGACTACCTGGACGCCCCGGTCGAGCGCGTGGGTTCGAAGTTCGCGCCGATCCCGTTCGCGCCGGTGATGGAGCAGTACGTCATCCCGCACGCGGAGGACGTGCTCGCCGCCGTGAAGCGGACGGTCGGAAAGGACTAGGCCGGCCGGCCATGGCCAACCAGGTCACGCTCCCGCGTCTCGGCCAGGGCATGGAGTCGGGCACGATCGTCCGCTGGCTCAAGGCCGAGGGCGAGCGGGTCGAGAAGGGCGAGCCGCTCTACGAGCTCGACACGGAGAAGGTGACGCAGGAGGTCGAGGCCGACGCCGCCGGCGTCCTCCTGCGGATCCTCGCCGGCGAGGGCGAGGAGATCGAGGTCGGGAAGGCCATCGCCGTCATCGGCGAGGAGGGCGAGGCGGTGGCCGAGCCGGAGCGCGAGCCGGAGCGGCGCGAGGAGGGCGAGGAGGAGACGCCCGGACGCGTCGAGCCGGACGAGGGTGGGTCGGAGGTCGGCGTCGAGAAGCCGGCCGAAGGCCCGGAGCGCGAGGACGAGCGCGAGCGCGGCCGCGAGGCGGCGACCGAGGAGGCGGAAGAGGAGACGACGCCGGCGGGAGGCGCCGCCACGACGGACGGCGGCCGGGTGAAGGCCTCGCCGCTCGCCCGGCGCATCGCGCGCGAGCGTGGGATCGAGCTCGCCGGCGTTCGTGGCACCGGCCCCGAGGGCCGCATCGTCGCCGAGGACGTCGAGCGCGCCGAGAAGGCGCCCGCGCCCGCGGCGGCTCCGGCCGGGGCGCCCGCGCCCCCGCCCGGGGAGGTCGAGGCGATCCCGCTCACGGGGATCCGGAAGACGATCGCCCGGCGGATGACCGAGGCGTGGGAGGCGCCGGCCTTCCAGATCACGATGACGGCCGACATGACCGCCGCCGTCCGCCTGCGCGAGGCGCTCGTCGCGCGGACGGAGGAGGGCGAGGCGAAGCCGACGTACTCGGACGTGCTGACGAAGGTCTGCGCCGTCGCCCTCATGCGCCACCGCGCGGTCAACGCCCTCTTCGCCGGCGACGAGATCCAGCTCCAGCCGACAGCGAACGTGGGCATCGCCGTCGCCGTCCCGAACGGTCTTCTCGTCCCGGTCCTGCGCAGCTGCGAGACGAAGACGGTCCCGCAGCTCGCCCGCGAGCGCGCCGACCTCGTCGCGCGCACGCGCGAGGGGAAGCTGCGCCAGGAGGATCTCGAGGGCGGGACGTTCACGATCTCGAACCTCGGCATGTACGGCGTCGAGCGCTTCGTCGCCGTCCTCAACCCGCCGCAGGCCGCCATCCTCGCGGTCGGCGCGATCGAGGAGCGCGCGGTCGTCCGCGACGGCGAGGCCGTCGCGCGCCCCGCCATGGAGATGACGCTCACGTGCGACCACCGCTCGGTGGACGGCGCCACGGCGTCGGAGTTCCTCCGCACGGTGAAGCAGCTCCTCGAAGAGCCCGGGCTCGCCCTTTAGGCGCCGTGAGCATCTGGTACCGCGTCAAGGATCTGGAGGCGGCGCGGGCGTTCTACCGGAGCCGGCTGGGCTTCGAGGAGGCGTACGTGGACGAGGAGGACCGCTGGGCGCGCCTCGTGCGCGGCGACGCCGAGGTGGCGCTCGCCGAGGGCGAGCCGCTCGAGGAGGAGACGGTCCTCACACTGGACGTCGCCGACGTGAAGGCGGAGGCGGAGCGCCTGCGCGCCGCCGGCGTCGAGGTCGGCACCGTGCTCGAGATCCCGGGCACGATCCGCCTCCTCGACGTCTTCGACCTCGACGGCAACCGCCTCCAGCTCTCGCAGGACCTCTAGAGCGCGGGCGCACGAGTCAAGTGACACCGTGTCACTTGACTCCTCCGGTGCGGTCCCGTTGCGGACGCGTCACACGTTCTCGGCGATGGTTCGGGCATGCCGCTCTGCTCACCGCGCACGGACGTCCGGCTTGTCGCTGCCGTGGAGCGGCTTCACGAGCCGCCGCTTCCGATCGCGGAGACGAGCCGCCGAGTCGGAGCCCTCGCGGGCCTGCTCGGGCTCCCGCGACCGAGCTACGAGCAGGTGCGGCGGATCGTCCACGACGCCCGCCGCCGCGGCCGGCGTCCCTCCACGGGCGACATCCTCCTCGACGTCGCCTTCCGCACCCGCCCGCCGATCGCGCTCGGCGAGCACCTCGCCGGGGTCGCCCCGCCCCGCCGCCGGCGCTGAGGCGCCCCACTCCACGTGACACCGTGTCACTTGGAGGGCTCGGGCGCCCGGGGGCACACGTTCGAGGGATCTCGGGCGGCAGGGCTCGAGCCGTTACCGGACCGTGAGCCGGATTCAACCCCGGGTCACTGCGAGGGCGGCACAGGGGCCGCCCTCGCGCTCGTTCTGCTGCCGGTCGGCCGGCCCAGCGGTCGCCCTCGCGCTCGGGCGCGGCACACGGAGGATCGTCGGGCGCCCGCGACGCCCGCCGGGGCGCGGGCCAGCGCGGATAGGATCGCGGGGAGAACGCGATCCGAACGGAAAGGGCCAGACCATGGAATGTGACGTCGCCGTCCTGGGCGGGGGCCCGGGCGGCTACACGGCGGCGATCCGGGCCGCGCAGCTGGGGGCGAAGACCGTCTGCGTCGAGAAGGAGGAGCGCCTCGGCGGCACCTGTCTGCGCGTCGGCTGCATCCCCACCAAGGCCTGGGTGCAGACCGCCTTCGCCCTCAGGGAGGCCGAGGAGACCTTCGCCAAGCTGGGCGTCAACGTCGGCGCCCCGGAGCTCGACTTCGCGAAGGCGAACGAGTGGAAGGACGCGATCGTCGACCAGCTCACGTCCGGCGTCGCCGGCCTCTTCAAGGCGAACGGCGTCGAGTGGGTGAAGGGCAAGGGCACGTTCAAGGACGCGAACACGCTCGCCGTCGAGGGCGGCGAGGACATCACCTTCAAGAGCGCCGTCGTCGCGACGGGCTCCTACCCGCTGCGTCCGCCGATCGACGGGATCGACTCCGAGCGCTGCGTCGACTCGACCGGGCTCCTCGCCCAGACCGAGGTCCCGCAGCGCATCGTCATCCTCGGCGGCGGGATCATCGGCTGCGAGTTCGCCTCCATCCTCCGGCGGTTCGGGAGCGAGGTGACGATCGTCGAGATGCTGCCCACGCTCATCCCGGCGGAGGACGAGGACGCGGCGAAGGAGCTTCTGAAGCAGTTCAAGAAGCGCGGCATCGCCGTCCACCTCGACTCGCAGTGCGACCGCGTCGAGGACACGGGGAGCGGCCTGCGCGTCCACTTCGGCGGCGAGACCGTCGAGTGCGACCTCATGCTCGTCGCGACCGGGCGCGGCCCCGTCACGCAGGACGTCGGCCTCGAGGCGCTCGGTGTCGACTTCGACCCGAGGAAGGGCATCGCCGCCGACGAGCATCGGCGGACGACCGTCCCACACGTCTATGCGATCGGCGACTGCGCCGGGTACTGGCAGCTCGCCCACACCGCCTTCCGCGAAGGGGAGGTCGCGGCCGAGAACGCCGCCGGGCACGAGGCCGTCGTCGACAACCGCGGCGTCCCGCGGCCGATCTACACCGACCCGGAGATCGCCGGCGTCGGACTCACCGAGCGTGAGGCGCGCGAGCAGTACGGCGACGACGTCCTCGTCGGGACGTTCCCCTTCTCCGTGAACGGCCGCGCGATGATGCAGAACGAGACCGTGGGCTGGGTCAAGTCCATCCACGAGTCCCGCTACGGCGAGCTCCTCGGCGTCGTCATGGTCGGGCCGCACGTCACCGACCTGATCGAGGCCGGCGTCGTCGCGCTCGACGCGGAGGCGACGGTGGAGACGGTGGCCGACGGCATGGCCGCCCACCCGACCCTCTCCGAAGCGATCAAGGAGGCCGGGCTCCTCGCCCTCGGGCGCGCGATCCACCTCCCCAACAAGAGGCGAGCCACCGCCAGGGCCTGACGGCCGGGCGGGGAAAGGAGGGACATGCTGAGCAAGCGGAAGGCCCTGATCGGCTACGGCATGTACACGGCCGGCAAGCCGCTCGCGAAGCGGGCGATCCGCAAGAAGGCGAAGGAGGTCCCGCAGCGGAAGCCGCGCCGGATCGCGGCCACCGCGGCCACCGCCGCCGCCGCCGCGGGTGCAGCGACCGGAGGCCTCCTCTACTGGCGCCGCCGGCGGCGCCAGGGCGCCGAGGCGTCGGAGGGCGGCGAGTCGCCGGAGAGCTAGGCACCGCGGACACGGTCGTCGTCGGAGCCGGCATCGCCGGCTGCGCGGCGGCCCACGCCCTCGCGCGGGCGGGCGAGTCCGTCCTCGTCGTCGAGCGGGGCGGCCTGGGCGCCGGCGCCTCGGGGCGGAACGGCGGCTTCCTCTTCCCCCAGCCCGCGCGCTGGATCCGCGAGCTCCTCGCCGAGGCGCTCGTCTACTACCGCGAGCTCGGGGATGCCGGGCCGCTGCCGCTCGACCTGCGCGCCTGGCCGATGCTCCTGCTCGCGGTGGAGGAGGCGGAGCTCGCCCGCGCCCGTGCGTACGCGGCCGCCGTCGGCGGCGAGGAGATCGACCTCGTCGAGGATCCCTGGCTCGCCGACGACCTCGCGGGCGGGTTCGCGGTCGAGGGCGGCTTCACGCTCGACGCCATGAGCACGACGACCGCGGCGGCCGAGGCGGCCCGGGCGGCGGGCGCCCGCTTCGTGCTCGCGTGCGAGGCGAAGCGCGTCCTCGTCGCCGGAGGCCGCGTCGCAGGCCTCGCGACCGACCTCGGCGTCGTCCGCTGCGGCCGCGTCGTCGTCGCGAGCGGGCCGCGCCTGCGGTTCCTCCTGCGGACGGCGGGCGCCGACCTGCCCGTGTCGTCGTCGCGCGGCTGGCTCCTCGAGACGGCGAGGGTCGAGCCTCCCCCGCGGTACGCGATCGAGCAGGCGGCCTGGCCGGAGCAGGGGGAGATGGGCTCGCGCACGGCCGACCCGACGCTCGGCGAGGTCGCCGCCGGCGCCGCCGACGCCCCACCGCTCGTCTCGCTCCTCCTCGGCGGGCGGCCCGCGGGCCACTGTCTCGTGGGGACGTCACTGGCGCGCTCGCTCCTCGAGGAGCCCGAGGGGCCCGGGACGGTTCGAGGGCTCGCCGAGCGCGCCGTCCGCGTCGCCCCGCACCTCGCGCGCGTCCCCGTCGTCGCGTCGTGGTCGGGACGCCGTGCGATGACGCCCGACGGGCTCCCCGTCGTCGGGCCCGCGGGCGCCGCGAGCGGGCTCGAGGTGGTCGGCGGCCTCTCGTCGATCGGCATGGTCACCGCCCCGGGGCTCGCACGGCGGCTGGCCGCCCGCGACCCGGGCCCGTTCGCCGCGGAGCGGCTCGCGTGATCAGGCGTTTCCGGGTGGAGGACGCGCCGGCGGCCGTCGAGCTGCTGCGGACGGTCGCGGTCGACTGGACGACGTCGGCGCGGAGCCTCCTCCACCGGCTGGGCGCGCATCCGCCGAGGGCGCGGCAGGCCGCCTGGGTGGCGGAGGAGGACGGGGCGCTCGTCGGCCTCGTGCGCGCCCGCCTGCGCTGGGAGGTGAGCCAGCGGAGGGTCGGGTGGCTCTGGCTCGGCGTCGAGGCCGAGAGGCGCCGCCGCGGGATCGGCGGGGCTCTCGCCGACGTCGCCGAGCGTCACCTCCGCGAGGCCGGGTCCGAGGTCGTCGAGTCCTTCGCGGCCGAGGAGAGCGGCCGCCGCTTCCTCGCAGGACGCGAGTACCGGGCGACCGGGACCGAGGTCCTGTCACGGCTCCACGTCCCCTCGGCCGACGTCTCGGCGTTCCGGGATCTCCAGCGGGCGAAGGCCGCCGAGGGCTTCCGCGTCGTGCGTCTCGGGGAGGCGCGCGCGAGGCCGCGCGACGTGCACGCCGTCTACGCGGCGGCGTCGGCCGACGTACCCGAGGACTTCACCGTGGACGACATCGGCTACCGGGAGTGGGTGCGCGAATGCCTCGCGGATCCCGATCTCTCCGACGCGTCCAGCGCCGTCGTCCTGCACGGCGACCGGCCGGTCTCGCTCGCGTTCGTCATGGCCGACGGCGCGGGTCGCGCCGCGAACGACATGACGGGGACCCTTCCCGGCTTCCGCCGGCGCGGTCTCGCCCGCCTGGCCAAGCTGGCGACGGTCCGCTGGGCGGCGACGGAGGGCATCGAGTCGATCCTGGCGGGCAACGACGAGGACAACGAGGGCATGCGCTCGCTCAACGCGAGCCTCGGCTACCGGCCGATCGCGACGCAGACGACCTACGTCCGCTCCGACTAAGCTGACCGGCGATGGATCCACTCACCGCCCCGATCGAGGGCGCCGATCACCGGGAGGTCGGCGGAGCGGCCGTGGACATCGTCCGGGCCGGGAACGGGCGCGTGAAGCGGGCCGTCTACCCGCCCGGCTTCCGCTGGTCGACACACATGCGCCCGAGCGTCTCGAGCTCGCTCTGCATGCACGCGCACGTCGGATTCCTCGCCCGCGGGCACATCAGGGGCGAGTACGGCGACGGCTGCTCGTTCGACTACGTCGCTCCCCAGGTCGTGACGATCGAGCCGGGCCACGACGCGTGGGTCGTCGGCGAGGAGGCGGCCGTCCTGATCCAGTTCGACTCGGAGGAGGGAACCGCGCGCCGCTTCGGCCTCCCCGCCGAGCACGCCCACTAGCCCGCCGGCGAGACCGTGTTCGAGTCGCTGACGGACGTCGTCTCGGGCTCCTCGTGGACGTACGCGTTCCTCTTCGCCATCGCGGCGCTCGACGTCGTCTTCCCGCTCGTGCCCAGCGAGACGTCGGTCATCCTCGCCGGCGTGCTCGCCTCGAGCGGCGACCTCGAGATCGTCCTCGTCATCCTCTTCGCGGCCGCGGGCGCCATCGTCGGGGACAACGTCGCCTACGCAATCGGCCGCACGGCCGGGCACCGGCTCGTGGAACGCTGGTTCACGGGCGAGCGGCGCAAGCAGGTGGACTGGGCGCACCGGCAGGTCGAGGAGCGCGGCGGCTACCTGATCGTCATCGGCCGCTTCATCCCGGGCGGGCGCACGGCCGTGACACTCTCGTGCGGGATGCTCGAGTTCCCCTGGCGCCGCTTCATCGCCTTCGACGTCGCCGCCGGGCTCGTCTGGGGCACGTATGCGGCCATGCTCGGCTACGTCGGCGGCCGGACGTTCGAGGAGAGCCCGCTCAAGGGCTTCCTCGTCGCGTTCGCGGTCGCCCTGCTCGTGGCCGGCGCCGTCGAGGGCTACCGCTGGCTCAGGAAGCGCCGTGTCGTCGCTGGCGGCTGACCTCGAGGCCGCGGCGCTGATCGGCGCCGACCCGCGCGGCGGCGTCAGTCGCTTCGCCTGGACCCCGGAGCTCGCGCGGGCGAACGCCTGGCTCGGTGAGCGCCTCGCGGAGCTCGGGCTCGAGGTCGAGCTCGACCCCGCGGGCAACGTCCTCGGCCGCTGGGCGGCGGGGGAGGGGAGGGCGGTGCTCGTCGGCTCCCACCTCGACACGGTGCCGAACGGCGGCCGCTACGACGGGGCGCTCGGCGTCCTCGCCGCGCTCGACGTCGTGCGGCGGCTTCGGGCCGAGGGCCTCGAGCCGCGCCGGCCGCTCTGGGTCGTCTCCTTCAACGACGAGGAGGGCGCGCGCTTCCAGACCGGAATGCTCGGAAGCCGAGCCTTCTGCGGCGAGTGCGACCTCGAGGACTGGGCCCGCCGGGGCGTGCCCGAGGCGATGGCCGAGGCGGGGCAGGACTTCGCCCGGCTCGCCGGAGCCCGCGGGGTCGACGGCGCCGGCGCGTACCTCGAGCTCCACATCGAGCAGGGTCCGGTGCTCGAGCGGAGCGGCGTCGACCTCGGCGTCGTCACGGCCGTCACGGGGATTCTCGGCTTCCGCGCCCGCTTCCTCGGCGAGGCGAACCACGCGGGCACGACCCCGATGGAGCTTCGCCGGGACGCGCTCGCGGGCGCCGCGCGGGCGGTGCTGGCGCTCCGGGACGCGGCTCGCGGGAGCGCCGACACGACTGCGAACGTCGGCGTGATCGCGGCCGAGCCCGGCGGGTTCAACGTCGTGCCCGGCGCGGCCGAGTTCACGATCGACGTCCGCTCGGCCACGGCCGAGGGCTTCGGTCGCCTCGAGCCGCTCGTCCGCGAGACGCTCGCGGCCATCGCGGCGGACGAGGGTCTGGAGCTCGAGCTCCGGGAGACCCACCGCAAGGCGCCCGTCGCCCTCGACGCCGGCCTCGTGGACGTCCTCGAGGAGGCGGCCCGCGCGGAGGGCGCGACGACGCTGCGCATGCCGAGCGGCGCCGGGCACGACGCAATGGTGCTCGCCCACCACGTGCCTGCGGCGATGCTCTTCGTCCCGAGCCGGGGAGGGATGAGCCACTCGCCGGACGAGTTCACCGCCCCCGAGCAGTGCGAGCTCGGCGCGCGCGTCCTCGCGCGGGCGGTGCGCGCGCTCGTCGCCTAGGCTTCGCGCGTGGACGTCGAAGCGGTTCGCGCCGCGCTCGCGGCCGTGAGCGCGCCGTGGGGCGAGAGGGGCGAGGCCGTCCTCGACAGCGGCCGTTCGTACCGGCCGGGCGAGCCGGTGACGATCGAGGTGCGGAAGCGAGGACGCCGGTATCACCTCGGCGACGGCGGCCGGGCGACGACCCTCGCCGGGAAGCCCGCGGGCTGGCTGGCCGCCGCGGAGCGCGTCGTCGCGCGGGAGGGCTTCAACCTCAACCGCGCCGGGGTCGTCTTCGTCCCCGCCGTCGAGGGCTCGTGCGGGGACCTCGGGCTCCTCGCGGCGAGGCTGGCCGAGGCCTCCCACGCGGTGTTCGCCGAGCTCGTCGAGCTGGGGTGAAGCTCCACGTCGAGCGGATCGGCTCCGGGCCGCCGGTGCTGCTCGTCCACGGCGCCGTCACGGGCGCGCGGCTCACCTGGCGCGAGCAGCTCGTCCTCGCGGAGCGGTGGGAGCTCCACCTCGTCGACAGGCCCGGCTTCGGCGCGAGCCCGCCGGTCGAGCGAGTGGACTTCGAGGTCGACGCGCCGCTCGTCGCGGAGCTCCTGGGCCGGGGCGCGCACCTCGTCGGGCACTCGTACGGCGGCGTCGTCTCCCTCCTCGCCGCCGTCCGGCGGCCCGAGCGGGTGCGCTCGCTCACGGTGATCGAGCCCCCCGCCTTCGCGGTCGCCCGCGGCCAGCATCCGGTCGAGCGCTTCGTCGCCGACGCGCAGACCCTCTGGGCGGAGGCGCCGGAGGAGCCGGAGAGGTTCCTCCGGCGCTTCCTCGCCCTCGTCGGCAGCAAGCCGATCCGCGGCCGGCTCAAGCCGGAGCTCGAGCGCGGCGCGCGGCTGCTCCGGGCGGAGCGCGGCCCCTGGGAGGCGGAGATCCCGCTCGAGGCGTTGGCGGCGACGCGCTTCCCCAAGCTCGTCGTCTCGGGCGGTCACCACGCGGCCTTCGACGCGGTCTGCGACGTGCTCGTGCGGCGCCTGGGAGCGGAGCGCGCCGCCTTCCCGGGCGCGGGCCACTCCGTCCAGCGGGCCGGAGCCCCGTTCAACGCGCGGCTGGAGGCGTTCCTCCGCTCAGCCGAGCGAGGCTAGCGGGAGCAGCGGCAGATCGCCTCGCCCAGGTAGCGGCGCTCGAGCTTCAGGCCGCACGAGGAGCAGGTCGGCGGCAGCACCTGCGCGTAGACGAGCACGGCGCGGGCGACCACGATCCAGCCGAGCACGGCGAGAAGGGCGAAGGGAAGCGGCACGTCCCAAGGCATGGCTCCTCTATCGGACGCCGGGCGGCGAGCCCTTAGACCCGAGACTACAATGGAATCGTGGGCTGGATCGCGATCGGTCTGCTCGTCGCCACCGTCCTCCTCGTCGTGGGGGCGGAGTGGCCGAGACTGTCGGAGCGCCTCGGCGCGGACGCCTGGGCCGCCCGCTCACGCCGCCGCCGGAAGGAGCGGCTGACGCTCATCCGCGGCGACGAGGAGCACTCCGACTTCGTCAAGAGCGTCGAGCAGGACCTCGCCGACCTGCCGGTGCTCGACGAGCACGAAGACCGCCCGCGGCGCTAGCGGGCTAGACTTCGCATACCGCGCGGATGTGGCGGAATTGGTAGACGCGCACGGTTCAGGTCCGTGTGGGCGCAAGCCCGTGGAGGTTCAAGTCCTCTCATCCGCACTGGGCGCCTGGCCAGGAAGGCCACGGCGGCCGGACGAGAACCAGGGGCCGAGGGAAGCCCAGCGTTCCGGCCGCAGAACGCTGGGCTTCCGGCCTTCCCTGGAGAGGCATCCGGAGACGCCGACCGGGCCGCCGACCGGTGTCTCGCTTCCCACTCCATGCCACGCGCGGACGTCGGCGAAACCTCCGCGCGGTTAGCCGAGCCAGACGACCCGCTCGCAGTCCCTGCTGATGACGTCGAAGGCGTCGGCGATCACCTCGTCGAGCTTGCCGGCGCCGCACCACACCTCGTCGACGCCGCCGCCGTAGACGTACACGCTGTCGCTGCCCCGGTCGCCGTAGAGACGGTCGGCGCCCGGGCCGCCGTCGAGCACGTCGCGGCTCGCGCCGCCGCGGAGCACGTCGTCGCCGGCGAGACCGGAGAGCCGGTCGGACCCGCCCCGTCCGAGGATCACGTCGGCGCTCTTCGTGCCTCTGAGCGTGTCGCTCACGCGCGTGCCTTCGAAGAGGGCGGCGTTCGCGGAGGCCGCGGGCACGAGGGCGGCGCAGAGGACGAGGGCGCAGGTCAGAGAGGGCCGCATACGGATCATTGTGCCCTCCGTGGCGGACGCGTAATCGGGGATCCCCGCTCGATCGCTGCGGCGGACTACCGACGGGAGCTCAGCCGGAGCTCGCGGTCTCCGCGTGCGGGGCGCCGACGGGCTTCGACTCGGGCGATCCGCGCTGCCGCAGGTAGACGGTGAAGATACTCATCGTCCCGACCGCGAGGAACTCGGACTGCCAGTTCTGGAGCGTCGTCTCCCAGAAGTCGGGACGGTCGAGGTACGTCCACCAGGAGACGGCCGTCTCGTCGTGGTCGCGCTGCTCCTCGTTGTCCTCGCGCCAGGCGGTGACGGACTGCCCGAACCAGGAGGCGAGGAGATTGTCGTCATGACGAGCAGGAGCGAGTTCTCGTAGAGGCTGCGCGTACCCGCCGGCGAGCTGCTTGGCGTCCGACTCGAGTCCGGCGTCCTCCGGCTTCTTCGACTCGTTCGAGCCGCGCTGGACGAGCCAGACCGTCGCGAGGATGAAGAGCGTGAACTGGAGGCACTCCGACTGCCGGTTCTCGAGGATCGCCGAGCCGAAGTGGGAGGAGACGAGGTAGCGGAGGTAGGAGGTGGTCCCGCCGCCGTGGGCCGGCTGCTCCTCGTCGAAGGCCCGCTGCCCCGCAAGCGACTGTCCCGCGAGCGCCGCGAGGAAGAGGAGCAGGAAGGCGAGGGAGAGGCTGTTCTTCCGGAGCCAGAGCCGCGCGACGCTAGAGGTGGGCGAGGCCTACGGCCGTGTAGAGAACGAGCCCCGTCGCGATGAGCACGACGTAGACGGCGAACATCGTCCGCATCGGGTGGACGTTCGGCGGCGGCGGCGGCGCCGCCCCTCTCCCCGCCTGGAGAGGGCCGGCGCCCGCCGCTCCGCTAGCCGTGCACCGTGGCGTGCCGGACGGGGTGGCCGTACGGCCGGCTCCACTGGCGCGTGACGTCGTAGCCCCAGAGTCGGACGAGGTCTCTCGGGCCCGTGATCGCCTCGCTGTGGGAGTAGCGCCAGACCGTCTCCCGCTCGGAGCCGGCCACGCGGACGATCTCGAGGGCGCTCACGACGCCGTCGCGCCGCGGGTCGCGCTCCTCGAGGTAGTCGAACGCGAAGTCGACCGCCGCTCCGAAGTCGGTGGTCTCGAAACGCTGCCCGAGGTCCAGCGGGGGCTCTCCCTCGAGCACCTCGTGCACCTCGTAACGCTGTCCGGCCGCATGGCGTTCTCTTTCGGCCATGCTGCGACTCCTTTCCACCTTGGACGGTAGGAGCCGATCCGAACGCGTACAATCCCTCGAACGGGGAAGCGCCACGGGGTTTGCTCTTCGCCCCCTCCGGTACTGAGGACATACCCCGATCGCGGGGTGGAGCGCGCTTCCTGCCCAGCCGATGACAGACTCGATGAGAGGCCTCATAGGTTTCTGCCGGTCCCCGCGTGGGCGGCTCGTCCTCAACCTCGTCACCGGGATCCTCGCCGTCGGCATTTCCGTCCTGGCCGCGCGCCACTTCGCGGGCGTCGGCTGGCCGTTCGCCGGCGCGGACATGGGCCTCGTCACGGCCGCCGGAGTCCTCTTCCTCCTCGCCTACGCGTTCAAGGCGTTCGGGTGGCACCGCCTCTTCGCCCCCGGCGAGCGTCCGCGGCCGCTGACCCTCGCCGCCTCGTGCGGCGCTGCCTCGGTCACGGGCGCGGCGCTCCCCGGCCGGTTCGACGACGTCGTGCGGGTCGCGGTCGTCCGGCGCGCGACCGGAGGGCGGGCGGGCGTCGCACCGGTCTGCCTCTCGCTCTTCATGCTCGGCCTCGTCGACACGGCCGCGCTGATGCCCCTCGCCTCGACCGCCGCCGCGACGGCCGACATCTCCGCGCCGCTGCGGGCGGGCATGGGCGTCGTCGCCTTCGCCGGCCTCGGAGCGGCCGTCGTCATCGGCATTCTCCCGCGCCTCGTCCTGAGCGGGCGCCTGATCCGCTTCCGCCTCACCCGCTGGCTCGGCGCCCGGGTCGTCAGCCCGCGGGACGCCTGGCAGGCCTGGGTGCTCGTGCTCGCCTCCTGGCTCACGCGCGCGTTCGGCCTCTTCCTCCTCCTCTACGCGCTCGGCTTCAGCCTCTCGCTGCCGCTCGCGATGCTCTTCCTCTGCGCCGCGGCCGCGTCGGGCGCGCTCCCCATCGCCCCGGCGGGCGCCGCCACCCAGGCGGGCGCGGGGGCGGCCATCCTCATCGCGACCGGCGTCGGCACCGCCGACGCGGTCGCCTTCGCCGTCGGCGCGCAGGCGCTCCTGATCCTCGCCGGCGCGGCCGTCCTCCTCTTCTTCGGGCTCTGGCACGGCGGCCGCCGGCTCGGCGCCGCCCGCGTCTTCGGCTAGCTAGGCCGGGAGCGCGGCGAGGACCTCCTCGGCGTGGCCCTCGGGCCGCACGCCGATCATCGCCTTCGCGACCGTCCCGTCGGCGTCGACGAGGAACGTCGACCGCTTGATCCCCATGGACGTCTTCCCCCGGATCGTGCGCTCGACCCAGACGCCGTAGCGCCCGGCCACCTCGTGGTCGGGGTCGGCGAGGAGGGTGAAGGGGAGCTCGTGCTTCTCCCTGAAGCGGGCGTGACTCGCGGCCGTGTCCGGGCTCACCCCGAGGACCACGATGCCGCGATCCTCGAACTCCGCGTACGCGTCGCGGAAGGAGCAGGCCTGCGTCGTGCAGCCGGGCGTGTCATCTTTAGGATAAAAATACAGTACGATAACTCGTCCCCGAAGATCGGAGAGCGTGATGGCCTCGCCCGTGTCGGATCGCAAGGTGAAGTCAGGTGCCGGCTCCCCTTCTCGAACCACTCGTCGTTCCTCCTCGTCCGTGAAGCGCCGCGCGCTCGGCGTCGTCCGCGTCTCCCGCGTCGGCGACCGCGGCGGCGACCGCTTCGTTTCTCCGTCTGAACAACGCGAGCGTATCGCCGCCGCCTGCGAGCGCGACGGGCTCGAGCTTGTGGACACGGAGCTCGAGCTCGACGTCAGCGGCGGCGCGCCGCTCGTGAAGCGCGCGGGCCTCCGTCGAGCGGTCGAGCGCGTCGAGGCGGGGGAGGCGGAGGTCCTCGTCGTCGCCTATCTCGACAGGCTCGTTCGCTCGCTCACGGTGCAGGCTGAAGTCGTCTCGCGCGTCGAGGCGGCCGGCGGTGCCGTGCTCACGGCCGACGTCGGCGAGCTCAGCGCCGGTAGCGCCGGCTCGTGGCTTTCAGGGACGATGCTCGGCGCAGTCGCGGAGTACGCTCGCCGCTCGACGGCCGAGCGGACGGACGAGGCGAAGCGCCGCGCCGTCGAGCGCGGGGTGCCGCCGTTCCCGAATGTCCCGCCCGGCTATCGCCGAGGCGAGGGCGGTCGGCTCGAGGTCGACCCTGCGACGGCGCCCGCGGTCGCCCGGGCTTTCCGGCTACGCGCCGAGGGCGCCACGGTCAAAGACGTTCGGGCCTACCTGCGCGCCCAGGGCGTCGAGCGGTCGTATCACGGCGTCCAGGCGCTCCTTCACTCACGGATCGTGCTCGGCGAGCTTCACTTCGGCGAGAAGGTGAACGAGGGCGCCCATCCGGCGATCGTGGACGAGGCGACCTGGCGCCGCGTGCAGGCGGTCTCGCTTCCGCGCGGCCGGCGCCCGGCGAGCGATCGCCTCCTGGCGCGCCTCGGCGTCCTCCGCTGCGCCTCGTGCGGCTCGAGGATGGTCACCGGCTCGACCGATCAGGGCGGCAAGCGATACCCGATGTATCGGTGCTCGCCGGTCGGCGACTGTCAGCGGCGCGTGACGATCAGCGCCGACCTCGCAGAGCGCGTCGTCGTCGACGAGACACGGCGCCTGCTCGCGGGGATGCGGGGGAGCGCGAGCGTCGAGGCGGGCGCCGAGCAGGCCGCCCGCGAGCTCGGCCGCCGTCAGGCCGACCTTGACGCGGCGATCCAGTCGTTTGCGGGGCTCGAGACCGAGATCGCCGCGCGAGACCGTCTCGCCGAGCTCCGCGCCGCCCGGGACGAGGCTCAGGACCGCCTCGCCGAGCTAACCGCTGCGAGCGCGCCGGCCGTTGTGGTCTCCGCGGGCGAGGACTGGGACCGGCTCAGCCTCGACGGGCGAAGGGCGCTCATCCGCGCCGTCGTCGCCGAGGCGACCGTCGCCCCTGGACGCGGCCCCGATCGCGTCACCGTGAAGCCGCGCGGCGAGTAGCCGGCGCGCCTCAGCGTCGAGGATCCTCGATCACTCCGACGACCGCCGCGGCTACCTCGGTGCGAGTCACCGCCGGTGCACCGCCAGTCGAGCAAGCATCGGCCCGAGCGGGAGCCACGGCGGCGGGTGTCGCGGGAATGGTGAGCCGAGCACCCCGTAGGGCCAGCCATGCGGCGTTGGCCCCTCCGGGTGAGTAGCCACCGGCCTCGTCTGGCCGCGTCAGGGTCACCCCCTTCCGCGTCGAAACCCGTCCCGAGTATGTGGTTCGTCCCCTCGGCGTGGCAAGCCGGGGCTGGGATCTCCCGGGTTTCTCAAGCTGCCTCCGGTTGGCCCGGCCACCGCGCCGGCCTAGCTGGCCCGGTTGTCGCTGGCCCTCGCCAGAGCGCGGGAGGTGGTTTTGGCCGCTGTGTAGCGCGGTAACCTGAGCCGGATGGAGCCTCGGTCCGACAGACAAGAGATGGCCTTGCTCGCGATCCTTATCGCCACCGGCGAGAAGGCGATTGAGGCCTTTCAGGCGAGTGATAATCCCGTGGACGCCGACTTTGTGGCGGAGCTTGAGCGGGTTATCGAGCGGTCGCGCACCGAGCTCGTTACACTGAGGCAGGCGAACCCCAAGCCCTCTGAGCCGAAGGAAGGCGACGACGGTGCTGGAGAGCCAGCGGTCACGCCACTCCCTTCTGATCCGTGAGGTGAATGATCGCGTCTTCGAACTGCTGAGCAAGATTGGCAGCGAGGACGGCGAGTTCCCGTGCGAATGCAGCGATGAGAGCTGCCACGAGACAATCCCTCTCACGCTGGGCGAGTACGCGGCCCTACAGGCGCAGCCCGAGAGACCGCCTCTGAAACTGCCCGAGCATCCGGACTGACTGCGGTCGATCACCGGGCGACCCGCCTGGTTATTTCGCCAAACCCTCCAGGGCGGCTCCGCGTCCGGGACGATCTCACCGAGCCAATGCTCGGTTGCGGGTTGCATCGCGACGAGACACCGCCGGGAGATTGCCCGCACGAGCGGCGCTGAGCGACGTAACCGAGGGGCGCCCGACTCTGGGGGGCGCCCCTCGGCAACTCTGTGGGCCGAGCTTAGTCTCGGCCGCCCGGAAGGTCGTCCCGGTCAGCCCAGTACGGCTCGCTGCTTCCGGCCTTCGCAAGGCCGCGGCTGACCATGTAGCCGACCGCGACGATCGCGACGTAGAGCCACGCGCGCTGGGCCGGGAAGGCGTCAGCGTTGGCCCCCTCGCCGTCGACCACCCACGCTGCTGCGAGGATGCCGACGACAACAGCGACCATCGCCCAGAACTCCGTCGTCTTGAAGGCGTGCTTCGTCTCCGTCTTCAACCGTGCGACGACGCCGCCGCCTCGGTCACTGCGATCAAGCGTGACCGTGCGGCCGCGCTCGGTATTTACAGCCATTCCTGCTCCTTCTCAGTAGTCCGCCCCACCGGGACTGGACGGGCTAGTCTCGCCCCCGCCTCCGGCGGCTAAACCAGAGGCGTAGGCGTCCCTGAGCGTCACGAGTTTGAGTCGGTTCCATCTCGGCTAGACTCTATGGAGTCGGGGGCGCCCCTTCTGGCGCTTCTCCTTCTCCGCCGCTCGCTTGGGCTCAGACCCAGCGGCGCTCGTGAGGTCTCCGTTCCCGGCGGATTCCGACAACCGAGGAAGGGAGACGGTTCGTGGACCCCTCGACCCGACAGCTCGCCCGCAACCAAGCCCTGTTCCGGGAAGTGAACGAGCGCCTCAAGGAGGTCAGTCCGAGGGTTTCGTTCCTGGAGCTTCTCTGTGAGTGCAGCGACCCGGACTGCACTAAGACTTTGGCGGTCGCCGCGCATGAGTACGACGCTGTGCGGGCGAAGCGGACGCATTTCCTCGTCGCTCGTGGCCACGAGATCAGCGAGACCGAGCGGGTCGTCGAGGACAACGACCGATTCGTGGTCGTCGAGAAGACGGTGGAGACGGCGTTCATGGCCGAGTCCGATCCACGCGCGGGCGAGGCGGTGTAGCCGCCGTGGCTGAAAGTAACGAGAGACTGACCGAGAACCAGAACATGGCTCGAAACGCCAACAGACGTTTGCAGGATGTCGCGGGGCGAATGGCCGTGGACGGGAACGTTATCCCCTTCATATGCGAGTGCGCCAACGGTGATTGCCGGGGCCGCGTCGAGATGACGATCGACGACTACTTCATCGCTCATCTGGACTCCTATCTCTACGTCGTCATCCCGAATCACCCGCGGCTCGAGGGCGAGGCGACCGTCGAGGATCGCGGCCAGTACGAAATCGTAAGCAAGGCCGCTGCGTAGTCCGCAGCAGCGGGGGACGGCTGGTTCTTGGCCGTTCGGGTCAAACGGAACGTCAAACTCGGCCTTGTGCCACGCCGTGAGGAGCGCCCGGCCGGCCAGCCTGATCCATCTCGGCGGGAAGGTGGGTCTTGCCCGGCGAAAGGCGGAGGTTCCAGCGATGACGCGACCCGCGGAGCCTTTGACGCAACCCCATTGTTCGACCGAGGGGTGCGTCGACTAGCCGGGCACGGGTTCCCTCTCGGGCTCGTTTGACTCGGCGGCACCGAGGCGCGACCATCTTTGCCTTCGGTGTCTGCGCCAGACCCCCCAAGGTTTGACGAACTGCTAGACCTGCTCCGCGTTCGTCTCGGTGATGCCGACGCCGTGGAGGCCGCCAGGATTCACAGCTTCAAGGAGTTGATGGCCGATCATGCGGAACTCATCGGCGAGCAGTGGTACTGGCATGCGTTCGAGGAGCTTGAAGCTCAGGGGCACCTTGATCCGGCGTCGCACAAAGAGAACGGTGGGGACGCTCGCGGGCGACTCTCGGCGGACGGTCGTTTGTACGTGCGATCGGCCGGCAATTCGTCCGAGGCGCCCGGGGAGTAACTCGCCGTCCCGCACTCCTTCGGGTTGCGGGCGTCGGTGTACGGCAGCTCCGTATTGTGTCCAGCAGCACACATGAGTTGGATAAACAGCTCCATGAGGTTCGGGCGCATTGCCTTCGTCGTTAAACGTCATGGCGCTGGCTTCCGCGTGCGCAGCGATCGTAGCGTCGGGTCAATAACGAAGATCCAAGGCGAGGATTATCTCGCTTTCTCGTCCTGGTGCCCTGTGGGAACGAAGCCGATGTGGCTGAGGAAGAGCTCAGGACTACCATCGCCGACGACATAGCTGGTCAGAAAGCTCGGACGCTCCCTGATCGCGCGCGATGTCGGCGACGAGTTTCACCGCCTCAGGGCCGTATCCGCGACCCTGATGTCGCTCGTCGATCAGCAGCTTCCAGAGGAACCACGGCCCGATGATTCGCGCTGGGTCCGGGGTGACGTTCCAGCTGAGCATGACGAACCCGACCGGCTGGGCGTCGGGGTAAACCGCCCGATACCACGGATTCCCCTCCGGGATCTCCCGGGCTTCCTCGAGCGAATCCGCGACACTGCTGACGAATCCCTCTTGTGACGCGGCGACGCGGAGCGCGACGACCGGATCTCGATTCTCGTCGGTGATCTCGCGGAGCGAGACGCCGCTCACGACGCCCTCGAAACCGAGCTTCTGCTGTCAAAGAGAGAGCGAGGGATCGCCCTTGGGGTAGAAGTAGAGGACGACCGGGCGGCCGCGGAAGTCGGAGAGCCGCACCCGCTCGCCGGTGTCGCTCGCCAGCTCGAAGTCCGGCGCCGTGCTTCCCGCTTCCACCACAGGACCTGAATTGTAGGCTGGGCAGCCGTGAGCGAACTGCATGCGCTGAACGCGATCCTCGTCGTCGCAGCGAACCTGCTCGCCGCCGGCTGGGGGCTCGCCTACCTCCGACGTCGCCGCACGCCGGGCCGTGTCTACGCGCACGTGCTCGCGCTCGCCCAGTCGCTCGTGATCGCCCAGGTGGCCCTCGGGCTGCTGCTGCTCTCCGGGGGCAGCTCGGCGCCCGACCGCCTGCACCCGCTCTACGGGACGCTCGCGCTCCTCGCGGTGCTCTCGCCGTGGCTCTACGCGCCGCCGGTGCCCGCGCGCCGCCTCGCGTGGTTCTCCGGTGCCGCCCTCGTCGCCACCGCCCTCTCGGTCCGGGCGTACCTCACGGGCTGATGAGCGTCAGCCCCTCGCTCCGCGGCTTCGCGATCCTCGTGCTGATCGCGGCCGTCGTGACGGCGCTCCAGATCGGCGCCGGGCTCGAGATCATCCTGCTCTTCCTCCAGATCCTCTTCCTGCTCGCGATCGCCTACGTCCTCTTCACGCTCTGGCGACGGCGCCGGGAGGAGATCGGCATGTGGTCGCGCCGCTCCCGCCTCGTCTTCTACGGCGGGGCGGCCCTCGTGCTCGCCGACGTCGGCCTCGCCTTCTCGCCCTGGTTCCCCGACAGCGGCCTCGACACGATCGTGTTCCTCGCGGCGCTCGTCGGCGGCGCCTTCGCCATGTGGCGCGTCTGGCGCGACGAGCACACGTACGGCTACTAGCGCTCCGCGGCGCCCGTCGCGGGCTAGGTCGGCGCGGGGACGCGCGTTGCGGCGCCGTCGAGCGAGTCGAGGATTCCGCGGATCCCCTGGGCGGTCCCGACGAAGATCGGCGTGTCCCGCTCCGTGTAGCGGCTCGCCTCCGTCTCGCGCAGCGTCTTCATGAGCTGGAGGAAGTCGGAGGGCGCCTCGCACTCGAACGCGGTCATGAACTCTTGGTCGTCGATCCCGAACGAGTACGTCGTGTGGTTCGTGACGGTGACGAAGCGGCTCCCGACGGCTGCGTGCTCCTGCATCGCCCGGCGGCGGTCGTCCAGCGGCAGCGAGTACCACTCGCGCTTCTTCACGAACGGGTAGACGACGAGGTACGGCGCGCCGCGCGGCACGACCCGGCGGGGTCGCTTGCTCTTCTGCTCGAAGTACTGCGACGGCTCCGTGGCCGCGAGGTAGGAGTACGGCGTCGAGAGCCAGCCGGCGAGCGGGGTGCCGTTGAGCGCCGTGCCGAGCTCGCGCAGGTCGTCGAAGCGCTCGGTCAGCTTCCAGAGGAGGAAGTCCGCCTCCGGGCGCACGCCGACGAGGCTGTACGTCCGCAGCTCCATCCGCTCGGCCCACTCCTCGACGACCTCGGCGAAGGCGTCCTTCCCGGCCGTGCGCTCCTCGACGGGCAGCCGGAGCCAGGCCGGATCCGTCTTGAACAGGGTGTACGCGACGTATTGCGTCGAAGTCTCCTCGGGCACGGCTCAATCGTACCCACTCGCGTTGCGGCTTCCCCTCTACCGTCGGAGGAGGGCGCGGGGCGTCCGCCGGCGGGCAGGCGGACGGCCCGCCCGCCCTACATGTCGACGACGAGCGTCGCCCAGCCGAAGCGGTCGGCGCCGACGGGCCGCCCGCTCAGCGGGTCGTAGAACTCGTTGAAGGAGCCGCGCTCGACGACCGTGCGCGAGCGCTCGGCGATCCGGCCGGCGAGCTCGTCGAACCCGTGCAGGCGCAGCCCGTGCACGAGGAACCAGTTCGTGTTGAGCGAGAGCGGCCCTCGCCAGATGAAGCGGAAGCCGCGAAGGCGATGGTCGGACGTGAAGGTCGGCTCGTCGAGGGCGACGGAGGGGACCGGGTAGGGGGCGCCGAACGTCCGCGGGTCCTCGAGGTGCTCCGCGAGCCGGGCCGCGATGCCGGCGGGGAGGTCGGGGAGGACGAGCGGCATGAGGCCGTGGATCGTCTTGACCGCCGTGCGCCGCTCTGCCGGCCCGGCGAGGTTCGCGAAGAGCCGGACACGGTCGTCCCAGGAGCGCTCGAGGAGGGCGGCCGTGACCCCGTCCGCCGTCCGGGAGGCCCAGCGTGCGACCGCGGCTCGCCCTCCTCGCTCCGCGAGCCGGGCGAGCGCCCGCAGCCCCTGGCCGTAGACGGCGTTCACGAGGACGTCCTCCTGGTGGTGGCGGAAGCGCAGGAAGATCGTGGGCAGGTCGTAGTCCGTGAGCTTGTTCAGGAGCTGGGGGAGCCTCGTCCGCAGGAGGAGCTCCGCCGGGTGGAGCGTCCGGGCGCCGATGGCGGCGTCGTAGGCCGGGCTGTAGTCGAGGCCGCTCTCGAACTGCGAGACGATCGAGACGAGCGCGTCGCCGTCGGGGTCGCGGAGCGCCGCGAGGTAGCGGTAGTAGCGCTCGAGGTGCGGCAGCGCCTCGGCGAGGAACCGCTCTCCGGCGCCGGCGTCCACGACGCGCTCGACGGCCTGGGCGATCACGGGCGGCTGCATCTGCGCGGTCGTGTGCGGCGTCCGGTGGAACGGCAGGCGCCCGTCGGTGCGACTCTCGAGGTGGTGCCAGCGCAGGCGCGAGACGAGGTCGCCCTTCCAGAAGACGACGTGCGGGATGAGGCCGTCGGGGTGCTGGACGGCGAGGAGGCCGCGCAGCTCGTCCGCCGCCCGGTCCGCGTCGAAGCGCGACCACACGATCGCGTGGAAGCACGAGTCCCAGAACCACTGGAACGGGTAGTCGCGCACGGACGGGACGGTGAAGCGGAAGCGCCGGCCGTCGCGCTCGGCGGTCTGCGTGTTCGCCTCCAGGAGCGCGCGGGCGCGCTCGTCGAGCGACGTCGCTGTCGGGGCGGGCATACCCTCAGCGTAGGCGAGGAACGAGCCGGGAACGCCCGCTCAGGCGCCGCCGGCCGCGACGGCCAGCGTCAGGCCGGCGTCGGGCAGCTGGGTCACGCGCGCGGCGTGCGTGAAGAGGCGCTCGCGCGACATGAGGAAGAGCTCCGGGATGATCTCGGCCCTGATCTCCCCGCGGGAGAAGACGCGCACGACGGAGCTCTGCGAGACGACGACGGCGATCGCGTCGGTCGTCCTGGAGATCGACGCGGCGGCGGCGTGCCGCGTGCCGAGGCCGGGCAGGAAGTTCTCGGGCGCGCTCACGTCGACGTCGACGAAGCGGCCCGCGGACACGAACGTGCCGTCGTCCTCGAGCAGGAACGCGCCGTCGAGCTGCGCGAGCTCCTTCACGGTCTCGCGGAAGTGCGGGAGCTCGACCCGGAGGAGCTCGTCCGGATGGCCGTGCAGCGGGTCGAGGATGAGCGGGCGCGACTGCCGCGTGACGGAGGCCACGTCGCCGACGACGAAGAGGGTCCCGATCTTGCGTCCCTCGCGCCCCTCGCGGGCGAGCTCGACCGCAAGCTCGACGACCTCCTCGAGCGTCCGGCGGCGCTCGGCGCTGCACCGCGTCGAGTCGCAGACGGCGCCGAAGGTGGCGTCGAGCATCAGCTGCCGCTCGGGCTGCTCCATCCTCCCGTACGAACGTCGGCCTTCCCACCGTTGTTCCCGAGGGGCCTCGCCGCTGGCGCTAAGATCGCCCGGCGCCCTGCCATCGTCCCAAGGAGGCCTCGTGGCTACACGCACCGCGCCGCTGACGAGGGAGCAGCTCGCCGCGCTCCCCGACAGCTACTTCAAGGCCGTCGACGCGAAGGACGTCGACGCGATCCTCTCGCACTTCGCCGACGACGCGACCCTGACCGTGCAGACGGATCACGCGGTCTTCGAGGGGGCCGATGAGATCCGCCGGATGTTCACCGACTTCTGCGGCGGCTCGATCTCGATCTTCCACGAGATCAAGAACATCGTCGTCGAGCCCGAGGCAGGGAAGGTCGCGACCGAGCAGAGCTACGTCGGCGAGCTCGTCGACGGGACGAAGAACGACATGCACAACTGCAACTTCTTCGCTGTCGACGCCGAGGGCAAGTTCAGCCGGGTCATCATCTGGATGGCCGGGACGAACCCGCTGAAGTAGCGCTTCGCTCGCCGTAGCAGGGCCCGATGAGGCTCGTCGAGGGCGTCCACCATCTGACGTTCCTCACCGAGGACGTCGACCGTCTCGCGGCGTTCTACGAGCGCGTGCTCGAGGCGCGGAAGACGCTCGACATGACCGAGGAGGGCGTCCGGCACGTCTTCCTCGAGATCGGCCCCTCGACGGTGCTCCATCCGTTCCAGATCCTCGACGGCCCCGCCCTCCCTTCCGCGCCCGGGACGATGTTCGAGCGCGGCCGGCTCGACCACTTCGCCGTGCTGGCGCCGTCGGAGGACGCCTTTCGCGAGATCCGCCGTCGCATCGAGTCGGAAGGGACGGCCGCCGGCGGCGTTCGCGACATGGAGACCATGTGGATCATGGGCTTCCACGACCCCGACGGGTTCTACGTCGAGGTGATCTGGCGGAAGCCTGATCTGCCGGATGCCGAGACGCTGCCGCGGGCCGAGTGGAGGACCGTGGAGCTCGACTGATCCGGGCCGCGTCGACGCTACTCCGCGCGAGAAGGAAGCCGAGCGGCGCCGTAGCCGAGCTGCCGCTGGACGGTCGCGATGTCCCAGTAGTCCGAGCAGCGGGCGATACGGTCGCCGGCGAACGCGAACACCGTCACGCCCCGCACCTCGAACCTCTGCCGGTCGGGCTCATGCCTGCGAGGTCGCCGTGGTGGGTCCCGCGCATCTTCCACTCGAGGACGCCCCGCTCACCGCAGTCGGACGCCGAGAGCGGTTCGACCTCCAGGTCGGGGAAGGCGGCGAGGAAGCCCGTCGCCCAGTCCTTCACGCCGTCGTGGCCCGGGCTTTGGCTCCGAAGGTCACGTCCTCGTAGACGCAGTCGTCGGCGAAGAGCGACGCGAGCGCGTCGGGATCGTGCGCGCTCCACGCCTCGGCCCAACGGCGGGGGAGATCCGTCTCCATGGCCTTGCTTCCTCGAGAAACAGTATGGACGTCGGCGGAGGCCCGCTCCCGAGGGCTCGCTAGCGCCGGCCATGCGTCGCGCTGACCGCGGCGCGCGTCTCGTCCGAAGAGACTCGAGGTGCGGGCGCCGCCTTGCGTCGGCACCGAGGTGGTCATACGCTGGGCCAGGAGCAGTGACGCACCAGAGCCGCACGAGCACGGCCGGTCCACTCGTCGTCGTCGACTGCTCGGAGATCCGGGAGGGAAAGCTCGACGAGCTCAAGACGGGGCTCACGAAGCTGGCCGAGTTCGTGGAGGCCCACGAGACCGAGCCGATCGCCTACCGCATCTACATCGACGAGAAGGGCGGTCGGATGACCGTCGTGCAGATCCATCCGAGCTCCGCGTCGATGGAGCTCCACATGAGGCTGGCGGGCCCGATCTTCCAGGAGTTCACGGAGCTGGTCGTGCTCTCGAGGGTGGATGTCTACGGCACGCCGAGCGACGCCGTGCTGGAGCAGCTGCGACAGAAGGCGGAGCTGCTCGGGAACGCGCCCCTGAGCGTGAACGAGCTCCACGCAGGGTTCGCCCGCTTCGGGCCTCCCGAGCCGGACGACGCCGCTCGACTCGACGACGCCGGCGCGGCCGTGCGAAGCCCCTGACCCGCGATCGCCACCCGGTGCCGGCGAGCTGATCCCGGCGGGCGAGCCTCTTCGGTGACGACGGAGACGGGGGCTGCCCGGCTGGCGCGGCTCGTCGTCCGGCACCAGCCCTGCGTCGTGCTGACCGGGGCCGGCGTCTCGACGGAGAGCGGCGTACCGGACTTTCGCTCGCCGACCGGCATCTGGGCGCAGTTCGACCCGCTGGAGTACGCGACCCTCGGCGCGTTCGAGCGCGACCCGGAGAAGGTCTGGCGCTTCTACGCGCCGCGGTTCGCGATGCTCACGTCGGCCGAGCCGAACGCCGCGCACCTGGCGCTCGCCGAGCTCGAGCGGCTCGGGCTCGTCCGCGCGGTCGTCACGCAGAACATCGACCTCCTGCACGAGCGGGCCGGCTCGCGCGAGGTGATCGAGGTGCACGGCTCCATCCGCACCTCCTCGTGCCGCTCGTGCGGCGCGGACTACCCGCTCGCCGAGGTCGCGTCGCTCCTGGAGGCGGGGGAGGGGGCCCCGCGCTGCCCTGCCTGCGGAACCGTGCTGAAGCCGGGGGTCGTCTTCTTCGACGAGCTTCTCCCCGAGGGCGCGCTCGAGCGGGCGCACGCGCTCGCGGAGGAGGCGCGGCTCCTGCTCGTCGTCGGCTCGTCGCTCGAGGTCCACCCGGTCGCCGGCCTCCCGCAGGTGACGCTCGCGGCCGGCGGGGAGGTGGCGGTCCTCAACCGGACGCCGACCTCCGTCGACCGCCGCGCCGCCCTCGTCGTGCGCAGGAGTGCAGGGGAGGTGCTCGGCGGCGTCGTGGCCGCGCTCGGCGCCGGCATCGTCGGGGTGTCCGAGTACGACCCCGAGTGGCCGCGGCGCTACGAGGAGGAGGCGGCACGGGTGCGCGCCGCGCTCGGCGACGGCGTCGGGGCGGTCGAGCACATGGGCTCGACGGCGGTTCCGGGACTCGCGGGCAAGCCGGTCGTCGACCTCTCGGTCGGCCTGCGCCGGCTGGAGCTCTCGGAGACCCAGGTCGCAGCCATGGAGGCGCTCGGCTACGAGTACCTGGGCGAGTACGGCCTCCCCGGCCGGCTCTTCTTTCGCAGGCGCCACCCGCGCCCCGCCAACGTCCACGTCGTCGAGCACGACGGCGAGCACTGGCACCGGCATCGCGCCGTTCGCGACTACCTGCGCGCGCATCCGCGCGAGGCTTCCGCGTACGCGGCCGAGAAGCGACGAATCGCGGCGGATGCCCGCGATCTCGAGGACTACTGGGAGCGCAAGCAGCCGTTCGCCGACGCACTGTGCGAGCGCGCGTGGGCCTGGTACGCCGGCCGCCGGTAACGCTCAAGCCCTCGCGGCTCCCCGCCGACGAAGGGGGTATGCACGGAACCGACACGCGGGCCGACCACTTCGGCGTGCTCCTCTGGATCCTCCAGGCGGTCCTCTTCGCGACGTGGGCCGTCTACTCGCTCGCCCGCGACGGCGGCCGTCCGGTCGGAGCCCTGCTGGCGCTCCTCGCCTTCACGGCGGCGCTCCTCGCGTACCGCCGCGCGCGGTCGCTCCGGGCCGGCTGAGCCGGCCGTTCCGGGCCGATATCCTCGCGACGATGGGTCGCAAGCAGTCCCCCCGAGGAAGCCTGGCGGGCCATCCTGACGGGCCAGGCCGCAGGCATCAAGCGGATGCAGCGGATCTTCAGGCGCCTTCCCTCGGATCCGCGCTGCAAGCTCTGCTACGCGCCCTTCGGGAAGCCGGGGAACGTCCTCATGCGCCTGATCGGGGGCAAGCCGTCGCCGTTCAACCGGCGCCTGTGCATGATGTGCATCAGATCGGCGCACAAGCACCCGGGCGGCGCCGAGGTCGAGATTTCCGCGCTCTTCGCGGACGTCCGCGGGTCGACAGGGCTGGCGGAGACGTCGGCCGCGGGGGAGTTCGGGCAGCTCCTCGCGCGCTTCTACGGGACGACGGCGCGCGTCGTCGACCGCTGGGACGGCATCGTGGACAAGTTCGTGGGCGACCAGGCCGTCGCGCTCTTCATCCCCGGCTTCGCCGGCGAGCACCACGCGGCGAACGCCGTCGCGGCCGCCCGTGACCTCCTCGCCGACACCGGCCACGGCGACGGCCGGCCGTGGATCCCGGTCGGCGTCGGCGTGCACAGCGGCGTCTCCTTCGTCGGCTTCGTGGGCGAGGACGACGCGATCGACTTCACCGCGGTCGGGGACACGGTCAACACGGCGGCACGCCTCTGCGAGGCCGCCGGCCCCGGCGAGATCATCATGAGCGAGGCCGCAGCCGCCCTCGCGGGGCTCGAGACGGCGGGCCTCGAGCACCGGGTGCTCGAGCTCCGCGGCCGCGAGCAGACCGTCGGCGCCTGGGCGCAGCCGGCGACGCCTGCGGCCGCGCCGGCCCGGGCGTAGGCGCCCCGCGCGCCGGGCAGGGGCGCCCGGCGGGCCGGGATCCGACACGCGGCCGGGGCGGCGCCCGGGGCTAGGCTGGACGTGACATGGCGAGCGCGCAGACGACGGCCGAGGGGGCGCGCGAGGAGCGCATCGAGGAGCAGCTCAAGGGGCTCCCGGCGAAGCCGGGCGTCTACCTCTTTCGCGACGCGCGCGGGGGCGTCGTCTACGTCGGCAAGGCGAAGTCCCTCCGGTCGCGCGTGCGCTCGTACTTCCGCGGCGGCGACTCGCGGCTGGGGCTCGACCGCATGGTCGCCCGGGTCGAGCAGATCGAGGTCATCGTCACGCAGACCGAGGTCGAGGCCTACCACCTCGAGCAGAACCTCATCAAGCGGCACCGGCCGACGTTCAACGTCCGCCTCCGCGACGACAAGAGCTACCCGTACATCGCAGTGACCGTCGAGGACGAGTACCCACGGGTCATGTTCACGCGCGAGCGGCACCGGCGAGGGGTCGTCTACTTCGGGCCCTACGCCTCGGCGAAGAAGGTGCGGGAGACGCTCGACGTCCTCAACCGCGTCTTCCCGTACCGCCCCTGCGAGGGCCCGCAGCCGGGCCGGCACTCGGGCATCCCCTGCCTCGACTACCACATCGAGCGCTGCCTGGCCCCGTGCGTCGGCTACGTCTCGAGGGACGACTACCGCGCCATCGTCGACCGCGTGGTCGAGTTCCTCTCGGGCGAGACGCGGCCCGTCCTGCGGGAGCTCGAGGAGAAGATGCGCGCCGCGGCCGAGCGTCAGGAGTTCGAGGAGGCGGCGCGCTACCGCAACCGGCTCACCGCCGTGCGCCACCTCGCCGAGCGCCAGGCGGCGGACAAGCGGGCCATCGGCACGGTCGACGTGATCGGGCTCGCCGCGGCCGGCGAGACGGCGGCGGTGCAGGTCTTCCCGCTCCGCGACGGGCGGCTCGTCGACCGCCACACGTTCTACCTCGACAACGAGGGCGGGGAGGACGTGCCGCAGCTTCTCGAGTCGTTCTGCCTCGAGTACTACGGCGGCGCGCCGAGCGTCCCCCCGCTCATCGTCGTGCCCGGCGACTCGGGGCCGGTCGCGGCGCTCGGCGAGTACCTCTCGGAGCTGCGCGGCTCGAAGGTGGAGGTCCGGCCGGCCAGGCGCGGCGAGAAGCGGCGGCTCCAGGAGCTCGCCCAGCAGAACGCGGAGCTCGCGCTCGAGGGGGACGCCGCCCAGCGCGAGCGCAAGCGCCTCCGGCGCATCGAGGCGCTCGAGGAGCTGCGCGAGTGCCTCAACCTCGAGAGTCTCCCGCTCCGGATCGAGTGCTTCGACATCTCGACCATCCAGGGCGAGTCGCCGGTGGGCTCGATGGTCGTCTTCCAGGACGCCGTCCCGAAGAAGGCCCACTACCGCAAGTTCGGGGTCAAGGGAGTCGAGGGCCAGGACGACTTCGCGATGATGGCGGAGGTCGTCTCGCGGCGCTTCGCCCGGGCCGGGGAGGTGACTGCCGAGCGCTACGACGAGGGCTTCGCCGCCGTCCCGAACCTCGTCGTCGTCGACGGCGGCAAGGGGCAGCTTTCGGCCGCGCTGGCCGCGATGCGGGCGTACGACCTCCCCCGGGTCGCCGTCATCGCGCTCGCCAAGCGGGAGGAGGAGGTGTTCGTCCCCGGCCGCTCGGACCCGATCGTGCTCCCGCGGGACTCGGCGGGCCTCCAGCTCCTTCAGCGGATCCGCGACGAGGCGCACCGCTTCGCCCTCGGCTTCCACCGCCGCCGCCGCGACGCCCGTGCCCGCGAGTCGATCCTCGACGCCCTCCCCGGCGTCGGCCCGGCCCGGAAGCGGGCGCTCATCAGGCACTTCGGCTCGCCGGAGCGGCTGCTCGCCGCGACGCGCGAGGAGCTCGAAGGCGTTCCGGGCGTGCCGGCCAGGACGGGACGCCAGATCTACGCCGCCCTCCATCGCACGGGCCGGGCCTGAGCGGAGGCCGTGGTCAGGCGCCCGTCGCGCGCCGGGCGATCTCGAGCGCGACGCGAAGGCGGTCGATGACGCGGTACGAGCCGTCCGGGTCGACGACGGCGACGTAGCGACGCTCGGAGGCGAGAACCCGGCGGACGCCGGGGAGGCCGCCGGCCTCGCGCCCGTCCATCCACTCCGGCTCGACGGCCGGCCCGAGGATCTGGACGACGCGCGACGTGTCGACCGCGGGCGAGGGGTCGGCGATCCCCGCCCGGGCCGACTCGGCTGCGAGCGCGTGGAAGAACGCCTTTCCGGACTCGTCCAGCTCGATGAGCGGGGTCGCCTTGCGGACCGCGCGGTAGAGCGGGTGCTCGCGCTCGAGCGAGCGGCGGAGAGCCCGTGGGGAGCACATGCCGACGAAAGCGCGCTCACGCGGGCCCCCGGCGCCTTCGAGGACGAGCCGGCGGACCATCGTGCGGGACTCGAGGAGGAAGGCGAGGAAGTAGAGGGACGCGAGGCGCCAGCGTGAGCCGCCGAGGTTGAGCACGACCACCTCCGTGCGCCCGGCCTCGATCTCCTTGACTCGCTCGAGGATGTCCCGTGACCGCGTCGGCATGTCCGCGACCGACGCCCCCACGAGCCCGAGCTCGATGTCGTCGACGTCCCTGATCTCGGGGACGAGCCGGCTGGGATCCACGTCGCGAAGGGCGAGCTCGACCGGGCCGGCGCGCACCTCGCTCACGTGCCGGGCGGCGAGAGGGAGCAACCACGGCAGGATGGGGACGACCGCGAGGGCGAGCACCCAGTGGAGGTCTCGCAAGGCGTCCTCCGGCAGCTCCGCGCGCAGGGCGACGAGCGACGCGACCAGCGCGAGGAACGCAGCGACCGCCGCAAGCGGGTAGCCGGCCGGCAGGCCGAGCGCCGGGAGACGGAGGCTCGGAAGACGCACGGCTCGCGCGTCCCGGAGGGCCGTCTCGGCTTCTGTGGGCGCTGCGGTCGTCATCGTGACCTGCCTCCTCGACGCGCGGAACGGCCGGATCCTTCCCCGGCACGAGGAAACGGAAGTGCGCGGTAGCCTGCAGGGGTGAGCGACGACCTCAGCGTCCTCGTCTGGAGCGACTACACCTGACCGTTCTGCTACGTCGGCCTCGCGCGGGCCGAGTGGCTCGAGCGCCGGTTCGGCGCGCAGGTCCAGTGGCTGCCGTTCTTCCTCCACCCCGAGTACCCGGAAGAAGGCTTGCCCCGCACGGACCTCGAGCGCCGCTACGGCGCCGGCATCCACGGGCACACGCGGCGCGTGATCGAGGCGGCCGGCCTCGAGTACGACCCCTCGCCGACTCTCCCCAACACGCTCCACGCCCTCCAGGTGACCGAGCTGGCGCGCGACCGGGGGCTGCACGAGCCCGTCCACTCGAGGCTCATGCACGCGTACTGGTCGGAGAGCGTCGACCTCGGCGACGACGGGGTGCTGCTCGACCTCGTCGCGGACGCCGGCCTCGACCGGGACGAGGCCGGCGCCGTGATCGCCGACGGCCGGTACGCGGACCGCATCGCGGACTCGACGCAGGAGGCGCACCGGCACGGCATCTACGCGATCCCGGCGTTCGTCCTCGGCGGCCGGCTGCTCGTCATGGGCGCCCAGCCGGAGGACGTCTTCGAGCAGGCGGTGGAGCAGGTGCGGCGCGAGCAGGCGCCGCGGCCTCCCGCCGATTGACAGCGGCTTCCGTCCGTGGAAGGGTCGCGCCCGTGAAACGGCACGGCTCGGAGAGCTACTTCGTGCTCGGCGAGGGCCTGCTGGGGGAGGCCGTCGGCGGGCGCGACCGCTCGCTCGCGGCGTCCGTCGAGGCGGCGGCGCCGCCGTTTCGCTTCACGCGGCTGGGGCCCAGGGGGAAGCAGCTCGGCACGCCCCTGCTCGAGCGGGTCGCGCGGGCGATGACCACGGCCGGCGGCCGCGCCGGGCGGATCCCCGCGGGCTACACGTACCTCGGCCAGTTCGTCGACCACGACCTGACCTTCGACAAGACGGCCGTCATGCTCGGCGACCGGGTGACGCCCGCGCAGCTCGTGCAGGCGCGCTCCCCGAGCCTCGACCTCGACTCGCTCTACGGCGCCGGCCCGCACGACTCCGAGTCGGCGCGGTTCTACAGCGACGACGTCCACCTGAAGATGGGGAACACGGACGCGATCGGCGAGGACGGCGCGAAGCAGGGGTTCGACCTCCCGCGCGGCACGGGGACGAGCGCCGCGGCGCGGCGCCGGGCGCTGATCCCGGACCCGCGCAACGACGAGAACCTCGCCGTCGCCCAGACGCACCTCGCGCTCATCCGCTTCCACAACCGGGTCGTCGACACGCTCCCCGCCTCGGTGCCGGTCGCGCAGCGCTTCACCCAGGCGAGGGAGATCGTCGTCAAGCACTACCAGTGGCTGCTCAGGCACGACTACCTGCCGCGCATCTGCGCGCGGGGCGTCGTCGGCGACGTCTTCAGGAACGGCCGCAAGGCGTTCGAGGTCGGGGCGGCGCCGACGGACGTCCCGACGATGCCGATCGAGTTCTCCGTCGCCGCCTTCCGGCTCGGGCACAGCATGGTGCGGGAGGACTACGGCTGGAACCGGCGCTTCGACTTCGGGAGCGGCACGCTCGACTTCCTCTTCGAGTTCTCCGCGGGGAGCGGGACGCTCGGCGGCGGGCGGCGGCTTCCGAGCAACTGGATCGCCGACTTCCGGCGGCTGTACGACTTCACCGAGGCCGGCCGGGACAACCTCGCCGTCCCCGCGGCGAAGTTCAACCGCGCCATGCGGATCGACACGACGATCGTGCGGGCGCTCGGACGGCTGCCGGGCTTCCCGGCCGCCGAGGCGAGCCTCGCGCTCCGCAACCTGCGCCGGGCGAAGATGCTTCGGCTCGCGACCGGGCAGCAGCTCGCCGCGTTCCTCAAGGGGAAGGGCGTGACGCTGACGAAGCTCTCCAGGGCCGAGATCCGGAACGGGAGGAACGGCGCCGAGCTCGACGCGCTCACGAAGGCGCAGCGGGACGCCTTCCTCGCGGACACGCCCCTCTGGTTCTACGTCCTGCGCGAGGCCGAGCTCGGCGGCGGCAAGCTCCAGGGCGTCGGCGCCCGCCTCGTCGCGGAGACGTTCCACCGGGCGATGGAGGGAAGCGAGTTCTCGATCGTCCGTGACCCGGCTTGGCGGCCGACGCTCGGCCCCGACTCGAGGACGTTCCGCATGGTCGACCTCCTCCTCTTCGCGTTCGAGGGGAAGAAGTCACTGCTCGCGCCGCTCGGCTGAGCCGGCCGGGCGGGGCGGGCCCGAGGGCTAGCCCGCGTCCCCGTCGGGGGACATGAACGGGTAGCGGTAGTCGGTCGGCGGGACGAACGTCTCCTTGATCGTCCGCGGGCTCACCCAGCGGATTAGGTTCCAGAGCGACCCCGCCTTGTCGTTCGTCCCCGACGCGCGCGCGCCCCCGAAGGGCTGCTGCGCGACGACCGCCCCCGTCGGCTTGTCGTTCACGTAGAGGTTCCCGGCCGTGTAGCGGAGCACCTCGGAGGCCTCGATCACGGCCTCGCGCTCGCCGGCGAAGATGGCGCCCGTGAGCGCGTACGGCGCCGAGCGGTCGACGAGCTCGAGGGTCTCCTCCCAGCGCCCGTCGGGGTAGACGAAGGTCGTCACGACGGGCCCGAAGAGCTCGTCGCGGAGGAGGCGGAAGTCGGGATCGGACGTCTGGATCACGGTCGGCTCGACGAAGTAGCCCTCGGTGTCGTCGTAGCCGCCGCCGACGACGACCTCGCTTCCGGCGTGCGCCCTCGCCTCCTCGATCGCCTCCTTCTGGGTGGCGAATGCGCTCGCGTCGATGACGGCGCCCATGAAGTTCGAGAAGTCGGTCACGTCGCCCGCCTTGAGCTCGCGCACCTGCTCGACGAGGCGCTCCCGAAGCGCCGGCCAGACGCTCTCCGGCGCGAAGACCCGCGAGGCGGCCGAGCACTTCTGGCCCTGGTACTCGAAGGAGCCGCGCACGATGGCGGTGGCGAGCGCGTCGACGTCGGCGGTGGGGTGGGCGACGATGAAGTCCTTGCCGCCGGTCTCGCCCACGATGCGCGGGTAGCTGCGGTAGCGCTCGATGTTCTGCCCGACCTCCTTCCACATCCCCTGGAAGACGGCCGTCGAGCCCGTGAAGTGGACGCCGGCGAGGTCCGGGCTCGCGAGCGCGGCGTCGCCGATGTCCTTGCCGGAGCCGTAGACGAGGTTGATGACGCCGTCCGGCAGGCCGGCCTCCTGGAAGAGCCGCATCGTGTAGTAGGCGGAGAGCATCGCCGTCGAGGCCGGCTTCCAGACGACGGTGTTGCCCATGAGCGCCGGGGCCGAGGAGAGGTTGCCGCCGATGGCCGTGAAGTTGAACGGCGAGACGGCGAGGACGAAGCCCTCGAGGGGCCGGTACTCGATCCTGTTCCAGACGCCGGGGCTCGAGAAGGGCTGCTCCTCGTACATGCGCGTCATGAACCACGGGTTGAAGCGGAAGAAGTCGACGAGCTCGCACGCCGCGTCGATCTCGGCCTGGTGCGCGGTCTTCGACTGCCCCAGCATCGTCGCCGCGTTGAGCGTGTCGCGCCACGGCCCCGCGAGGAGCTCGGCCGCGCGGAGGAAGACCGCTGCGCGCTCCTCCCAGGGCACGCGGTGCCAGTCCTCCCACGCCTCGGCGGCGGCCTTGACGGCGCGCTCGACCTCGGCGGCGCCGCCTTGGTGGACGTCGGCGAGCACGTGCTCCTTGTCGTGCGGCATGACGGCCTGCCTGAGGTTCCCGGTGGTGACGTCCTCGCCGCCGATCACGAGCGGGATCTCGGGGCGCTCGTTCCGCATCTGCTCGAGGCGGAGCCGGAGGCTCGCGCGCTCGGGCGTCCCCGGCGCGTAGTCCCGGATCGGCTCGTTCACCGGCGGCGGAACCCGGAAGATCCCCGGAGCGCTCATCGAGGGCATTCTATTGCCGGTGGACGTCCTCCCGTACGAGATCCCCGGCTGGGGGGTCGGCGAGCTCTACCTCGACGGCGCGCGCCTCCTCTACCACGAGCTGCCGCGGGCCGGCGAGCCGCCGGCGCGCGCGGCCCGCCACCCGCTCGTACGCCGCGTCCGCGCCTACTTCCGCGGCGAGCCGGTCGCCTTCGACGACGTCGAACTCGACCTCGAGTGGATGACGCCCCTCCAGCGGGCGCTCGCGGACGCGCTCCGCGCCGTGCCCCGGGGAGAGATCGTCAGCTACGGGGAGCTCGCCGCGCTCGCCGGCCGGCCGCGGGCGCCGCGTGCGGCGGGGACGTTCTGCGCGGAGAACCGCTTCCCGCTCGTCGTCCCCTGCCATCGCGTCGTCGCCGCAGGAGGGCCGGGGTCCTACGGCTCCCTCGGCCTCGAGTACAAGCGCCGCCTGCTCGCGCTCGAGGGGGTGACGCTCTGAGCCTCTCCGAGGACGCCCGCGGCGAGCTCGCGGCGATCGAGCCGCGCAAGCGGTGCTGCCGCCTCGCCGAGCTCTCCGCCCTCGTCCGGGGCGGGGGAAGCGTCCACCTGCGCGGGGGCGGTCGGATCGGCGTCCACGTCGAGGTGGCGAGCGGGGCCGTCGCCCGGCGCCTCTTCTCGCTGCTCCGCTCCTACGGCGTCCCCTGCGAGATCAGGACGTACCGACGCCGGGCTTTCGAGCGCTCGACGCGGTTCCAGCTCCACCTCGAGGACGACGCGCGGGCCCTCCAGGCGCTCAACGAGGCCGGCGTGCTCGATGCGAGGCTCGCGCCGCTCGACCGCCCTCCGCGCCGCGTCGTCGCCCGCGCCTGCTGCCGGGCCGCGTACCTGCGCGGGGCGTTCCTCGCCTCCGGCTCGGCCTCCGGCCCGCGCAACGCCCACCTCGAGATCCGCATGGCCGACGCAGGGGGCGCGCGCTTCCTCGCCCAGCTGGCCGCCGAGCATGGCTTCGGCCTCGGCGTCTACGAGCGGAACGGCCACGCGGTCGCGTACGCGAAGGGCACCGACGCGATCGCCGGGCTGCTCGCCTTCCTCGGCGCCCACGACGCGGCGATCCGGCTCGGCGAGGAGGCGGTCGTGGCCGCCACGCGGGCGCGCGCGAACCGGCTCGCGAACGCCGACCACGCCAACATCGTGCGCACGAGCCGGGCGGCGGACGCCCAGCTCCGGGCCGTCCGCCGCCTCGAGCGGGACGGCCGCCTCGAGGAGCTCTCCCCCGAGCTGCGCGAGATCGCGCGCCTGCGCGCGCGCCACCCGACGCTCTCGCTCCGCGAGCTCGCGGAGCGCTGCTCGCCGCCGGCGACGAAGGCGGCCGCCCACCGGCGCCTCGTCCGGCTCCAACGACTGGCCGAGCCCTAGCCCGGCGCCTGCAGCCGCGCAGCTCGTTCGCGGTCCGGGCGGTCGGCGCCCGTGCCGCGATGTCGTCGAACCGGACGGTGGCCCGGTTTCCGACCGTGCCGGCCGCGATCCCGACGACGGCGGAGTCCTCGCCGCTTTTGCGCTCTTCTCGACCTCCACCTGCCGGCCGTCGACGGAGAAGACGAGCGTCGTCCCCTCGGGCCCGCCGACGCACTCCGTCCGGATCGGTGCCGGCAGGCGGAAGCCGGGCGGCGGCGTCTGCCGGAGCTCGAGCGGCGGCAGCGAGCCGCTCGCGTCCTCGGCGTCGATCGCGACCCGGCCCTGTCGCGTCACGACGAAGAGGGAGCCGACGCCGCCCCGGGCGCCGTCCGGCAGCCGATTCCGACGGCTTCAGGGTCACCGCCGCCGGGCTCGTGCTCGAGGCCCACGACCGCCTCGACCCTGAGGGCGCGGGAGGCGGGCTCGAGCCCGCGCCGGGTCGTGCACGGACCGCCCGGGGCCGTCCAGATGGAAGACGGACGCCCCGTCGTCTCCTCGCAGTCGCCCCGAGCGACGTCGTCGAACCGCGTCGGCCACGTGCAGGGACCGGCGGAGACGTCGTCGCTGAAGGGCAGCTCCACGGTGTCGGGGGCGCGCAGGCGGCGCCCGCGCGCGCGGCGAGGCCGGCGACGGCGACCGCGAGTCGTCCGGCGGGCAGAGGCATGAGGCGAGGCGATGACGCGGCCGCGCGGCGCACACCGGGGCAGGCCCCGAATCGCGGCCCGCGCCGGAGAGCGGGCCGGAGGAGAAGCTCCGAGGACGACCTTCCCCTCCGTGTTGAACCACGCTCCGGACCGTGACGCCGGACGGGGTCTGAATCCGACGTCCGACGAGCGTAGACCCGCTCGCAGCGAGCG
>DASTQA010000029.1:0-15708 GCA_035762005.1 Gaiellaceae bacterium
GAGCACGGTCGTCGTTTCGGTAGTCGACCCACGCAGCCTGGTGGCCGGGCTGGAGGTTGGCGAGCACGATGCCCCACAGGATCCCGCCCGATGCCGGAACGGCGTCGCGTTCGTACAGCGCTCGCGAGTCCTCCTCGCTGACGTGTTCAGCGGCCGCTGCGTCGGGGGTGCCGCCGCGCCTGCCGCTGCGCGGCGAGCTCCATGACGCGCCGCTCGTCGCGCTTCGCCTTCGCGACCGCCTCGTTCCGCGCCCGCTTCGCCTCGCTCACTCGGCGCTGACCCTGGCGGTCTCTCTCCGGGACGTCGTTCACGGTCCGAGCTCGCCCGGACCCATCAGCCGTGCGCGTCGCCGCTGGTCTCGCCGCGCCCGCGGGGATCGCCGTCGACCGCGAGATCCCGCCGGACCATCTTCTCGACGAGCACGAAGCGGTCGTTCTCGTCGGCGACCCGCTCGACTTCGGGCGACTGATGTCCGGGAAGGACGACGAAGAGTGTCGAACGAGACCGGACGCCTTCGTACTCTCCGAGGTGGAGCTCGATCGTCCCGATGCAGTCGGGATCGCTGCACTCGCAGAGGAACTCGGTGACGCCGGTCCCGTCCGCGAACTTCTCCAAGCGCTCGTTGACCTCGCGAAAGAGGACCTGATTCCGAACCAGCCGTTCGTGCGACGGGGGCATGGAAGCTCCTTTTCCCTGCGGGGGACGATCGGCCGCCGGGAACGAGGGCCCCCGAAGCGCCGCTGGCCCAAGGGCAGGAGTGCGGCGGAGGGAGAAGCGCCGAAAAGGGGCGCGCCCGACAGTTGTCAGCGTAGCACTTCGGGCGTCGCTTCTACGCCGAGCGAGGGCCGGGGAACCGCGCCCCTCCACCCTCGGGTCCTCGCCTTGAGCGCTTGACCGCCCGGCTCCCGCTGCATCGGGCAGGGGAAACGCAGCTCGATGCAGGCGGCGGCCGGGCGGTCACCGCGTCCTTCGACCGGGATCGGCCTCCGACGGCCGCCTAGGGGCGCACCCCCGCGGCTCGCAGCTTCCCGTCGAGCGCCGACCGCGCGGCGACCGGGGCTCCGCTCGCGCCCGCGGCTGCGCGCGCGGCCGCGGAGACCGGTGACGGTGACTCTGGCCGGGTGTCCGTGAAGAGCCACGTCTGGAAGAGCTCGTCGAGCTCCTCGCCGGAGACCTTCTCCGCGAGCGCGATGAACTGGTCGGTCGTGACATTCCCTCCCTCGTACTTCGTCGCCCAGCGACGGAGGATCCGGAAGAAGTCCTCGTCGCCGACGGCCAGGCGCAGCTGGTGCAGGGTCATCGCGCCGCGCGCGTAGACGGCGAAGTCGAAGAGGAGGTCCGGACCGGGATCGCCGATCGTGACCGCCCAGAACGGGTCGTCCTCGGGAATCGCGGAGTAGAAGAAGTCGAAGATCTCCTGCGCGGTGCCGCGGCCCACGTCCTCGCTCCAGAGCCACTCCGCGTACGTCGCGAAGCCCTCGTTGAGCCAGATGTGCTGCCAGGCCGCGACCGTGAGGCTGTCGCCGTACCACTGGTGAGCCAGCTCGTGGACGACGACGTCCTCGGCGGAGACCGGGTCGAAGAAGAAGTCGACGGCGTAGATCGGCCGCGTCTGGTTCTCGAGCGCGAACCCGAGGCCGTTGAAGTCGTCGACGATGCCGCCGGCGGCCGAGAACGGATAGGAGCCGAAGCGGTTCGCGAGGAACTCGATGATGTCGTCCTGGAGGGCGAACGACGCCTCCACCTGGAAGCCGACCGGCTCCGGCGTGTCGGCGGCCGTGCCGACGATCCAGTCGTTCTCGTTCGGGGCGCTCCCGTCCGGGGCGCCCGGCACCGTCCAGCCGTCGAGCGTGTCCCCGTCGTCCTCGAAGGACGTGGAGCCCTCACCGGTGGAGACGACGACGTCGTCGACGAAGACGCCCTGGCGCTGGATGAGGTCGTCGCTCGCGTAGCTGATCGAGACGACGACGTCCTTCCCCGCGTAGGCCGACAGGTCGACGTTCCACTGCTCGTAGCCGTCGCTCCCGCCGCTGACCGCGTGCCAGCTCCCGGTCGTCCCGACCGGGTCGCACGTTCCCTCCTCGTTGGCCGACTGGTAGTGCTCCAGGAAGGGGTGCAGCTCGAGCCAGAACGGGCAGACGAAGCCGGTGTCCTGGCTCGTGTGGCCGTTCAGGTCGGGAAGGGTCGTCCAGTCGTCCAGGCCGGCCGTGTGCGCCTCGACGAAGAAGAAGTCCCAGTTCTGCTCCGTGTCGCGCGTGACCCAGAAGGACATAGACGCCCCCCCTGCCGGCACGGTGATCGTGCGCTGGAGCCGCTTGAAGGACGGCTGGCTCCGCTGCGAGATGGCGAACTGGCTCCCGGTCCGGGGCATCGCGGGCGGCTCGAACAGGTCGGGGTCGATCGCGTCCCAGAAGCGAATGCCGTTCCGCTTGTACGCCCGCAGGTCGAACTCACCGACCGTCGCCGTCGTGAGGTACGAGGCCATGGGCTCCTTCGCGTCCCACGTCCACGTCGTCCACGCGCCCTTCGGCTTCCGGCTCTTGAGGACGCCATTCGCGACCGCCTCTAGCCCCTTCGGGACGGTGACGCGGAACGTGTAGGCCGCCTTGTCCGAGGGGTGGTCGTTGACCGGGTACCAGGTCGCGGCGACGTGCGGTTCTCCCACGACGAGCGCGCCGTCGTCGGTGTGGATGAACCCGGACGAGCCTCCGAACTCGGTGAGCGTCTCCGGGATGCCGCTGTAACGGACGACGACGACGAAGGACCGGTTCTTCCGCAGCCCCTTGCGCGGCGTGACGGTGAGCTCGCCCTCGTCGTGGGTCCACGCAGCCGGGCGGCCGTTCACGCGGATGGAGTGGACGGTCAGTCCGTCCAGGTCGAGGTTGAAGCTCGAGAGGTTCTGCGTGGCCCGCGCGCGCATCGTCGCGTCACCGGCGAGGACGTCGGTCGCCGGGTCGTACTTCACGTCGAGGAGGTAGTGGCGCGCGTCGTAGCCGCCGTTTCCGTCGAGCGGGAAGTACGGATCGCCCACACCGGGCGCTCCGGGCTCGAACGACGGCGGGCCGCCGCCGGCCTGGGCGAGCGCGGGACCGAGCGCCATGACGAGGACGGCGCACGCAAGGAGGGCCGCCCTCCGGATTGCACCCCGCCGGTCGCGAACGAGCGCCTTCTGGACGTGAGACCCCATGGCCGCAGCTCCTCTGTTCGAGAACGGGCCACCCGAGGCCCGTCCACTTGTGGCAATAGGCGCGGGACTATACGCCGAGACCGGAAGCGGGACAAGTGGCCCGGTCGACCGCTCGCCGTGAGCTGCCTCGGCTGGCCGTTCGGGGCTCGTGCCGGATCCCGGCGGACCGGCGCAAGGACGGTCCGTCGTCGTGCGACCCCGTGACCCGGCTGGCCGCCGCGGTAGAAGAGGGCAGGCGTCCCTCATGTGTCGGCGAGCGCCGTGGCCGCATGCACGCAGTCGAGCGAAGGGCGAGCCCGATGCCGGTCGGATGTCGTGAGCCGATGGCGTTCGCGGAGCTCCGTGAAGCTCCCAGCGATTCGAGGCGTAGGGCCATCTTGCGGGGCACCGGGATGATGACGTTGAAGGTCGTCCTGTCGTAGCGCCTGCCAGCCTCGTCCCTGAGCGCGGGGAGGATGGCGTACTCGCCCGCCTCGATGCCGAACGTGCGCCAGCGGGGATCGCTCTCGTCGGCGGGGTAGATGGTGAAGCTCTCGAAGGCGGCGGTGAGCGCGAGCCGGATCGCCTTCGATGCTCTCGGCGCTCTCGATGCGCCCGGCGATGGCCTCCTTGATGGCGGCGTACCGCTCGACCAGCTCGCGGTCGGCGTCGAGCTTCGCTGCCTCGGCCTCGACCGTCTCGGCCTGCTGGCGGAGCTGGTCGGCCTCCGCACGGGCGGCGTTCTCCTCGGCGCTCCGGTCACGCTCGCCGTGTTCGTCCTGCTCGCCCTCCTGGCGTCGTAGCGCCGGTTCGGGCGCTTCCTTTGATCAGCCCCAGGCCGAGGTCAGCGCCCAGAGCAGCAGGACGTATAGGCCGACGAGCGTCGTGCCGACGGACGCGATGGTGACGAGCGCCGCCGTGCCCCGGTTCCGCGTCCGCTTGTGAGTCGTCGCCGCAACGAAAGCGAACGCCGCGACGGTCAGAAGTCCCGCGAAGATCGGCCAGGCCGTACTCAGCGCGCGGGGAAGCAGCGCCTAACGATCAGGGTCGACACGACGAGCGCCGTGAGGGGAACGAAGAGCAGGCCGATGAGTCGGGAAGTGCGCAGGGCGAGAGCCACACACCAGTCATCGACCGAAGGCTCGTGCCACTCAACCCGGGCAAGCTCCACGCCGCCCGGCCCGGCCTACGTCCACTGCCGCCGCTGCCACGCCACGACTCGGCACGAGTCCCGACAGTAGACGCGGGCGTGAACTTGGCCACAAGCTCCTCTCGCACACGGGCACATCCTCCCGAACATCGCCACCGCGTCCCAGTAGGCGTCCTCGATCACCGTCTCCTCGACCGTGAGGTTGTAGAGGCCGCGGAGCGGCGGGTCGCTGTCGTCCCGGTTCGGGCCGTCCGTTCTCAGCATGGGCTACACGGTACGTGCAAAGGGCGGCGCAACTTACGTGCGCGTGGAAAGGCCGGAACAACCCGAGGTTCGGCGCCCGGCGGCGACCCTCAACGTTCTCCGGCGCCTCGCCAGAGATCTGTAGGCCTTACCCCGGCATCGGCCGTGACCCAACGGGGCGGGGGTCAGGGTGAGCCCTGGAGTCCTACGCCCCGGCAGAGGAACGCCCTTTAGGTCGCTTCCGCGACGGTTCGTCGCTCGCCGCTGAGGATCGGAGACGACGCCCTGAACCCCCACACGGCTGCGTAGATGCCGAGTGAGAGCTCCCACAGGAATTCGGGGATGACCAGGATGTTCACCGCGCCGGTTTGATCCCACAAGTCGAAGAGCACGCCGATGTTCCCGATCAGGAGGAGTGGCCCCCCGATCAGTCCGAGCCAGGCCATGCGGCGGGGGACGAGGCCGGACTTATACATCAGGTAGCCGAGGATCAGCCCGTTTCCAAAAGGAACGACGAGCCCGGGGCCCAACAGGAACGTCCAGTCCTTGAGCTGCGCGAGCGAGACCGCGAGGTCGGCCGCGTCAGGAGAGTCCTGGCGCAGGCTTACGGCCCCGAGCACAAAGATGATCCCGGCTGCGATGAAGACGCACTCGATGATTCGAGCAGCGACGTAGCCGATGGCGAGGAATTCGTTCTGTCTCCTCACGATCGGGTAGAGGACGACGGCCGTTCCGACGTTCGCGAGGATGAGAAGGAACTCCAAGAAGGCTCCCAGGTAGATCTGGTTGTCCTTGCCGCCACCGGCGATGTAGCCGGCCGGGTCGTCGAGAACTGATTGGAAGAGAGCCAGCGCTGCGATGGAGGTGATGAACGTGAGGATGAACAGGACACCGAAGATCCGTGCAGCCCGTTGATCCGAGCTCACTAAGACCCCTTTCGTCGAAGAACCGTGAGGCGATCTTCGTGGGTGCCGCTCAGCGATTCAAGGTGCGGCTTCGGCGAGGGAAGCCGCCACGTCAGGGCCGGGTCGGCGCCTGGAGGATCGCCTTCAGACGCTCGAGGTCCTTGCGGTTGGCGCGGCGCACCGCGGTGGCGAGAAGCCGCCCGGCGAGCTTCGCGACGCCCGCCGGCTCGCCCCGGTTACGCAGCGTCATCCTGGTGCCCCCGTTCGTCGCGTCCTCCCAGGTGTACGTCGTCTCCATCGGGAACGGGCCCTCGGCCGTGCTCATCACGAGTCGGACGCCGGGGACGAACTCGTCCACCTCGTACGTGTACGTCAGGCGGCGACCGAGAAACCGGGCGACGAAGGCGATCCTCGAGCCGACGGCGAGCGGTCTCGGAGATCTCCACTCGACCGCCTCGATGTTCTCGTACCAGGCCGCTGCATTGTCCGGATCGGCGGCGTAGGAGGCGACGTCCTGCAGCGGCCGGTCGATGTCGATCTCCGTCCGGATGTCAACCGGCATCGCTCGATCGTAGACGCCGAACCCGGCGTCCGGCTCGCCCACCGAGTCGGCAACGGAGCGGGGATAGGATCTGCGCGTGCTCGACGCGCACCTTCGCGGCGCTCCGCGCGGACGCGAGCTGCGCTGCCGCGGCTGGGAGCAGGAAGGCGCTCTGCGATGCCTCCTCAACAACGTCGACCCGGCCGTCGCGGAGGATGCCTCGGCACTCGTCGTCTACGGAGGGCGTGGGCGGGCGGCGCGTGGGCCGGAGGCGCTCGCCGAGATCGTCGCCGCCCTCGAGCGCCTCGGCTCCGACGAGACGTTGATCGTCCAGTCCGGCAAGAAGGTCGCCGTCCTGCCGACGCACGCCGACGCGCCGCGCGTCCTCATCTCGACGGCGATGGTCGTGCCCGCGTGGTCCGACGAGGACTCGTTCCACCGGCTCGAGGACGCCGGCCTGACGATGTTCGGCCAGATGACGGCGGCGGGCTGGTTCTACATCGGCACACAGGGGATCCTCGGGTTCACCTACGAGACGTTCCGGGCCGTGGCAGGGTCGCACTTCGACGGCAACCTCGGCGGCAGGCGCGTCCTCACCGCAGGCCTGGGCGGAATGGGCGGCGCCCAGGGTTTCGGCGTCACCCGAAACGGCGGCCGCGCTCTCATCGTCGAAGTGGACGCCGCCCGGGCCGAGCGCCGTCTCCGCGACGGCTGGGTCGACGTCGTCGCCGGCTACGACGAGGCGCTCGCCGCCCACCTCGACCCCGGTGGACCGGGCACCGTCGCCCTGGTCGGCAACGCGGCCGACGTCGTGCCTCGCCTGCTCGCAGACGACGTCGCGTTCGACGTCGTCACGGACCAGACGGCCGCGCACGACCCGCTCCGCGGCTACGTGCCCCGGGCTTTCACGGCCGAGGAAGCCGCCCACGCCGACACGGACGACCCGCAGTTTCGACGCGCGGTCTTCGACTCGCTGGCGGCCCACGTCGAGGCGATGCTCGGCTTCCGCGAGCGCGGGGCCGTCGTCTTCGAGTACGGGAACGGCATCCGCGCCCAGGCCGTCGCCCACGGAGTCGAGGAGGCCGGCGCGATTCCAGGGTTCGTCGCGGCCTACGTGCGGCCGATTCTCGCCCGCGGCCTGGGCCCGTTCCGGTGGATCTGCCTCACCGGGGATCCCGAGGACCTGCGGCGGAGCGAGGACGTCGTCATCGATGTCGTCGGCAGCGATTCGCTCAGCGGCTGGATCAGGCTGGCGCGGGAGCGAGTGCCAGTCCAGGGCCTGCCCGCACGCGTCTGCTGGCTCGGCCTCGGGGAGCGCGATCGCGTGGCCCTGGCACTGAACGAGCTCGTCCGCTCGGGGAAGTGCGGCCCGCTCGCCCTCGGCCGCGACCACATGGATCCGGCCTCGGTCGCCTCGCCGTCGCGGGAGACCGAGGGGATGCTCGACGGGAGCGACGCGATCGCCGACTGGCCCGTCCTCTCGGCACTCCTGAACGCGGCGCAGGGGGCGAGCTGGGTCGCCATCGGGAGCGGAGGCGGTGTCGGCGTCGGCCGCTCGCTCCACTCCGGCATGGTCGTCGTCGCTGACGGAAGCGAGCGCGCGAGGCGAAGGATCAGCCGCGTGTTCTGGACCGACCCGGCCCTCGGCATCGCCCGCTACGCCGACGCCGGCTACGCGGAGGCACATGCCGAGGCAGTGCGTCACGGGCTCGACATGGGGCTTTGAGCTTCGCCTCGAGGCTCTGCCCGAAGTCTTGGCTTGCCTAGGTCGCGCCCGTTCCTTCCCGAAGCGCACGGACGCCGCGCAGGACCCGATCGCGCCGCTCGCCCAGGGCGGCCGCCGCGGCCGCCGAGTACTCGCCGCGGAGCCCTCGCCCGCTCTTGACGCCGAGCGCGCCGGCCTCGAGAGCGCGCCTGACCGACGGTGCGGGCTCGGTCTCGTTCGCGAGCTCCGGCCAGAGATTGGCGGCGACCGCGGCATGGACGTCGAGCCCGGCGAGGTCCATCGTCTCGAACGGCCCGATCGCCGCCCAGCGGGCGCCGAGGCCGTGGCTGACCGCGCGGTCGACGTCCGCGAACGAGCAGACGCCCGCGTCGACGAGCGCGTAGGCCTCGCGCAGGAGCGCGTACTGGAGCCGGTTCGCGACGAAGCCGGGAACGTCGCGGCGGACGACGATCGGCGCCTTCCCGATCTCGTCCATCCAGCCCACGAGGGTGTCGAGGGTCTCGGGGGCGGTGCGCTCGGCGCCCACGACCTCGACGAGCTCGACCAGCTCAGGCGGGTTGAGGAAGTGCAGGCCGGCGAAGCGCTCCGGTCGTCCGAGAGCAGCGGCAAGCACGGCCAGCCGAAGCGACGACGTGTTCGTCGTCAAGATCGCGTCGCGGGCGACCAGCTCCTCCGCCCGCGCGAGGACGTCTCGCTTCGGCTCCAGCTCCTCCACGATCGTCTCGACGACCAGATCGGCGCCCCGCAGCGCCTCGTCGAGGGACGTGGTCAGGCGTACCCGCCCGTCCCCCAATCGCTTTCGCGCGGCCTCGAGACTGGACTCACGCCGGGCGGTGAGGCGAACCGAGGCACCCGCCTCCGCGAAGACCCGCGCGATCCCGGCGCCCATCGTGCCGGCGCCGATGACGGCCACGTCGCGCGGAAGTCCCATCGGCGCACCGTACCGCCTCCCTACGTCGGCGAGTCGACGGCCTGCAAGTCGGTTTGGCCTGCGGCGGCAGGCCGCTGCCGATCCACGAGCCGGGGACGCCGGTCTAGCGCTTCACCGGGAGTGAGCGGGCGTAGGTCGTGCCGAGCTCGACCCATTTGAAGAGCTGGCGTTTCGTGCGAAGGTCTTGAGGGTCGACGCGTAGCCATCCCCGCATCGGCCGTCCGCGCATCTCCATGAGGCGAGCGTTCGTCGTCGCGACGAGCGCGTCTGCCTGCGCCGGGTCCACGCGTACGAGGACGCCACCTTGGCCACTTGCTGCCACGGCCATGTTGCCTCCGACGAGAAACGCGAGCCCGCCGAACATCTTCCTCTCCGTCAGATCGGATTCGGTGCCGACAAGCGCCCGGATGCGATCCGCGAGTTCCTCGTCGTAGGCCACAAGGGCGATCGTAGGGCAAAGCGGCAAGCCTCCGGCGACCGGCGGCCGGCGCGCTCGCTGCTCCGTGCGCTTGCGCGCGCCCAGTCACGCGGGAGACCGCGCGTGGCGAACCCGACCCCCGTCGTTCAGGTGGACCCCAGATCGCTCGAGCGTCGGGCGCGCTCCCGATCCCGAGCGCGGCCGCACTTCGCTCAGCCGGCCCAGGCGACGAAGCCGCCGACGATCCCGCCGTAGACGACGTGCGCGACGACCGTCACGAGCGGCGTCTGCCGACCGTAGTTGAGCAGGAAGAAACCGGGCGGCTCCAGGAGCGGCGCCGATCCGGCGGCATCGAAGCCGGAGCCCATGCGCGGATGGACCGTCGGAAGCAGGACGCTGACGAGGGCGCTCGCCGCGAAGAGGGCGTGCACGAAACCGAACGCCGCTCCGAGGAGGATGCCCGAGTCGTCCACGACGACGAAGACAGCCCAGTAGGCGAGCGCGAAGAGCAGCCCGAACACGAAGTGGAGCAGGTAGCCGATGGCCTTGGCGCGGACGCGGTCCTCGGTGACCGCCGTCCCGAGCAGGAACGGAAGATCGATGCGGGTGAGCCCGAGCTCGCTCGCTGCTCGCAGGAGCGTGGTCAGCACGAGCGTTCCGGCGAGGCCGCCGACGAGAGCGCCTCCGATCATCGGGCGGCTTCGGCGACGGCGGTCGCGGCATTGATCAACGCCAGATGGCTCAGCGCCTGCGGGAAGTTGCCCAGGAACTCGTCAGTCCTCGGATCGATCTCCTCCGAGTAGAGGCCGACGTCGTTCGCGAGCCCGACCAGCTCGTCCATCAACGCCGTGGCCTCCTCGAGGCGGCCCTGGCGTGCGTACGCCTCGACGAGCCAGAAGGAGCACGCGAGGAACGCGCCCTCCTCGCCGGGTAGGCCGTCCTCGCTGACGTACCGGGTCACGTAGGGCCCGTCCGCAAGCTCCCGTCGGACTGCATCGACGGTGCCGACCAGGCGAGGCGCCGCGGCGTCGTCGTAGCGGGCGATGACGCCGAGGAGCAGCGACGCATCGAGGAGATCCTCCTCCGAGCTCCGGGTGTAGCTCCGCTTGTGCTCGGCGTAGCAGCGGTTCTCGACGAACGCCCGGATCCGCCCGCGCTCCCGCCGCCAGCGGGCAACGTCCCCCCGCACCCACCCCTTCTCCGCGAGCGCGCAGGCGCGGTCGAGGGCGACCGCGCACATCATCTTCGACTGGGTGAAGTGCGCCGGATCGCCGCGGACCTCCCAGATTCCGGCATCGGTTTCGGCCCAGATGTCGCACACGTGGTCGGCGACGCCGGCGAGCCAGCGGGCGTGATCGCGATCGAGACCGCCGGCGGAGCGGGCCATCTCGCTCGCGGCGTCCAAGACCTCGCCGTAGACATCGAGCTGTGTCTGACCGGCCGCGCCGTTTCCGATGCGGACGGGGCACGAGCCGCGGTAGCCGCTGAGCGGCAGCGTTCGCTCATCCGCCTCGGGCCGACCGTTCAGCCGGTAGAGCACGCGGACGTTCGGATGCGTGAGCTGGGATGCGTGCGAGAGCCAAGAGAAGTAGGCATCGGCCTCGCGCGAGCAGCCGAGGCCGAGGAGCGCCCGTAAGGTGAACGCGGAGTCGCGCGGCCAGGAGAAGCGGTAGTCCCAGTTCCGCCCGCCGCCGACGGCCTCGGGGACCGAAGTCGTGGCCGCGGCGGCGATCGCGCCCGACGGCGCGAACACGAGCAGCTTGAGCGCCAGCGCGCTCCTCAGGACGGCGTCCCGCCACGGCCCGTCGTAGACGCGCCCGGCGCTCCAGTCGCGCCAGGCACTCTCGGTTGCGGCGAGCCGCGTGGCGACCTCTCCCCTGGCCGGCAGGACGAGCGGCTCCTGATGCGCCGCGGCCAGGACGATGTGCGCCACGTCCCCTTCGGCCGTGACGAAGCGGCTGTTGACGTCGCCGTCGCCGATGGCGGGCTCGCCGGCGTCCCAGCCGAGGACGGCGACGGCGTCTCGTCCGCACGCCGCCACGGGCACGCCCGCACGCCGCTCCAGGCGCACACGTGCCCCGTACCTCGGTCGCGGCTCGACGCGCCAGAGCATCGGAACGCGCCCCGCCGTACCTTCGACGCGTCGGACGAGCTCGCGGTAGGGAGCGAACCCGCTCGTCGGAAGCGTCATCGCGTCGGTGACGCGGACACGTCCTTGCGACGTCGCGAACGTCGTCTCGAGCACGTTCGTCTTCGGGACGTAGCGTCGCGTCGCCTCGTACGGCACCTCGGGCTCGAGCAAGAAGCGACCACCGCGCTCGGCGTCGACGAGCGCCGCGAACACGCTCGGCGAGTCGAGGTCGGGGAGGCACAGCCAGTCGATCGACCCGTCGCGGGCGACGAGCGCGACGGTGCGACCGTCGCCGACGGCCGCGTAGTCGCGGATGGGGGCGTAACCGCGGTTTCGAATCGGGTCGCTCACGACTGACGCGCGAGAGTGAGTGACATCCGCACGAGGCGACCTTACGGCGCTTGTCACGACCCCGCGCGCCGTACGGGGACGACCGCGCTCGCTCGGCGAGGGGCGGTGTTGGAGAATCGAGCGATGCAACCGTTGGACGACTTCGCGGACGCCGTCGCGGTCGCCGAGGCCGTTCGCAGGCGCGACGTCTCGCCCGTCGAGGTCGTCGCGGCGACGCTCGAACGGATCTCGCGCCTCGACGGCGAGGTGAACTCGATCGTGGTCGTCCTCGCAGAACAGGCGCTCGCGGAGGCGCGCCGAGCCGAGACGGCAGCAGCGGCCGGGGAGGAGGTCGGACCACTTCACGGAGTTCCCTTCTCCGTCAAGGACGTCCTCTGGCTACGGGATGCGCCGGCGACGAACGGTTCTCGCGCGCTTCACGACTTCACTCCGGCCGTCGACGCCGTCGCGGTGGCACGCCTGCGTGAGGCGGGAGCCATCCCGGTCGGCAAGACGAACAACCCCGAGCTCTGCTTCGCCGGCGTGACGGACAACCGCGTCTACGGCCTGACTCGGAATCCCCGCGACCTCTCGCGGACGCCGGGCGGCTCGAGCGGAGGCGCGGGCGCGTCGCTCGCTCTCGGCCTGACGCCGCTCGCGCTCGGAACCGACGGTGGCGGCTCCGTCCGGATCCCCTCGTCGTTCTGCGGTGTCGCCGGGCTCAAGCCGAGCTACGGGCTCGTTCCGGGAACGCCCGGCTTCCGCGGGTGGCGCTCGCTGTCGGTCGTGGGCCCGATGGCCCGGACGACGCGGGATCTCGCGCTCGTCCTCTCGGTGCTCGCGGGATTCCACCCCTCCGACGACACGACGGTCGAGCTGCCGCTAGGCGAGTACGCGAGAGCGGTCGCCGAGGCGAACGGGGACGACCTCCGCGTCGCCGTGAGCGCCGACCTCGGCTTCGCCCCGCTCGAGCCAGGCGTGCGACAGGCCTTCGAGACGGCGATCGGGCGGCTCGGCGGGGCCGGCTGGAAGCTGGAGGAGGCGCACCCGCCGACGGGCGATCCGGTCGACCTCTGGAACCTCGTCGCCGCCTGCGAGGGGTATGCCGCGCACCGCGATCTGCTCGAGCACCATCGTGAGGAGCTCGAGCCGGGCACGGTCGACGCGCTCAGCGCGGGAGAGCGGTACTCGGCTGCGGACTACCTCGACGCCACCGAGGAGCGGGCCGGATTCGTCCGGTCCTGGCTCGAGTTCCTCGACCGGTACGACGTGCTCCTGACGCCGACGATGCAGCTGACCGCGTTCCCCGTGGGGTCGGCGTCCCCGGCGACGATCGGCGACCACCGGGTGGATCCTGAGCGCGACGACTGGTGCGTCTTCTGCTACCCGGCCAACCTCGCCGGTCTCCCGGCCGCGAGCGTTCCCTGCGGCCTCGACGAGCGCGGCCTCCCCGTCGGGCTCCAGATCGTCGGCGGCCGCTTTCGCGACGAGACGGTACTTCGCACCGCAGCCGCTTTCGAGGCTCTGCAGCCGTGGCCACGAGGCGCACCAGATCCTCCGTCCGAGGTTTAGCGACGAGGGGCGGGAGCAAGGCTACGCCTTCCTGGCGGCCCAGCGAAGGGAGCACGAAGTGGCGAACGGCGCCGAGCGCAGCTTGAGGACGGTGTACCTCGTCGTACCGGTGACCTACGACGCCGAGCAAGCAGACGACGATTGCGTCGCGCAGGAGCTCGACGCGGTCGTGCGGGATGCGGCCGCGCGAGAGGCACTCGAACGCTGCGGCGTCGAGTCGGTCGGACACTGCGTCGTCCAGCCCCGCGGCGACGAGGTTCCGCTCGGCATCGAGTAAGCCTGCGGACACACCACCGCGGGAGCCGGTCGGCTCGCCTGTCAGACGTCCCGCGGGACGCGCCCTCCGAGGGTGCCGAGCATGCGCATGACCTTGTGGCCGGGATCGGCGGTCGGCTCGAACATGCACGGGCAGCCGCCATCGATGACCGAGATGCCGCGCTTCCGACCGTACTCCGCCGCATCCGTGGAGACGCTGCCCTGGCCGAACGCGCGGTGCATCCAGACGTGCTTGATGCCGAGATCGGCGCACTCGCGCATCGTCTCGTCGGCGATCTGCGGTCTCGTCCCGATCACCACCGCATCGACCCCGCCCGGAATCGAGCGCAGGTCGTGGTAGCTGCGGTCCCCCTCCACCTCGTCGGTGTTCGGGTTGACCGCGAAGACGTCGTAGCCACGCTCGCGCAGCCGCCGATACACCGTGTTGCTCGCATGCTTCTCCGGGTGCCTGGAGACCCCGGTGACGGCGATCCGCTTCTCGGCGAGAAACTCCGTCGCTGCATCCTTCATCTTCATCGCCCTGACCTCCCGTCGCGGTTTCGGTGACCCCGTCAGCTTCGCGCGACGGGGAGAGGCGGGACATCAGCCGAAACCGTGACGCCGCGTGTGGTTTAACCCGTACCAGAGCGGCGTGGGCCGCTCGCGAGGTATGGCCCGAGCTGCGTCTGGATTCCCCCGCGAGTCGAGGGTCGGGCGGGCGGGTTCGCCACTGGGGTCGCAGCCGTACCGCTCGCGCAACTTCGAGGAGTTCCGCATCCTCGGCCTCGCGCAGCAGGGGCACATCACCGGCCCGGACGGAAGCGCGTTCGGCTCGGCCGGCCCGATCATCAACTGCCCCATCGTCTTCCGCCTCCTCTAATCGCCCGAGGAGAGAGGCCCATCGGCCCGTCTCGGCGCCGATGGGCCTCACCCGGCGGCAATCAGCAAGCGCCGTGTTCACATCGGCACAACTCGGCGGGCCGGACGTCGCGGGCGCGCGGGCCTTCGAGGTTCCGGATCTCCAACGTAGTGACGTTCGCTGGACGTAAGGCATGACGACCGTGCCGAGGCCGTACCGGCTTTCCGTCTCGGACCAGGTGCTCGACGATTTCCACGAGCGCCTCTCCCGCACGCGCTGGCCGGACGAGGTGCCCGGCTCGGGCTGGCGGTACGGGTCGAACCTCGACTTCGTCCGGGGTGTGGTCGCCCCACGGCTTCCTCGCCCGGGAGCCCGGTCAGCTGCTCGGCCGCTTCGTTCCAGCACACGACCAAGGGCTCCCGGGTCTTCCGCGATCCCGAAGACGCCAGCAGGTGTGGGTGGTCTTCGATTGGGAGGTGGAGGACTACGAGAAGTTCATCGCCGATTCCGAGGTCCCGGCAATCTTCCAGGAGGCCGGACTCCACGGTCCGCCAGTCAAGGCGGAGGCCGCCGGCCAGTACAGCTCCTGAGCGAGGCCGATCGGGCTCAGGGTCGCCGAGGAGCGCGGCGGTCGCCGTGACGCAGTACACCTGCGCTGCCGGAAAGCGAACGTCCGTCGTCAACTCTCACAGATCGGCTCGCGGCCAGCAGAACACCTCGATCCGCATGCCGTCCGGGTCGAAGACGAAGAACGCGTAGTAACCCTCTTCGTCGCGATCCTCCTGCGGTGGGAAATGAATCCGCGCGCCGCGAGCAAGGCATCGCTCGTGGGCGGCGTCCACGTCATCCCGGCTCTCGACCTCGAAGGCGAGGTGCTCGATACCGACGTCGTAGTAGCTGTGGGCGCCGCCGTCGGCCGGGCGCAGCCCAATCCCTCGGCGGTCGTGCGCGTCAACCAGATAGACGACGTCCTCGGTGCCGCGGTAGGTGGGATAGCGGACTTCCTCGGCCAACCCGAGCGGCCCCAGAAGGTCGAGGTAGAACGACAGCGACGCGTCGACGTCGGCAACGGCGAGGTCGACGTGATGGATGCCTCTCGCTGCCACTTGACGCTCCTTTCTGTGCGATGCATCTTCCGCCCGACGTGCAGATGATCTCACGAAAAATTCCGCTTTGGACGAGCGGAAGCCCAAGTGGGACGGACGGCGCTTTTCCTCTCGGCGCCAAGCGACGCCGGCCGGCGCACTGCTCGCCAGCTGGCTCCTGCACCCACGGGCCGAACGGATTGGCCCTGTCTCGGGCGCCGACTGGCGTGTGATCGTCCCGCTTGCGCTGCTCTTGCTCGCGGCGCTCGGCCTTTCGACCGGTCGCGACCGCCGACCGGCCAATGAGGCGAAAGAAGGGCGAAAAGGCCCTCGCCCGGAAGCGAGGTCCGTCTGGAGCACTCACGTGTCTCCTAGATGGAGATGGAAACACACGCG
>DASTQA010000030.1:0-11402 GCA_035762005.1 Gaiellaceae bacterium
GCCGGCCGACGTAAACTTCTGCTCGTTCTGCGGCAACCCCGCGGCCGCGGAGGACTACGCGCCCGCGCCGGAGGCGATCGACGCGACGCTCGTGCGTCCGGCGGACGACCAGGTCGAGGGCCGCCCGTGAGCACGCCTCCGCACCAGCCGCCGCCTCCCGGCGGCGAGCCTCCGCCCGGCGCGGCCGACCCGGCCGCTCAGGCGGCCGCCGCCCAGACCCCGCACTGCCCGCGCTGCGGCGCGCCGCACGACCCGCTCCAGGAGTACTGCCTCGAGTGCGGGCAGCGGCTCGTGCCGCTCCCGGGCGCCGCCTACACGCGCGAGACCGTCTGGACGCGCGACTCGCCGATCTGGCTCTGGCTCGCCCTGGCGGCGCTCCTGGCCGTCGCGCTCGCTGCCGGCGCCATCGTGGCGCTCGCCGCGACCGACGACGAGGAGGGGGTGGGCACCTCCGTGCCGGCGCGCCCGACGTCGACGCTCGCTCCGCCGCCCACGACGACGGGCGTCACCCTCGACACGCTCACGTCGGGGACGATCACGATCCAGCCGCCCACGACCACCACGACGACGACCACAGGGACGACGGGCACGACCACGACGACGGGCGGGACGGGCGGAATCATCTCCTGGCCCGCCAACGAGGACGGCTTCACGGTCGTCCTCAGATCGACCCCGACGAGCGACGGTCGCGGGCCGGCGGAGTCCGCCGCCCAGCAGGCCCGCAACAGCGGCCTGCCGCAGGTCGGGATCCTCGAGTCCTCGGACTACGGGAGCCTCAACCCCGGGTACTACGTCACGTTCACCGGTGTCTACGACACGAAGCGGGAGGCCGAGAACGCCCTCCCCCGGGCCCGGACGGCCGGCTTCCCGACCGCCTACGTGCGCGAGGTCGCCGACTGAGGTTTGCGCGGCCTCCGGCCGGGAATCATCCGCTCCGTCCCGGTGGGAAACTTTGTAACAGCCTCGACGCCCGTGTTAGACTCCCGCCCAGAGCGTTTCGGGGACGCGCCTTAACGAGATGTTAACGGCTATTTGCAGGTCTTTCATGCCGGTGGGAGATAACCTGTGACCGAGCAAGTACAGGAGAGGATTCTCACCCGTATGTATCAGTATTCGCGGGCGATCTACCGCTCGATCAAAGACCTCATCGACCCCTGGGCGGACGCGGACAAGCAGCTCGAGTACCGCCGTGACGTGCTCGCCGCCTGCGAGGAGTGCGTCGAGAGGCTCGCGAAGGACCCGCGCTACTTCGCGCACCCGGACCGGACGCTCTTCCAGGACATCCGGCGCTACTTCCCGATCACGTACCAGGCGCAGGTGGCCTGGGCCGTCACCGAGGGGATCGGCGCCGCCGTCGAGTACATCGAGGCCCAGATCGAGGCGGGAGCCTTCGACGGCGGCATGGCGCGCTGCCGGGCGACGACGCGCAAGGGGAAGCCGTGCCAGCGCACGCCGCTCCCCGAGCGCGAGTACTGCCCCTCGCACCAGCACCTCGAAGCCCGCCCCGCCGCCGCCTGAGAAGCCCGTCCTCCGCGTCATTCCCGGGCGCGGCTGCACGCGGCCGGGCGATCCGCGCCGCCGGCACGCGGCCCAAGTGACACGGTGTTACTTGGGATCGCCGCCGCCTCGTCGGGGCGCGCGGCTCACGGGACGACCGGCGGACGACCGGCCGTGAGAGAAGGCGAAAGGAGCGGCAAGGGGCATCGCAGCTCCTCGGCGGCGGCGGCGCTCGCTGACGGGCGCGCTCGATCACGTCACGCCGCCGGCACGCCCGGGGCACACGTGAATCCGGTGTCACATGCTAGGCGAGCGCGAGCTGCTCGTGCGTCTCGAGCTTCGAGACGCTGACGCCGACGAGACGCAGGGCGCCCGGGCGGTCGGCGAGAGCGCGATCGAGGAGCGCGCAGGCGAGCTCGCCGATCTTCTCGCCGTCGGCGCAGCCCGCGGGCAGCGTCGTCGAGCGGCTCCTGATCGTGAAGTCGGGATAGCGGAGCTTCGTCGTCACCGTCCGTGCGACCTGGCCGCTCGAGACGAGGTGCTCGGCGACCCGCGCGGCCATGCGACGGAGCTCGTCGTGCAGCCGCTCGCGGTCGGCGACGTCGCGCTCGAAGGTCTCCTCATGGCCGATCGAGACGGTCTTCGCCGCGAGCTCGAGCGGGCGAGGGTCGATGCCGCGGGCGCGGTCGCGGAGCAGGCGGCCGACCTTCCCGGGCAGCAGCCGCGCGAGCTCGCGGTCGCTGAGCGACGCCAGGCCGCCGACGAGCTCGATGCCCGCGGAGCGCAGGCGCTCCTCGGCCCTCGGGCCGACGCCGGGGAGGAGGCGGACCGGGAACGGCGCCAGGAAGGCCGCCTCACGGCCGGCCGGCACGACGGTGATGCCGCCCGGCTTCCGCCGGTCGCTCGCCACCTTGGCCACGACCTTGCAGCTCGCGACCCCGAGGGCGCAGGAGAGGCTCGTCGCGCCGCGCACGGCCGCCTGCACCGCCTCCGCGACGACGCGCGCACGGCGGAAGTCCTCCGCGACCTCCCCCACCTCGAGGTATCCCTCGTCGAGCCCGGTGCGCTCGACGGTCGGCACGACCTCGCGCACGGCGGCCCACACCGTCCGGGAGTAGTCCGCGTACGTCCGGTGGCGCGGGCGCACGAAGACCGCGTGCGGGCAGCGGCGCAGGGCCTCGGCGCAGCTCATGGCCGAGTGGATCCCGTAGCGGCGCGCCGCGTAGTTCGCGGTCGCGACGACGCCCCGCCCGTGGGGATCGCCGCCGACGACGAGCGGCTGCCGCGCGAGCTCGGGTCGCTCGAGCTCCTCGACGGCGGCGAAGAAGGCGTCCAGGTCGAGATGGGCGACGATGCGCACGGCGCTGACAGAATAGGAGCCGTGTCGCACGACACCGACAAGCTGATCCGGCAGCTCTCGCTCGTCGCCTTCCTCATGGCGGAGCGCCGGCCCTTGACCGCGCGGGAGATCAAGTCGGTCGTCGAGGGCTACTCCGAGATGTCCGACGAGGCGTTCGCGCGGCGCTTCTACTCCGACCGGTCGGAGCTCGTCGCCCTCGGCGTCCCGCTCCATTCCCAGCGGGACGAGTTCACGGGCGAGGAGCTCTACACGCTGCGCTCGGAGCAGTACTTCCTCCCCAAGCTCGACCTCGACGACGAGGAGCTGGCCGCTCTCCAGGTCGCGCTCTACCTCCTCGAGGGGCAGTTCGCCTACGCCGAGCCGCTCCGGCTCGCGCTCCAGAACCTCGCGCTCGGGCGCCCGACGCAGCTCGACGCACGCACGGCGAGCGCCGTTCGCGTCGAGGTGCGCGACCCCGACTACTCGGACGAGATGTCCGGCCGCCTGACGAAGCTCGAGGGCGCGATCTCGAAGCAGCGCACCGTGCGGTTCACGTACTGGTCGATCTCGCGGGACAAGACGCGCGAGCGCACCGTGAACCCGTACGCGCTCCTCCCGGAAGCGGGCTCCTGGTACCTGATCGGCCGGGACCTCGAGGAGGACGCCGAGCGGACGTTCCGCGTCTCGCGCATCGTGGGCGACATCCGCTTCGCCACGCGGCGGGAGCGGGACTTCCGCATGCCCGAGTACGACCCGTCCGACTTCCGCGGTCGGCAGCCGTGGCAGTACGGCGAGCCCGCGGGCGAGGCGGAGGTCGAGCTCGACCCCGACACGGCCTGGTGGGTCGAGCGCATGGTCGAGCGGGGCGAGGTCGAGGACGGCGTCTTCCGGACGCCCTACTCGCGGCTCGACCTGCTCGCCGGCTGGGTCCTGCGGCAGGAGGGCCGCGCGCGCCCGCTCGCACCGCGGGCGCTCGCCGACGAGGTCGCCGCAGGCCTCGAACGGGTGCTCGCGCGCCACTCGGGCGAGGCGACGAAGCCGCCGCGGCCGAAGGCACGGGCGGAGGTCCCCGCGGTCGAGCGGCCCGTCGGCCCTCTCGCCCCCGAGCGCTTCGGCGTGCTCCAGGCGCTGCTCGCGCACCTGCTCGCCGCCTGCGGCGACGACACCCGTGCGACGATCCCGGCGCGCGAGCTCGTCGAGCGCTTCCACATCCCCGAGGATCAGCTCGACGACCACCTCCAGCTCCTGAACCTCGTCAACTTCGGCGGCGGGTGCTACGCGGTCTACGCCTCGCTCGACGGCGACGAGGTGCGGGTGGACAAGGAGCTCTTCGGCGACGCGTTCAGGCGCCCGCCCCGCCTGACGCCGCTCGAGGCGCGCGCGATCCGCCTCGCCCTCGAGTTCGTCGGGCCGATGATCGCGGCCGAGGCCCAGACGCCGCTCGAGCGCGTTCGCCGCAAGCTCGAGGAGACCTTCGGCGAGTTCGACCTGCCCGAGCGCCCGCCCGAGCCCGAGGCCGGCTCGGAGGAGGAAGGGCTCATCAGGACGTTCTCGCAGGCGATCCGCGAGCAGCGCCTCGTCGAGATCGAGTACGTCGCGGTCGGCGAGGAGACGAGCACGCGGACGATCGAGCCCCACGCGCTCGAGCGCGAGCTCCCGTGGTGGTACGTGCATTCCTGGGACCGCACGCGCGACGCCCAGCGGAGCTTCCGGCTCGACCGCATGCGGCGCGCGGAGCTCCGCGAGGAGACGTTCGAGCCGCGTCCGGGCCTCGAGCCGCGGAAGCTCCGGGACGTCCGCATCGCGCGCGTCCTCTTCGACCCGGAGGTCGCGCGCTGGCGCCTCGAGCGCGGCGCGCTCCCGCTCCAGAAGGGCTACGCGCTCGAGGAGGTCGGCGTCGGCGGCTCGGACTGGCTCGTCGGCGAGATCCTCTCGCACCGCGGGTTCGCCGAGGTGCTCGAGCCCGCCGACCTGCGCGCGGAGGTGGCCGCGCGGGCGAAGAAGCTCAAGGCCGCGCTCGCGAAGCGACCGGCGCGGGCGCGCGGGTAGATCCCCGTCCAGAAGAGCGGGGCCGCCTCGCGGCGGCCCCCATTCCACCCCGCGAACGTCGCCCTCAGCGGACGATCTCGATCCCGAAGACCCTGTCGAGACCGCGGTCGATCCTCGTGACGTCCCTGCCGCTGCCGCCGTGGACGGAGTCGCGGTGGCCGTCGCGGGCGAGCACCTTGTCGTCCCCGCGCCCTGCCTCGAGCCGGTCCCGGTCGTCGCCGCCCTGCAGGACGTCCGCGCCGCCGCGGCCCTTCAGAAGGTCGCGTCCGGCGCCGCCGAAGAGCCTGTCGTCACCGTTCTTCCCGACGAGGACGTCTCGTCCGTCGCCGCCCCGCAGAAGGTCGGCGCCCGCGCCCCCGACGAGCCGGTCGTCGTCGCCGAGCCCGTGGATGACGTCGTCGCCTCCAAGGCCCTTGATGACGTCGGGGCCGGGGGTTCCGACGAGGACGTCGTCCCCCGCGGTGCCGACGATCGGCGCTCGCAGCACGGTCGTCGTCGCGCTCGCCGTGTTGTTCGCCTCGACCGGGTCGACGATGTCGTCGCCCGCGGCCGCATTGAGGAGCACGACGGCGGTGTTCGTGAACGATCCGGGCCGGAGCCCGGCCTTCGCGACGATCGTGATCGTCGCGACGGGGGCGCCGCGCTCGCTCTTGGCGAGGTCGCCGAGCCCGGCGGTGACGACGTTGCCCTCGACCTCGATCGAGGCCTCGGCCGGCGCGTCTTCCTCACCGTGCTCGGACACGGCGAAGACCACCTCGGCGTCGACGTACGTCATTCCCGCCGGCAGCCTGTCGACGACCTCGACCTCCGGGGCGGTCAGCACGCCGTTGTTGACGACCGGGATCGTGTAGGTGACCTTGCGGCCGGCCCTCACGGCCGCCGGGTCGCCGGTCTTCGTGATCGCGAGATCGGCGACCGGCGGCGCCCCTTCCGTGCTCTCGTACACGATCGTGTCCGCGTCGGCGAACGCGGGGTTGCGGTCGGACCAGAGCCCGGGCGTCGTCGCGGCGTTCTTGTCGCTCCCGTCGGCGTCCATCGTCCAGATGGCCGCGCCGAGCGACTCGTCGCCCTGCTGGTAGGCGATCAGCCCGCCGTCGGGAGACCAGGCCGGCCGGGACTCGGCGAGCATGGTTGTCTCGGCGAGGGGCGAGAGCGTCCCCGTCGAGAGGTTCTTCACGAAGACGTCGGCGTTGATCCCCGCCCGGTGCGTGAAGGCGACGAGGTCGGGATCGGTCGGATGCCAGCTCGCGTGGCTGTCGTGGCTGTTCTCGATGGTGACGTCGGTCCTGACGTCCGTGTCGAGGTCGAGACGGACGATGTGCGACCGCCGCCCGTCGCCGAGCGTGAACGCGAGCTGGTTCGCGTCCGGGCTCCAGGTCGGCTGCTTCGCAGCGCCCTCGGAAGCCGGGACCGCGGTGATGCGCTCCGTCGTCTTGGTCGCCACGTCGAGGACCCAGATCTGGGCTCCGGCGAGCCCGCCGGGATCTCCCTCGCCGGGCTGCGGAGGCGCCTCGTAGGCGACCTCGGTCGCGTCGGGCGAGAAGGACGGATTGAGCTCGTTGACCGGTTCCTCGAGACCCGTCTCGTCGCTCACGACTGTCGTGTTGTCGGTCAGCTGCACGAGGGTGCCGTCGGTCTGCAGCAGGTAGAGCTCGGCGTCGGTCGAGCCGTCGCTCGGCGCGGGCATCGTGCTCGAGAAGACGATGTTCCCGGCCGCGTCGACGTCGGGCGCGGCGTCGATCCACTGCAGGTACTCGATCGCCGCATCCGTCTGCGTCAGCCTCGACGGCATGCCGCCCAGGTCGACCTGGTAGAGGGCGCTGAGGGCGACGTACCCCGTCTCCTCCTCGTGACCGCCCCCGCCCGGCTGGTGCTGCGACGCGGCCGGCGCGCCCCCGAAGAGCGCGAACGACGCCGCGACGCCGACGGCCGCGAGGCGGGCGAGACTCCTCTGTGTCCCGTGCCTCTCCATGGCCCCTCCCTTCCTCCTCTCCGCCCGGGCGCTCGGTCGCGCCCGAGACGGAAAGCACGTCGTTGCTCCCAGCATCGACCCGCGGGCCTGCTGCGGCATCCGCTGCGCCCCCGACCCGGCGTCAGTGGGAGGCCGGACGTCCGCCACGGCGGATGACCGGCCGGTCGCGTAGCGCCCCGCGCGGGCGTCCGTGCCCTCCCCGCCGACGCGTGCGGCCTCCTACGCGGCCGTCCCGTCGCACTTGCGGACTTCCCGCAACGCGATCGGGGAAGGTGCCGATGAGGACGCGGGCGCGGAGTCCTAGGCTTCGAGCATGGCTCCGCGAGAGAGGGAAGGGGCTGCTGGAGGCCACGGCGGACTGCGCGTCCTCGTCGCCGACGACGAGGCGCTGGTCCGGCTGGGCATCCGCTGCGCCGTCAAGACGGCCCGGCCGGATCTCGTCGTCGACGAGGTGGCGCATCCTTCGGAGCTCGCGGCCGCCGTCGCGGCCGCCGAGCCTGACATCGTCCTCCTCGACGAGGAGTTCGGCGATCGCTCCCCGGCGGAGATCCTGCCGGCCGTGCGGGAGCAGAGCCCGAAGGCGCGCGTGATCGTCCTCGGCCGAAACGACGACCTGAGCGGCGTCCGCCGGGCGTTCGCGGCGGGAGCCGCCGGCTACGTGCCCAAGGAGGAGGTCAGGGTCGGGCTCCTCCCCGCGCTCGAGACCGTGGCGAGCGGAGGCCTCTACCTCGAGCCGCACCTCGGGGCAGCGCTCGCGTCCGCCGAGGTGGCCGGGGAACCCCGGACCAGGCTGACGGACCAGGAGCGCCAGGTGCTGGAGCTCGTCGCGGGGGGCCTGACGAGCCGTGAGGTCGCAGCCCGGCTCGACCGCTCGGTCCGCACCGTCGAGGGCATCCGCACGCGCGCACAGCACAAGCTCGAACTCGCGGACCGGGCGGCGTTGATCGAGCGCGCGCGGGTCCACGCATTCGGTCGGCGCTACCGGGCAGGCGATCGCCGGTCCGACTCGGCCGTCGTCTCGTCGGAGCTCAGGGCTGCGCCGGCGACGCGCTCCGCGCGCGACCGCGGCTGAGCCGAGCTCTCGCCCGGCCGGCGCTCGACCGCATCGCGGCAGGCCGGGCGCGGAGCGCGGGCGACGACTTCCTCGGGAGCGGACAGCCGGCGTAGATCCACCCGCCGACGAGCCCGGTCGCGAACGCGATCGCGATCACCATGGTCGTTCCTTCGGCCGCAGGTTCGGCCTGACCCCCGGGAGCGACGATCGATCCGCCTCGAGGAGCCGCAGGCCGCTGACCCTCTCAGCGTGGCCGCTCCGCGGCAAAGTGGCAATTGGCCTTAAGTCCAGTCCCTCAGGCTCGTCGCATCCCCGGGAAGCAGGGCTTCTCCCCGGGGGCGCCCAGCGCGGACTTCGATGCGCTCACGAGCCCCGGCGGCAGGCGGCCGAGCACGGCCCGGGCCCTGCGCGCCTCGCGACCCGGGGTCCGAGCGGGCCGACGCCGGAGCGCCGCGGCTAGACGCCGCGACGCTCGTTGCCGCGCTTGAAGTTGCCTGTCGCGCGCGCGAGGAGGCCCTGCACCGTCTCCTCGTCCGCCACCTCGGCCTGACGCAGGAAGCGGGCGGCGGCCTCGCCCGCGAGCGTCGTGACGACGCGCCCTCGCCAACCGACGCGGACGCGGCCGTCCTTCGTCGCCGACCAGGTGAAGGAATCCCGGCTCACGGCCCGTGGCCGTCGAGCCGCGCGAGCGCCCACGCTCCGTGCTCGCGCAGGAGCTCGTCGTCGCCCTCCGCGTACGGGCGCACGGCGTCCGCCAGCGAGGCCTCGCCCGCGTTGCCCGCGGCGACGAGCGCGTTCCGGCGGAGGTACCGGGCGTCATTGCGCGGGAAGTAGAGCCTGTCGTAGCGCGCGCGCAGCTCGGAGTCCGGGGCCCGCAGCCAGTCGAGGAGCGAGACGGCCGGCTCGGCGCCGGCGGGGAGCTCCTCCTCCGCCCGCCGCTTCTCGGTCCCCCGGTTCCAGGGGCAGACGTCCTGGCAGATATCGCAGCCGTAGACCTGGACGCCGAGAGGCTCCCGGTACTCCTCGGGAATCGCCGTCGGGGCCTGCGTCCAGTAGGAGAGGCAGCGCGCCGAGTCCAGGACCCCCGGCTCGTCGAGCGCGCCGGTCGGGCAGGCCTCGACGCACAGCGTGCACGAGCCGCAGTCGAGGTCGAGCGGCGGCGTCGGCTCGAGCGGCACGTCCGTGACGAGCGTCCCGAGCACGACCCACGAGCCGTGCGTGCGCGTGATCAGCATCGTGTTCTTCCCGTAGAAGCCGACGCCGGAGCGGACGGCGCCCTCGCGGTCGACGTGCTGGTTTGCGTCCACGAGCACGCGGTAGGAGCCGCCCAGGCGCCGGCCGAGCTCCTCGAGCTTCGTCCGCAGCTCCGCGTAGCGGTCCGTCCACGTGTAGCGGGGGAGCCGGGCCTCCCCCGGTCCCGGCTCCGGCCCGGGCGCGTAGTACGAGAGCGCGGCCGAGACGACGGTCCGCGCGTCGGGAAGGAGCGTCTCGGGGTGGCAGGAGACCTCGGGCTGCGCCATCGTGAAGCGCATGTCGGCGAAGAGCCCGCGCTCGCGGCGCTCGCGGATGTGGCGCTCGGTCTCGTCGTACGGCCGGGCGGGCGCGGCCCCGACGACGTCGATCCCGAGCTCCTCCGCCAGGCGGCTGAGCTCGGCGGTCGTCATCTCGCTGCCAAGGTAGCAGCGTCCACGGGTACGATCGCGCGGTGAAAGCCGTCCGCATCCACGAGGACGGCGGGCCGGAGGTCCTCCGCTACGAGGACGCGCCGGATCCCGCTCCCGGGCCCGGCGAGGTGCTGATCGCGCTCCGGGCCGCCTCGCTCAACCGCCTCGACGTCTGGGTCCGCCGCGGCCTCCCCTCGGCGCCGAAGCCGCGCATCCTCGGCGCTGACGGCGCCGGCGTCGTCGCTGCGCTCGGCGAGGGCGTCGACGGCTTCGCAGAGGGCGACCGCGTCCTCGTCAACCCGGGCCTCGACGACGGCGCCCGGATCGTCGGCGAGCACATGGACGGCACGCACGCCGAGCTGATCGCCCTGCCCGCGGACTACGTCCACCCAATTCCCGACGGGCTCTCGTTCGAGGAGGCGGCGGCCTTCCCGCTCGTCTTCGAGACCGCCTACCGCATGCTCGTCACCCGCGCCGGGCTGCGCGAGGGGGAGTGGGTGCTCGTCTGGGGCATCGGCAGCGGCGTCGCGACCGCCTCGCTCCAGATCGCGAAGGCGCTCGGCGCCCGCGTGATCGCCACCTCCTCGAGCGAGGAGAAGCTCGCTCGCGCCCGGGACGAGCTCGGCGCCGACGCCGTCGTCGACCACGAGTCGGGCGACGTCGCCGCCGCCGTCCGCGAGGCGACCGGGGGGCGCGGGGCGGACGTCGTCGTCGAGCACGTCGGCGAGGCGACGTGGAAGACGTCCCTCTCCGTCGCCGCGCCCGGCGGGCGCATCGCCGTCTGCGGGGCGACGAGCGGCCCGAACCCTCCGGCGAACCTCCACCGCATCTGGTGGAAGCAGCTCACCGTCCTCGGCTCGACCATGGGGACACGCGAAGACTTCGCGGGCGTCTACCGCCTCGTGGCCGAGGGGCGGGCGAAGCCCGTCGTCGACACAGTCTTCCCGCTGGCGGAGGCCGCCGCCGCGCACGAGCACCTCGAGGCCGGCCGCCAGCTCGGCAAGGTCGTCCTGCGGATTCCCGGCTAGCCGGTCGCGTCCCCGCGCCGTCCGGGAAGCCTCGCTCCGCTCGAGCCGGCCCTAGCCGAAGCCGAGGATGAACTTCGCGTCGTCGGACATGCGCTCGGGCGACCAGGGCGGGTCCCAGGTCAGCTCGGCCTCGACGTCCTCGACGCCCTCGAGGCCCTCGACGACCTCGCGCATCTGCTGCTCGATCATGGGCCCCACGGGGCAACCCATCGAGGTGAGGCTGTACGTCATGTGCACCTTCGGGCCCTCGACCGCGACGTCGTAGAGGAGGCCGAGCTCGACGATGTCCATGCCGAGCTCCGGATCCTCGACGACGCGCAGGGCCTCGATCACCTCTTCGCGTTCGGGCATGGTCTCAGCCTACCCGAGCAGGCGAACCTCTTCGCGCCGCTCGCGGGCGAAAAAGTGGATGCCGTCGACGAAGCGGACCCAGTTGTGGCGCGTGCACATGACGATGGAATGGGTCCGGGCGCTGTCCGTCAGGTAGCGGACGCCGCGGAGGAGGTCGCCGTTCGTCACGCCCGTCGCGGCGACGACGACCTCGCCGGGCGCGAGCTCCTCGGTCGAGAAGACCTTGTAGACGTCCTCGATCCCGTGCTCCCCGGCCTGCTCGATGTCCCCGCGCGACGTCGGCCAGAGCTGCGCCTGGAGGTCGCCGCCGAGGCAGCGGAGCGCCGCCGCCGAGAGCACCGCCTGCCGCGCGCCGCCGATCCCGACCGCGATGTGGTCGTTCGTCCCCCGCACCGCGGCCGTGATGGACGCCGTGACGTCGCCGTCCTGGATGAGCTTGATCCGGCCG
>DASTQA010000031.1:0-9278 GCA_035762005.1 Gaiellaceae bacterium
CATGCGCGCGACGCCGCCCTCCGCCCGGATGTCGGCCGGGACGCGCTCGAGCGCCATCACCGCCACGGCGCCCGCTTCCTCGGCAATCCGCGCCTGCTCGGCGTCCGTGACGTCCATGATGACGCCGCCCTTGAGCATCTCTGCGAGGCCGCTCTTCACCCGCATCGTGCCGAGCTCTGCCATGGCGGGAAGTGTATCTACGCGCGCGAGAGCCCCAGAGCGGCGTCCGGCACCCGCGGACGCCGTCCGAGCCCACGGGGGTCTCGCGGAGTGGGCCCGCCTGGATTCGAACCAGGGACCAACGGATTATGAGTCCGCTGCTCTGACCGCTGAGCTACGGGCCCGCGGCCACCTCCGAGCTTAGCGCCCGCGGTTCACGGTTCCCGCGCTCGGCCCGGGATGGTAAGAATAGGCGCGCATGACCCGGCCCTCGAGGACGCCGTCCGTAGGCCCGAGCAGGAGGTCACTCCCGGAGTGAAGGTCTTCCAGACCGAGCGCGCGCTGCGCACGAAGGGCGGCCTCGAGATCCGGGACATCACCGAGGAGGTACGCGACGCCGTCATCGAGAGCGGGGTCACCGACGGCATCGCCTGCGTCTACTCGCCTCACACGACCTGCATGGTGCGGGTCAACGAGTTCGAGACCGGCTTCCTCGAGGACTTCATCCGCATGCTCCGCCGGCTCGTCCCGAGCGAGAAGTACTACGCCCACGACGACTGGGACCGCCGGACCGAGAACGTCTGCCCCGAGGACATGGAGTTCGGCAACGGGCACTCCCACTGCATGGCGATGCTCCTCGGGCCCGCGGGCGAGTCGATCCCGGTGCGCGACGGCGAGCTCTGCCTCGGCACCTGGCAGCGCGTGCTCTTCATCGAGCTCGACCGCTCGCGCGACCGCCGCTGGATCGCACAGGTCGTCGGCGAGTAGGGCGCCCGCTCTCCCGGAAGAAGCGAAACGGGGCCCGCCGCAGGCCCCGTTCCGTCGGGTGGAAACCTGAGCCCGGAGTGCCCCCGCCGCATCGGGGCCCCGGCGATTTCCTCGTACGCCCCGAAGTCTGCCTCGCCGGGTGGCCGGCGTCCCCCCTCCGCGGGAGTTGACTCTCTCACCCTTCCGGGGTTGACCCGGCCGCTTCACCGGTCCGGCGCCGTCGCGGGGCGCTAGGGTGCGCCGCCGATGGCGGCCGTCCTCCTCGCGCTCGGCTCGGCGGTCCTCTTCGGCGCGATGACGGTGGCGCTGCGGATTGCGCTCCGCGCCCATCCCGAGCCGGACGTCGGCGCGCTCGCCAGCACCGTCGTCGCCGTCCTCGTCGCGCTCGCGGCCGCGGCGGTCGTTCCCGGGTCGGGCGACACTCCGGCCACGCGCGAGCTCGCGGTCTTCGCGCTCGCCGGCCTGCTCGCGCCAGGGCTCTCCCAGATCATGTTCGTCCTGGCCGTGCGGGACGTCGGCGCCTCCAGGACGGCGGTGCTCGTCGGGAGCGCGCCGCTCTTCGGTGCGACGCTCGCGATCGTCTTCCTCGACGAGCCGCTCGAGTGGCCGCTCGCGCTCGGCGCGATCCTCGTCGTCGGCGCGGGCGTCCTCCTCGCCGCAGAGCCCGACAGGCCCGCGCACCTCCGCGTCGCCGGGATCGCCTTCGCGCTCGCCGCGACGGCGATGTTCTCCACGCGCGACATCGTCGTGCGCTGGTACTCGGAGGAGGCGGAGCTGGCGTCGGTCGAGGCCGCGGCGGCCGCCCTCGCGGCGGGGGCGCTCGTGATGCTCGGCTGGGCGGCGGCGGTCCGCCGGCGCGCGCTCGCCCAGGCGCTCGCGAGGCGGGCGCTCGTCGCCTTCCTGCCGGCGGGGGTCCTCTTCGGGCTCTCCTACGTCCTCCTCTTCGAGGCCTACTACCGCGGCAAGGTGACGGTCGTCTCGCCGCTCGTCGCGACCGAGTCGCTCTGGGGCGTCCTCTTCGCCGCGACCGTCCTCCGGCGCAGCGAGCTCGTGGGGCCGCGGCTCGTGCTCGGAGCCGCCCTGGTCGTCGCCGGCGGGGCCCTCATCGGGGCGCACCGCTAGCGACGACCGCAGGCTCTAGCCGCGCCGCGCCGCGGCCCGCCGGCGCTCGAAGCGCTCGATCCGGCTGCCGCGGGCGACCGCGCGCTCGACGCCGGTGTACGCGGGGTGGCAGGCCGAGCAGACCTCGACCACGATCGAGGCCCGCGTGGAGCTGACCTCGAACGTCGTCCCGCACGACGTACACGTCACGGGGGCGACGGCGGTCTGGGGATGGATCGCGGTTCTCATGGGGCTCCCTTCGTGCCGGTCAGGCGGCGACCGCGAGGTCGCCGGGGTCGATCTCGTCGGCGTCGCCCAGGATCTCGGCGAGCCTCGCGAGGCCCTCGCCCTCCAGGTGGCGGATGCGCTCGCGCGAGAGGCCGAGCTCGCCGCCGATCGCCTCGAGCGAGCGAGGCTCGCCGTCGAGGCCGAAGCGGAGCTCGAGCACGCGCCGCGACCGCTCGGGCAGCTCCTCGAGGGCCAGGCGCACGGCCCGGCGCCGCAGCGCCTCGTCGGCGAGCTCGCCGGGGTCCTCCGCGTTCTCGTCGGCGAAGAGCTCGCCCAGCTCGGCGTCGTCCTCGTTGCCGACGTGCTGGTTGAGCGAGACGCGCGCCTCGACGACGCCCAGAGCCTCCTCGACGTGTCGGAGCTCGAGGCCGCTCGCGTCCGCGAGCTCCTCGTGCGTCGGCATGCGGCCGAGCGTCGGCTCGAGCCGGCGGATGTGGCGCCGGAGCGTGTGGCGACGCTCGTGCACGTGGGTCGGGACGCGGATCGTCCGGGACTGTCCGGCGATGGAACGCTGGACCGCCTGGCGGATCCACCACGTCGCGTAGGTCGAGAACTTGAAGCCCTTGCGGTGGTCGAACTTCTCCACGGCCCGGTTGAGGCCGATGACCCCGTCCTGGATGAGGTCGCCGAACGGCACGCCGCGACCGCGATAGCGCTTGGCGATCGAGACGACGAGGCGGAGGTTGGCGTTGATCATGCGCTCCTTCGCCTGGGCGTCGCCGCGCTCGACACGCTTCGCGAGCGCCACCTCCTCCGGCGCGGTGAGCAGGCGGTGCCGGCCCACCTCGGTGAGGAAGAGCTGGAGCGAGTCCAGGGACCCGGGAGCGTCCGCCTCGAGGGCGGACTCGTCGAGCTCGAACGGCTCCTCGTCGGCAGACGCGAGCCCCTCGTCGACGTCGTAGTCCTCCTCGACCAGGTGATCGAGGTCGTGCTGCTGCAGGATGGTCGTGATCGGTCGTCCTTTCTCTCTCAGTGGATGGTCACGAGGCGAGCGGCTCCGGACCAGCCGGTCCTCGCGAAAGCCGCTCCGCCTTCCACCGTCTACAACGAGCGGGGGCCCCGCAAGATTCCCGCGCGTCCCCCGCTCGTGACGCAGTCAGTGGCTGTGCCGGAGGCCCGTTCCCGGTGCCCGCGCCGCAGCGCGCCGCCTGGACGGCCTGGGCACGGATGCGAGCGTCCAGCCGACGGCGAGCGTCGCGATCAGCGCGATCCGCAGCCACTCCGCCAGGGAGCTCTCGAAGACGGCGAGCGCCAGCATCCACGGCAGCGTCGCGATCCAGAGGGCGATCTCGGCGGCCAGGGGAAGCCCCTGCACCCACTCCCAGAGATCCGTCAGCGTCCCCGGAGAGGTGATCGCGGCGACGCCGAAGGCGAGCCAGACGCCCGTCGTCGAGACGAACCAGATCCAGGCGTTGACGTCCGTCGCCGGCCGGTCCGTGCTGGCGGGCGCTCCTGTCGCCCTTCCGCTCATCTCTCCTCCTCTCCTCGTTTCCCGCCAGCGTCCCGCCGCCCGCGCCGTCCCGGCATCCGCGACAAGCCGATATCGCCTGCCGGGAACTACCGATCTCGTCTGCGGACGGGCGCGGCCCGGATCCGCGGGCGCCCCGACGTGGCCGCGGACGCGATGCGCGAGCCTGCAGTCACGAGAGGAGGTGAGGACAATGACATTCGGACGCAGGGACATCTTCGAGGACGTCGCCGCCACGCTCCTGATGGCCGCCACGGTGATGGGCTACACGGCGACGCACCAGAGGTGGGACGTCTGGCTCATCGGCGACAGCCGCCGCTGGACGGCCGGGCTGCTCTCCGTGTTCGCGGTCGCGATGTTCGCGCTCGCCGCCAGGCACATCGGGCGGACGCTCTTCATCCTGCTCGGGGTCACGACGATCGTGCTCGCGGGGCTCGCGCTCTGGACCGCCTCGCTCACGCCGCTCTCGCTGCTCGCGGCGACGATCGTCCTCGTCTGGGCGCTCGCGGTGCTCCGCGACCTCTTCGAGGTCGAGCGGGAGCCGATTCTGACGCACTGAGATCGGGCACCCGACGAAGCCGGAAGCGCGCGAGGGCGCTTTCGGCGCTTAACGCTCGCGCACCGGGCAGGCGAAGCTCCCCGGGTTGGACTCGAACCAACAACCCTCCGGTTAACAGCCGGATGCTCTGCCAATTGAGCTACCGGGGATCGCTCGGGCCGACAGAGTCTAGCGAAGCTCCGATTCGACCTTGCCGAGGGCGTCGTGGATCTTCGCGAGCACGCCCTGGAGCTCGACCGTCCGGGCGAGGTCGTCGCCGGAGAGGTCGGCGAGCTCCCGCCGCACGAGCCGCTCCTCAAGGCGGAGGAAGTGCTCGCGCGCCGTCTCCTCGCCGAGGTGCTCGACGGCCGCCGTCGCGACGAGCTCGGCGCGCGCGGCGACGAGCTCGGGATCACCGTCGACCTCGCCGACCAGGTGGGCGCGGAGGCGCCGGTGGAGAGCGTTGTCGAAGTGCCGGTCGTCGAGCGGCCGCAGGTAGCGCTCCGCGAGGTCGGGCGCCGTCGAGCACGCGGCCAGGAGCCAGCGCTCGAGGCGCTCCCCGGCGTCGAGGAGGCGCGGCGAGACGGTGCCGGTGCGGGCGAGCGTCCGGGGCGCGAGGCCGGCGGCCGTGTCGGAGGGGAGGTCGAGCCGGTCGGCGGCGAACCGCACCGCCTCGGCGCGCTCGGGCGAGTCCTCGACGCCCGCGAGCACCTCCCGGAGGCGCGCGAACGCCTCCTGCTTCGAGGGCGCCCGCTCGAGCTCGAGCCGCACGCGGTGGAGCAGGTACCCGACGGCAGCGCCGATTCGCTCCTCGAAGCCGTCGGCCGCCTCCGCCGGATCGAGGCCCGGTGGGAGCGGCACGATGCGCACGTCGAAGCCGGCCCGCACCGCGAGCTCCATGCCGCGGAGCGTCGCCGCCTCGCCCGCGGCGTCGGCGTCGAAGCAGAGGTAGAGGCGCGCCGTCAGGCGCCGCAGCTCCTTCAGCTGCGGCTCGGTGAGCGCGGTGCCCATGGAGGCGACCGCGGGCCGAAGGCCCGCCTGGTGGAGCGCGAGGACGTCCGTGTAGCCCTCGACCACGAGGGCGCGGTCCTCCTTCGTGATCGCCGCGCGCGCCCGGTCGAGCCCGTAGACGATCGCACCCTTGCGGAAGAGCTCGCCCTCGGGCGAGTTCACGTACTTCGCCGGGATCGGGTCGTCCTCGTGGAGCCGCCGGGCGCCGAAGCCGAGCACCCGGCCCCGCGCGTCGGCGAGCGGGAAGACGAGCCGCCCGGCGAACCAGTCGTTGCCGCGACGGTTCACGAGCCCCGCGGCGGCCAGCTCCGGGGCGGCATAGCCCTTCTCCCGCGCCTTCTGCGCGAGCACCGCGCCTCCGGGGGAGAGCCCGAGGCGGAACTCGCGGCAGACCTCCTCCCCCAGCCCGCGCTCGGTCAGGTAGGCGCGCGCGGGCTCGCCGCCCGCCGTCTCCCAGAGCGTGCGCTCGTAGAATCTCGCCGCCTGCTCGAGGAGCGCGAGCAGGCGCTCACGGCGCCTCCTCCCGGCTTCCACCTCCGGCGAGGCCTCCTCGTACTCGAGCGGGACGCGGTAGCGGTCTGCGAGCCACTCGATCGCCCCGACGAAGTCGAGCCCCTCGGTCTCGCGCACGAAGGTGATGAGGTCGCCGCCCTTGTGGCAGCCGTGGCAGTAGAAGAGCTTCTCGGCGGCCTCGACGGAGAAGCTCGGCGTCCGCTCCTCGTGGAACGGGCAGCGGCCCGTCCAGCGCGAGCCGACCCTGCGGAGCTGCGTGCGGGCGCCGACGATCTCGACCATGTCGGCGACGGCCTTCACCTGCTCGACCGACGACTGCTTGATCACCGCCATGCGAGGGCGAAGCGGTCGGTCATGCCGGCGACGTAGTCGGTCACGCGCTGCGGGAGGTCGCCCGGCCCGTCCGGCGGGAGCTCCTCGGGGTGCTCCACGAGCCGGTCGAAGATGCGGCGCACCGTGCGGGTGGCGAGCAGGCGCTGCTGCTCCGCCGCCGACCCGAGGTAGACGCGCTCGAACATGAAGGCGCGCAGATTGAGCATCGCGCGACCGATCGCCTCGCTCTGGCCGATGTCGCCGCTCCCCGCGGATGCCTCGACGATGTCGTGGACGAGCGCGTCGATCCGCCGCGACCCGCGCTCGCCGAGCAGCTCGATCTCCTCGCGCGGGAGCTCCTCGGGCGTGAGGAGGCCCGCCCGCAGCGCGTCGTCGATGTCGTGGTTGATGTAGGCGACGCGGTCGACGAGCCGCACGATCTTCCCCTCGAGCGTCGCCGGCTCCCCCGGGCCCGTGTGGTGCAGGATCCCGTCGCGCGTCTCGAGCGTGAGGTTCAGCCCCCGCCCGTCCCGCTCGAGGGTCTCCACGACCCGGAGCGACTGCTCGTTGTGCCTGAACCGCCGGCCGAAGCGCTCGGCGAGCACCTCGTCGAGCGCCTCCTCGCCGGTGTGGCCGAAGGGGGCATGACCCAGGTCGTGGCCCAGGGCGATCGCCTCCGCGAGGTCCTCGTTCAGCCGCAGCGCGCGGGCGACGGTGCGCGAGATCCCGGCCGTCTCGAGCGTGTGGGTGAGGCGCGTGCGGTAGTGGTCGCCCTTCGGGTCGATGAAGACCTGCGTCTTGTGCGTCAGGCGGCGGAACGCCTTCGCGTGGACGATGCGGTCGCGGTCGCGCTGGAGCGGCGTCCGCAGACGGCATTCCTCCGTCTCCTCGCGCGCCCGCCCGCCCGTCTCGTACGAGCGCACCGCGAGCGGGGAGAGCCAGCTCTCCTCCCGCTCGCGGATCCGAGCCTCGAACTCCTCCGCGACCCGTCCGGCGACCTCGGGCACGACGCCAACGGTACCGCTAGATGATGATGGGAACGGTGCCGCCGTCGGCGCTCCACGCAGAGCCCGTGACGTAGCGGGCCCGGTCCGAGCAGAGGAAGACGATCACCGCCGCGATCTCGTCCGGGTCCGCGAGCCGCCCGAGCGGCCGTCCCTTCCCCACGCCCTCGAGCACCTCCTCGCGGCTCTTTCCCGAGCGCTCCGCGGCCTGGTCGGCGAGCCCGCCGGGGGCCAGCCACGCTGGCGAGGCGGTCGGCCCGGGGGCGACCGCGTTGCAGAGGATCCCGTCCTTCGCGTACGTGTCCGCGACGAGCCGCGAGAGCGAGAGCACCGCGGCCTTCGTGACGCTGTAGTTCGGCATGCCGGTCGAGGGGCGCTTCCCGGCGGTCGAGCTGACGTTGACGATCCGGCCGGCACCGCGCTCGCGCATGCCCGGGAGAGCCGCCCGGATGGCGCGGACGTAGCTCATGACGTTGAGCTGCCACATCGTCTCCCAGTCCGCGTCCGTCAGCTCCTCGAAGCCGACCTGGACGGCGAGGCCGACGTTGTTGACGAGACAGTCGACGCTGCCGAGCTCCGCCACCGTCCGGCGGATCAGCTTCCCCGGGGCCGAGGGCTCGGCCAGGTCGCCCGGGACGCCGAGCGCGGCGCCGACCTCCGCGGCGGCCGCCTCGACGCGCTCGCGGCTCCGGCCCGAGACGACGACCCGCGCCCCCTCCGCGGCGAGCATCCGTGCGGTCTCGAGGCCGATGCCGGCCGTCGAGCCCGTGACGACGCACACGCGATTCTCGAGGCCGAGCTCCACGCCGCGGTACCCTAGCGGCGCACGCCGGAGTCGACCGCGGCGCCCGCCGGCGCCCTCGGCCCGGTCCTCTACGATTCGCCCGTGGGCTTCGCCTACGGCGTCATCGAGGACCTCGGCGACAGCGTCTTCCGCAGGATCCGCCAGCCGCTGGGCGTGACCGCGTTCGGCGTGAACGCCATGGTGCTCCCCGTCGGCACTGGGTGGTTCGAGCACTACCACGACGACCAGGACGAGCTCTACTTCGTCCACCGCGGCCTGGCCGGCTTCGAGGTCGAGGGGGAGCGCTTCGAGCTCGGTCCCGGCGGCATCTGCCACGTCGAGTCGACGACGCCCCGGCGTCTCTGGAACGCGGGCGGCGAGGAGCTCGTGCTCCTCGTGGTGGGCGGGAAAGGCGGGTACATCGGCCGCGACGGCCACATGGTCGACCCCGCCGACGAGGAGCGGCGCCGTGCCTTCAGTGCGGGCGACGAGGCCGTCATCCGCCGGCTGCCCGAGTGACCACCGTGTACCTGGCCCGGCACGGGCAGAGCGACTGGAACGCCGCGCGCCGCTGGCAGGGGCATGCCGACCGGCCGCTCACCGACCTGGGGCGGCGCCAGGCTGCAGAGCTCGCGGAGCGTCTGCGGGACGTCGCGCTCGAGGCGGTCTACTCGTCGGACCTGAGACGCGCGCGCGAGACGGCCGAGGCGGTCGCCGCTCCTCGCGGCCTGCTGGTGCGGGTGCGCAGCGACCTCCGGGAGGTCGACGTCGGCTCCTGGTCGGGCCTGACCCGGGCCGAGGCGGAGGAGCGCTTTCCCGAGGGCTTCGCCCGCTGGAAGGCCGGCGGGCACGGCTGGGAGGGCGGCGAGCCGTACGACCTCATGGCCGCGCGGGTCGTCGCCGCCGTGCTCGACCTCGCACGGGCACACCCCACCGGCGGCGTGCTCGTCGTCGCCCACGGGGGGCCCATCCGGGCGCTGCACTCGGTGGCCCTCGGGCTCGAGATCGCCGAGCACCGGAGGCTGACCCCGGTCGCCGCGAACGCCCACCTCTCCCGTGTCGCCGTCCGGGACGGGCGGATCACGCGGCTAGACTGAGCCCGCGGAGGACTAACGAGCGAGTCCGACGCCTGAGCCTGCCGTAGTAGCCGCCAATCTCGCCTCGGTAGTCCTCGTCGCGATCGCGACTCATCGACCTCGGGCGAGTTCTCGATCTCGTCCTTTGTCCGATCGACATGGACCGTCTCGGCGACGTCGTCGGCCCGATTGATGAGGCCTGCGGGAAGCGGCACCTTCTTGCCGAAGATCCATGGGCCGGTGATCACGCGTGCTC
>DASTQA010000032.1:0-10159 GCA_035762005.1 Gaiellaceae bacterium
CTCGACCTTGACGCGGTCTCCCGGGAAGATCTTGATGCGGAACCGGCGCATCTTGCCGGCCGTGTAGCCGAGCACCTCGTGGCCGGAGTCGAGGTCGACCTTGAACATGCCGTTCGGGAAGGCCTCCACCACCTCGCCCTCCAGCTCGAGCTTCTCTTCCTTCGTGGCTATCGCGTCACCTCCCTTTCGGCGGGGAGGATAGCGCCCTCGCCGAGCGGCAGCGGGCGCGGCGGAACAGGCGCCGAATGGACGATCGAGGTGGTCGTCTGGCCGTAGAGGACGAAGCGGTCGAGGATGCCTTCGAGGTCCTCCATCGAGCGGAGATGGAGCTTCACGAAGAAGCAGTCCTCGCCGGTGATCCTGTAGCACTCGACCACCTCGGGCAGCTCGCGCGCGACCTCGGGAATCCTGTGGAGCTGCCGCGAGGCGGGCCGCACGCGGACGATCGCCGCGATCGGGTAGCCGACCGCCTTCGGGTCGACCGCGGCGTGGTAGCCGGTGAGGACGCCGGCCCGCTCGAGGCGCCCGACGCGCTCGGCGACCGCGGGCGGGGAGAGGCTCACGCGGCGGCCGAGCTCCGCCATCGTCAGGCGGGCGTCCGCCTGTAGCTCCCGGATGATCCGACGGTTGGTGTCGTCGAGAGTCGCCGTTTCGTAGGCCATCGCGCGTGAGCTCCTTCGCTCGTTAGCCACTTGAGAGCGAATGCCGTCGATCGCCCATTCCCACATCGTACGCCTGTGGCGACACTTTCTCCATGGAGATCGCCGCTTTCGCGAAGCGGCCGCGGACGTTCCCGCCGGCGGGCTACTTCGTCGGCAGCGCGGTGTTCCACTACCTCGGGCCCGCCTTCGCCGTGCTCCTCTTCGCGCTCGTCGAGCCGCTCGGGGTCGCGTGGCTCCGGATCCTGAGCGCGGCGGCCGTCTTCGCCCTCTGGCGCCGGCCGTGGCGCACGCTCGCGGCGCTCGGCCCGGAGGCCCGCCGCCTCCTGCTCGCCATGGGGACCGTGCTCGCGCTCATGAACGCGTGCTTCTACCTCGCCATCGAGCGCCTGCCGCTCGGCACGGTGGCGGCGATCGAGTTCCTGCCCGTGATCCTCCTCGCGGCGCTCGGGGCGCGAAGCCCGCGGAACGGCCTCGCGCTCGCCCTCGCGGTCGGCGGCGTCTACCTCGTCACGGACGTGCGGCTCGCCGCCGAGCCCGCGGGGCTCGTCTTCGCGTTCGCGAACGCCGGGCTCTTCGCGCTCTACGTCGTCCTCGCCCACCGCGTCGCGCGGAGCGCGGTCGGCGGCGGGATCGACGGGCTCGCGGGCGCCATGCTCGTCGCGGCCGTGGTCGCGACGCCGCTCGGCGGCTGGGACGCCCTCCCGGCGCTCGTCGACCCGCTCGCGCTCGCCGCCGGCGTCGGCGTCGGCGTCACCTCGTCCGTCGTCCCCTACGTCTGCGACCAGCTCGCGATGGCGCGCCTGGCGCGCGCGACCTACGCGCTCCTCGTCTCCCTCCTGCCCGCGACCGCGACCGTCGTCGGCGTCGTCGTCCTGGCGCAGGTGCCGTCGCCCGTCGAGGTCGCCGGCGTCGCGCTCGTGGTCGGCGCAGTCGCCGTGCACCGCGAGCCGGTCTAGCCGGTCGCCGTCCTACCATGAGGCAATGGAGCCCGCGCCCGGCCGCCGGCTCTCCCGCCTGGCCCTGACGCTCTGGGTCGCGCCTCCCGCGCTCGCCGCCGTCGGGCTCTGGGGCGATCCGCGCGCGGCACGCTCGTACGCGCTCTTCGTCGCCGCGACCGCGGCCGTGCTCGTGCTCGTCGCGCTCGCGCGGCCCGCCGGCCGGCGCTCGGCGTGACGGGGACGCGCACGAGGCGGCTCTTCGTCTGGGCGCTCCTCGTCTCGCTCTGCCTGACCGGCGCGATCGCGATCGGGACGCTCCTCTTCGCCGAGTTCGACGACCGGGCCGGGCGAATCCTCGCGACGACGGCGCTCCTCGCGCTCGCGAGCCTCCTGGGCATGCCGGCCGGCGTCCTCCTCGACCAGGGGCGGGCGCGGGCGCTCGCGTGGGCCCTCCTCGGGACGGTGGCCCTCGGGTTCGCCTTCGCGGCGTACGCCGTCTGGGGGGACGCCGACCCCGCCTGGACGTGGAAGCTCGCCGTGACGCTCGGCGTGGCGGCGGGCGCGGGCGCGCAAGCGGCCGCCTCGACCTCGAGGCTGCGTCCCGACGACGGCCGGCGCCTGCGGGCGGTGTACTGGCTCGCGATCGTCCTCGGCGCCGCCGTCGCGGTCCTCGTCGCCGTCGCCGTCTGGAAGGAGATCGAGGACGCCGAGAACTACTACCGCGTGCTCGGCGCGACCGCGGTCGCGGCCGTCCTCGCCTCCCTCGTGCAGCCGCTCCTCCGGCGCGCGAGCCGACGGCCGGAGCCCCGGCTGCGGCTCGTGCTCGAGCTCGACCGGGAGCCTTCCGACGAGGCGGTCGCGGCCGCCGTCGAGGCTCTCGCGCGGCACGGGGTGCGCGCCGACGTGGTCGGCCGGGAGAGCGCCTGACAGACTGACCGCGTGCCGCTGCGTCTCGCCGGGGTCTGCGGGCTGCTCGCACCGGTGACCTTCGTCGTCGGCGTGTTCCTGGGCGATCTCGCCCAGCCCGACGCGTTCAGCCCCGCCGACGACGACATCAGCGATCTCGGCGCGCTCACCGCGACGAAGCCGTGGCTCTACAACCAGGTGGCCGCGAACCTGACAGGCCTGCTGATCCTCGGGCTCGCGGCGGGCCTGTGGGTCGCGCTCGGCCGCAGCGTGCTCGCACGCGTGGGCGTCGTCGCGCTGGCCGTCCTCGGCGCCGGCATCTTCCTCGACGGGCTGTTCCGCCTCGACTGCCAGGGGATCGACGTCGGGTGCGAGAACGACTCGTGGCGCTCCACGGCGCACCGGGTCGAAGGGGGCTTCACCAGAACCGCGACCCTCGTCGCGCCCATCGTCCTCGCGGTCGCGTTCAGGCGTCTCCCGGAGTGGCGGCGGATCTGGCTTCCGACCCTCCTCGCGATTCCGGCGGCGATCCTCGTCGGGATCCCGTTCAGCGGCCTCGGCGCCGGCGCGGCGACGCGCGCGACCAGCGTCGTGCTCGTGCTCTGGGTCGGCTTGGTCGGCTTCTGGCTGCTCCGAGCGGCCGAGAGGAGAACTGTCGGACCCCCTCCTTAAGATGGCGTGGCGCGCATGGCCGATTTCGTCCACCTCCACGTCCACTCCGAGTACTCGATCCTCGACGGGGCGTGCCGCATCCCCGAGCTGGCCGCCCGGGCGGCCGAGCTCGAGATGCCCGCGGTGGCGCTCACCGACCACGGCTCGCTCGCCGGCGCGGTCGAGCTCTACCGCGAGGCGGGGAAGCAGGGCGTCAAGCCGGTCATCGGCTGCGAGGTCTACGTCGCCGACGACCGGCGCGCGCAGCGGAAGGGCTACGCCCACCTCACCCTCCTCGCCGAGACGAACGAGGGCTACGCGAACCTCATCAAGCTCGCCTCGGCCGGCTACCTCGAGGGCTACTACTACAAGCCGCGGGTCGACTGGGACCTCCTCTCCTCGCACGCCCGTGGGCTCGTCGCGCTCTCGGGCTGCCTCTCCGGGCGCGTCTGCAAGGCGCTCGAGAGCGGGAACCGCGCCGAGGCCGAGGCGGAGGTGGCGCGGCTCGGCGACGTCTTCGGGCGCGACGCCGTCTACCTCGAGCTCCAGGACGCCGGGCTCGAGGTGCAGAAGGGGATCAACGCCGCGCTCGCCGAGATCGCCCGCGGCGCCGGCCTCCCCCTCGTCGCCACGGGCGACGTGCACTACCTCCGCCACGAGGACGCGCGCGCCCACGAGGCGCTCCTCTGCATCCAGTCGGGCGACACGCTCGCGAACCCGAGCCACTGGAAGTTCGACACCGACCAGTTCTACTTCAAGACGCCCGCCGAGATGGCGCAGGACTTCGCCGACTACCCGGAGGCGGTGCGGCGCACGCTCGAGATCGCGGAGCGCTGCTCGGTCGCGATCGAGCTCGGCGTCATCCGCCTGCCGCACTTCCCGACGCCGGACGGCCGCGACGCCTTCGACTACCTCGTCGAGCTCTGCGAGAAGGGCCTCGCGAAGCGCTACGGGACGGTGACGCCGGACCTCCAGGAGCGGCTCCGCTTCGAGCTCAAGACGATCCGCGAGATGGGCTTCGCGGACTACTTCCTCATCGTCTGGGACTTCATCCGCTTCGCGAAGACGAACGGGATCGGCGTCGGGCCGGGGCGCGGCTCGGCGGCGGGGAGCCTCGTCGCCTACTGCCTCGAGATCACGGACATCGACCCGATGGCGTACGACCTCCTCTTCGAGCGCTTCCTCAACCCCGGGCGCAAGTCGATGCCGGACATCGACATCGACTTCTCCGTCCACGGCCGCGACCGCGTCATCAACTACGTCGCCGAGAAGTACGGGCGCGACCAGGTGGCGCAGATCATCACCTTCGGGACGATGATGGCGCGCGCCGCGGTCCGCGACGCGGGAAGGGTGCTCGACATCCCCTACGGCACGGTCGACCGGGTGGCGAAGCTCATCCCCGAGGGGCCGAAGGTCTACCTCGACGACTGCCTCAAGGCCGGTGCGGAGCTCCGGCAGGCCTACGACGGCGACGAGATCGTCCGCCGGATCGTCGACCTCGCGAAGCCCCTCGAGGGGCTCGTCCGCCAGGACTCGATCCACGCGGCGGGCGTCGTCATCGGCGATCGCCCGCTGACGGAGTACCTGCCGCTCCAGCAGAAGGGTCCCGAGCAGGAGGTCGTGACCCAGTTCGCGATGGAGGACGTCGAGGCGCTCGGGCTCCTGAAGATGGACTTCCTCGGCCTGCGGAACCTCGACGTGATCGACAAGGCGGTCGGGCTCGTCGGCGGCGTCGAGATCGCGCGGGTCGCCCTCGACGACCCGAAGACGTACGAGATGCTCCAGCGCGGGGAGTCGACGGGCGTCTTCCAGTTCGAGTCGTCGGGCATGCGCGAGGCGCTCAGGCAGGTGAAGCCGACGGAGTTCGAGGACCTGATCGCGCTCGTGGCGCTCTACCGGCCGGGCCCGATGGGCTACATCCCCGTCTACGCGAAGCGGAAGGCGGGGCAGGAGCGCCCGACGTTCCTCGACGACCGGCTGCGCCCGATCACCGAGCCGACGTACGGCATCTGCATCTACCAGGAGCAGTACATGGAGATCGCCAAGCGGCTCGCCGGCTTCTCGCCGGCCGAGGCCGACGACCTCCGCAAGGCGATCGGCAAGAAGATCCATGCGCTCATGGCCTCCCTCAAGGACAAGTTCCTCGAGGGCTGCGCGGAGAACGGCGTCACGCCGGCCGTGGCGAACCAGCTCTGGAAGGACATGGAGCAGGCGCAGGACTACTCCTTCAACAAGTCGCACGCCGCCTGCTACGCGCTCATCGCCTACCGCACGGCGTACCTGAAGGCGAACTGGCCGGCCGAGTACATGGCCGCCCTCATCTCCTCGGTCATGAACACGAAGGACAAGGTGCCCTTCTACGTCGCCGCCTGCGAGGAGATGGGGATCGAGGTGGAGCCGCCGGACGTCAACGTCTCCGCCGAGGACTTCCGCGTCGTCGAGGGCAAGATCCGCTTCGGGCTGAACGCCGTAAAGAACGTCGGGGAGAGCGCGGTCCGCTCGATCCTCGCCGCGCGCGAGGAGGGCGGACCGTTCGCCTCGATCTGGGACTTCTGCGAGCGCGTCGACCCGCAGGTGGCGAACAAGCGGGCGCTCGAGAGCCTCGTCAAGTGCGGCGCCTTCGACTCGACCGGCGCGACGCGCAGGGGCATGCTCGACGTGCTCGAGGACGCCCTCTCCGCCGGCGGGCGGCTCCTCGCCGACCGGCTCGCGGGCCAGGGCTCGATCTTCGACCTCGGCGGCGACGGCGAGGCGGGGGAGGAGCCCGACCGGCGGCGGCACCACCGTCCGATCCCGGGCGACGAGTTCGAGAAGAAGGAGCTCCTCGCGCTCGAGAAGGAGAGCCTCGGGCTCTACGTCTCCGAGCACCCGCTCGCGGCCGTCCGCGACGGGCTCCGGCGCAAGACGGACACCCGCCTGGCCGACGTCGAGCGCCGCCGCGACGGCGAGGTCGTCACCGTCGGCGGCATCGTCGGGGCCGTGAAGGCGCTGACGACGAAGAAGGGCGACCCGATGGTCTTCCTGCGGCTCGACGATCTCTCCGGGTCCCTCGAGACGGTCGTCTTCAACTCGGTCTACTCGGCCGCCCGGGAGCTGCTCGAGGCCGACCGCATCCTCGTCGTCAAGGGGCGCGTCGACCACAAGGAGGGGGAGACGAAGCTCGTCGCCATGGAGATCGCGCCCTTCGAGGCGACCGCGGACAAGGGGGAGGTGCGGCTGCGCCTCGACGCCCGCAAGGCGCCGGCGGGGACGATCCGCGAGCTCGCCGACGTCGTCAGGAGCTTCCCCGGGGACGCGGAGGTCGTGCTCGAGCTCGAGACCTCGGTCGGCCCCCAGGCCTACGCCTTCGGCCCGGGGTTCCGGGTCCGGCCCGAGCCCGACTTCTACGCCGAGGTGAAGGCGCTCCTCGGCGAGGCCGCGATCCGCTAGCGGCCGCCGGCCCGCGGCGGGGCGCAGCGCAGCGGCCGGCCGCCGAGGGCGGGGGTCAGACCCCGGTCGTGGCCCCTACCGGCCGGGAGCGACGGCCGGCTTCGCCTTGCGGCGCCAGCGCGGGAGCGCGGCGACGGCGCGGCGAAGGAGGCCCGGAGCGGCGACGTCGGGCTCGGGCTCGGCGTCGGCCGCCGCGGCTCCTGCCGGGGGCCGGGAGCCGAGGAGCCCGCCGATGACCGAAGCGGGGTGCAGGTCGAAGGGGCTGGGAGTGTGTCCGTCCATGCCCACACGACGCGGGCGCGGGCGCGGATCTTCCCTCGCCGGCCAACGGGCGCGGTCGAGGGATACCCCGCACGTACCATCGGCACCTCGCCTTCGACCTAGCGCGGGAGGGACGTCATGCGGCGGTACGAGTACAGGATCGTGGACACCGGCAAGCGCGTCGAGGAGCAGCTCAACGAGCTGGGTGCGGAAGGATGGCAGGTCGTCGGCGTGACGACGAAGAAGCAGCTGTTCATCGCGCCACCCCAGGCGATCATCCTCATGCGTGAGGTGCCGCCGACCGGCTGACGCCTGGACCGCTCCCGGCCGATCCCGGTCCGAGCCGGTCGCTCCACGTGCCGGCGTTCCTTAACGGGGCGTTAAGCGTGGAGTTCACCCGCTCGGGGGACGTCCCCGCATTCGCTAGAACCGAATGAGAGTCGTACATTCAGCGGAAGGACACACGCAATGCCTGCGGTTGAACTCGAACGCGAACTCGACGCCGAAGCGCAGCTCGTCCGCTCCTGGCGGACGGAGGAGCTCGAGCGCGCCGGCTGGGACCCGGAGCACGCGCGGCGGCTCGCCGAGCTGACGCACGTCGACCTGCACCTGGCGACGAGCCTCCTCCGGCGGGGCTGCCCGGCCGAGCTGGCGCTCCGCATCCTCGTCTAGCTCCGCCTCCTCCTCCGGAACCGCGCCGGGCGAGGCGCTAGGCTCTCGCGCGTGACCGGGGGAGCACTCCTCGGCTCGATCCCGAGCCCGTCGAGCGGCGAGATCGAGCTCGGGCCCGTCCAGATCCACGCGTACGGGTTGATGCTCCTGCTCGGGATCGTCGCCGCCGCCTGGCTGACCGGTCGGCGCTGGACCGGGCGCTGGGCCTTCTGGGCCGACCCGCGCGGCGACCTCGTCTTCCGCGTCTCCATGTGGGGCGTGCTCGGCGGGATCGTCGGCGCACGGATCTACCACGTCGTCACGAGCTGGAGCACCGTCGACGGCGAGTGGTGGGAGCCCTTCGCGGTCTGGCAGGGCGGCCTCGGCGTCTGGGGCGGCATCGCGGGCGGCGTGCTCGCGGGCGCCTGGGTCGTGCGGCGCGCCGGCGAGAGCGTGCTCGCCTTCATGGACGTGGCCGCGCCCGGCATTCTCCTCGCGCAGGCGATCGGGCGCTGGGGCAACTACTTCAACCAGGAGCTCTTCGGCAAGCCGACCGACCTGCCGTGGGCGCTCGAGATCGACCTCGAGAACCGGCCCGAGCGGTACGCCCTCGAGCCGACCTTCCACCCGACGTTCCTCTACGAGTCGCTCTGGGCCCTCCTCGGTGTCGTCGTCCTCCTGCTCGTCGACCGGTGGGCCCGCATCAGGCCGCCCGGGCTCTTCTGCCTCTACGTCGCCTGGTACACGTTCGGGCGCTTCTTCATGGAGCTCCTGCGCGTCGACCCCGCCCACGAGTGGTTCGGCCTCCGCCTGAACGCCTGGGTCTCGATCGTCGTCTTCGCGCTCGCGCTGCTCGCGTTCGTGTGGGCGCAGCGCCGGAAGGAGCCCGAGCGCCGGCCGCCGCCCGCTCCGACGCCTCCGCCCGAGGGGCCGAAGATGGCCGTCCCCAAGGGCCGCATCCGGTAGCGCCGCTAGCATCGCGCGGCATGGCGGTCGCCGTGCGCGAGCTTCCTCTCGACCTCGACGCGTTCGAAGGCCCCTTCGACCTCCTCCTGACGCTCGTCCTGCGGGAGGAGCTCGAGCTGCGCGACGTCGACGTGGCCGAGATCGTGCTCGCCTTCGTCGAGCGCCTCGCCGAGCGCCGAGCGCTCGACCTCGAGGCCTGCGGGGAGTTCCTCGTGCTCGTGGCCGCCCTCCTCGAGCTGAAGGCACGCGGGCTCTTCCCCGACGAGGAGCTCGACCTCGAGGGCCTCGACCCCGAGGAGGCCGCCGAGGAGCTCGCCGAGCGGCTCGCGGCGTACCGCCGCTTCCGGGCCGCCGCCGGGTGGCTGGAGGAGCGGCTCGAGGCCGAGTCCGACCGCTTCTTCCGCGTCGGAGCGGCTCCGCTCGCCCCCGCGCCGTCACGGCCGCTCGACCGTCAGGATCCGCTGCAGCTCGCACGCGCCCTGCGGGGGCTCGCGGCCGAGCCGCCGGAGCCGTCCCTCCGCCACCTCGTGCTCACGTACCCGCCCCTCGCCCGCTTCCTCGACCGCTTCCGCGCCCTCCTCCGCTCGCGGGGGCGCTTCGCGTTCGACCGCGAGGTCGACCGCCTGCCGCGCGTCGAGCAGATCGTCGCCTTCCTCGCGCTCCTCGAGCTGCGGAAGCAGGAGGAGGCGCAGATCGCGCAGGCGGGGCCCTTCGAGCCGATCACGGTATGGAACGCCTCCGCCTCGTAGAGAACCCGGTCGACCGGCTCGCGCGCACGGTCGAGGCGCTGCTCGTCATCGCCTCGCGGCCCCTCTCGGTGGACGAGCTCGCCGCCGTCACGGAGGAGGAGCGCGAGCGCGTCGAGACGGCCCTCGGCCTCATCGCTGGGCGCTTCCGCGAGGGCCGGAGCGGCATCGTGCTCGAGCACGTCGCCGGCGGCTACGCCTTCCGCGCGGCCCGCGAGGCAGCGGAGGCGTGCGCCCGGCTCGTCGAGCGCCCCGTCCAGCGCGGGCTCTCGCAGGCGGCGCTCGAGACGCTCGCCGTCGTCGCCTACCTGGGGCCGGTGAGCAGGCCGGAGATCGCCCGCATCCGCGGCGTCGCCGCCGACTCGGCGGTGGCCGGGCTCGTCGAGCGCGGCCTCATCGCCGAGGCCGGCCGCGAGCGCGAGGGCGGCGCCGTCCGCTACGAGACGACGCCGCTCTTCGAACGGGTCTTCGGGCTCTCCGACCGCTCGGAGCTCCCGGAGCTCGACGAGCTCGCCGGCGACGTCGAGGAGCTTCGCTCCCGCCTCGAGCACGTCGCCGCCCGCCGCGGCGCCTGACGTCCTCGTCCCGCGAGCCGACGGGCCGACGGGCTACGCCTCGTGCGTCGCTTGTGTTTCCCGCGCACGAGCTCGTGACCTGTCTCCAGGGGACACGTTCGGCGCCGAGCGCCGGCCCCGAGACGGCCCGGAAGCGGGGGAGAGGAGACGGACGGGGGCTCCACCCGGGGCTCGTGCGCGTGGAACACGAGAGCGCTCGCCCGGCGCCTCGCGGTCGCCCCGGCGCGCGGGCTCGCGCGGCTCAGCTCATGCGGACGATCTTCTCAGCCTCCTCGCGCGTGAAGGCGCGCAGGGTCTCCGTCGTCACGTGGCCGTGCTTGGCCACCTCGATCAGCACCTGGTAGGCGGTCTCGTCGTCGGGCGCCTCGAAGATC
>DASTQA010000033.1:0-61039 GCA_035762005.1 Gaiellaceae bacterium
CTCGGAGATGTCGCCGCGCTCGTCCGAGACGCAGAAGGTCGAGCCCTCGAGGATCGTCAGCGCCACGGCGCTACCTGCAGGCTAGGGGCGGCGGACGATCGCGTCCTGGCTCGCCTGCTGGAGCGGCTTGACGACGATCTCGTCGATGTTGACGTGCCCGGGTCGCGTGACCGCCCAGAGGATGCAGTCCGCGACGTCCTCGGGCGTGAGGTAGTCGACACCCCGGTAGACGGCCTCCTTCTTCTCCAGATCGCCCGCGAAGCGCACGTCCGAGAACTCCGTGTCGCCGACCATCCCGGGATCGACGGTCGTGACGCGCACGCGCCCGACGAGCTCCTTGCGCAGGACGTACGTGAGCGCGCGCACCGCCGTCTTCGAGCCGACGTACATGCCGCCCGCGGCGTAGGCCTCGCGCCCCGCCCACGAGCCGAGGTTGACCACGTGCCCGCGGCCGTCCTCCATGTGCGGGAGGACGAGCCGGGTCATGCGCACGAGCCCGAGGACGTTCGTCTCGAGCATGACGCGGTCGTCCTCGTCCGAGCCGTCCGCGATCTCGGTGCGGCCGAGCGCCAGCCCGGCGTTGTTGACGAGGACGTCGACGCGCGCGAGCTCCGACGCGGCCCGCTCCGCGAACGCCGCCGCGCTCGCGGCCTCGGTGACGTCGAGCGGCGCGTAGACGTGCTCCTCGCCGAGCTCCTCCGCGACCGCCTCCAGCCGGTCGCTCCGCCGCGCGCCCAGCGCGAGCCTGGCGCCCTCGGCGGCCAGCGCCCGCGCGGTCGCGAGGCCGATCCCGCTCGAGGCGCCCGTCACGATCGCAGTCCTCCCGGCGAGCCCAGGCACCCGCCTACCCTATGCGGAGGTGCCCACGGCCGTGTCGACGAGGTCGCCGAGCTCGCCGCCGTGCCGGCCGTGGGCGAGCCCGACGAGGTAGCAGAGGAGCGGCGCGTTGGTCCGCTCGCCGCTCTCGTGGGCCGCGATGCGCGCGAGCTCGAGCAGCTCGTTCACCTCGGCTTCCGTCAGATCGAAGCGCGAGGGGTCCTCGCCCACGCCCCGGGCGAGCTTCGCGCGCGCCTCCTCGAGCCATTCGTCCACGGCCGCAGCTTAGACTGCCGCGCGATGAGGGTGGGGGTTGCGAAAGAGTCGGCACCCGGCGAGACGCGGGTCGCCTTGGTCCCCGACACGGCACGCCGCCTCGCGGACGAAGGGGTCGAGGTCCTCGTCGAGGCGGGCGCGGGCGAGTCCGCCACGTTCGCGGACGGCGCCTACGAGGACGCGGGCGCGAAGGTCGTCCCCGGCGAGGCCCTCTACCGCGAGGCCGAGCTCGTCTGCAAGGTCCGCAAGCCGTCGGAGGAGGAGCTCGCCCGTCTCCGCGAGGGCCAGGCGCTCGTCGCGCTCCTGCAGCCGCTCGTCGATCCCGACCTCGTGCGGGCCCTCGCGGCCCGCGGGGTGACGGCGTTCTCCATGGACGCGATCCCGCGGGTCACGCGCGCCCAGCCCATGGACGCGCTCTCCTCCCAGAGCACCGTCGCCGGCTACAAGGCGGCGCTCCTCGCGGCCGGACACCTGGGGAAGTTCTTCCCCATGCTCACGACTGCCGCCGGGACGATCCCGCCGGCGAAGGTGCTCGTGCTCGGCGCCGGCGTCGCCGGGCTGCAGGCGATCGCGACCGCCCGGCGCCTCGGCGCGGTCGTCTCCGCCTTCGACGTCCGGCCCGCCGTCAAGGAGCAGGTGGAGAGCCTCGGCGCCTCGTTCCTCGAGCTCGACGTCGAGGGAGCCGAGGGCGTCGGAGGCTACGCCGTCGCGCTCGCCGAGGACCAGCACGCGCGCGAGCAGGAGCTGATCGCGCGCCACGCGGCCGGATCGGACGCCGTCATCACGACGGCGCTCGTCCCGGGGCTGCCGGCGCCGGAGCTCATCACCGTCGAGGCCGTCCGCGGCATGCGCGCGGGCTCGGTGATCGTCGACCTCGCCGCCGAGGCCGGGGGCAACTGCGCGGCGACGGCGCCGGGTGAGACGGTCGTGCGGGACGGGGTCGTCGTCGTCGGGCTCACGAACGTCCCGGCCACCGTGCCCGTCCACGCGAGCCAGATGTACTCGCGCAACGTGCAGGCGTTCCTCTCGCTCCTCGTCCACGACGGCCGGCTCGAGCTCGACTTCGAGGACGAGATCGTGCGCGAGACCTGCGTCGCCCACGGCGGCCGCGTGACGAGGGAGGACGCATGAGCTCGACCCTGCTCACGAGCGTGACCGTGTTCGTGCTCGCGGTCTTCCTCGGCTTCGAGCTCATCTCGCGCGTGCCGACGCTCCTGCACACCCCGCTCATGTCCGGCACGAACGCGATCCACGGCATCGTGCTCGTGGGCGCCATGCTCATCGCGGGCTCGGCGGACTCGGCGCTCGAGCAGGCGCTCGCCTTCGTGGCGGTCGTCTTCGCGACGATCAACGTCGTCGGCGGCTTCCTCGTCACCGACCGCATGCTCGAGATGTTCAAGCGCCGCCCGTCCGAGCCGGAATGACGCTCGCCCTCTCGCAGACCGCGATCGACGTCGCCTACCTCGGCGCGGCCGTCCTGCTCGTCGTCGGGATCAAGCGGCTCTCGTCGCCGACGACGGCCCGCTCGGGGAACGTGATCGCCGCGGTCGGCATGGCGATCGCCCTCCTCTTCACGCTCCTCGACCCGGACGTCGACTCGTACTGGCTCATCGCCGCCGGCGTCGCCGTCGGCACGGTCGTCGGCGTCGTCTCCGCACGCCGCGTGCGGATGACGGCGATGCCCCAGATGGTCGCGCTCTTCAACGGCGTGGGCGGCGGGGCGGCGGCGCTGATCGCGGCGGCGGAGTTCCACCGGCTGACGCCGCCCGGCGACCACGTCGAACCCGACGTCATGGGCGCCATCCTCTTCTCGGCGCTCGTCGGCTCGATCAGCTTCGCGGGGAGTCTCGTCGCCTTCGCGAAGCTGCAGGAGCTCCTCCCGGGCAAGCCGCTCGTCTTCGGCGGGCAGCAGGTCGTGAACGGCCTCCTCTTCGCCGCCCTCGTGGCCGCGGGCGTCGTCGCCGGCGCGACCGAGGCCGGGGTCTGGACCGTCGCCCTGCTCCTGGGCGCGCTCGTCTTCGGCGTGCTGCTCGTCCTCCCCATCGGCGGCGCTGACATGCCCGTCGTGATCTCGCTCCTGAACGCGTTCACCGGCCTCGCCGCCGCCTCCGCCGGTTTCGTGCTCGAGAACACGGCGCTCATCATCGGCGGCACGCTCGTCGGCGCCTCGGGGACGCTCCTCACGGTCCTCATGGGCCGCGCGATGAACCGCTCGCTCGCCAGCGTCCTCTTCGGGGCGTTCGGCGCTCCCGCGGCGGGGGCGCCCGCCGGCGGCGCCGCGGCGACGGAGGGCAAGACGTACCGCGAGATCACCGCGGAGGATTGCGCCGTCATGCTCGCGTACGCGAGCCGGGTGGTCATCGTCCCCGGCTACGGGCTCGCGGTCGCGCAGGCGCAGCACGGCGTCCGCGAGCTCGCCGACCTGCTCGAGCGGCGGGGCGTCGACGTCAAGTACGGCATCCACCCCGTGGCCGGCCGCATGCCCGGGCACATGAACGTCCTCCTGGCCGAGGCGAACGTCCCCTACCCGCAGCTGCGCGACATGGAGGACATCAACCCCGACCTGCCGCGCACCGACGTCGCGCTCGTCATCGGCGCGAACGACGTGACGAACCCGGCGGCGCGGGACGACCCCGAGAGCCCGCTCTACGGCATGCCGATCCTCAACGTCGACCAGGCCGCCAACGTCGTCGTCCTCAAGCGCAGCATGAGCCCGGGCTTCGCCGGGATCGACAACGACCTCTTCTACCGGCCGAACACCGCCATGCTCTTCGGGGACGCCAAGGACTCCGTCGAGCGCCTCGTCGCCGCCGTCAAAGCGGCCTGACCGCGTCGCCGACGGCCACGCGGCCCGTCCTCGCGACCGAGGCCAGCATCCCGCGACGGCCCTCGATCTCCGCCTGCAGGCCCGGCCGGATCTCCTCCATCAGGTGGCAGGGGTCGCAGACCATGGAGATCTCGAACTCCGCCTCGCCGACGGCCACGCGCTGCCCCAGGGGCCAGCCCATCACGTCGGCGCCGCGCACGGTGAAGTTCTCACGGACGACGCCGGGCTCGACGCCGACCGCCTCGAGGTCCTCGGCAGCGACGAAGAGCACGGAGCGCTTGCCGGCCCGCCGGTGCGCGCAGCCGTCGAGCCCGTCCTCGCGGACGTCGGCCGCCGCGAGGCCCTCCATGGGGACCCGCCGGGCGGGCGCGCGCCAGATGCCGACGAGCTCGGCCACGGCGCGAGTCTAGCGGGAGCCTCCGCGGGCGCTAGCCGTCGCGTCCGAGGAACGTGACGGCACGGTGGGCGTCGACGACACCCCTGCCGTAGAAGCTCGTCAGGTTCCCGTCCGTGACGCAGCGTTCGTCGGCCGGGCACGGGAGGGGATCCGCGGTCAGCTTGAGGACGACCGCGACGCGCTTCGGCTCCATCTTCCCGCTCCACGGGCCGCGGTCTCGCCCGTACCGGCTGACGACGAGGGCGGCCACCCCGCTCACCTGCGCCGCCGCCTGGGAGGTTCCGGCGAAGAAGCGGTAGAACGCCGCGTCGGGGCCCGTGCACGGGTCGCAGAGGAGCCGCGGCACCTGCATGGAGGCGGGCCACGGGCCGAGGACGAGACCCGCGGGCGGGACGCCCTGCATGAAGTCCCCGCCCGGGGCCGCCACGGTCACGTGACGGAGGCCGTAGTTCGAGGGCGGGCCCGCTGCGAGCGCGTCCAGGAGCCCGACGGACGAGACGGTGACGACGCCGGGCGCCTGGCTCGGGAGCCGCATGCAGCCCTCCTCCGCGAGCTGGGCGAGGTCGCGCCCGTCGTTCCCGGCCGACGCGACGACCGAGACGTCGCGCCGCTGCGCGTACGCGACCGCGCGCCTCACGGCCTCGATGACCGTGCGCTGCGCGTCGTCCGCCTTGCAGAGGGACGTCGTCCCGCCGGAGAGGGCGCTGTCGAGCGAGTAGCTGTTGTTCGCGACGTCGACGCCGTTGTTCGCGGCCCAGACGAAGGAGCAGATGACCGCCTCGGGGAGGAAGAGGTCGCTCGTGCCGACCCTCACGCTCGCCTTGATGACGGCGAGCTCGACGTTCGGGGCGATGCCGACGATCCCGCGGCCGTCGGCCTCCGCGGCGATGACGCCCGCGACGTTCGTCCCGTGACCGGAGTCGTCGTTCCAGGCCGCCGGGTCGCCGTTCGGCGCGCCGCCGACGCAGGAGACGCTGCGCGAGACGTCGACGTTCCCGTCCAGGTCGGGGTGCGAGGCGTCGACGCCGGTGTCGATGACGCCGACCGTGACCTCGGGGCTCCCGCCCGTGACCGCGTGCGCCTCGGGCGCCCGGATCCGCTGCGCCCACCACTGGAGGGGGGAGAACGTGTCGGCGTCGGCCGCCGGCGCGTTCGGCAGGCCCGGAGGCACGCCGTCCCACGAGCCGCCGGCCGGGCCGCCGCCGCCGGTGGCGGCGACGCCCTCGACGGCGCGCAGCCGGTCGAGCGCCGGCCCGAAGCCGGGGTCGGTCGACTCGGCGATGGCGACGCCGATCTCGGGGTACGCGGCGACGAGGGAGCCGCCTGCTCCCTCCACGGCCGCCTGGGCCGGGCCCGTGGCGGCGTCCCGGTCGTGCTTGAAGAGGACGACGTAGCGACCGGCGGCCGCGGGCCCCGCGAACGCGAGGACCGACGCGAACGCCGTCGCGAGCACGACAAGTCGCACGAAGAGGATTGAGCGCCGCAAGTTTTTCTCCCTGTTGGTACCTCTACCCGCGGGGCGATCGCTCGCCCGCGCAGACCGGACTATACGGCCACCCGCCCGAAATGCATTCCCTCGACAGGGGGAGACGGCGCGCGGGGGGCTCGATCCCCCGTTCTAGAAGTTCGTCCTGTAGACGGACGCCGCGCCCGAGCGAAGCGTCCAGCGCGTCGCGTACACCGAGCCGTTGCCGAGCGCCGTCGTCCAGTAGCTCCGCGTCCGGCTCCTGATCCGCTCGAGCGTGCGCCCGCGCCCGCTGCCCCAGGCGAGCATGAGGCGGGAGACGCCGAAGCGGGCCTCCGTCCACGCGACCCGCTTCCCGCGCACGGTCGGGTTCGAGAGGAGGGCGATCTTGCTCCGGGCCACGAGGCGGCGCTTGTTCGTGCGCAGGGTCTTCACGTAGATCCGCGAGATCCGCCTCGTGGACGTCTGCCACGCGAGCCGGCCGCCGTGGAGCGAGGGGCGCCCGAGGTAGACGGAGTGCTTCGCCGAGACGCGAACGCGCGAGCGGCCGCTCTCGAGGTCGCGCACGACGATCCGCTTCTTGCTCTCGCCGCGACGGACGAACGCGAGCAGCGGCCAGTCGAGCGCCGGCCGCGAGACCCTCGTGCTCGCGATCCGCGCAACCTCCATCCCGTTGCGCCAGCGGAGGACTCGGATCCCGAGCGCGTCCCTGTAGGCGAGGTACCCCTTGAAGAGCGCCGGCTGCGACGCGTCCGGGAAGACGAGGGCGGGCTCGCCGGGGGGGCGGACGACGACCACGCCGTCCTGCCTGGCGAAGGCGAGGGCGCCGCGGTCGAACGAGGGGTCGTAGGCGTCCCGCGCCACGCGGGTGGCGCCCCCGGCGGCCGGCGCCGCCGCGAGGAGGATCCCGCAGGCGACGAGCGCGACGGCGTTCGCCCGCAGGAGCGCGCCCCGCCTGCCGAGGAGGCGCTCCACCGCCGCGGTCGGGTCGGAGGCGCGGCGCCGGGGCCAGACGACCATGATCGCGCGGCCCGCGCCGTAGAGCGAGAGGCAGAGAGCCGAGCTCACCGGGCGCGCGAGGGCGACGGCTCCGGCGCACGCGACCCAGAACGTCGACACGGGCTGGAAGGTGAAGAGCCCGGCGCCGAGGCCGGCCCCGTAGCCCGACGCCCACGCCGGCAGGGGCAGCTCGAAGCGCCAGCGCTCGGGGACCTGACGCCGGGCCTGGGGGAGCGGCAGTCGCACGAGGCCCGCCTCTCTCGCGGCCGCGACGAGCGCGAGGGCCGCCGCCGCGAGCACGGCGCGCTCGGCGCCCAGCAGGCTTCCGGCCAGCCCGAGGAGGAGGCCGAGCGCGGCGGCGGTCGCCACCGCGGCTCCCGCGAAGAGGGCCTGGGCGACGATCTGACGCTGGCGGCTCCCGCACACGGCGGGAGTGAAGGTCTCGAGCATCGAGAGGCCTCAGGGCGACCAGGCGCCGGAGACCCCGGCGACGAGCGCGGCGAGGACGACGGCGGTCTCGCTCAGCACGGGAGCCCCGTGTCGTAGTACATGACGCAGTAGACCCGCCGGCCGCCCCAGCAGTACCCGGTCAGGGACGCGTCCCCGTTGATGCGCCGGCGGCTGAAGGAGCAGCAGTCGACGAGCTTGCGGATCTGCCCGCCGCAGCAGCGGTACCACGAGCCCTGCGTCCGCAGGTCGCGCAGGCCCTTCACCTCGCGCGTCCAGTCCTCGCAGACCCGCGTGCGCGGACCTGCCGGAAGCAGGGCGCCGTCCGGCCCGCGGAGGCGGTTGCCCCCGGCGTCGACCGGCTGGCCGTTCGCGTTCACGAAACGGCCCAGGTTGTCGATCCGCCTCCCGCTCCCCGGGTGGAGCGGGAAGCCGTGGCGGTCGATGCGCGCGAGCGGCGGGAAGGGGCTCGGGCAGGAGCCGGTCGTCCAGATGTGCCCGCAGAAGTGGAACGCCTCCGCCTCGTCGGGCTTCACGGCGGCGGCGACCGCCGAGCCGCCCGCGACCGCCATCGCGGCGGCGCCCAGCCGGCCGAGGAAGGAGCGCCGCGTCGTCGACTCGGCGAGCTTCGCCGAGAGCCTCTCGGCCGAGCGGTCGAGGCGCGAGCCCTCAGGCTGCGGCACCGACCCTCGCCCGTCCGGCGAGGAGGAGCGCCTCGACCTCCTCGAGGGTGTTCACGGTCGCCTTCGCCGCGACGACGCCGTCCTGCACGTGGACCGCGAACGGCGTCCCGGGCACGTTCCAGCGCTCGAAGGCGAGCTCGTCCGCGGCCTCCTCGACGACCCGGACGGCCAGGCCCTGGCGCGCGAGCGCGGCGATCCCCGGAGCGAGCTGGCGGCACAGCCGGCAGCCGGCCGAGGAGAAGACGACGAGCTCGGCGCCGCGGCCGCGCAGGCTCTCGAGCGCCGGCGCCGGCTCCCCGACCTCGGGGCCCTCCTCGGCGAGCTCGAGCGGGACCCGGGGTCCCAGCCGCAGGGTGAGCACGCCCACCTGCCGGTAGAGCGCGAGGACGAGGAGCGCGAGGACGAGCACGGCGGCGGCGAGGACGCCGAGCGCGGCGAGGACGAGCGTGTCCCGGGAGACGTCCGCCTCCACGCCGTCCGCGAAGGCCGCGACGGCTGCGAGGCCGGTGAAGCCGAGCGCCCGCAGGAGCAGCGCGCTCGTCCGGCCTTCCGAGGCGCCGAAGCAGCCGCAGCGCAGGCGCTCGACTCCGCGGAGGCGCGCCTGCGCGAGGGCCGCCACGAAGACGGCGCCGAGGGCGACCGCGGCGTACGCGCTCGCGGGCAGCCCGATTCCCGCGACGAGGAGCACGCCGACCGCGGCCTCGGCCGCGGTCACCGTCCAGGCCGCCGGGCCCGCGAGCGCCCTCGGCACGCCGTACGCCGCGAGCCAGTCGGGCAGGTCACCGCGCCGGCGCAGCTTCGCGGCTGCGGCCCAGAGGAGGAGGAGGCCGACGGCGATCCGGGCGAGGACGTCCAACGCGATCACTGTAGGACGTGGCGGGTGTTCGCGCGCCGGGGGAGGTGACTCTTCACGAAATCCTCAAGAAGCGCATCGCCGCTACCGTTCCGGCGTGAGGGACGTATCCCTCCCCACGCTACCCGCACCGGCCGGCGGACGCACCGGATGAGCGGGCAGGGGCGGCCGCGCCTCGTCGGCGTGAACCACGTCGCGCTCGAGGTGGGCGACCTCGAGGAGGCGCTCGCGTTCTACGGGCGCGTCTTCCGGTTCGAGCTGCGCGGCCGTGCGCCGGGGATGGCGTTCCTCGACATGGGCGACCAGTTCCTCGCGCTCGGCGAGGGGCGGCGAGGGCCGCCCGACGACCATCGCCACCTCGGCCTCGTCGTCGACGACAAGGAGGCAGCCCGCCGGGCGCTCGCGGAGGCCGGCGCGGAGATCCTGCCGGGCCGTGGGCTCGACTTCCGCGATCCCTGGGGGAACCGCGTCCAGGTGGTGGACTACCGCGACGTCCAGTTCTCGAAGACCCCGGCCGTGCTCCGGAGCCTCGGCCTCGCGGCCCTCGGCAAGAGCGAGCGCGCCCTCGCCGAGCTCCGCGAGAAGGGCCTCGCTCCGCCGCCGGACTGATCCGCGAGCGCGAGGGCTAGCCGGCCGCCTCGGCGCTTCGCAGCCCGCGCAGCGCCCAGACCGTGAAGACGAGGACGGCGCCCACGGCGACGGCGAAGGCGGCCGCGACCTCGACCGGTCGGCCCGCGATGAAGCCGCGGCCCGCCTCGAGGAGGAAGGTGGCCGGGTTCAGCGTCGCGATCGTGTGCATCCAGCCCTGCAGCAGCTCCAGCGGGACGTAGACCGGGGCGAGGAAGAGCGTCAGGAACACCGGCACCTGCATGAGCGGCCCGGCCTGCAGAGTGCGGAAGCGCATCGCGATCCCCGTCGCCCACAGGAGCGCCGCCACGTTCACGAGCAGCCCGAGCCCGAGGAGGCCGGCGAGCTCGACGCCGCCGCCGAGGACCTCCATCCCGGCCAGGAGCGCGACGGCGGTCACGACGGCGGCGGTCGCGAGCCAGCGTACGAGCGCGACGAGCGCGTACCCCGCGATGATGCCGGTGCGCTGCGGGGCTGCGAGGAGGAACCGGCGGGCGAAGCCGCTCTCGAAGTCCCGGGCGATGGCGAAGCCGTTGAAGATGCCGCCGAACGCTGCGGACTGGAGGAAGACGAACACGAACTGGAACGCCGTGTAGCCGGCCGGGAAGTCGAAGCCGGGCACGTCGGCGATACGCGAGAGGCCGCCGGCGAACGCGGTGAAGAAGAAGAGCGGGAAGAGCATCGAGGGCAACAGGATCGCGGGGTTCGTGAAGGCGTTGTGGATGCCGCGCCAGGCGACGCCGAGGGCGACGGAGCGGAAAGACCTCACGCGCGCACCAGCCTCCCGCGCAGCGCGAGGCTCGCCGCGGTGAGCGAGAGCGCCCCGACCGCGAGCGCGAGCCCGAATCCGAGCGCGAGCGCCTGGCCGTCCCAACCCGTGACGATGAGGCTCCGGATGCCCTCGATGAAGTAGGAGACGGGATTCACCGTCGCCACGGCGCGAAACCAGTCCGTCTCGATCAGGTTCCGCGGCAGGTTCATGGACGAGAGGAAGAGGAAGACGAAGAGGAGCGGGAACATCGCCTGCACCGCCTCACCGGACCCGGTGCGGAGGGCGAGGAACGCGCCGATCGCCCCGAACGCGATCGCGATCAGGACCGCGAGCAGGACGATCACGAGGATCCCGGCGGCCCCGCTCTCGGGACGCACGCCTGCGACGATGCCGACCGCGAGGTAGAGCGTGGCCTGGACGAGAGCGAGGACGACGATGCCGGCCAGCTGGCCCGCGAGGAGCGCCGCGCTCCGCATCGGCGTGAGCGCGAGCCGGTCGAGGAACCCCGTCTGGATGTCGCGCGCCAGGTCGGTGCCCGCGTTCGTCGTCGCGAAGAGCGCGCCCTGCATGAACGTGAACGCGAGCGCGAAGTCGAGGTAGGAGTCGCCCGGGAAGCCGGGCAGACGCTCGGCCGCGCTCAGCCCGCCGACGTTGACCGAGAGGAGGATGAGCGGGAAGAGGAACGAGGGGACGATGTTCACGGGCTGGCGCAGCGTCCGGACGACGGAGCGGCGCGCGAGCTGGCCGACCTGGACGAAGAGCGGCGAGGAGGTCACGCAGGCGCGGGCGCCGGAGCGGCCTCGGGCCGCTCGTCGAGCTCGTCGCCGGCGCCCTCGAGCGAGCGGCCCGTCTTGGCGAGGAAGACATCGTCGAGGGTCGGGGCGTGGAGCTGCAGGTGCTCGAGGTGGAGGCCCTCCTCGTCGAGCGCGCGCACGACGTCGGCGAGCGCTTCCTCGCCCCCGTCGAGGCGGACGGTGACGCCCTTCGGCGAGCCCGGAACCGGCCGTCCGAAGCGGCGGAGCACGCGGTCGACGGCGGCGCGCTCGCCGGCGTTGCAGGGGATCGCCTCGACGCTCGGACGGCCGATCTCCGCCTTGAGGGCAGCCGGCGTCCCCTCGGCGACGATGTGCCCGTGGTCGATGATCCCAACCCGGTCGGCGAGGACGTCTGCCTCCTCGAGGTACTGGGTCGTGAGGAAGACGGTCACGCCCTCGTCGGTCGCGAGGCGTGCAACCTCGGCCCAGAGCGCGTTCCGGCTCTGCGGGTCGAGGCCGGTGGTCGGCTCGTCGAGGAAGAGGATGGTCGGCTCGTGGACGAGCGCGAGCGCGAGGTCGAGACGCCGCTTCATCCCGCCCGAGTAGGTCCGGACCTTGCGGTCGGCCGCCTGCGTGAGGCCGACGCGCTCGAGCAGCGCCTGCGACCGCTGCCGCCGCTCCGCCTTCGGCATTCCGTGGAGGGCGGTCTGGAGGCGCAGGTGCTCGCGGCCGGTGAGGAGCGGGTCGAGCGCGGCCTCCTGCAGCGCGGCCCCGATGGCGGCCCGGATCCGGGCCCCTTCGCGCGCGACGTCGAAGCCGGCGACGCGCGCCCTGCCCGCGGTGAGGGGGAGGAGCGTCGTCAGCACGTGCACGGTCGTCGACTTCCCGGCACCGTTCGGGCCGAGAAAGCCGTAGATCTCGCCGGGAGCGACCTGGAGGTCGATGCCGGCGACGGCGCGGATGCCGCCCTTGTACTCCCGGACGAGGCCCTCCGCCTGGATGCCGTGCTCGTCCCGCACGGAGGGTAGGGTAGCCAGCTAGTTGAGGATGTCAAGGTTCCACGTTCTCAAGTATCATCCCGGCCATGACGTCGCTCGCCACGAGCGCCCCACCGGTCGCCCGCGAGGCGTGGAAGCTCCTCTTCGAGCTCGCGCGGACGAAGCACCGCTCGCTGACGGCCGCCCTCGTGGAGCTCGAGCTGACGGCGGTGCAGGCGCACGCCCTGCGGCTGCTCGAGCCCGAGCGGCCGCTCGCGATGAGCGAGCTCGCCGACGTCCTCCACTGCCACGCCTCGAACGTGACGGGGATCGTCGACCGGCTCGAGGCGCGCGGGCTCGTCGAGCGGCGCGCCGGCCGCGACCGCCGGGTGAAGACGCTCGCCCTCACGAAGGACGGCGGGCGCCTGCGCGAGCGCGTCGTCGAGCTCCTGGCCGCGCCTCCGCTCGAGATCGCCGGGCTCCCCGCGGCGGACCAGCGCGCCCTGCGGGACATCCTCGCCCGGGCCCTCCAGCGCTAGCCGTTGTTGGCCCGCACGGCCGGGCCGTCTACAGTGAGGGCTGCCATGAGTACGCAGGTCCGTCCGCGGGAGCGACAGCTCGAGGCCTGGATCCGCTTCCTCCGCGCCCACGCCGCGCTGACGCGGGAGCTCTCCGCCGACCTCGTCGCCGGGCACGGGCTCACGATCAGCGACTACGAGGTTCTCCTCCACCTGCAGCGGGCGCCGGAGCAGCGCCTGCGACGGGTCGACCTCGCCGGGCGGGTGCTCCTCACCGCCTCGGGCATCACCCGCTTGCTGGAGGGCCTCGAGCGCGCGGAGCTCGTCGAGCGGGAGGCGTGTGAGAGCGACCGCCGAGTCGTCTACGCCAAGCTGACCGAGGCGGGCGAGCGCAAGCTCCGCGAGGCCTCCCGCACCCACCTCGCCGGCGTCGAGAGCCTCTTCACGTCGCGCTTCGCCGAGGACGAGCTCGAGACCCTCGCGACGCTCCTCGGCCGCCTTCCGGGCGTCGCCGTCGACGGCGACGCGGAGTGCGAGCCGCGCTGACGGACGGTATGCTCGCCGCGCGATGAGCGAGACGAAGTTCACGCTTCCGGAGAGCGCCATTCCGGAGCGGTGGTACAACGTCGCGGCTGACATGCCGAACCGGCCCCAGCCGGTGCTCCACCCGGGCACCGGCGAGCCCGTCGGCCCCGACGACCTCGCCCCGCTCTTCCCGCTGGAGCTCATCCTCCAGGAGGTCTCGGAGGACGCCGAGGTGCCGATCCCGGAAGCGGTCCGGGACGTCTACCGCCTCTGGCGCCCGACGCCGCTCTACCGGGCCCATCGCCTCGAGCAGGAGCTCGGGACCGCCTCGCGCATCTTCTACAAGTACGAGGGCGTCAGCCCCGCCGGCAGCCACAAGCCCAACACGGCCGTGGCGCAGGCCTACTACGTGAAGGACTCGGGCCGTGCGCGCATCGCGACGGAGACCGGCGCCGGCCAGTGGGGGAGCGCCCTCGCGCTCGCCGCCCAGCTCTTCGGGCTCGAGTGCAAGGTCTACATGGTCAGGGTGTCGTACGAGCAGAAGCCGTACCGGCGCTCGCTCATGGAGACGTGGGGCGCGACGGTCGTGGCGAGCCCGTCCGAGGACACGCAGTCCGGCCGGACGATCCTCGCGGAGAGCCCGGACTCGCCGGGGAGCCTCGGGATCGCCATCTCCGAGGCGGTCGAGGACGCCGGCCAGCGCGAGGACACTGCGTACTCGCTGGGGAGCGTCCTCAACCACGTCCTCCTGCACCAGACGGTCATCGGGCAGGAGGCCCTCGCGCAGATGGGGCAGGCGGGCGCCTTCCCGGACCTCGTCGTCGGCTGCGTCGGCGGCGGCTCGAACTTCGCCGGGCTCGCGTTCCCGTTCATCCGCGAGAAGGTCGCCGGCCGCGACATCGACGTGCTCGCCTGCGAGCCCGCCGCCTGCCCGACGCTCACACGCGGGCCGTTCGCCTACGACTTCGGGGACACGGGCCAGCTGACGCCGCTCGTCCCCATGCACACGCTCGGTCACGACTTCGTCCCCCCGGGGATCCATGCCGGCGGCCTGCGCTACCACGGCATGGCCCCGCTCCTCTCCCAGCTCGTCCTCGACGGGCTCGTGCGCGCCGAGGCCTACGGCCAGCGGGACGTCTTCGCCTCGGCCGTCCGCTTCGCCCGTACGGAGGGAATCGTCCCGGCGCCCGAGGCCGCGCACGCGGTCCACGGCGTCGTCGAGGCGGCCGCGCGCGCCGACGCGGAGGGCCGCGAGCGCACGATCCTCTTCAACCTGTCCGGTCACGGCCACTTCGACCTCGGCGCGTACGACGCGTACCTCCACGGCGAGCTCGAGGACTTCGCCCTCCCCGAGGAGGAGATCGAGCGCGCCCTGCGGGCGATCGAGCCGCTGCCGAAGCCGGCCGGCGCACCCTCCTGACCGTGCTCGGCGAGGCCGGGATCGTGGCCGTCGTCCCCGTCTCGGACGTCGAGGCGGCGATCCGCTTCTACGGCGAGACGCTCGGCCTCGAGCTCCAGGAGCGGCGGGACGACCTGCCCGAGAACCGCGAGGCGGAGTTCAGGGCGGGCGGGGGGACGCTGCTCGTCTACGAGAGCGTCGGCGCCGGCAAGAGCAGGCACACGGTGGCGGGCTTCCGGGTCGCCGACCTGGACGCCGTCGTCGCACGGCTCCGCGAGCGCGGCGTCGAGCTCGAGGACTACGACCTGCCGCAGATGAAGACCGAGGGCGGCATCGCCACGCTCGGCGACGTCCGCGCGGCCTGGTGTCGCGACCCGGACGGCAACCTGCTCGCGATCGAGTCCGTCGGCGGCCGCTGAGCACACGGCGAGCGTGATGGACGCGACGCCGGCCGACGGCTCGACGAACCCATGATCGGGACGCGCGGCGCGCTCCTCGCGCTCCTCGCCGCGGTCGCGCTCAGCGTCGCTCCGGCCGCCGCCGCCGACCTCGCCGACGAGACCGAGCTCGCGGAGCGTTACGCGCCGGTCGTGCGGCTCGTCGAGCAGGAGGAGGAGTGCGGCCCCGGCGAGCCGTACGAGCCGCTCGACGTCGACGTCCTCTTCGACGAGCCGACGGTCTCGCTGCGCGGGCCGTGGAACGCGGCCGACCTCGTCGACATCGCCCCGGCCGGCGACGATCTCGCCGAAGGTCTCTACGAGTACCACCTCGACTTCCCCGGCAACGCGCTCGACCCCGGCTGCGGCTACGAGCGGTGGGCGCGCCGCCTCACCGAGGACACCGAGCCCACGGTCTACGCGCACGTCGCCACCGACCCGGGCCACCCCGGCCGGCTCGCGCTCCAGTACTGGCTCTTCTACGCCTTCAACGACTGGAACAACCTGCACGAGGGCGACTGGGAGATGATCCAGCTCGTCTTCGAGGCCCCGGACCCGCGCGAGGCGCTCTCCCGTCGGCCGACCTCCGTCGGGTACAGCCAGCACGAGGGCGCGGAGCGGGCCGAGTGGGGCGACGAGAAGCTCGAGCTCGTCGACGGCACGCACCCGGTCGTGCACCCGGCGGCCGGCTCGCACGCGAACTTCTACGAGGAGGCGCTCTACCTCGGCACCTCGGCGGACGAAGGCGTCGGCTGCGACGACACGACCGAGCCGACGATCGACCTGCGTCCGGTCGTGCGGACGATCCCGAGCGACCCGGAGGAGGCGCGCCGCGCGTTCCCGTGGATCGCCTTCGAGGGTCGCTGGGGCGAGCTCCAGCGGGCGTTCTTCAACGGGCCCACGGGGCCGAACCTGAAGAGTCAGTGGACGGAGCCCATCGCCTGGTCGGAGGAGTGGCGCAGCCGGAGCTACGCCGTCCCGGCCGGCAGCGCATTCGGGACGGAGACGACTGACTTCTTCTGCGACGCAGTCGCCGGCGGCTCGGAGGCAGTGCGGAAGTTCGTCGAAGACCCGCTTCCCGTCGTCCTCGTGCTCGCGGCGCTCCTCGCGCTGCTCGTGCTCGGAATCTCGCGCGCGACCTGGACCCCGACGACGCCCTTGCGCCTGGCGCGCCGCCGGGCCTGGGGGCAGATCGTCGCCTCGGCCGGGCGCATGTACCTGCGGCGATTCCCGCTCTTCGTCGGGATCGCGGCGCTGCTCGTGCCGATCACCGTGCTCGTGAGCCTCCTGCAGGCGGTCGTCCTCGGGGCGTCGCGGGTCGCCGGCATCGACACCGACGGCGAGAGCGGCGGGCTGCTCGTCCTCCTCGTCGTCGCCGTCGGGACGACGCTGACGCTCCTCGGAGTCGGCGTCGTCCAGGCCGCGACCGTCCGGGCGCTCGTCGAGATCGACGAGGGGCGGCCGATCGGCCCCCTCGGCGCCTACCGCCTCGTGCTCGACAGCATCCTGCCGCTCCTCGGCGCCATCGCGCTCGCCGTCGTCGTCGTCTCGCTCCTCGCGAGCTCCGTCTTCCTCCTGCCGATCGCGGTCTGGCTGGCCGTCCGCTGGGCGCTCGTCGTCCCCGTGGTCGAGCTCGAGGGTCTCTTCTCCCTCGAGGCGCTGCGACGGAGCGGCCGTCTCGTCCGGCGAGAGTGGCTCAAGGTCGCGTCGCTCACGGTCGTCGGCGCGGGTCTCGCCCTCCTCGCCGGCCCGCTCGCGGGCGCGCTCCTCCTGCTCCTGACCGGCGCGCCGCTCTGGGTCGTGAACCTCGTCGCCGGCATCGTCTACGCGATCGTGATCCCCTTCGTCGCCCTCGCCACCGCCTTCGTCTACTTCGACGCAAGGGTGAGCGACGAGCTCGCCCCGGAACGGGAGCGTGGGGAGCTGCCTGCCGAGATCGAGCTCTCGACCTGACGGCCGTGGAGGGCGGTCGCCGGCCGACAGCGCCCCGAAAACGAGCTGCGAACGCCTACCCGCGAGCCCCGGGATCCTCCTCGAGGCCGTACATCGTGAGCGCGTACGCGACGAGCACGTTGAGGGTCACGATGACCGCCGCTGCGAGCGGGTAGACGAAGATCCAGAAGAAGTTGAGCGTCGCGGCGATGAGCGTGACCGCGATGCCGAGGACGACGGCCCAGCGAACGCGTGCGAACACCGCGAATCCCGCGGCGACGAGCACGATGCCGAGGATCAGGTAGAACCAGCCCCAGGCCTCGAGGTTGTTGTCGTAGAAGAGAGCGTCGAAGCTCGTGTCCTGAGCGCCGATCGCCCGCAGGCCGTCGAAGATGTCGAGCGTTCCGGCGAGTATCAACATCAGGCCGGCGAAGGCGATCCAGCGGTCCGCCTTGCGCTCCTGGCTCGTTCCTTGAAGCGGCGTCGCCATGGGGCTCCTTTCGTCGGGCTTGCGGGCTGCCGCAAACGTCCACTGCGTGCAAGGGCGCCCGTCTCGTGTCTCCCGCTCGCGCCCGTACGCGCGCGAGCCTTCGCCCGAGGCTACGCCCCGAAGCGTCCGCCGTCCTCACCCCGCGGGCGCGTTCACCCGGGTTAGAGCGCCGGGTTCCCGCGCCGAAGCAGGCTCTCGAGGGCGAGCTGCAGCGCGAGCGTGACGAGAGCGAGGACGAGCGCGGCCCAGATGGCGGTCCACCAGAAATCGTCGATGGTGAGTCGGCTCGAGAGCGCGTCGGTGATGCTCAAGAGGAGCGCGTTGACGATGACGGCGAAGAGCCCGAACGTCAGGAGGACGAGCGGGAGCGTGAGGATTCGCAGGATCGTCCCGATGATCGCGTTGACGAGGCCGAAGAGCGCGGAGACCCAGACGTAGCCCCAGAAGCCGCCGGAGACGTCCATGCCCGGAATCACCCAGCTCGTGACGGCGAACGCGACGGCGAGCAGGGCCCAGGCGACGAGCAGCCCGAGCGCCAGGCTCCATCCCGGCGAAGGCGTGTCCTCAACCTGCACTGGACGGCTCACCTCGAGGGATCTCGGCGCCCATGCTCAGACTCCCGTCGCCCGCTCGCTGCCGAACGCCTCGCCGTGCACGGTGAGCGCGTGGATCGCGGCCACGATGAGCCCGATCGTGAGGAAGCTCCAGAGGGGGAAGGCGACGAGGAAGACGATCTGGCCGACGGCGGCCAGCAGCAGGAGGCAGATCGCCGTGATCCGTGCCCACTGCCTTCCGGCGAGGACGCCGAGGCCGGCGAGGATCTGGAGGATGCCCAGGCCGAGCCACCAACCGCCCCAGGCGTCGTAGTTCGTCGTGACGAGCAGGCCGTCGGGCGTCACCTCGAAGTACGTCTGCTTCGTGAGCCCGACGATCCCGTCCACGACGTTGAAGGCCCCGACCAGGATCACGAGGATTCCGGCGAACCGCACCCAGCCGACCTGCTCGGCGTCCGGGGCCGGTCTCTCGCGCGCGTCGTGCCCGCCTACCGTCGACACCGACACCGCCGGTCGCCCTCCTCCAGCAGCCTGCCGCAGGCAGCGCAGCGGCGTCGCGGCCGGCGCGCTTCGAGCTGCCCGGCGTCGACGCCGAGCACCACGAGGACCCACGCGAGGCCGATCGTCAGGACGAGCGCGGCGAGCACCTCGGGCCCGATCGTCTCAACCATGATGCACGACCGCTTCCACGGACCCGTCGCTACCTGGGAAGGCCCATCGTGATCCGGGTTGCGTCGTCACGCGCCTGCGTCGCGCTCGTCGCTTCCCGTCCAGGCGCCGTCGACACCGTCCTCGGCCGGGCGATCTGGTACACGATCGCCCCCAGAAGCGGGAAGACGATGACGAAGAGCGTCCACCCCGCCTTCGCCCAGCCCGAGAGATCCTCTCGGCGGAAGTTGTCGACGAGGACCATGATGACGAGCGCGATCACCATGACCCAGGCGAAGAACGTGAGCATGAGCCAGAAGCCGTCCAGGAAGGTGAACTCTGCTGCGACGGGCATCGTCTCCTCCTCTCATCCGACGGGCTCAGCGGGGGCCGGGCCCACGACAGAGGCTAGGTCGGCGACGCTCTCGCAACACCACCTCGGACGGTACTTCACCCGGGTGAGATCACGCGCGTCCCGTCCTCCTGGCTGCGCCGCCACAGCTCGGCGTTGACGATCGCCGACGCGACGACGAGCCGGCCGACGACGTACAGGACGAACAGGAACGTGGCGGCCATGCCCAGACCACCGTAGAGCGCGGAGGCCCGCTCGAGCCTCGCGCCGACGTAGAAGAGGATGAACAGGTGGATGACCTGCGCCGCGGCCGCGACGAGGACGGCCCCGGGGATGAGAGCGCGAAGCGGCACGTCCCCGTGCGGCAGCCAGGTCGAGACCAGGAGCCAGATCCCGAAGAACGCGACCACGGCGAGCACCGCGACGACCAGCCCGGACCCCGGCGAGATCTCGCGCAGACGGGCGGTTGCCGTCGGGATGGCGAGCAAGACGAGGACGACGCCGCTGAAGGCGAGCGCCTCCTTGAGCGGGTTCCCCCCGCGCTGGGGCGGGAGGTCCCAGACGAGCGCGTAGACGCGCCGGAGCGCGAGCACCGACCTGGTGCTCGTCCACAGGAGCCCGCCCGTGCCGATCAGCAAGAGAGCCCAGCGACCCCTGGCCGCCGTCTCCGCGGCGTCCGCGACCGTATCGGCCGCGGCGCCGGTGAGGCCGGCGTCTCCCGCGATCTCCTCCGCGGACCCGCCCGACGAGAACCCGAGCACCCCGCCGAGGATGAGGGCGAGAGGGAGGAGCCAGAAGAAGAGCCGGTACGCGATGCCACCGGCCAGGACGCTCGCCGCCATGCGTCGGTCGCGCTCGAACAGATCGAACGAGGCGTCGATCGACGCGTGCCGGCCTCGTGCGGCGGTGAGGCGCACCGGGACCTCTCGTGCCCGTGCGCGGGCCGACGTGAGCCGTCCGGCAGCGCTTCGTCCGCCGGCCCGCGGGTCGAGCGGGCTCTTCGGGGACATGCCCGGCCTCCGTCAGCGACCGGGGTCCGGGCCGGAGCGGGCGGTCGGCCCGTCCGACCGCCCGGGCGTTCCGTCGCGGTCGACGGGCTTCCGCGAGCCCTCGGTGGCCGCGTGCACCGTTGCCCGTGCCCCTGCGCGGAGGACGTCGGGAGTCGGCGCGACGCCCGGCGCCGCGTGGACGACGCGAGGCCGGAGAGGGACCATCGCCGTCCGGGCCAGCGCGCGGCCCACGTGGCCGGCATCACGTGTGACCAGCCACCAGTCGCGGAGCGTGCGGCGAAGAAGGCTCGACGTCCGGTCGGCACTCGTGCGGTCTGCGCTGCCCATGGCTTCGAAGCGGCTCGTCGGGCTCGTTCCGGGCTTGCGCGGGCGCGAGAAGGCGCCCGCGCACGCCCGTTCCTGTCCGCAGGGCTACGTCGTGGCGAGCGTCCTCCGCTTGAGCTCCTCGTACTCCTGCTCGCTGAGGACGCCCTGGACCCGGAGCTCGCTGAGCTTCGAGAGCTCGTCGGCCGTCGAGACACCGGCGGCCGCACGGTACGCGGCTTCCGACTGCGTGAGCATGCGGACGTCCTGGGTCGTGACCTTCGGGCGAGCGATGATGTACGCGAGCGCGCCCAGGAACGGCAGGAAGACGAGGAGGAGGACCCACCCTGCCTTCGACCAGCCGGACATGTCGTCGCGCCGGAAGATGTCGCTGAGCAGCGCGATGAAGATCCAGATCGCCATCACCCAGAAGAACATGACGATCATCCACCAGAAGACGTCCAGGAATGTCGTTTCTGCGAAGACCACTCGTTCCTCCTTTCCTCGTGCGGGCACTCCGGCGGCTGGCCGGCGCCCCGCACCCGAGATTCTCCGGCAGCCGGAACGCGGACGTCCTCACCCGTGGCGCACGCTCACCCGGGTGAGCGTCCCTCGACGGGCAGGCGGGGATCCACGGGCCGCCCGGCCTGCGGAAGCGGGATGACGCCGGCGACGTGGGTGCCCGCGCCGGGCCTCGACGAGATCGTCAGCTTCCCGCCGACGGCGCCGACCCGGTCGCGCATGTTCGCGAGACCGGTCCCCTCCAGAACCGAGTCGACGACGAACCCGGAACCGTCGTCGCGGACGTCGAAGCGCAGGGCGCCGTCGTCCACGACCGTGACTGAGGCGGAAGTGGCTCCGCGGGCGTGCTTGGCGACGTTCTGGAGCGCCTCGAGGCAGCAGAAGTAGACGGCGGCCTCGATCTCGGGCGGGTAGCGGCCGAGACCGCGAGTCGTGACTGTCGCGGCGACGGGCGACCGCCGGGCGGCGGCCTGCAGCGCCTCCTCGACCCCTCGGTCGGCAAGGAGCGCAGGGTAGATCCCCCGCGCGAGCGAGCGGACGTCATCGAGGGCATCCTCGACCTCCTCGCCGAGCTCGCGGAGCAGAAGAGCCCCCTGCTTCGGATCCTCGGCCACCGCCTCGGCGGCGAGGTCGAGCCTCACCCGGAGCGCGGCGAGACGCTGCTGGGCGCCGTCGTGGAGGTCGCGCTCGATGCGGCGCCTCTCGCTGTCCGCGGCCGCCTGGATGCGAGCCCGCGACGCGCGAAGGCTCTCGAGGGACGCGTCGACCTGCGCCCGCAGCCGCTGGTTCTCGAGCGCCGACGCCGCGAACGACCCCGCCGCCTCGACGAAGGGGCGCTGCTCGCGGAGCGCAGGATCGTGGATGAACGCCGCGAGCTGCCGGTCTCGCTCGCGCACGACCGTCACGCAGCGCCCCGGTTGGCCGACCGGCAGCTGCACGTCCTTGCCGGCGGCGTCCACCCAACGGCCGGGATGATCGGGGATCCAGTAGGCGACCTCGAGCGACGGATCTTCGAGCGCCGAGGCGAGGACGTCGCGGAGGTCCTCGGCCTCCGTCTGGTGTCGTAGCCCGAGCGCGAGGCGCTGCAGGGCGTTGCCGGCCAGAAGCCGCGAGCGGAGGATCCCGATGAAGAACGCAAGCGCGAGCGCGGGAAGGCAGAGGACGAAGATCCAGGAGGCGACGTCGAGCGCGACGGACGCCGGTGCTGCCCGCCGAAGCGCGAGGCCGCCGGCGATCGCCAACGAGCGGACGATCGCGACGGTCAGAACGGGGGCAACCATCCGTTTCCCCAGGTCGGTCGAGGCCCGGAGCCGGCGATAGAGGACGCCCACCACGGCGACGTAGACCGCGATCGTGATCAGCTCCCTCAGCGGGCGCACCCAGGCGTCGACGAAGGCCGGCTCGGTCGCGACGACCATGAAGGCGTTCTCGGGACAGTCGTCCTGGCACGTCGCCCAAAAAGACGGCTCCGGATACGTGTCGACGAGGAACGCGGTCGGGACGAAGAGCACCGCCACGGTCGCGGAGATCACGACCACGATCCACCGCTCGACCGTCCCTCGCAGCCGACCGGACGGGAAGGCGAGCATCGTGGCGATCGCCACCGGCTCGACCACCCACACGCCGATTCGGCCCAAGCTGTAGACGGCCGAGTCGCTCGAGTACGAGAGGACCGCCAGGAAGTCGACGAGGCCCCACGCAACGAGTAGACGGCCGAAACGCACGTACTCGCCGGCGTGCCACACACCAATGCCGACGAGGACGGGAACGGCGACTGCGAGAGCGCTCGCGAGCGCGATGATGGAGCGGTCGCCCGGCTGCTCGCTCGCGAGCACCACCGCGACGGCGAGAGCCGAGAGCGTCACGCCGGTCGTCGCAGCGGCGATCAGGAGGACGTCGTCACGCCGGCGCGTCCCCGCTGCTGCCACCTCCGGCCAGGCGGTCACGAGGCCGACCCGCTCAGGTCATCCGGCGGTGCGCTTGGCGGATCTTCGGGCGCGGACGTGGCTTGCCTTGGAGGGACTGGACGCTGCGTCGCGGGAAGCCTACTAGGCTCCGCCGGCGAGAGTGAGCGGAAGACCGCCTCCGTGGGCATCCCAGAGTCCGCGAAGCATGCGCGGGCAGAGATCCTGCTTGCGCGCGACGGCCACTGCGCCGCACGACGCCACTCCCGCGGGGAGCGCCTCCGGATCCTCGATCGTGATCAGCACGACCACGGCCTCCGGGTGCGCGCCGGCGATGTGGCGAGAGGTCTCGACCCCGTCCATCCCGGGCATCCGCAGGTCCACGAGCACGAGCGCAGGGTCGACGTCGTCGACGAGCCGAAGCGCGTCCTCTCCGGACTCCGCCTCTCCGATCGGCCGGAAGCCCGGCGTCGCCGCGATGACGTCCCACGCAGCGCGCCGGAACACCACCTGGTCGTCGACCGTGACGACCGTGACCTCCTCGCGCTCGTGCGTGCGTGACGTCGGTTGCACCGTGCGTCTCATCCCAGCCTGTCCTTCGCCGATCGTCCCGGGTCCGCATCTACCGCAGCCCTCTGAGAGCTTCCTCTTCCGTCCTCCGGACGGCAAGGGCGCGCACCGGCATCACGGTGGCCGGCAGACTTGCCCCTGGGAGGAGGTGCGTGCACCACTCCGGCTCGTTGGAGTCGCGTGAAGCCCGCTATCGTGGCCCCAATGCCCCTCCGCGTCGTCGTCGCGGATGACAACCTCCTGTTTCGAGAAGGCGTGCAGGGGGTGCTCGGCGGCGAGCCGGGCATCGAGGTCGTCGGGGTCTGCGAGGACCTGCCCTCCCTCGAGGAGGCCGTCGAGCACACTGTGCCCGACGTCGTCCTGACGGACATCCGCATGCCGCCGACGAAGAGCGACGAAGGGATCCGGTTCGCCCTCGACCTGCGGCAGTCACGACCCACGGTGGGCGTGATCGTCCTGAGCCAGTACGCGGAGCCGGGGTACGCGCTCGCGCTCCTCGAACGAGGGTCGGAGCGCCGCGGCTACCTCCTCAAGGAGCGCGTCCACGACAGGGCTCAGCTCGTCTCGGCCATCGAGTCGGTCGCCTCGGGAGGATCGGTCGTCGACCCCGCGATCATCGACGAGCTCGTGGCGGCGAAGGCCCTCGCGCGACGCTCGGCGCTCGCGGATCTCACCCCGCGCGAGCGGGAGGTCCTCGCTCAGATCGCCCAGGGGAAGAGCAACGCGGCGATCGCAGAGTCGCTCGTCCTCACGAAGCGCGCGGTCGAGAAGCACATCAACTCCATCTTCCTCAAGCTCCACCTCTCGGACGCCGAGGACGTGAGCAAGCGCGTGAAGGCAGCGCTCGTCTTCCTCAGCGAGGCGGAGACGGCAGGTGGCCGCGAAGACGTGGCTCTCTGAGCCGTCGCGGCACGCGCCTCCCCAGGCGGTCCAACCCCGCTGGACCGGTCTCTGTCTCCGTCGCACGCACGTCCGGCCTCGGCGACAGCGGGAACCTTTCGAGCCGGGAAGCCGGCGGGCGTATCACCGCGGCACGGGTGCACGCACCACGAGGAAGTTCCGTGCGCGCTCCATTGCCTGTGGCGACCCTCTTCGCTTGAGTAGCGGGACGGAACGAGCGCCGGCATCGACGTGAAGCGATCGGAGAGCCATGCGTGAGTCACATGAGCGGCGGAGCGCGACAGGCAGGACCACTGGGTCGCACCTCGCGGTCGACCTCGAGACCCACCACGAACGGCCGAGCGCCGCGACCGGCATGCTGGCCCGCGATCGTCTGACGGGGAGGTTGACGGAGTCCCAGAAGCCCCTCGTGATGCTCGCGGCGCCACCCGGGTTCGGGAAGACCACGCTGCTCCACCAGTGGCGGGACGCCGAGAAACGGCCGTTCGCGTGGGTGTCGATCGACCCGGGCGACGACGACCCGGTTCACCTCTGGACGCGGATCGTCGAAGCCCTGCGGGCGGTCGACCCGAGCTTCGACAGCGCCGCCCAGATCGCGCTGCACGCCGCTCAGGTCGACGTTCTCGGGGCGGTCGTCCCACTGCTCGCACACGACCTTCGCTTCGTCGACGGCGACGTCGTGCTCGCCCTGGACGACTACCAGAACATCCACAACGAAGCGTGCCACGAGTCCCTCGAGCTCTTCCTGAACTGGCTCCCCGAGAGCGTCACGCTCGTCCTCTCGACGCGCGCCGATCCCCCCGTCATCCCGGTAGGGACCATGAGGGCGCGGGGCGAGCTGCTCGAGCTACGGGCCGTCGATCTCTGCTTCACCGACGAGGAAGAGGCCGCGTTCCTGAACGAGACTCTCGGGCTCGGACTGGCCGACGAGACGCTGGGAATGTTGCACGAGCGCACCGAAGGCTGGCCTGCGGGCGTCTACCTCGCCTCGCTCTCCCTCCGACAGGCCGAGGATCCAGCCGGGTTCGTCGCCGGCTTCGGCGGCTCGAACCGGCACGTCGTCGACTACCTGACCGAGGTCGTCCTCGACTCGCTCGACCCGAGGCGGCGGCAGTTCCTCCTCGACACCTCGATCCTCGCTTCGGTATGCGGTCCGCTCGCCGACGCCCTCACGGGGCACGAGGACTCCGCCGACCTCCTCGAGGAGCTCGAGCGCGCCAACCTCTTCATCGTGGCGCTCGACGACCGGCGCGAGTGGTATCGCTATCACCAGCTCTTCACGGACCTGTTGCGGGCTCAGCTCCTGCACCACGACCGGAAACGTCTGCCGACGCTGCACAGGCGGGCCTTCGGGTGGTACCGAGAGGCCGGCCGGATCGACGAGGCTCTTCGCCATGCCGTCGCCGCCGGCGACGTCGAGGCGGCGTGCGACCTGGTCGCCGAGCGCTGGGCTCCGCGGCTGGACTGCGGCGAGGCCCGGACCACCCTCCGCCGGCTGGAGACGCTGCCGGCCGAAGCGGTCGTGGCCGACGCACGGCTCTCGCTCGCTCGGGCATGGGCGGACGGCATGACGGACCAGGCCGAGGAAGGGCTCCCCGCTCTCCGGGCGGCACACGGCGCCGGGCTCGCCGGGAGCTTTCCCGACGGCACCTCGCTCGAGGCGGGCGCAGCGGTCGTCGAGGCCTGTTTCCCGCGTCGTGACGCGGGTGCGATGCTGGCCGCGGCCGTGCGCGCGCGCGAGCTCGAGGCCGGGCTGAGCTCGCTCTGGCGGCCGCTCGCCCCGCTCGCGCTCGGCTGGGCCCGGTACCTCGCAGGGGAGTGGGAAGAGGCCGAGACGTCGCTCCGGGATGCCGCCATGTCGGCAGCCGAGTCGGGTCAGTGGCTGCACGTCTCGATCGCGAACGCGCTCCTGGCCTGCGCCGCCCACGCCGCCGGGGACGACGAGCACGGGGAGGCGTGGGCGCACGAGGCGCTCGCGACTCTCGAGTCGCACGACCTGAACGATCCCCTCGCAGCCGGACTCGCCGACCTGGCACGCGGAGCCGCCCTCGCACACTCGGACGTCGCCGAGTCGGAACAGGCTCTCGAGCGGGCGCTGGCGTGCCTACGGACGCATGGAGAGCCGTTGCTCGTCGCCGAGGCCCTCCTCACCCTCGCACCCGTCCGGCGTGGTCGACAGGGAACGCAGGCAGGGCGTCGTTGCATCGCAGAGGCGCGGGAGCTCCTCGACGGCTGCGCCGACGCGGGCATGCTCGACGATCGCCTCGAGCAGGTGGCGCGCTCGCTCACACCCGCGTACCGGAGGACGAGCGGGGACACCGGGCTGACGGAGCGCGAGCTGGAGGTGCTTCGCTACCTGGCCGAAGGGCTTCCGAAGCGCGACATCGGCGCCACGCTCTTCCTGTCCTACAACACGATTCATTCGCACACGAAGTCGATCTACCAGAAGCTCAGGGTGTCCTCCCGGGAAGCCGCCGTGGCGAAGGCGCGCGAGCTCGGCGCCCTGTAGGCGAATCTCACCCGGGTGAACGGCGGGCGCGGGTGAAGCGATCGAGCCGCCGCTCCGGGATCCTCGAGGCGTGATGCGGAGACGCACTCCGTCCGAGACCGGCAGGGCAGGACGTCCACATCGGATCCTCGTCCCCGTGCTGATCGTGCTCGGCGCCGTCTGCATCCTCGTTTCGACCGTGAGTGTCTGGATACGGGACGCGGCGCTCGACACGGACGTCTGGGTCGACCAGAGCGGCCAGCTGCTCGAGAGCCCCGCCGTCCAGGACGCGCTCGCGGTCTACATCGTCGACCAGGCGTACTCGGCGGCCGACCTGCAGGCCCGGCTCGAGGCCGCGCTCCCCGAGGAGGTGAAGCCGCTTGCCGGTCCTGCCTCGGCCCAGCTGCAGGGAGTCGCCTACGACGCGGCCGCCGCGGCGCTGGCGAGGCCCCGCGTCCAGGAGCTCTGGCGGACGGCCAACCGGGCCGTGCACGAGCAGCTCGTCGCCCTGCTCGAGGACGAGACCGAACGCGTCAGCCTGACGGACGGTGCGGTGGTGCTCGACCTCGACGCGATCGTCGCCGACGTCGCCCAGAGAATCGGCGCCGGGGAGGGTGCGACTCAGACGGTCGAGGAGCGGGTCGAGCCGGTGGTCATCATGGAGTCGGATCAGCTCGACACCGTCCAGAGCGCCGTGCGTCTCGTGAAGGCGCTCTCGATCTGGCCGTTCCTGCTCGGCCTCGGGCTCTGGGCGGGGGCGGTCTACCTCGCGAGCGGGCGCCGGCGGGAGACGATCCGCGCGCTTGCGGTCAGCCTCCTCACGCTGGGCATCCTCCTGCTGGTCGTGCGGCGGATCGGCGGGAACGCGATCGTCGACTCGCTCGTGGCGGCGGAGTCGGTCAAGGCGGCCGCCCGGGACGTGTGGACGATCTTCACGGCCCTTCTCCGCGAGTCGGCGATCGCGGGCGTCGCCATCGGCGCTATCGGTCTCGTGGCGACGTGGCTCGCGGGTCCCGGCCGGCGGGCGACCGCGGTCCGGCACTGGCTCGCGCCGACGTTCCGCGATCGGGCGGCACTCGTCCACGGAGCCCTGGCGGCGGTCATCCTCCTCCTTCTCCTCTGGGGACCGGTGGGATCGCCACGTCGTCTCGTCTCCCTCGTGATCGTCACGGCGCTCGCCTTCGCCGGGCTCGAGGTGCTCCGCCGCCAGACCGTGCGCGAGTTCCCCGACGCGGTCCGCAGCCCCCTGGACATGCGGGCCGCTTTCGCCCACCTTCTCTCCGGCCGCCCCTCCCGTTCGAGCGAGCGCGTCGCGCCCGCCGCGGTAGACAGCCTGGAGCGCCTCGCCGCGCTCCGCGAGCGCGGTGCGCTCACCGACGAGGAGTTCCAGGCGGAGAAGGCGCTCCTCCTCAGCTGAGTGCCGATCGCGGAGAGCCCGATGAGCAGCAAGACGCCGGACGTCGACGGAGGTCTCGCCTGGCTCTCCTCGTGCCAGGGCTTCCGGCTCGAGGCGAGGGGCAGGCGCATCGGGATCGTCGAGGACGTCCTCTACGGGGACGACCCCGAACCGGCCGCGCTGCTCGTTCGCGGCGGTCTGTTCGGGGCGAAGACGATCATCGTTCCCGTCGACGAGGTCATCGAGGTCGAGCCGAGATCGAAGCGCGTCGTCGTCCGCGACGGGGAAGCGGGCGAGCCCTCCGCCTGAGGGCCTGCGGACCGCTCATTCCAGCGCCGTCAGGGCGAGGGCGAGGCCGAACCCGAGGGTCGTCGCGAGACCGACCCGCTTGCCCCCGTGCTCGAAGGCCTCGGGCATCATCGTGTCCGCGAGCATGGTGAGGATCGCACCGCCGGCGAACGCGAGGACGAACGCGTTCGTCCGCGGGGACGCGTCGCCGAAGGCTCCGTACCCCACGACCGCGGCGAGGGCGCTCACGAGCGCGACGACCCCCCACAGGGCGAGAATCCGGCGGCGGGCCCAGCCGCTCTCCGCGAGCCCGGTCGTCGCCGCGATCGCCTCGGGAAGGTTGGAGAGGAAGACCGCTGCGACGATCGCGATGCTGATCTCACCGCCCGTGAGCAGGGTGAGCCCGATCACGATCGACTCGGGAATTCCGTCGAGGACGATGCCGAGGACGATGGCGAACGGCGCGCCGGAGGCCTGCTCGCCGCTCGCGCGCTTCCTGCCTTCGGCGCCGAGCCGGTCCAGCCAGAGATCGCCCAGGTAGAAGACGGTCGCGCCGGCCGCGAGCCCGAGCGCAACGCCGCCGCCGCCCGCCGAGGTCTCGAGCGCATCCTCGACGAGGCTGTAGGCGACGGCGCTGATGAGGACGCCCGATCCGAACGCCATCACGAGGCCGAGGGCGGTGCGGCCCACCCGCAGCTCGAGCGCGACGAGGCCGCCGATGACGAGCGATGAGCCTGCGAGCAGGCCCCACGCGAAGGCCGCGCCCATCAGGAGCTCGCCGCGTGCTCTCTACGGGTCACGCGGCTGAGCGAGCCACACATTCCGGAAACGGCGGCCCGGCGTACGGACCAAGCAGGCCGCTCGAATCCTCGGCGCGCGCCGCGAACGCCATCGAGCCCCCGGACGCGAGCACGAAGGTGACGACGATCGGATCGTCCCCGACGCGATGAAGACGGGACCGCTCCTCGTCCGTGGGCCGGCGCACGTGCGCGCTCGTCACCCAGAGGAGGATCTCGTTCCAGCCGGCCGGGCTGCGGCGAAAGGCGAACACGTCGTTGACCCAGACGCCGTGTCCTGCAAACCAGCGCCCGCTCCTCCGGCAGCGGGCCAGCGCGGCGACGTCGCCCGGTCGCCGCCGAAGCGCTCGGTTGCGACGGACGACGAGGAGGGCCGCGAGCGCGCTCGCCGCGACCAAGACAGCGAGCGCCGCTGCGGCTGTCCCGCTCACCGGCGGGCTCCTTCCCTTCGATCCGGCTCAGATTCCGAGGATCTGCTTCTTCTTGGCCTCGAACTCCTGGTCGTTGATGAGCCCCTGGTCTCGCAGGCTGGCGAGCTTCTGAAGCTCTGCCGCGTAGTCCGGTGCGGCCGGCGGCGCCGGCGCGTACTGAGGCTCCGGCTCCTCCTGGCCAGGGCTCATCGCATCCTGGAGGTAGGCCTGACGGCGTGTCGTGCGCCTTGCGGTTCGGCGCGCAACTCTGCGACTCGGTCCGAACATCGTCTCCTCTCCTTGCGTCGGTACTTGACGGGTGGCTACGAGCTGGAGGCAGCCGCCTCCTCTGCGGCGAGCATCCCGACGGCCACGAGGTCCTCGGGATGGACCCACCCGTCCGAGATCGGGAACCCGCCCGCGCGCCTGACGGCGTCCCGCAACGGGATCGCCCACCGGTGCTCGAGCAGGAGGACGGCGGCTGCGGTGTCGGGGGGGATCTCGTCGAGGACGTCCCACACGTCTTCGTCGCCGGGCGCGTCGAGCTCGCTCGCGGCCATCGCCGCGCCGGCCTCGGCTCCCGCCTCGGCGCCTTCGACTCCGCCCGCCCCCAAGCCGACGAGCGCCCCGACGACGGCGCCGAACTCCACGGCCTCCTCGTCGCTCAGGTCGCTCCTCCGGATGGTCTTGACCTCGCCCTCCGCGTCCTTGTGGACGGCGATGCCGTCGATCACGCGGACGAGGTCGCCCTCCTTGAGCCGGTCGAGCTCCGCGACGATCTCTCCCTGGAAGTCGGGGTTCTCGAAGCCGAGCACGAGCAGCTGCACGGGACCAATCGCCATGACGGTCTCCTTTGGTCGTTCCGGCGAAGCTTTCCGCGGCGCGCTCCGGGACACATCCCCCGACGCCCGGGTTCACCCGGGTGAACGGGAGCGCGGGGCGACGTTGGCGACCGACGGTCGGTCTAGATTCGGTGGCCTCGTGCACCCGCGAGAGCCTCAGACACGCGGTGCGGGTGGCGGCTCCACGGCTCGTCCGAGGACCGCTGAGCCGCGTCCGCCGACACGTGCGCGGAGCCGCCTTCGCGAGCGGACGGCGCGCGCGATCGCGTCGCGTCGCGTCTTCCCCTACCTCGCGACCGTCACCGTCCTACTCGCCGTCACGGTCGGCGTCGTCGTCAGGCTGATCGCCCCGAAGGACTTCGGCTCGGTCGGTGAGGGAATCTGGTGGGCGATCGTCACCCTCGCGACGGTCGGGTACGGCGACGTGGTCCCCACGACGCCCTGGGGCCGCGTCGTGGGAGGCGTCGTGATGATCTTCGGCGTGACCTTTCTCGCGTTCCTGACCGCGACCGTGACGTCCATGTTCGTGTCCAACGAGCAGCGGGCGGATGCCGCGCACCTGGACGCTCTCCGCGCGGCGAGCGAGGAGGAGACGCGCGCGGTGCTCCGTCGGCTCGAGGAGCGGCTCGCGGCCATCGAGGCGAGGCTCGATCGCCGCACCCTCGAGTAGGACGGCGTCCGTGGCTGGAGAGACAGGGACCGGGACGCGGGCGGCGGGTGCGTCGCTCGTCCTCCTGACCCTCGCGGCGGGGCAGTTCCTCATGACGCTCGACAGCTCGGTGATGAACGTGTCCATCGCGACGGTCGCGGAGGACGTCGGGACGGACGTGAGCGGCATCCAGGGCGCGATCACCGCCTACACGCTCGTGATGGCGACCCTCATGATCACCGGCGGAAAGGTCGGCACCCTCATCGGCTCGAAGCGGGCGTTCTCGATCGGCTGCGTCGTCTACGGCGCGGGGTCGCTCACGACGTCGCTCGCACCGAGCCTCCCCGTCCTGCTCCTCGGCTGGTCGTTCCTCGAAGGCGTGGGCGCGGCGTTGATCATGCCCGCGATCGTGTCCCTCGTCGCCGGGAACTTCCCGGCCGAGCGGCGCCCCGCCGCGTACGGGCTCGTCGCGGCTGCCGGCGCGACCGCGGTCGCCGTCGGGCCGCTGATCGGCGGCTTCGCCACGACGTACTTCTCCTGGCGCTGGGTGTTCGCCGCCGAAGTGCTGATCGTGGCCGCCATCCTCCTGCTCGCCCGGCGCGTCGCGGATGCCCCGCCCGAGACGAGGCCGCGGATCGACCTCGTCGGCGCGGGGCTCTCGGCGCTCGGGCTCGGCCTGTTCGTCTTCGGCGTGCTGCGCTCGGGCGTCTGGGGCTGGCTCTCCCCGAAGCCGGGCGCCCCGTCGTGGCTCGGCATCTCCCCCGTCGTGTGGCTCGTCGTCGCGGGGCTCTTCGTGATCTGGCTTCTCTTCCGCTGGCTGGCCCGCGTGGAGGCGCGGGGCGGCGAGCCGCTCATCCGCCCGGCGATGCTGCGGAACAGCCAGCTGCGGGGCGGCCTGACGATGTTCTTCTTCCAGTTCCTCGTCCAGGCCGGCGTCTTCTTCGTCGTGCCGCTCTTCCTCTCCGTCGCGCTCGGTCTCTCGGCGCTCGAGACCGGCGTTCGCCTCCTGCCGCTCTCGGCCGCGCTCCTCGTCGCGGCGATCGGCATCCCGCGGCTCCTGCCCGACGTCTCGCCCCGTCGCGTCGTCCAGCTCGGGCTCCTCGCGCTCCTCGCCGGAACGGTCGTCCTCCTCGGCGGCCTCGAGCCGGGCGCGGGCCCGGAGATCGTGCTCGTCCCGATGCTCCTGATCGGCGTCGGGATCGGCTCCCTCGCCTCCCAGCTGGGCGCCGTGACGGTCTCCGCCGTCTCGGACCGGGACAGCGCCGAGGTGGGAGGGCTCCAGAACACGGCCACGAACCTCGGGGCTTCGCTCGGAACCGCCCTGGCCGGATCCCTTCTGATCGCCGCGCTGACGGCGTCGTTCCTCGCGAACGTGGAGGAGAGCCCGGCCATCCCCTCCTCGGTGAAGAGCCGGGCCACGACCGAGCTGGCGGGCGGGGTCCCATTCACCTCGGACGCGGACCTCGAGGAGGGGCTCGAGGAGGCGGGCGCGAGCTCCGACGTCACGGAGGCCGCGCTCGCTGCCAACAGCGAGGCACGGCTCGACGGCCTGCGCGCGGCGCTCGCGATCCTGGCCCTGCTCGCGGTCGTGGCCCTCTTCTTCACGCCGAGCATCCCGCGCACCCAGCCGCGCTCGGGGCCGAGCCCCTAGAGGGGCGAGAGTACCGCCCCAACCCGCGGCGCCCTGGGGTCTGCGCGTTCCGGTGCTCCGCGTCGCCGGGGACGAGCCGGACGATCGCTCAGCCGTTCCCGGCGCACCGGAAGCCCACGTTCCCGGTCGAGGAGTCCGGCGTCGAACCCTGCCGCGCGGCGACGCGATAGCGCCTGCAATACGAATGGTGGCAGAGATGCGAGCCGCCCTTCTGCGTCCTGTGCGTCCCGTCCGGCGGCCCCTTCGGATCACGTCTCCTGTCGTGCCGGCGGAAGGTCGGATGGAACCAGTCCGCCGTCCACTCCCACACGTTGCCCGTCATGTTGTGGAGGCCGTAGCCGTTCGGAGGGAACGCGTTGACCGGCGCCGTGCCCGCGAAGCCGTCCTCCTCGGTGTCCCGGGCCGGGAACTCGCCCTGCCAGACGTTCATTCGATGCTCCCCGCCCGGCTCGAGCTCGTCGCCCCAAGGGTAGACCTGGCGCCCGAGTCCGCCACGCGCGGCGAGCTCCCATTCCGCCTCCGAGGGGAGCCTCGCTCCGGCCCAGAGGCAGTAGGCGTCGGCGTCGTGCCACGAGACGTGGACGACGGGATGGTCGCGCCGACGATCAGCGAGCGACGAGTGCGGTCCCTCCGGATGCCGCCAGTCCGCGCCGTCGACCTTCCGCCACCATGGGGCGTGCGCAACGCCCTCGGTCGGGGGGAAGTCGTCGGGGAGATAGCCGGCGAAGACGAACGACCAGCCGAACCGCTCCGCCTCCGTGACGTAGCCCGTCTTCTCGACGAAGCGGGAGAAGTCCGCGTTGGAGACGGCGCACGCGTCGATCGAGAAGGGGAGGACATCGACCTCCTTGACGGGCCCCTCCCCGTCTTCGGGATAGGCCCAGCGGTCCTCGCTCCCGATCACGACCAGGCCTCCGTCGAGCCGCACCATGCCCTCGGTCGAGCGGCCGCGTGCCACGACCGCGGGCGGCCGTCCCCGCACGGGCCGGCCGCTGGAAGGGGCGCAGCAGGACGGTGGCATCTACTGTCTTGCCAGCGCGATCTGCAGGCGCTCCTCGGGAGAGATGAGGTGGTCCACGTCTTCCGCAGCGGCGTCGACGTCGATCTGGACCCAGTTCACCGTGCCGCGGAAGCGGCTGGTCTCGGCCGTGTAGTCGTTCGTGACGGGGGACGCGGTGTCCGAGCCGATGTCGGCCGTCTCGTCGGCCGAGAAGATCATCGGCACCGTCGCCTCGACGCGCCCCTCCCCCACCTTCTCCCCGTCGACGTAGAGGCTCACCGTGCCACCCTTGGCGAGCCCGCCGCCGTCGTAGGCGAACTCCATCCGGACCTGGTGCCTCCCGGCCGGGATGGCCGACTCGGCCTCGACCGTGAAGAGCCGCAGGCCGAGGAAGTTGTACGCGTACTTCGGGACACCCTCCTTCACGTACAGACTCCAGCCGGCGTAGGCGCCGCCCTGCGCGATGATCACGCCCTCCGCGCTCGGCCCGTCGACCTCGAGCTCGGCCGTGACGGCGTGCGACTTGTTCTTGATGTTCAGTACGGTGTTCTCCGACAGGCGGCCCATCCCGCCGAAGAGCAGCTGTGAGGCGCCCGTCATGAGCTGCGGCCGCCCTGCGAGGTCCGGGTTGAATCGCTCGATTCGTCGGTCGTCGAGTGGAAGCACGTTGTACTTGACCGCTTCGTCGTGCCAGAGCTGTTGCAGCTCCGCGAGCTTCTCCGGCATCTCCGAGGCGAGATCGTGCGCCTGGGTCCAGTCGGTTCTCGTGTCGTACAGCTCCCACACGTCGTCGTCGAACTGCGGCATGTCGCCGGACACGAGCCAGGGTGTCGAATGACGGGTGACTGCCGCCCAGCCGTCGTGGTAGATGCCGCGATTGCAGAACATCTCGAAGTACTGGGTGGTGTGGCGGTCGGCCGCGCCGGCGTCGTCGAACGCGTAGCGCATGCTCACACCCTCGTACGGCGTCTGGGAGATGCCGTTGACGGATCTCGGTTCAGGGATTCCGGCCGCGTCGAGCACCGTCGGCGCGATGTCGATCACGTGATGAAACTGCTGCCGTACCTCTCCTCGCGCCCGAAAGCCTCGTGGCCAGTGGACGATCGTGCCGTTTCGCGTACCGCCCCAGTGTGAGGCAACCTGCTTCGTCCACTGGTACGGCGTGTCCATGGCATGCGCCCAGCCGACTGCGTAGTGGTTGTTCGCCGCGGCCGTGCCGAGCTCGTCCAGGCGCGAGGCCAAGAACTCCGGTGTCTCGAGGTCGCTCGCCCCGTTGAAGACGATGGTCTCGTTGAACGTCCCGTTCACGGTCCCCTCTGCGCTCGCGCCGTTGTCGCCGACGATGTAGTAGACGAGCGTGTCCTCGAGGACGCCGAGATCCTCGAGGGCGTCGACGAGCCGCCCCACGTGGTGATCCGTGTGCTCGAGGAAGCCGGCGTAGACCTCCATCTGCCGGGCGAGAACCGGCTTGAGCTCGTCGGCCATGTCCGCCCACGCCGGGATCTCCTCGTGCCGGGCGGTGAGGGTGGCGTCGGGTGGTACGACGCCCAGCTCCCGCTGGCGCGCGAAGGTCTCCTCGCGCAGCGCGTCCCAGCCCCGGTCGAAACGGCCCTTGTACCTGTCCGACCACTCCGTCGGGACGTGATGCGGGGCATGGGTCGCTCCGGGCGCGAAGTAGACGAAGAAGGGCTTGTCGGACATGAGCGCCTGCTGTTGGCGGATCCAGCTGATCGCCCTGTTGGTCATGTCCTCCGTGAAGTGGTAGCCCTCTTCCGGCGTCTTCTCGGGTTCGACCGGAGTCGTGCCGTCGTAGATCGCCGGGTAGTACTGGTTCGTCTCGCCCGCGACGAAGCCGTAGAAGTGCTCGAAGCCCCCGCCCCCGGTCGGCCAGGCGTCGAACGGGCCCAGGGGGCTGGTCTCCCACACCGGCACCTCGTGGCACTTCCCGAACTGTGCCGTGGAGTAGCCGTTGAGCCTGAGGGTCTCGGCGAGTGGCGCGCAGGTGTTCGGCCGGATCGAGCTGTAGCCGGGCGCCGACGTCGCGATCTCCGTGATGCCTCCCATCCCGACCGAGTGGTGGTTTCGCCCCGTGAGCAGAGCCTGTCGCGTCGGCGAGCAGAGCGCGGTCGTGTGGAAGCGGCTGAGCTTGAGGCCGTTCGCAGCCAGGCGCTCGGCCGTCGGCGTCGAGCACGGGCCGCCGAAGGCGCTGGAGGCGCCGAAGCCGACGTCGTCGAGCAGGACGATGAGGACGTTGGGGGCCTCCGCGGGCGGCCGCAGCGGCTCGATGGGCGCGAACTTCGCCTCGGGCTCCTTCGCGTCCTCGTACACCGGCCCCGCGTACGGCCGGTCCGGAATGGGAAGGTGATCGCGGACGAGCTTCTCGGGCATCTGGGCTCCTCGTGTGCGCGTGACGAGTAGGACGGGCTCGGTCACGATCCTGCCGCGTGCCCCGACGCCCGACACCACCCGCGGCGTCCGCTCACCTGGGTGAATCCGAGGCCGACGCGGCGCGAGATCGAGGTAGGCGAGGACCGTGAGCGCGACGCTCGCGACGATGCCGGCGAGCGGCGGAGAGCCGCTGAAGGCGAGGAGCTCGAAGTCGATGTCGACGAGCGTCACGGCGATGAAGACGGCGGAGACGACGAGCAGGACGGACACGGTGGGCGACTGCACCCGGTCGACGGACCGTGCGCCGACGACGCTGATCACTCGAGACCCCGACCGCGGCGCCGGCGATCGCGCCCCCTCGCCGAGTGAGGGCGAAGATGCCGGCGCCCACCATCGTCCCGATCCCGAGGAACGCGGCGCCGCGGATGCTCATCGCCTACGTCGGCCCGTCACCCTCGACAGGCTCGACACGCGGCGTCTCGCTCATGGCGTCGTCGCCGATTCACCCCGGTGACGCGGGCTTCCGCCGCCGGCCGGTGCGACCGGCTACGTCGCGGAGCGTCTTCACGGCCTCGCTTCGAGAGGACGGCTCAGCGCCCAGATGACCCACACGGCGAGCGCGATCATGAGCAGGGACCAGAACGGGTAGTAGGGGAGGAAGAAAAAGTTGACGAACGCGCTCACGACGGCGAGCGCGATGCCGATCACGCGCGCCCACGTCGCTCCCGAGAAGACGTAGAGCCCGCCCAGGGCCACGAGGATGCCGCCGATGAGGTGGATCCACCCCCAGCCGGTCACGTCGAACTCGAACGTGTAGTTCCGTGCCACGACGTAGAACTCGTCGTCGAGGAGGGCGACGAGCCCTGCGACCGCGTGGAAGAGGCCGACCATGAGCATGATCACGCCGGCGAAGACCGTCCCTCCGATCGCCCACCCGCTTACGGGCCGTGCGCTCGTTCCGGGATCGTGTGCCGTCATCGTTGGCTCCTCTCGCTCGCTGAGACGCTTGTGGCAGGGAGGGTCACGCGGACACGGGGGGTGCGTCATCGCCCGCAGTGCGCGTTCACCCGGGTGAGTCGGGCGTGAGGGCGAGGACTTCCCGGGGCCCGCACCGGACGCTCTCTCCATGCGGAAGCGCTACGCCGCCCGCACAGGGACATCCGCCGTCGGCTACAGGATCGTCGTTCGGGGGACGATCCGCGAGCCGCCGGTCGGGCCCCTGGAAGGAATGAGGATCGAGGCCGCCGGAGAGGAGTCCGTGCTGGTGGGGGATGTGGTCGACCAGGCCCAGCTCCAGGGGCTCATCGGCTGGCTCAGCGATCTCGGCGTCGAGATCGTGAGCATCAACCCGCTCGGCGGCGCCCGTCCCACCCTCGGGTCGTAGAGAGGAGCGCCGGTGGCTCTTCGACGGGCCTTCACGCCTCACCTGGGTGATCGAGGCGGACGGGTGTGGTACTGCGGGAGCTTTCGGCGCATACTCGACGGGCGATGACCTCCATCGAACCCCGACCGCGGACCACGCCACGGTCGCAAACGGCCGAGGGAGGAAGCACGAGCGCGCGAGGCGTCGCGTCGGCGACCCTCGTCGTCGTCGCCGTGGTGCTCGTCGTCGCCGCGGCGCTCGTCGGCCTCTGGCTCGTCCGCGAGACGATCACCTGGCTCGTGGCCGCGGGCTTCCTCGCGTTCTCGATCGAGCCGCTCGTGCGGATGTTCCAGCGCCGCCGTCTGGGCCGCGGCGCGGCAACGGCGCTCGCCTTCCTCGTGATCGCGGCGGGGATCCTCGTCTTCGCGTTCGCGATCATCCCTCCGGTCGTCGACGGCGCGAGAGGCCTGGCCGACCGGATCCCGGCCTACGTCGAGCAGCTCCAGGACACCTCGGCGTCGGACGCGCTGAACGCGGACGGCGCCATCGAGAGCACCGGAGACGCGGCGCAGGACGCCGGCGACTTCTTCGCGCGGGCGAACTCCGTCCTCGACGCGGTCGGGGCGATCGCGTCCGGCGGCTTCGCCGCGTTCATGATCTTCACGTTCACGCTCTACTTCCTCGTCTACGGCCGCGATCTCGTCGGCCGCGTCGAGGCGAGGCTCGCCCCGTACGCCCGGCGTCCGTTCCGCCGCGCCCTCGCCGAGACCTACGACATGAACCAGGGCTACTGGTACGGCAAGTTCCTCATCGGCGTGATCGCCGGGCTGACGACCTTCGTGACGATGAAGCTCCTGGGCCTGCCCTTCGCCGCGCCGCTCTCGCTCTTCGTCGGGATCACCGACCTGATCCCCAACATCGGCGCGACGCTCGGGACGATCCCCGTCGTCCTCGTCGGGTTGCTCGAGGAGCCCTGGAAGGGCGTCGTCGCCGGCGCCGTCCTCATCCTCTACCAGCAGGTCGAGAACAACCTCATCACGCCGAAGGTGTTCAAGAAGACCGTCGAGATCCACCCCTTCCTCTCCGTCGTGACCGTGATCGTGTTCACGGCGCTCTTCGGGATCGTCGGCGCGCTCGTCGCCGTGCCCGTGACGAAGGCGATCCAGATCGCGGTCGACGCCGTCCAGGAGGCTCGGGAGGCGAGGCCCGAGACCTCCGCCGTGGACGGCTGAGACGGCGATGCCGGACTCGGCCTCGGCCGGAACCTCGGCGCTCCTGCCGCTCGGCGAGCGCTCGCGCGTGCGGCGACTCGCCGTGGTCGCGGGCTGGATCGGCGGCATCGCGATCGTCGTCGCCTTCCTCGGCGTGCTCGGCGTCGACGTCGTCGGCTGGCTCGAGAGCCTGTGGGACATCCTCACCGAGATCTCCTTGCCCTACCTGGTCGCCGGCCTGGCGCTCCAGACGGTGCAGACGACGCTCACGGCGGTGGGCTGGTACGCGATCCTGCGCGCCGGGTATCCAGGCGCGCCGCTCGCGTACCGCCACGTCCTCGCCGCCTACGCCGCGGGCATCGCCCTGAACGGGTTCCTGCCGGCGAACATCGGCACGCTGGTCATGCTCCTCATGTTCCTGGCGATCGTCGCCGGCGCGACGCTCCCCGGGGTGCTCGGGGCGATGGTCGTGCAGAAGATCTTCTTCACCGTCGCCGGAACGGCGGTCTACCTCTACCTCTTCCTCTCGGTCCCGGGTTCCTTCGAGCTGCAGCTCGGCCTGCCGCACGACCACCCGGTGCTCGTCCTCTCCGTCGTCGTCGGCGGGCTCGGGCTGCTCGTCGTGCTCGGTCGCATCTTCTGGCGCAAGCTGCAGGGTCTCTGGGCGAACGCGAAGGAGGGCGGTGCCATCCTGGCGACGCCGCGACGGTACACCGTGAGGGTCGTCGCCCCGTCCTTCGCCGCCTGGGTCGCGAAGCTCGGCGTCATCGCGGTCTTCCTGGCGGCGTACAGCATTCCCGTGACGTTCCACACGGTCATGTCGGTCGTCGGAGGCAACTCGCTCGCCAACACCGTCTCTGCCACTCCGGGCGGCATCGGGGTGAACCAGGCCGTGAACGCCGCCGCGCTCAATGACGTCACGGACACGGCGACGGCGACCGCCTACTCGATCGGGCAGCAGCTCGCCGTCACCGCGTGGAACGTCGTCTTCGCCCTCGCCGTCGTCGTCTGGGCCTTCGGCTGGACGGGAGGCCGGCAGCTCGTCGAGGAGTCGTACGCCGACGCGAAGGCGAAGGCTGCCGAGCAGAAGGCCGAGCGTGCAGCCCGGCGGGAGGCGAAGAGCGCCGAAGGAACGGCGTCCCGGGACGGTCGGCGGTTGCTTCGCCGCAGGCGCCTCGCCTCCGAGCCGGGCTCGGACGGCCATGACGACGGGGAGGCGCGCCCGTGACGACGCCGCCGAGCCGACATGGCGAGCGGGTCGTCTGGGAGCCCGCCAGGCCGAGGTTCCGGGCGACGCACCTGCTCGTCTCGTGGTTCACGGCGGCCGTCTCGCTGCTGGTCGCGGCAGCGGTCCTCCCGGGCGTCTCGGTGGAGGGGTTCTGGGGGGCGCTCCTCGTCGCGATCGTCGTCGCCGTCCTGAACGCGCTCCTGCCGCCCGTCCTCGCCGCCCTTCGGCTGCCGTTCACCCTCGTCCTCGGTTTCGTCGTCGTCCTCCTCGCGGACGCCGTGATGCTGTGGGCGGCGTCGGACCTCCTCGAGGACGAGTTCGCCGTCGAGTCGTTCTGGTGGGCGCTCCTGGCCGCGCTCGTCCTCTCGGCGATCAGCCTCGTCCTCGAGGTCGTCTTCGGCGCGAACGACGACGACTCGTACACGCTCCGCGTGACCCAGCGAATCGCCCGCCGCTCGGGCGAGCGCGTGGAGACCGACGTGCCCGGGATCGTGTTCCTCGAGATCGACGGGCTCGCCCTGCCGGTCCTCCAGCGCGCGATGCGTGACGGCAGCGCCCCCACCATGGCGCGCTGGGCCTCGGAGGGGACGCACCGCTTGCTCGAGTGGGAGACGGATCTCTCCTCGCAGACGGGAGCGAGCCAGGCGGGGATCCTCCTCGGCTCGAACGAGGACATTCCGGCCTTCCGCTGGGTGGAGAAGGAGTCGGGCACGCTGATGACGTGCTCTGCCCCCGCGGACTGCGCGGAGATCGAGCGGCGGCGGCGAAGCGGAATCGGCCTGCTCGTGGCCGGCGGGGCGAGCCGCGGGAATCTCCTGTCCGGGGAGGCGGACCACGTGATCCTCACCGTCAGCCGGATGGAGGCCGAGAAGAAGGCGAACCCCGGCTACCGCGCTTTCTTCGCCAACGGGTTCAACGTCACGCGGACGCTCGTGCTCTTCACGTGGGAGGTGATCCTCGAGCTGGCGGCCGCGGCTCGCCAGCGCCGCCGGGACGTCCGCCCGCGCGGCCACCGCGGCGGGATCTATCCGCTCATGCGCGCCGCCCTCTGCGTCGTCGTGCGCGACCTGATCGTCTACGGCGTCCTGACCGACATGATGAAAGGCCGCCCCGCCGTGTACGCGACGTTCTCGAGCTACGACGAGGTCGCCCACCACTCGGGACTCGAGCGCGTCGACACGCTGGAGGCCCTGCGGAAGCTCGACGAGCAGATCGGCCGGATCGATCGCGCCCGCCGCTACGCGCCGAGGCCGTACGAGCTCGTCGTCCTCTCGGACCATGGCCAGACGCAGGGGGCGACCTTCAAGCAGCGGAACGGCTACACGCTCGAGGAGCTGGTGCAGCGATCCGTCGGGCCCGACGACGTGGAGGGCTTCGCGGGCGGCGACGAGCAAGAGGCGCTCGTCGGGCTCGCTCTCAAGGAGGCGGCGGGGACGTCCCGCCGGGAGAAGCGGCCGAAGAACGACGTCGGCGGCAAGCGCGTCGTCGTCCTCGGTTCGGGCAACCTCGGGCTCGTGTACCTGATGGACGAGCCGGGACGACTCACGCTGGAGGAGATCGAGAGGCGCTACCCGGCTCTCCTGCCCGCGCTCCGCTCGCACCCGCACGTCGGCTGGGTGCTCGTCCGCTCCGAGCGTGACGGGCCCGTGGCCCTCGGGCCGCGCGGGGCGCGACACCTCGAGAGCGGCAGCGTCGAGGGCGAAGACCCGCTGGCGGGCTTCTCGCCGCGCGCCTCCGAGCACCTTCTCCGCACGGACGGGTTCCGGCACGTCGCGGATCTCATGGTCGGAAGCTTCTACGACGCCGCGCTCGACGAGGGCTGCGCGTTCGAGGAGCTGATCTCGTTCCACGGCGGCATCGGCGGCCCCCAGACGCAGCCGTTCGTCCTGCATCCGTCGGCGCTCGCTCCCCCGCGGGCGCCGGTCGTGGGGGCGGCCGCCGTCCACCGGCTCCTCAGCGACTGGCGCACGGCGTTGCAGGGTGACGAGGCCTCCCCCCGCGCTGCCGTCCCCCCGAAGCCACCCGTGACCACGCCGCTCGAGTGAAAGGAGAGGCCCGTGTGCCGCTGGCTTGCCTACTACGGTGATCCGATTCCGATCGAGACGCTCGTCTTCAGGAGGCAGCACTCGCTCATCGACCAGAGCCTCCACGCCCGCCAGGGCGCGACGACGACGAACGGCGACGGCTTCGGGATCGGCTGGTACGACGAGCACGGAGACGCCCCGGGCGTGTACCGGAGCGTCCACCCCGCGTGGAACGACCGGAACCTGCGAGAGCTCGCCGCCCACATCCGCTCGCCGCTCTTCTTCGCCCACATCCGCGCCTCGACGGGGACGGCGGTGCAGGAGACGAACGCGCACCCGTTCCGGCACGGCCGCTGGCTCTTCATGCACAACGGGCTCGTGCGCGACTTCCCGCGTGTCCAGCGCGACCTGCTGCTCGCGGTCGACGCGGCGCTCGTGCCCGAGATCGAGGGCTCGACGGACTCCGAGCTCCTCTTCCATCTCGCGCTCACCTTCGGCCTCGAGGGGGATGCCGTCCTCGCGCTCGAGCGGGTGGCCGGCTTCGTCGAGGACGTGGCGGCGCGGCACGGGATCGAGGAGCCGCTGCAGATGTCCGTCGCCGTGACCGACGGCGAGCGCATCGTCGCGGCGCGCTACTCGAGCGAGGGTCGCTCGCGCTCGCTCTTCTTCAGCACGGACGCCCGTGCCCTCAAGGAGCAGTACCCGGAGATCGAGGAGCTGCAGGCGCTCTCCGACGAGGCGCGCGCGGTGGTGTCCGAGCCCCTCGGCGACCTCGTCGGCGCCTGGAACGAGGTGCCCGAGTCCTCGGTCGGGATCGTCCAGCCGGGCGAGGACGAGCTCCGCCCGTTCACGCCTCGCCGGGGAGCCATCCGGCCAGAGCTGATGACGCCGTCAGGAGCGGCCTGAGCCGGCGACCTCGAGCGACTCACCGGGCTCGAGGACTCGCACCTCCACGTCGGGGGCCGTCTCCGCGGAGAGGCGCGCGAAGATCTCCCCGGGCTGGGTGAGGTAGCGGGGCTCGAGCCGTCCGAGCCCGACCGGCCGAAGGAAGCCCCAGTGGATCGGGACGGCCACGCGCGGCCGGATGAGCCGGACCGCCTCCGCGGCGCGGCGTGGGTCGAGGTGCCCCGCTCCCAGCCGCGGCCCCCAGCCGCCCACCGGAACGAGCGCGACGTCGATGCGCTCCGAGGCGAGCCCTGCGAGCCCGGGGAAGAGGTCGGTGTCGCCCGCGAAGTAGGCGCGCTCGCGTCCGCTGACCAGAAAGCCGAGAGCGATCGGTCGGAAGCGTGGCGGGAGCCGTCCGTGCTGAGCCCTCGTCGCGCGCACGGTGACGCCGTTCACGGCGGTCGACTCGCCGGGTCGGAGCTCGGCCACGTTGTGGAACCCTTGCCGCCGAAGCCTGGCCGCGGTCCCGGGCGGCCCCGCGACGAGGGTCGCAGGGTCGAGCAGCCGAAGCGAGCGCGGGTCGTAGTGGTCGCGGTGAAAATGGGAGAGGAGAACGGCGTCGAGATCCTCGGTCCAGGCCCGGTCCCACGGGCGCCGCCGAGCGCGGAGGAACATCCTCCGGTCACGGAGCAACGGGTCCGTGAGCAGGCGGACTCCCTGGAGCTCGATGAGCACGGTCGCGTGCCCGACCAGGGTCAGCCGCATGCGGTGAACGCTAGACCAGCGTCGGCGGATCACCCGGGTGAACGCCGACCGAAGGTGATGACGGCCGCTTCCGACTCGAGGACGATGGCCCCGTGAGAGCGCTCCTCCTCACCGGTGTGCTCACCGCGCTCCTCGTGGTCGCGGGCTGCGGCGGCGACGAGTCGGCCGTCTGCGAGAGCCTCGGCGATCTCCAGGAGTCGGTCAGGGAGCTCCGGGACGTCGAGCCGGGCGAGGGCGCCGTCGACGAGCTCCGCGAGTCGGCCGACGACATCGACGCCGAGGTGACCGCGCTGCAGGACGCTGCCGGGGAGGAGCTCGGAGACGAGGCGGCCGCGCTGGAGGACTCGGCGCGGAGCTTGGTCGCCGACGTCGAGGCCGCCGTGGCGCAGGGTGAGGTCACACGCGAGTCGCTCCGGGGTCTCGCGGACTCCCTCTCGCGCACCGTCGCCGCCTTCGACGCTTTCCGGGAGGCCGCTCCCGAGTGCGACCTCTAGGCGCAGTGCAAGCGCGACCGGACGGCTGATTCACACATGGTCGGCGAAGACGAGGGGAGCGAGCACGAGCGACGGGTCGAGGACTTCAGATCGACGCGGCGCGTCCTCGAGGCGGGGATCCTTCCGCTCGCCACCTCGGTGGACGGTCGCCGCTTCTCGTACCAGGCGTCCCTCCACGGACTCGAGTTGCAGCCGGGCTCGTACGTCGTGCTCGAGGACGGCGACGCCGCGCTGCTCGGCCAGGTGGTCACGGTCGAGCTCGCCCGCACCGACGGCCCGGACGTCGCGCCCCGGAGCGGTGCCGAGACAGCCGGGCCTCGCATGCGGATCGCCATCCGCCACGCAGTCGGCGAGGGCCGGCTGCTCGCCGGTCCACGCACACCGTTTCACGACGCGACCGTCCGGCCGGCGAGCGCGCACGAGGTGGAGGAGCACGTCCGCAGCTTCCCCCCGGGCCGCGCCGCGCTCGACGTCGGCGAGCTCGTGCTCGCCCCCGGGGTTCCCCTCGCGCTCGACGCGGCCGGCTTCGGGCGCCACACGTTCCTCTGCGGCCAGTCCGGTTCCGGGAAGACGTACGCGCTCGGTGTCGTGCTCGAGCGTCTGCTCCTCGAGACGGGCCTGCGGCTCGTCGTGCTCGATCCCAACTCGGACTTCGTCCACCTCGGCGAGCTCCGCGCGGAGACCGATGCGGCCGTCGCCGAGCGCTTCGCCGACCTCGAGGGCGAGATCGTCGTGCGCCGCGCCGGCGACGGGCTCGGCCTTCGCTTCCCGGAGCTCGACCCGGGGCTCCAGGCTGCCGCCTTGCGGCTCGACCCCGTGGCCGACAGGGAGGAGTACGCAGAGCTCGTCGCGCTCGTCAGCGGCGTCGAGTCCCTCTCGCTCGAGCGGCTCGAGCGGCTGAGCGCCGAGGGCGGAGAGGACGCGAGGCGGCTCGTCGAGCGTGCGCGCAACCTCGGCGTCGATCGCTGGAGCATCTGGGCGGGCTCGGACGGGCACTCGATCACCGCCGATCTCGACGCCGGGCGGCGCTGCCTCGTGGTGGACATCGGATCGTTGGAGACGAGGCAGGAGCAGGCGCTCGCCGCCGCCACCGTGCTCGGCGAGCTCTGGCAGCGGCGCGGCCGCCGCGAGGCCGTGCTGATCGTCGTCGACGAGGCGCACAACGTCTGTCCGGGCCGGCCGGGCGATCCACTGACCGCGATCGCGACCGAGCACGCCGTCCGCATCGCCGGGGAGGGCCGGAAGTTCGGCCTCTACCTGCTGATCGCGAGCCAGCGGCCCCAGAAGGTGCACGAGAACGTCCTCTCCCAGTGCGACAACCTCATGCTCATGCGCATGAACTCGCTCGCCGACCTCGGCTTCGTGGGCCGGCTCTTCTCGTTCGTTCCGCCCAGCCTCCTCGAGCGCGCGACCGACTTCCCGCAGGGAGAGTCCCTCGTCGCGGGCCCGATCGCCCCCCACCCGGCGCTCCTGGGCATCGGGCGGCGGATCACGGCGGAGGGCGGCGGCGACGTGCCCGCGGACTGGGCACAGCCACGCGGATAGCCCTCTCGCGGACCGACAGGACTCGACCCGCTCGGCCGCGACTGCGACTCCCGAGGGGCGGGCGCCGGCAAGACACCAGAAAACCGTCGCCGAATCGGCAGGTTTCCCGGCTTCCGCGCGATGCCGGCGGCTGCGAGCGTGAATGCTCCCTCACGAAGGAGCCGAAGTCGATGCAGACCGTAGTCGTCCAAGACGAGCAGCTGAACGAGTCGGCAGCGACGACGGTGGTGCGCGCGACCGGCATCACCCGCCGCTACGGCGAGGGCGACGCGTGTGTGAAGGCGCTTCGAGGGGTCTCGCTCGACGTCGCGAGCGGGAAGCTCACCGCCGTCATGGGCCCTTCCGGCTCCGGCAAGTCGACCCTGATGCACATCCTCGCCGGGCTCGACAAGCCGACGGAGGGCGCGGTCGCGATCGCCGGCACCGAGATCACCGAGCTGAACGACACGCAGCTGACGAGGCTCCGGCGAGACCACATCGGCTTCATCTTCCAGTTCTTCAACCTGCTGCCGATGCTGACGGCCAGGGAGAACATCGTCCTGCCGCTCAACCTCGCCGGCGCCGAGACGACGAACGGCTGGGTCGAGGAGCTGAGCGCGAAGGTGGGGCTCACCGACCGCCTCTCGCACCGGCCGGCCGAGCTCTCGGGCGGACAGCAGCAGCGCGTCGCGATCGCCCGCGCGCTCGTCTCCAAGCCGACGGTCATGTTCGCGGACGAGCCGACGGGCAACCTCGACTCGACGACGAGCGGCGAGATCCTCGAGCTCCTGCGCGAGTCGGTCTCGAACTACGGCCAGACGACCGTGATGGTGACCCACGACCCCCACGGGGCGGCGATCGCGGACCGGATCCTCTTCCTCGCCGACGGCCTGATCGTGAAGGACCTCGGCCCCTCGACGGCGCGCGAGATCCTCGAGGCGATGGAGGAGGTGTCCGGGAGGTGATCGGCGTCGCGCTCAAGGGACTGGTCGGCCGGAAGCTCCGTTCGACGCTGACGGCGTTCGCGATCGTGCTCGGCGTCGCGATGATCAGCGGCAGCTTCGTCCTGACCGACACCCTGGGCAAGAGCTTCGACGGCATCTACAGCGAGTCGTACAAGGCGACCGATGCCGTGATCAGCTCCGAGGAGGCCACGAACACGGGCGACAACACCCCCGACGCGCCGGCCTTCTCCGCCGCCGTCCTGGGCAGGGTCGAGAGCCTCCCCGGCGTGCGCCTCGCGCAGGGCTCGATCGAGGATCAGGCGAGGCTGGTCGACGAGAGCGGGAAGCCGATCGGGACGGCCCGCGACGGCATCGCCATCGCCGTCGACCCCTCCGCCGACCAGAGCCTCAACCCGCTCCAGCTCGTCACGGGCCAGTGGCCGCGGGGCGACGGGCAGATCGCCGTCGACAAGGCGACCGCGGAGCAGCAGCACCTCGCCGTCGGCGGGACGGCCGGCGTGTTCGCGGACGGCCCTCTCCGCGAGTATCGGATCAGCGGCATCGTCCGCTTCGGGTCGGTCGACTCGATCGGCAGCTCGACGATCACCGTCTTCGACCTGCCGACCGCTCAACAGCTGTTCGACAAGGAGGGCAAGCTCGACCTCATCCGCGTCGGAGCCGAGGACGGCGTCCCGGACGCGGAGCTGCTGAGCCAGATCCGCCCGCTCCTGTCCGAGACCACGCAGGTGAAGAGCGCGGCCGCCCAGGCGAGCGCCGACAGCGAGGACACGCAGGAGGGCCTGAGCTTCATGAAGTACTTCCTGCTCGGCTTCGGCGGGATCGCCCTCTTCGTCGGCAGCTTCGTCATCGCGAACACGCTCGCGATCACGGTCGCCCAGCGGATGCGCGAGCTGGCCACGCTCCGCACGCTCGGCGCCTCGCGGCGTCAGGTCCTCGGGTCGGTCGTGCTCGAGTCGGTCGCCGTCGGCATCGTCGGCTCGATCGTCGGGCTCTTCCTCGGGCTCGGGATCGCGGTCGGCCTGAAGCAGATCCTCGCCGCGACCGGGGTCGAGCTCCCGGACGGCGGGATCGTCTTCTCACCCCGGACGATCGTCGTCAGCCTCGCCGTCGGAACGCTGATCGCGCTGCTCGCGAGCCTGCGGCCGGCTCTCCGCGCGACCCGGATCGAGCCGATCGCGGCCGTCCGCGAGGGTGCCGTGATGCCGCCGTCGCGCTTCGCCCGCTACGCGCTTCCCACCGCCGCGGTCGTAGCCGTGGCCGCCGTCGCGCTCTTCTCCTACGGCGTCTTCGCCGACGGCGTCGAGATCAAGCTGCGCCTGCTCGCACTCGTCGCCGGCGTCCTGCTCCTGTTCGTCGGCGTGGCGATGATCGCCTCGCGCGTCGTGCGTCCGCTCGCGTTCGTGCTCGGAGCACCCGGGGCACGCTTCGGCGGCACCGCCGGCGCGCTCGCCCGTCAGAACGCGGTCAGAAACCCGGCCCGAACCGCCTCGACGGCAGCCGCGGTCATGATCGGGCTCGCCCTCATCACCTTCGTGGCCGTGATCGGGCAAGGCTTCCGCTCCTCGTTCACGAGCGCGGTCGAGGAGCTGTTCGTCGCCGACTACGCCGTCACCGCGGGCGACAACCCACTCACGAACAAGGCTGCCGAGGCGGCGGCGACAGCGCCCGGCGTCGAGGCCGTGTCCGAGATCCGCGCCGCCGAGGCCGAGCTGGCCGGGAGCTCCATCCAGGTGAACGGCGTCGACGGAAACCTCACGGAAGTCGTCGCCATGGAGTGGTCGAGCGGCTCGGACAGCGTTCCAGCGGAGCTGGGCCGGGACGGCGCCTTCATCAAGCAACGCTACGCGGAGGACCACTCGCTCGCCGTCGGCTCGCCACTCGTCGTGACGACGCCGACGGGGACGACCCTCCGGCTCGAGGTCGAGGGGATCTTCGACGAGCCCAAGGGCGGCTCGCCGTTCGGCGACGTCGCGATCTCGACCGCGACCTTCGACGAGTCGTTCGCGACGCACGCGAACCAGTTCACCCTGCTCAACGTCCGCGGCGGGCCGACGGCCGAGAACACCGCGCAGCTCGAGCAGGCTGTCGCCGCGTTCCCGGACGCGGAGGTCGAGACCCGGGACGAGTTCAAGGACGGCCAGCTCGCCGAGCTGACGACGTCGCTGAAGATGCTGTACGCCCTGCTCGGCCTCTCGGTGATCGTGAGCCTCTTCGGCGTCGTCAACACCCTCGTCCTCTCCGTCTTCGAGCGGACGCGCGAGATCGGAATGCTGCGGGCGATCGGGATGAACCGCCGGCAGATCCGCCGCATGGTCCGGCACGAGAGCATCGTCACCGCGCTGATCGGCGCGACGCTCGGGATCGCGGTCGGGATCTTCCTCGCCGGCCTGACGACGCTCGCGCTCTCCGACTACGGGATCGTGTTCGCGATCCCGTACGGGTCGCTCGCAGCATTCGTCGCCGTCGCGATCCTCGCCGGGTCGCTGGCCGCGATCCTGCCGGCCAGGCGCGCTTCCCGCCTCAACGTGCTCCAAGCGCTCCAGTACGAGTGAGCACCGATTCGGCCCTGCAGACCCCGGCCACCGACCCCGGGGCTGCAGCGGCCACCGCCCGCGCGTCGCCGCACACCGTCGGAGTGGGCCGGGGTGGATTCGAACCACCGACCTTGGGATTAAAAGTCCCCTGCTCTGCCAGCTGAGCTACCGGCCCGCGAGGCGAGTGTAGCTCCGGGGTGCAGCTATCCTTCCCGGGGCCGCGCCCCCATCGACTAGCGGCCCAGGTCACGGCCCTTTCAAGGCCGTAGCGCGGGTTCGAATCCCGCTGGGGGCACCTGGGCGGTTAGCTCAGCTGGGAGAGCGCCTGCCTTACACGCAGGAGGCCAGAGGTTCAAGTCCTCTACCGCCCATGCAGGACGCCGCCGGAAACGGGGGCTTCCTGTTGGCGAGGACGGAGACGCGAGCGAGCTTCTGCAAGCGTTTCTGCAAGCACTCACCCGATCATGGTCCCAAGCTTCGGAACCCTGCGGATCGCAGCAGTCCGCGGTTCACGCTTTCGTAGTCGCGAGCGACACGGCCTCTCGGGCTCGATCTGGACGCGCGACGGCGCAAGGGCGCTCCGCGTCGCGCGCGGGCTCGAGACGGGACCCTTCCCGTCAAGTCGAACGCGTCCGTTCGCGTGTCGACGCCGTTCGGCGACTTCAGGCAATCGGGCATGGGCCGCGAGCTCGGCCCGCACGCGCTCGACGACTGCACCGAGCCCAGAACGTCTTCATCGCGACGGGCTAGGCGGCGCGCCGCTCCGCTCAGTCGACGAGGAGGAGCGCGAGCCCGAGCACGAACAGGGCGGCCAGCGCCACGGTGACGCGCACCGGATGGCGCAGCTGGCCGCTCGAGCCGAGCGCGAGCGCCGTCAGCAGGAAGAGGAGCGCGAGGGCGGTCGCGATCACTGCGCCGACGAATCTCATCGTCTCACCTCCGTTCCGACTGGTTCGCGGGTGGGCTGCGCGGGCCGGGCGGCGGACGCCTCGTCGGCCCGCGTGACCGCAGGCGCTTCCTCGGTCGGCGTCGCGCCCGCTCGCAGGAGCGAGAAGCCGACGGCGGCCCCGAGCGCGGCGACGATGAACGCGAGCGAGAGGTGGACCGGGATCTCGTAGACGTCGGCGAGCGTCATCTTCGCGCCGACGAAGACGAGGACCGCCGCGAGCCCCACGTTCAGGTAGCGGAAGCGGTCGATCATGCCGGCGAGCACGAAGTAGAGTGCGGCGAGCCCGAGGAGCGAGAACGCGTTTGCCGCGTACACGATGAACGTATCCCGGGTGATCGCGAAGATGGCCGGGATCGAGTCGACGGCGAAGACGACGTCGAATGTCGCGACCAGAGCCAGGGCGCCCACCATCGGCGTCGCGACGAGGCGCCCGCCCTCGCGGGCTAGCAGCTTGTCCTCGTGGAAGCGAGTGCTGAGCGGGACGAGCCGTCCGAGGATCCTGAGAATCGGATTTCGCTCGGGGTGGATCTCGACGTTCCGATGGCGCGCGAGTCGCACGCCGGTGATCACGAGGAAGACGCCGAAGACGTAGATCGTGTAGTGGAACGCGTCGAGGAGCGCGGCTCCGGCGAGGATGAAGACGGCGCGCAGGACGACCGCGCCGACGATCCCCCAGTAGAGCGCTCGCCGCTGGAACGCCCTCGGGACGCCGAAGTACGCGAAGATGAGCGCGAAGACGAACAGGTTGTCGATCGAGAGGGACTTCTCGATCAGGAACCCGGCCAGGTACTCGCCGGCGGGCCCGCGCCCTTGCCACGCCCATACGAAGCCGGCGAACCCAAGGCCGAGAAGCGTCCACGCGAGGCTCCAGACGACGGCCCGGCGAAACGGGATGCGCTCCCCCCGCCGGCCGAACGCGAACAGGTCGACGAGCAGCATCGCGACGACGAACGCCCCGAACGCCACCCACATCCAAAGCTCGAGTTGCACGACATCCCCTCCTTCGTCAGGCGGTTTACCGTCTGCGAAGGTCTCTCCCGCCGCTCGAGGCGGCCTACGTCACCGAGCCAGCGAGGCCGAAATGGCGGCGACGTCCGTCCGGGGATACTGCCCCTCGTCGAGGACATGCTACCCGCCGGAGGCCGGTCGAAACGGAGGCGCAAAGCGCGGGGCCAGAACGGGAGGCATCGTTCCGGCGTGCACCCCTCAGTGCGCGGGAAGATCGGTCTCATGACGCACCGTGAGCATGAGCCAGAGAGGGACGGATGACCGAACCGCCCGAGCGCGAGCGAAAGCCGGGGCTGCCGGTGCCCTGGCTGCGGTCGCAGGGCATCGTGCCGCGCCGTGTGCTTCAGCCGCTCGAGCGGTTCCTGCACCGGGAGATGGGGAGCGCGTCTGTTCTGATGGCGGCGGCGCTCACCGCGCTCGTGTGGGCGAACGTCGCCCCGGCCACGTATGAGGATCTTTGGGAGACGCGCTTCGTCCTCGACGTCGGTGTGTGGCGGTTCGACGAGGACCTACGGCATGTCGTCAACGACGTGTTGATGGCGATCTTCTTCTTCGTCGTCGCGCTCGAGGTGAAGCGCGAGCTGGTCTTCGGCTCGCTTCGCGATCGGCGTTCGGCGGCGGTGCCGACCGCGGCCGCGGTCGGCACGATGGTGGGCGCCGCGTTGACCTACGTCGCCGTGAACCTAAGCGGAGACGGGGATCTGCGCGGATGGGCGATCCCGATCGCGACCGACATCGCGTTCGCACTCGGTGTGCTCGGCCTCGCCGGACGCCGCGCGCCGCGGGAGCTCCGCGCCTTCATGTTGACGCTCGCGGTCGTGGACGACCTCGGGACGATCCTCGTCATCGCCGTCTTCTTCTCGAACGGCGTCTCGCTGACATGGCTTGGCCTCGCTGCTACCGCCGCGATCTCGATCGTGCTCGCGGAGCGGGTCGGGATCCGCTCGCTCGTGGTGTATGGCGCGCTCGCGGCCTTGCTCTGGGTTGCGGTGTTCGAGTCCGGTGTCCACGCGACAATCGCCGGCGTCGTGCTCGGTTTCCTCACTCCGGCAGCGGCGTTCCACTCGCGCACTGCCGCCGCGGGCGCCGTTCGGAAAAGAACGACCGAGGTCGAGACTGAACGGGGAGCAAGCGACGCCGTGCTGCTCGAGACCTCCCGGATCGCGGCCGAGGCCGTCTCGCCGCTGACACGGATGGAGGAACGCGTGCACCCCTGGAGCGCCTACGCGATCCTCCCTATCTTCGCGCTCGCAAACGCAGGCGTGCCCGTGTCGCTCGACGTGCTCGGCGACGCGCTCACGAGCCCGGTCGGCCTCGGGATCGCGCTCGGCCTCGTCGTCGGGGCTCCGCTCGGAGGCTTCCTCTTCGCGTTCGGGATCGTGCGCGGCGGTGTCGGCCGAGTCCCGGACGGGCTCGACTGGGCTGCGATCGCCGGGGTCACTCCGCTGAAGGGCATCGGCTTCACAATCGCGATCTTCATCTCGGCGCTCGCCTTCGACGACATCGCCACACAGGAGCTCGCGAAGCTCGCGATCCTGCTCGCGTCGGCGGTCGCCGCGGTGCTCGGGCTCGGCATGCTCCTCGCACGACATGCCCTCAGTCGCCCTGCCTCTCGCTGACGTCGCTCAGGACGGGATATCCGCCGCAGGGTGGCAGGCGGTCGTTCGCGCGCCGGAAGATCCTGCTGTGCAGGGAAAACTACGGGAGCGACGGGACTCGAACCCGCGGCCTCCGGCGTGACAGGCCGGTCTTGGCGCTTGCGGGCTGAGCGGGGATCGCCGGGGTTCCAGACCATGAGCGGGCCTTTCGGCCGTGCCGTCGCGGGGATTCGCGGGTACCCGCGGGAGCTTCCGGTCGCCTTCCAGGTCGGGGCGCCTGCAAGCGGTCCTGCAACCAGCGGGCCTCTACACGGGTCCGCAGCGATCCGCACGGACGCGGCCGAGAACAACGCAACCCCTGCGCCTATCGCCTATCTGACGGAACGACGCGGAAACCGGGTAAACCCTCCCATCGGCCTTACACGCAGAGGTCGCCTGTTCGAGCCAGGCACCGCCCACTCAGCGCCCGGCGGGCGACCGCGTCCGGCCGACCGGGGCGTGCTGCCTGCCCAGGTCGAGCGCGAGGGCGAGGATCAGCGTCCAGACCCAGACGTTCACCGGGTCGAAGAGGAGCGGCTCCCGGTCGCCGACGTTGTCGAAGATGAGCCAGACGATGAGCCAGACGAGCGTCATGAGCGGGCCTCCTGGGTCCGAGTCCACGCCCAGTCTGCAAGGGCGCCGACCGGCCCGCATCGGCGGCTCCACGGACGCCACGCGCGGGAAAGCCGCACGGCTCGGGAGGCGCGCGAACGTACACTCCGCGCATGGAACGGGAGCCGATCGGCGTCCTCGGGGCGGGCTGGGTCGGGCTCGTCACCGCCGCCTCGTTCGCCGCGCTCGGCCACCGCGTCGTCGTTCGCGACGTGAGCCCCGAGCGGATCGCCGCGCTGCAGGAGGGCCGCGTCCCCATCCACGAGCCCGGCCTCGCGGAGACGATCGCGCGCAACCGCGACCGCCTCGCCTTCACGCTCGCGGTGGAGGACGTCCTCGAGTCGGCCCGCATCGTGTTCGTCTGCGTCGGCACGCCGTCGACGTACTCCGGCGACGCCGACCTCTCCGCCGTCTGGCAGGTCGTGGACGAGCTGGCGGGCGTCACGGACCCGCTCCTCCTCGTCATGAAGAGCACGGTGCCGGTCGGGACGGGCGAGCGGGTGCGCACGCGCCTCGACGAGCGCGGCCTCGAGAACGTCGGCTACGTCGCGAATCCGGAGTTCCTCTCGGAGGGCACTGCCCTGGCCGACTTCGCCGAGCCGGACCGCGTGGTCGTGGGCGCCTTCGACCCGGCTGACGCCGGGCGCGTCGCCGCGCTCTACGGGCACCTGAGCGCGCCGGTGCTCCGCACCGACGTCCCCTCCGCGGAGATGATCAAGCTCGCCTCGAATGCCGCGCTCATGACGCGGATCAGCTTCATCAACGAGATCGCGAACGTCTGCGAGCTCGTCGGGGCGGACGTGGAGGAGGTCGCGCGCGGGATCGGCCTCGATCACCGTGTCGGGCCGCACTTCCTCCGCGCGGGGATCGGCTACGGAGGCTCGTGCTTCCCGAAGGACGCCTCGGCGCTCAAGCAGCTCGCCGCGAACTCCGGCTACCACTTCCAGCTTCTGAGCGCCGTCATCGACGTCAACGAGCTCCAGCGCCGGCGTGTCGTCCAGAAGCTCCAGGCGCACCTCGGGCAGCTGAACGGGCGGACCGTCGCGCTCCTCGGCCTCGCCTTCAAGCCGGGGACGAACGACCTGCGCGAGGCGCCGAGCCTCGTCCTCGCGCCGCGGCTCCTGGCCGAGGGCGCCGCCGTCCGCGCCTGGGACCCGGTCGCGCTCGAGTCGGCGCGGGGCGCGCTCCCCGGCGTCGAGCTCGCCGACACGATCCTCGCGGCGGTCGCCGGCGCCGACGCGGCCGTGATCGTCACCGACTGGCCGGAGCTCCGCGACCTCGCTTCGCCCGAGGTGCGACAGGCGATGCGGACGCCGCTGATCGTGGACGGCCGCAACCTGCTCGACCCCGCAGAGGCGCGCGCCGCCGGCTTCGCCTACGAGGGCATCGGGCGGCCCGCCGCGGTCACGGAGATCCCCGACACGCCCGAGCCCGCTCCGGGTCTCACCTCGTAGCGCCGTCGTCCGGACACCCCGGCGCGCGGCTAAGATGGGTGCGCCCGGGGGCGTAGTTCAGTTGGTTAGAACGCCGGCCTGTCACGCCGGAGGTCGCGGGTTCGAGTCCCGTCGCTCCCGTAAACTACCTGCAAATGGCGATCTTCTGTTGCCGAGACAGGCGCAAACGACCGCCGGCTTCTTTCCATCCCGCAGGCATCCCGCCCCGGAAATAGCCGGCCAAACCCGCCTGGACCAGCGAATCCCCGCAGGGAGGACGACCGGCCACACCGCCGGTCGTCCTCCCAAAGCGATATCCATGCACCGCGCATTTGCAGGATGTTCTTCGGTTGGGCTATGGCCTCCCGCGTCCGTCCCGCGCGGACACATCGCCTGGAACGCTCTGGCCCGACGCGAGCTCGGTCATCGACCTGAGCCGCTTCACTCTGTCGCCGTGGTCGCGGGTGCCGCACCTCGGAGGAGCACAACGAGGGCGACAAGCGCCGCCGGCACGACCATGCTGAAGCCAATCAGAATCCCGTTCGTCAGCCCGACTGCCTCCTGAACGCGCCCGAGCACGATGTACGCGATCCCCGCCAAGGCCGAGCCGAGTCCGAGGACCATTCCTGATGCTGTCGCGGGGGCACCTGGCACGAACTCCTGCGCGATGATGATCAGCGCCGGAACGGGCACGAAGATGAGGATGCCGGCGAGCGCAATCGCCACGAAGTAGAGCGCTGTTTCTGGCTCGCTGGCGATTACCGCGAATAGGGGGCAGAGAGTCAGCAGGAATGCTCCAACGATCGTGAGAACCGGACCGAGCCGCGGTGCGAGGAAGCCGCCTAGGATCGAGCCGAGGCCGCCGGCGAACGCGAACGTCGAGAGCGTCCATCCGATGACCACCGCGTCGGGCCGGTAAGAGTGCTCGTGGACGAGCCAGAGCGGGATGGACCCGGTAAAGGTGATGAAAGCTAGGGCGCTGAACATGCTCGCGACCGCGAGCGCCCCCACTGGGCCGCGCGCCAACCGCAGATCGAACAAGCGACGCAGGGGCCGGCGCGGATGAGGTTCCCATCGAGGCAAGAGAAGGCCTACAGCGGCGCCGAGGATGAGACCCGGCACCGCGAGCCAAACCGTTGCGTCAAGTCCGTACGTGGAGACGACGTGCAGGATCACGATGGGCCCTAGGGCGAACCCCACCATGCCACCGGCCGTGAAGAGTCCCACGCCGAGGGTGGCGTTCGTCGCCTGTGAGCTCGCGATCGTCGTCCCGACGGGGTGGAGCGCCGCGGACCCGAGACCGCCAATCACAAGCAGCACGAAGACAATCCAGAGCTCGGATGCGACGCCGATTAGGCTCAGGAAGGCAGACGCCATGAGGACGCCGACACATCCGATCAGACGCAACCCGACGTCCTCGCCGAGGGCGCCGAAGACGGGCTGCGTCACGGAAGAGGCGATCCAGAAGACCGCGATCATCAGGGCGAGGGCCGTCGGGCCCGCATCGAACCGCACCTGCAGAGTCGGTAGCAGCGCGCCCAAAATTGCGGTCATCGCATCGTTGACCGTGTGGACGAGCGTCATGAAGACCGCGAGAGTCGTCCCGCCGAGGATGCCCGGCTTTCGGATTATGTGCGGCATTCGCCGCCAATCACGGCTCGGTCAGGATGACGGCCTCGGTGGCGTCGCCAATAGGCCGAGTAGCCCATTCACCTGCAGCAGGGACTATGACAGAGTCCCACGCGAGACCGGGTCGCGCACCTAGGGTCTGGCGTGTCTCAGGCAGTGCCCGGCTCGCCGACTGCGAGGAGGAGGCGCACGATGTCTGAACGTCACTTCGACGTCGTCGTCATCGGCGGCGCGCAGGCCGGCCTGGCGATGGGCTACTTCCTTCTTAAGCAGGGGCTTCGGTTCGCCATCGTCGAGCTGGGCGACTCGATCGCGCCGGCCTGGCGCGAGCGGTGGGATTCCCTGACGCTTTTTACGCCGCGCCGCTACAGCGCGCTGCCGGGCCTACCCATCCCGGGTGATCCGGACGGGTATCCGACGAGGTGATCGCATACCTGGAGCGCTACCGGAGACCTTTGAGCTTCCTATCGAGCTGAACAGCGCGACGTGCGGAGACTTTCCAAGTCGGATGGTCGGGTCGTCCTTGAATTGAACGGACGAACGATCACGACCAACGAGGTCGTCGTCGCCACGGGTCCCTTCCAGACCGCGTACGTCCCGAAGATCGCGGAGAGCCTGGAGCCCGGCGTCTAGCAGCCGGCGTTACGCCCGAGCAAACCAGGAACGGCTGGGCGGTAGAAAGGCCGGAGGTCACGGCGACCACAAGTCCGAGGACGCCGCCTGAGGATCCGCCCGCACCGGCGCGGCACGCGCTGTGGCAGGTGCGGACCGACGATTGACTCTGAAGAGGGCGTGCGAGGAGAGCGCAGTACGCCCTCCTCGCACGCCTGGAAGATCAGTCTCCGTCTCTCGGGGCGACGTTGAAGCTGAACATCATCCCGCTCTCGTGGTGCTCGGCGATGTGGCAGTGCGCCATCCACAGGCCGGGATTCGAAACGTCCAGGAGGATGTCCACGGTTTCCCCCGTGCGTACGAGCACCGTGTCCTTCCACACGAGGTTCGGCTCGACGACGCCGTCCCGACTCAGGACGAGAAAACGACCCGCGCCATGGATGTGGAACGGGTGGTGCATCGGGTGGTCGGACTCCATCTCGTTCACGAGTCGGATCTTGACCTGGTCGCCGACGCGGAAACGCCAGTCGATCGCGTGGTTCTCGGCACCGGTCGTCCGGTCCACGATGATCCAGCGCATGTTGGCCGGCGTCGTCTGCCGGTTCACCTCGACCATGTCGTCTTCCCACTCGATACCGCCGGCTGCATCGTGCGCGTGCCCGGCGGTGTGGCGCTCATGCCCTTCATGCTCCACCACCCCATTGCCGTCTCCACTACGCCTCAAGGTCATCCCGCACTTGGGACATTCTCCCGCCCAGGTTGCGGTGATCTCCGGATGCATGGGACAGGCGTAGGCCGTCGGGCGCACCGTCCCAACCGGCGAGGCCAGTAGCTTCATCCCGCACGTCGGACACTTGCCCTCCCACGTCCCGACGATTTCCTCGTGCATGGGGCAGGCGTAGACGGCTGTGCCGGCCTCTGTCGCGGGCTCGCCCAGGTCCATTTCCGCCACGAATGCGAGTGTTTTGTCGGGCGGTGCTTCCAGATACGAGCCGATCCGATCCCGCTCCGCTGACAGGTCAGCATTCACGCGTAGCGACTCGAACTCCTGCGCGAGCTCAGGCTCGGCTCGCTCCTCGGCCACCGTGATCTCGGCGAGCGGATAGGTGCGCTCCGGTGTGCGGTGCTCAAGGGTCACCGGTCCCGCCTTGTCGAAGAGCACGTCGACCACGACGCGCTCCGAGGGAGCGAGGATGACCTCGTCGACAAACTCTTCCCGCTCGTGGTGGCCGCTATCGCCGCCTACGAGCTTCATCTGGGCGCCGCTCACTCCCACCCTGAACACCCGCGTGTTCGCGGTGTCCGTGAGGTAGAAGCGGACAACCTCGCCGAGCTTCGCGTCGAGCGCAAGCTCGGGCTCACCGGCGACGAGCAATGTCGTCCCGAAGCGGCCCATCGCGACGTAGTTGGTCTCCTGCTGGCTGAAGGGCGCAACCTTGCCATCCTCGAGCAGGATGTCGTCCAGAGTCAGGAGGACTTCCCGGTGGGCCGGAGGCCAGTAGTCGGCCTCTGCGGGGACAACGAGAATGTTGCCGTAGAGACCCATTTCCTGGCCATAGTCCTGGCGGATGTGTGGGTGGTACCAGTAGAGGCCCGGATCGGGGAACTGGAGCCGATATGTGAAGGCCTCGCCCACGGCCATGGGCTTTTGCGTCTCGTGCGTGCCGTCGTAGCGGTTCTCGACGCGGATCCCGTGCCAGTGCACTGTGGCGTCGAGGTCGCCCTCGTTGACGACGTTGACGACAATCTCGGAGCCCTGACGCACCTTGAGCGTCGGGCCCGGGATGGAGCTGTTGTAGGCGAGCATCCGAACCGTTTCACCTCCCAGCTCCTTGGTGACGGGGGCGATACGGAGCTCGAACTCCTCGCCGTCCGAAAGCTCGGCCAGCTCGGGCGCGACGATCTCGACAACGCCGGCGGTCTCAGTGGGGAAATTCTCAGTTCGCATGGACAAGCTCTCCTTCCCGGACGAAATCGGTCCGGTCTTTCGTGAAGTTGGCAATTGCGTCGGCGATGAACTCGGCGTCGTCTTTGACCCACCCGAGCAACGCGGATCCCCGCGTGTGCTGCCAGGGGAGACCGAGGAAGTAGAGGCCGCGCACGTCGGTGACCCCGCGCCGGTGAAGCAGCTTTCCGTCGTCGTCGGCAACGGGAAGCTCGATCCAGGAGTGGTCGAAGCGGTAGCCCGTCGCCCAGATGACCGCGTCGACGTCAAGCGTGCTCTCGTCTATGAAGCTGACTGTCCGCCCGGACACGCCGACCGCCCGCGGCTTCATGTTCACGCCGTGCCGCTTGGCTGAGCGCGGGCTTGAGCCGATGAGCGTGTCGCGCTCGCGCATTCGCTTCCCGAGCCGGGTATCGACGGTCTTGCGGAGCACTCTGGTTCTCTCGAGCCACCAGAAGAGGTCGCGCCCAAAAACGCGCTGCGGAAGCGGGAGCTGCCGCGAGCCGACCGCGAGGTGCACTTCGTGGGTCGCGGCGAGCTCCTGCGCGATCTGGAAGCCCGTGTTGCCGCCGCCGGCGACGAGAACGGTTCCCTTCGGAAGGTCGCTCGGGTTGCGGTAGCCGGTGCTGTGCACCTGGAAGACGTCCGGCGCCAGGTCGGCCGCGAACACCGGCACGTGCGGAATCTGGAAGGGCCCTGTGGCGACGATGACCTGGTCGGCCTCGATCGAAGAACCATCTTCGAGATCGAGGACGAACGAGTCATCCGTGCGAGAGAGCGAGCGAACGCCGTGCTCAAGCGCGATCGGGAGGTCGAACTTGTCCGCGTAGCGCTCCAGGTACTCGATTACCTCGTCGCGCGTGGGGTAGCCGTCGGCATCGCCGGAAAACTCCAGGCCGGGGAGGCCGTCGTAGCGGCGGGGCGTGAAGAGGGTCAGCGAGTCCCAGCGGGCTCGCCAGGCCGCTCCGATCGAGCGCGCGCCGTCGAGAACCACGAAGTGCCGGCTCTGCTGGGCTAGGAAGTAACCCATCGCCAAGCCGGCCTGGCCGGCTCCGATCACGATGACCTCGAAGCGCCGGGACGAGCGGGCGCCCTCTGAGGGCGCCCGCTGGTTAGTGGTTAGGCCGGCGGTCACGAGGTCACCGGGGCCGGGGTCGGCCGGGCGATGTCAGGTGCGGTGCCGGTCGGCGGTTCGTTGCCGCCCAGGTCGAGCCGGAACGGCGGGTAGGCGTCGGTCATGAGCGCCGCATATGCGCCGACGCGGAAAACCCAGCGGTTCATTCCGAGCACGAAGTCGTAGAGAGACTTCGGGTAGCGGCCGGTGACAAGCAGCACGACGCCGGCGAACAAGACGAGCAGGCCGATGAGCCCACCGGAGCCGAACATCCACTCCGTACCGGCCCCTGTCCACGCCGCCCAGGCGCCGCCGGCAAAGACCGCGACGACCAAGTAGTGCGGGAGGGCGAGTAGCCACCACTTGACGAGCACGAGCCCGCGCGAGAGCGACTCGGGGTAGTCGACCTGGAGCCGGGCCGGGTAGTCGGGCACGTCCGTGAGCGTGAAAGGCGGGTACTTGTCGGTGCCGAGTGCGCTGTAGCTGTAGAAGCCGACGCGCCACGACCAGCGGAGGACGCCGGCGTTGAAGTCGAACAGCCCCCTCGGGTAGCGGCCGGTGACGAGGATCGCGAAGAAGGCGACCACGCTCACGAGGGCGAACGCGATCCAGAGGGGAACGAGCACGACGAAGTGGGGAATGGCCAGCAGCCATTTGACGAGCCAGAGCCCGCGGCTGAGCCGCGGCGAGAGCTCGCCTGTGAGCTGGAGCGGATAGCGGGATGTGGTGGTTTCCATCACAGAACCTCTCTGTCGTCGATCAGACGACGGGTACGGGGGCGGGATCGGGGACTGGTTCAGCCGGTGCGCGCGACGGTTCGACTCGGAGCAGGCGGGCAGCCCAGTCCGGGAACCACCAGTTCCAGCGGCCGAGGAGAGCGACCACGGCGGGTGCGAGGACGCCGCGGATGATCGTCGCGTCGATCAGGATGCCGCCGCCGAGCGCCGTCGCGAAGATCTTCGCCTCCGTTCCAGGCGTGAAGCTGAACGCGACGAACGCGAGCCCGAGGATCAGCGCAGCGCTGGTCACAAGGCGTCCTGTGCGGCCGATGCCCTCGACGACGGCGGCCTCGGTCGAGCCGGTGCGGTCGTATGCCTCCCGCATCCGGCTGATGATGAAGACCTGGTAGTCCATCGAGATGCCGAAGAGGAAGGCGAAGACGACGATCGGCATCTCCACGTTGATCGAGCGGGTCGCCTCGATGCCCCAGATCCCGGAGCCGAAGCCCTCCTGGAAGACG
>DASTQA010000034.1:0-5919 GCA_035762005.1 Gaiellaceae bacterium
CACGACCACAAGTTCGACGTCCCGGCGCTCAAGGTCGCGCTCGAGACGCGGGCCGGCTACATCGGCGCCATGGGCAGCCGCCGGACGAACGCCGACCGGGCCGAGCGCCTCCGCGCCGAGGGGGTCACCGACGAGCAGCTCACGCGGGTTCACGCCCCGATCGGGCTCAAGATCGGCTCCCGGACGCCGCAGGAGGTGGCCGTCGCGGTCGCCGCCGAAATCGTCCAGGTCATGCGCGCGGCCAAGCCCAAGCCGGAGGAGGTCGTCGCGCGGTGAAGCTCGAGAACTCGTTCGAGGTGGACGCGCCGCCCGAGCGGGCGTGGGACCTCCTCATGGACGTCCCGCGCATCGTCCCCTGCATGCCCGGCGCGACCCTCGACGAGGTCGTCGACGACGCGAACTGGAAGGCCACGATGGAGGTGAAGCTCGGCCCGATCGGCCTGACCTTCGCGACGGACGTCAGCCGCACCGAGGTCGACGAGGCAGCGCGGCGCGTGACGCTCGCGGCGAAGGCGCGCGAGACCCGCAACCGCGGCCGGGCGAGCGCGACGATCGAGTCCTCGCTCGCCTCCGTCGCCGGGGGGACGCGGGTCGAGATCGTCACCGACCTCTCGCTCTCGGGCACGGTGGCGCAGTACGGGCGCGGGATGATCGAGGACATCTCCTCGCAGATGGTGACGACGTTCGCCCAGTGCCTGCAGGCCCAGCTCGGGGACTCCGCCGAGGCGGCGGAGGAGGCGGTCGCCGCCCAGGCGAAGCCGATCTCCGGGCTGTCGCTCTTCTTCGGCAGCCTCTGGCGCCGGATCCGGCGCCTCGTGGGAAGGAGGTCGGCGTGAGACGGATCGCGGTGACGGTCAACGGCGAGCGGCACGAGGCGGAGGTCGAGCCGCGCGACCTGCTCGTGTACTTCCTCCGCGAGGGGCTCGGCCTCACGGGGACGGTCGTCGGGTGCGACACCTCCTCCTGCGGCTCGTGCACCGTGCTCGTCGACGGCGAGTCGGTGAAGTCGTGCACCGTCCTCGCCGTCCAGGCGGACGGGCGCGAGGTGACGACGATCGAGGGGCTCGCGACGAACGGGCGGCTGCACCCGGTGCAGCAGGCCTTCCACGAGGCGCACGCGCTGCAGTGCGGCTTCTGCACCCCCGGCATGGTGCTCGCCTCCGTGAGCCTGCTCGCGGAGAACCCGAGCCCGAGCGACGAGGAGATCCGCCACGCGCTCGAGGGCAACCTCTGCCGCTGCACCGGCTACCAGAACATCGTCAAGGCCGTCAAGGCGGCCTCGGCCGCGTAGAGGAGGCGAGATGGCAGTCACCGAGGAGAAGGCCGGCGCCTGGATCGGCAAGCCCGTCGCCCGCAAGGAGGACGCGAAGCTCCTCACCGGCCAGTCGCGCTACGTCGACGACCTGACGCTCCCCGGCATGGTCTTCGCGGCCGTGGTGCGGAGCCCGTTCGCGCACGCCCGCATCAAGCGCGTCGACGTCGCGCCGGCGCTCGAGTCGGAGGGCGTCGTCGCCGCCTTCACCGGCGCCGACCTGGCCGAGGACTGGGCGGCGACCCTGCCCTGCGTCTGGCTCGTCACCGAGGACACGAAGCAGCCGATGCACCGGCCGCTCGCCACGGACAAGGCGCGCTACGCGGGCGACGGCGTCGCGGTCGTGCTCGCGGAGACGCGCGCGCAGGCGAAGGACGCGGCCGAGCTCGTCGAGGTCGACTACGAGCCGCTCCCGGCCGTGATCGACCCGGAGGAGGCGCTCGCCGAGGGGGCCCCGCTCGTCCACGAGGAGCTCGAGGACAACCGCTCGTACACGTGGGCGCTCAAGACGGACAACGCCGACGACGTCTTCTCCTCGGCGCCGGTCGTCGTCAAGGAGCGCTACCGCCAGCAGCGCCTGATCCCGAACGCGATCGAGCCGCGCGGCGTCCTCGCGCAGTACCTGCCCGCCCAGGACGAGTACACGCTCTGGTCGGCGACCCAGATCCCGCACATCCTCCGCTTCTGGCTGGCGGTCACGCTCGGCATCCCCGAGGCGCGCCTGCGTGTGGTCGCGCCGGACGTCGGCGGCGGCTTCGGCTCGAAGCTCAACGTCTACGCCGAGGAGGCGCTCGCCCTCGTCCTCGCGCGCCGGCTCGGCCGGCCGGTCAAGTGGACGGAGGAGCGCTCCGAGGGCTACCTCGCCACCAGCCACGGCCGCGACCAGTGGCAGGAGATCGAGCTGGCGGCGGACGAGGACGGCACGCTCCGCGGCGTCCGCGTGCGCCTGACGGTCGGCATGGGCGCCTACCTCCAGCTCGTCGGCGCGGGCACGCCGATCCTCGGCGCCTGGGTCTACGGGGGCGCCTACGACATCGAGGCCTACGACTTCGAGTGCGTCGGCGTCTTCACGACGGCGACCCCGACCGACGCCTACCGGGGCGCCGGGCGGCCCGAGGCGACGTACGCGATCGAGCGGGCGATGGACGCGCTCGCGCGCCGGCTCGACATGGATCCCGTCGAGCTGCGGCGGAAGAACTTCATCACGGAGTTCCCGAAGACGATCGCCTCCGGCCTCGAGATCGACTCGGGCGACTTCCACGGCGCGCTCGACCGGGCGCTCGAGCTCGTCGACTACGAGGGCCTGCGCAGGGAGCAGGCCGAGCGTCGTGCCGCCGGCGACGGGAAGCAGCTCGGGATCGGCCTGGCGACGTACACGGAGATGTGCGGCCTCGCGCCCTCGCGGATCCTCGGCGTGCTCCTCTACGCGGCCGGCGGCTGGGACGCGGCCACGATCCGGTGCCTCCCCACCGGGAGCGTGCAGGTCTTCATCGGCACGTCCCCGCACGGGCAGGGGCACGTGACGACGTTCTCGCAGATCGTCGCCGACCGGCTCGGCATCCCGATCGAGCAGGTGGAGGTGCTCCACGGGGATACGTCGACGATGCAGCTCGGCCTCGACACGTACGGGAGCCGCAGCCTCGCCGTCGGCGGCGTCGCGCTCTACAAGGCGGCCGACAAGATCGTCGAGAAGTCGAAGGCGGTCGTCGCCCACAAGCTCGAGGTCTCGCCGGACGACCTGCAGGAGGAGCACGGGCGCTTCACCGTCGCCGGCACGGACAAGGCGATGACGGTGCAGGATGCGGCGCTCCACGCGTTCACCGCGCACGACCTCCCGGATGGGATGGAGCCCGGGCTCGAAGCGACGTTCGTCTACGACCCGCCCAACTTCAGCTGGCCCGGCGGCGCACACGTCGCGGTCCTCGAGGTCGACACCGAGACGGGCGAGATCGAGCTGCGCCGCTACGTCGCCGTGGACGAGATCGGAAACGTCGTCAACCCCACCATCGTCGACGGTCAGGTGCACGGCGGCGTCGCGCAGGGGATCGGGCAGGCGCTCTTCGAGGAGGCGATCTACGACGAGGAGGGCAACCTCACGACGGGGTCGATGGTCAGCTACCTCGTCCCCTCGGCCGCCGAGCTGATCGACCTCGAGCTCGACCGCGTCTCCGCGCCGAGCCCGACGAACCCGATGGGCGTGAAGGGCGTGGGGGAGACGGGCGCCATCGCCTCGCCCGCCGCGGTGATCAACGCGGTGGTCGACGCGCTCGCGCAGTTCGGGGTGACGGACGTCGAGATGCCCGCGAAGCCGGAGCGCGTCTGGCGCGCGCTCCAGGAGGGAGGTGCCCGGTGATCCCCGCGCGCTTCGACTACGAGGTGGCCGAGTCGGCCGATCACGCCGTCGAGCTCCTCGGCTCGGGCCCGGACGCGAAGCTCCTCGCCGGCGGCCACTCGCTCCTCCCGCTCATGCGCCTCCGCCTCGCCCGGCCGGAGCTCCTCGTCGACGTCGGGCGCCTCGGCGACCTCTCGTACGTCCGCGAGGACGGCGACGCGATCGCGATCGGCGCGCTCACGCGCTACCACGACCTCGAGCGCAGCGAGCTCCTGCGGGCCGAGGCGCCGATCGTCGCCCACGCGGCCGGCACCGTGGGCGACCCGCAGGTGCGTCACCGCGGCACGATCGGCGGCTCGGTCGCCCACTGCGACCCGGCCTCGGACGCGCCCACCGTCCTGCTCGCCCTCGACGCCGAGCTCGTCGTCCGGGGGCCCGGGGGCGAGCGGCGCCTGCCGGTCGCCGAGAGCTTCGGCGGCTTCCTCGCGACGACGCTCGACCCGCAGGAGCTGCTGACGGAGATCCGCGTGCCGAAGACGGGCGCGGACGGATGGGCCTACGAGAAGCTCACGCGGCGGGCGCAGGACTGGGCGACGGTGGCCGTCGCGGCCGTCCGCGCGAACGGCGGCGCCCGGGTCGCGCTCACGAACATGGGCCCGACCGCGCTGCGGGCGGGCGGCGTCGAGGAGGCGCTCGCCTCCGGCTCCGACCCGGCCGCGGCCGCCGAGCGCGCCGCCGACGGGACGAGCCCGCCGAGCGACCACAACGCGAGCGCCGAGTTCAGGCAGCACCTCGCCCGGGTGCTGACGCGGAGGGCGCTGGAGAAGGCGCTGGGCTGAGCGAGGAGAACTAACGGGGGCGCGATGCCTCCGGAGCCCACGTACTTCGTCCAGATCGCCGACCCCCAGGAGCCGGACCGCTGGCACACGATCGCGCGCGTCGTCGGGCGCGAGCTCGCCGACGAGGTCGTCCGCCTCGCGGCGGGCTCGTACATGCGCACAACCGTGATCGAGCACTACGCGGCCCGGGCGCTCTCGCAGTCCCACCTCCGCCGCGAGGGCCGTCTCGCGCACGCCCAGTGGGAGCTCGGCATGGGCGAGCACCGCCACTACGGCCGGGCTCTCGTCGAGCGAGCCGAGCGAAACCTCGCGGGCCGCTGACCCGGGGCGCGGTCGCGCGCCGGAAAAGCGCCGACCGGTGCAACCCGAGCCCCCTACGAGCTCAAGTGACACGGTGTCACTTGGCTCGGCGCGGGCCCGCGAGCGGCTCGCCCGCTCACGCGCGCGTGTTCGGGGGCGATGCCGCGCGCCTTTGGTGCGGCACCTCGGGCGGGGGCCCCGTCGTGAACGCGCGGCGCGCCCGGCGCCTGGGAGGGCCGTCCGGGCGGTCGCTCGGCCGTCGCGCCTGGCGGGAGGCGCAGCCCGCTCTCCGCCGACATCTACGCTCAGGTCTCGACCTTCGGGGGTCGTGGCCCGGCCGGCCGAGGTCGACACTGTCTGCAAGGGAATGCACAGGGGTCTCATCGGGACTGCGGCACTCGCCCTCGCCTGCGCGGCCCTCGCGCTCGCGGGGAGCGCGGTCGCGCTCCGCGCCGCCTCGCCGACGTCGAGCGAGGTCACGCTCGGCACGGTCGACGTCCACGTCGTGCCCGCGCGCCGGGGCGCCGTCGACGTCTACGTCCCCGTCGTCGACTGGGGCGTCCGCGCGCGGCCGTTCCGCGCGCCCGTGGCCGTCGAGCTCGAGTTCCGCTCGCTCGACCGCGACGCCGCGCTCGCGGCGCTCCGCACGGGGGGCAGCGCCGACGCGAGCCTCGGCGTCCTCGAGGGCGAGCTCCGCGACGCGGTCGCCGGCGGCCTTCGCCGCGCGGCCCTGGTCGGGCTGCTCGGGGCCCTCGTCGGCGGGCTCCTGGGCGGCGCCCTCGCCGCCGGCACCCTTCGCGGGCGGCGGTGGCTCGTGCTCGGGCCCGCGGCCGGGCTGGCCGTGGCCGCCTCGGCGGCCGCCCTCACGGGCGCGGGCGTCTCGCGCTTCGACTACGACGCCCTGCGCGAGCCGACGTTCTACGCGCACGGCGAGGAGCTCCCGCGCCTGCTCGAGTTCTCGGAGCGCGTGCTCAGCGCCGGCGACGGCTACGGCGACTCCTACGGCGAGGCGGTGGCGGGCCTCACGCGGCTCATCGCGGTCGCCGGCGACGGTCGGCGCCCCGCCACCATCGACCGCTCCGTCGTCGTCGCCTCCGACCTCCACTCGAACGGCCTCGTCCTGCCGGGTCTCCAGG
>DASTQA010000035.1:0-187771 GCA_035762005.1 Gaiellaceae bacterium
CCGCATCCGCAAGCGCACCTGTCACATCACGGTCGCGCTCGCGCTCCCGTCCGGCGAGGCGATCCCCGAGCCGGTCGAGCGCCCCGCGCCGGTCGCGGCGCCGCTCCCGGAGGAGCCGTCCGCCGAGGAGGCCGTCCCCGCGGAGGAGGCCTCGCCGGAGGAGGAGCCGAAGGCCAAGTCGACGCGCACGCGCGCGCCGCGCGAGCAGGCGCCCGAGGACGAGGCGCCGGACGAGGAAGCGAAGCCGAAGCCGAAGCGCACGCGCGCGGCCAAGCAGAAGGCCGCGGGCGAGCCCGAGGCCGGCGAGCCGAAGGCGGCGAAGCCTCGGACCAGGCAGAGGAAGAAGACGACCGAGACCGAGGGGAGCGAGGGCTAGTGGGTCAGAAGGTTCATCCCGGCGGGCTACGCGTCGGCGTCATCCACGACTGGAAGTCGAACTGGTACACGGGCGACAAGGAGTTCCCGGCGTACCTCATCGAGGACGTCAAGATCCGCGGTCACATCTACGGGAAGCTCGGCCACGCGGGCCTCTCAGACATCCTCATCCGCAAGGACAAGCAGCGGATCACGATCGACATCTACACGGCGCGGCCGGGGATCGTGATCGGCAAGTCCGGCGCGGAGGTGGACGCGCTCAGGCGTGAGATCCACGCGATGACGCACAAGAACGTCCAGATCAACATCAACGAGATCAAGCGGCCCGAGCTCGACGCGAAGCTCGTCGCCCAGTCGATTGCCGAGCAGCTCCAGAACCGGGTGAGCTTCCGGCGGGCGATGAAGCGCTCGCTCGCCTCGGCGATCCGCTCCGGCGCGCAGGGCGTGAAGATCACGTGCGGCGGCCGCTTGGGCGGCGCGGAGATGTCGCGGTCGGAGACGTACTCAGAGGGCCGCGTCCCGCTGCACACGCTGCGCGCCGACATCGACTACGGCTTCGCCGAGGCGAAGACGACCTTCGGCCGCATCGGCGTGAAGGTCTGGATCAACAAGGGCGAGATCATGCCCGAGGGCTTCGACACGGAACGCGGCGCCGGCCGGCTCGGCGAGCAGGACCAGGCCCGGCGCAAGGGCGGCCGCCGCGACGGCCTCGGCGCCTCCCGCGAAGGTGGACGGCGGGGCGGCGACCGCGAGGGGCTCGGCCCGGTGGGCCGGCCGCGGCGCGGCCAGCGCCGGCGCGCCGGCGGCCAGAGCCGCGAGGGCCAGCCCGCCTCCGGGCAGGAGGCCCGGCAGCAGGAGCAGCAGCAGCCTCAGGCCGAGGCCGCACCGCCCGCCGAGCCTGCTGCCGAGGCGCCCGCCGAGCCCGCCGCCGAGGCCCCGGCGGAGCAGCCGGCCCCGGCGCCCGCCGAGCCCGCCGCCGAGGCCCCGGCGGAGCAGCCGGCCGAGGCGCCCGCTCCAACGGAGGAGCAGGGAGGTGATCGCTGATGCTCATGCCGCGCAAGACGAAGTTCCGCAAGCAGCACCGCGGGCGGAGACGAGGCGACGCGAAGGGGCAGCAGCAGGTGCAGTTCGGCGACTTCGGGCTGAAGGCGCTCGAGGCCGGCTGGGTCACCAACCGCCAGATCGAGGCGGCCCGGATCGCCATGACCCGCCACATCAAGCGCGGGGGGAAGGTCTGGATCAACGTCTTCCCGGACAAGCCGGTGACGCAGAAGCCGGCCGAGACGCGCATGGGCTCGGGGAAGGGCTCGCCCGAGCACTGGGTCGCCGTGGTCAAGCCCGGCCGGGTCATGTTCGAGCTGGCCGGCGTCTCGGAGGCGCTCGCGAAGGACGCGATGCGCCTCGCGGGCATGAAGCTGCCCGTGAAGACGAAGTTCGTCCGCCGGGAGGCTGATCTCTTTGAGGGCTAAGACGACGCGGCCCCCGCAGGAGGGGGTTCGCGGGGGAACCACGGGTTCCGCCGCGGTTGGGGAGGCTGATCGCTTTGCTGGCTAGAGAGCTGCGTGACCTCTCGGACGAGGAGCTCGTGCGGCGCCTTGCGGAGAGCCGGGAGAACCTCTTCAACCTCCGCTTTCAGATGGCGACGGGCGCGCTCGACAACACGGCGCGCCTCAAGCTCGCCAAGCGCGACATCGCCCGGATCCTGACGGTCCAGGCGGAACGGAACAACTCGCTGGAGAGAAGGTAGATGGCTAGGCCAAGGAAGAAGACAGAGGACCAGCAGGAGCAGGTCGAGGCGACGCCGGCCGAGGAGCCGGCCGCCGAGGCCGCACCTGCCGAGGACGAGGCTCCCGCCGAGGAGCCGGCCGCCGAGGAGGCGGCTTCGGAGGAGGCTCCGGCCGGCGACGAGCCGGCCCCCGAGCCCGTGGCCGAGGAGGCTCCCGCCCCGGTGGAGGAAACCCCCGCGGAGGCGGCAGCCGGGGAGGCCGCCGAGGAGGCGTCCGCGCCCGCCGCGGAGGACGAGGCCGCCGCCGAGGCTGCTCCCGCCGCCGCGGACGAGGCCCCCGCCGAGGAGCCCGGGCCCGAGGCGCCTCCGGTGGAGGAGCCGACCGCCGAGGAGGCCCCCGCGGCCGAGGCGCCGCCCGCACCGGCCCCGCCGGCCGCCGAGCCGAAGCGGAAGCGCAAGCGCCTCCCGCGCGCCGAGCGCCGGCAGCGGTCGAAGCCCAAGCGCGAGCGGCCGGCCCAGCGCAAGCCGCTCGGCCGGCAGCCGAAGCCCGAGCATGCGCGCGGGAAGCGGAAGGAGCGCCGCGGGGTCGTCGTCTCGGCCGCGATGGACAAGACGATCGTCGTCCGGGTCGACAGCGTGAAGCCGCACCCGGTCTACAAGAAGATCGTCCGCCGCTCGACGAAGCTCCACGCGCACGACGAGGCGAACTCGGCCAAGGTCGGCGACGTCGTCCGCATCGTCGAGACGCGCCCGCTCTCGAAGACGAAGTCCTGGCGGCTCGCCGAGGTCGTGGAGGCCGCCAGGTGATCCAGCAGGAGTCCCGCCTTCGCGTCGCGGACAACACGGGAGCGCGCGAGCTCCTGTGCATCCGCGTGCTCGGCGGCTCCCACCGCCGCTACGCGCGCGTCGGCGACGTCATCGTCGGCACGGTCAAGACGGCGACGCCCCAGGGCACCATCAAGAAGGGCGAAGTCGTGAAGGCGGTCGTCGTCCGGACGAAGAAGCCGTTCGGGCGCGACGACGGGACCTCGATCGCGTTCGACGAGAACGCGGCGGTCATCATCGACGCGCAGCTGAACCCGCGCGGGACCCGCATCTTCGGCCCCGTCGCGCGCGAGCTGCGCGAGCGCAACTTCATGAAGATCGTCTCACTCGCGCCGGAGGTGTTGTGACGTGGCGCAAGCGATGAAGGTACGGAAGGGGGACGTCGTCCAAGTCCTCACCGGCAAGGACCGTGGCAAGCAGGGCCGCATCATCGAGGCGGACCCGAAGAAGCGGCGGGTCATCGTCGAGAACCTGAACGTCGTCAAGCGGCACCGCCGGCCCCGTCCCATGCGCGACTCGAGCCGGATGGGCCAGACCCAGATCCAGCCGGGCGGCGTCTTCGACATCTCGGCGCCGATCGAGGTGTCGAACGTCATGGTCGTCTGCCCGACCTGCAACCGCGCGACGCGTGTCGGCTACGAGTTCCGCGACTCGAAAGACGGGCGCGTGAAGGTGCGCGTCTGCAAGCGCGCCGACTGCGGGGAGGTGCTCGACCGCTGATGGCGACGAAGACGACCACGAAGCCCGGGGCCGAGAACGGCTACGCGCCGCGCCTCAAGGGGCGGTACGAGCGGGAGGTCCGGCCGGCGCTCAAGGAGCAGTTCGGCTTCAGCTCGATCATGCAGACGCCCCGGATCGAGAAGATCACCGTGAACATGGGCGTCGGCGAGGCGAAGACGAACGCCCGCGCGCTCGACAAGGCGGTCGAGGAGCTGACGACGATCACGGGCCAGCGGGCCCAGATCACGCGCGCGAAGAAGTCGATCGCCGGCTTCAAGATCCGCGAGGGGATGCCGATCGGGGCCAAGGCGACGCTCAGGGGCGTCCGCATGTACGAGTTCCTCGACCGCCTCGTCTCCATCGCGCTCCCCCGGATCCGCGACTTCCGCGGGCTCTCGCCCGGGAGCTTCGACGGCCGCGGGAACTACTCGATCGGCGTGCGCGAGCAGATCATCTTCCCCGAGATCAACTACGACGACGTCGAGACGGTACGCGGCCTCGACGTCGTCATCACGACGAGCGCGCGGACGGACGAGGAGGGCTTGGCGCTCCTGCGCGGGCTCGGGCTTCCGTTCCGCACCGAGGACTAGGCAGGAGAGCTAGGAGGAGCATGGCCAAGAAGAGCCTGATCGCGAAGGCCGCCCGCCCGCCGAAGTACAGGACGCGGGCCTACAGCCGGTGCAACCGGTGCGGACGCCCGCGCGCGGTGTACCGGAAGTTCGGACTCTGCCGGATCTGCCTGCGCGAGCTCGCGCACGAGGGCTTCATCCCCGGCATGACGAAGTCGAGCTGGTAGGGGGCGGCGATGCTGAACGATCCCATCTCCGACATGCTGACGCGCATTCGCAACGCGAACCGGGCGCTCCACGAGACGACGACGATGCCCTCCTCGCGGACGAAGGTCGAGATCGCGCGCGTCCTCAAGGACGAGGGCTACATCAAGGACTACCGCGTCGAGAAGGGCGAGTCCTTCGATACCCTGACCGTCGAGCTCAAGTTCGGCCGGAACCGCGAGCGCGTCATCACCGACCTGCGCCGCATCTCCAAGCCCGGCCGCCGCGTCTACGCCCGCAAGGACCGCCTCCCGCGCGTCCTCGGCGGGATGGGCACGGCGATCATGTCCACGTCCAACGGCCTCGTCACGAGCCGCACGGCGCAGGAGCTCGGCGTCGGCGGCGAGGTGATCTGCTTCGTCTGGTAACTCCATGTCGCGCATCGGCAAAAGACCAATCGAGCTTCCGGCGGGCGTCTCCGTGTCGCTCTCCCCTGGCCGCGTGATGGTGAACGGCCCGCTCGGCGAGCTCTCGCAGCAGGTGCCCCGGCGCATCGCCATCGAGCAGGCCGACGGCGAGCTCGTCGTCACCCGCCCGACCGAGCGCGGGGAGGACCGCGCGCTGCACGGCCTCACGCGCTCGCTCGTGGCGAACATGGTGGAGGGCGTGACGAAGGGCTTCGAGAAGCGCCTCGAGATCCAGGGCGTCGGCTACCGGGCCACGATGCGCGGCGCCGACCTCGAGCTCAACGTCGGGTACTCGCATCCGGTCGTGAAGAAGGCGCCCGCCGGGATCACGTTCGAGGTGCCCACCCCGACGCAGATCCTCGTCAAGGGGATCGACAAGCAGGCGGTCGGCCAGGTCGCCGCCGAGGTGCGCAGCGTGCGCCCGCCCGAGCCCTACAAGGGCAAGGGGATCCGCTACGAGGGCGAGTACGTGCGCCGCAAGGTCGGGAAGCGCGCCTGATGCCCGTCCTCACGGTCAGGCAGGCGCGCGAGCGCCGTCACCGGCGGGTCCGCCGCAAGATCTTCGGGACGGCCGAGCGGCCGCGCCTCGCCGTGCGGCGCTCGAACCGCGGCATCGAGGCCCAGCTCGTCGACGACCTCGAGGGGAAGACGCTCGCGGCCGCCAACCACATGGGCGTGAAGAAGGGCTTCAAAGGCTCGAAGCGCGAGCAGGCGGCCGAGGTCGGCAAGCTGCTCGCCGCGAGCGCGAAGAAGGCCGGGATCGAGACCGTCGTGTTCGACCGCGGCGGCTACCTCTACCACGGGCGCGTCAAGGCGCTCGCCGACGGAGCACGCGAGGGAGGCTTGAGATTTTGAGCACCGTGGAACGGCAGGTCGAGCGCAACCTCGAGATCGACGCGCGCGAGCTGAAGGAGCGCGTCGTCGAGATCAATCGCGTCGCCAAGGTCGTGCAGGGCGGCCGGCGCTTCTCGTTCACCGCGCTCGTCGTCATCGGCGACGAGGTCGATCGGGTCGGCGTCGGCTACGGGAAGGCGCGCGAGGTCCCGCTCGCCATCTCGAAGGCCGTCGACGACGCGAAGAAGAACCTCTTCCAGGTGCCGAAGCACGGCCAGACGATCACGCACGAGGTCCTGGGCCGCTCCGACGCCGCCCGCGTCCTCCTGCGCCCCGCGAGCGAGGGCACGGGGGTCATCGCGGGCGGGGGCGTCCGCGCCGTCCTCGAGCTCGCGGGCATCCGCGACATCCTCGCGAAGAGCCTCGGCAACCCCAATCCCATCAATCTGCTCAAGGCGACCGTGAACGGCCTCAAGAGCCTGCGCCGGCCCGAGGAGGTCGCCCGCATCCGCGGCAAGGCGGTCGAGGACATTCTCTTCCCGCGCGCGCGGGAAGAGAACGAGACGACGGCGACCGCTCCCGCCTCGCCCGAGCCCGCGAGCGCGGCTTCCGACGATGAAGAAGATCAGGATCACGCAGGTTCGTAGCCAGATCGGCCAGACGGAGCGCCATCGCGGCACGTTGCGGGCGCTCGGCCTGGGCCGGATCGGGCGGAGCACCGAGCGCGAAGCCGGCCCGGAGACGCTCGGTATGCTCCGGAAGGTCCGCCACCTCGTGAAGGTCGAGGACGTCTGACCATGGCCGCGGAAGAGCGCGACGAGCTCAGCCTCTCGAGCCTGAGGCCGGCCCAGAAGCGCCGCGCGCGCAAGCGCGTCGGCCGCGGCCTGGGCTCGGGCAAGGGCCGGTACTCCGGCCGCGGGATCAAGGGCCAGAAGTCCCGCTCCGGCTCGCACACGATGCGGCCCGGCTTCGAGGGCGGTCAGATGCCGATCTACATGCGGCTCGGCAAGCAGCGCGGGGCGACGTCGAAGGACGCCATGCCGATCGGCCCGCATCGCACGCACACCGTGCCGGTGAACCTCCGCGAGCTCGACCGGGTCTTCGACGACGGCGCCGAGGTCACCCTCGAGGCGATGGTCGAGAAGGGCCTGATCAAGAACACGCGGACCGACGTCAAGGTGCTCGGCCAGGGCGAGCTGAAGAAGAAGCTCGCCGTGACGGCCCACGCCTTCTCCGCCTCCGCGCGGGAGAAGATCGAGGGGGCCGGCGGCTCCGCCACCGCTCTGCGGCCCCCGCGCGAGGAGCGGAAGCGCAAGCGCGCGAAGCGCGCCCAGAGCCCGGCCGAGGAGCCGGTGGAGGCGCCGGCGGCCGAGGAGGCCGAGGCGGCGGAGGACGAGGAGCAGGCCGGCTAGGTGTTCTCCTGGCTCACGAACGCCTGGCGCGTCCCCGAGCTTCGGCGCCGCCTGCTCTTCACGGCGGTCATCCTCGCCATCTACCGGCTCGGCAGCTGGATCCCGGTCCCGGGCGTGGACTCCTCGCAGATCGAGGCGTACTTCGACGGCCAGGGCGGGACGATCCTCGGGCTCCTCAACATCTTCTCCGGCGGCGCGCTCAGCCAGTTCGCGGTCTTCGCGCTCGGGATCATGCCGTACATCACGGCGTCGATCATCCTCCAGCTCATGACCGTGGTGATCCCGCGGCTCGAGCAGCTGCAGAAGGAGGGCGAGTCGGGCTACGCGAAGATCAACCAGTACACGCGCTACCTCACGGTCGTCCTGGCGGCGCTCCAGGCGGCGGGCTACTCGTACCTCTTCAGCCGGCAGGGCGCGCTCGACCTGACCGCGGGCCGCTTCGTCCTCATCGTCGTCTCGCTCACCGCCGGGACGACGCTCCTCATGTGGATGGGCGAGCTGATCACGAAGCGCGGCGTCGGGAACGGCATCTCGCTCCTCATCTTCGCGTCCATCCTCTCGGGCCTGCCCGGCGGCATTCGCGCCTGGTGGGCGGGCGACGCGTTCGAGCGGCTCATGTTCCCGCTCATCGCGCTCGCGATCATCGTCGCGGTCGTCTTCGTGCAAGAGGGCCAGCGGCGGATCCCCATCCAGTACGCGAAGCGGATGGTGGGCCGGCGCATGACCGCCGGCGGCTCGACCTACATGCCGCTGCGCGTGAACATGGCCGGCGTCATCCCGATCATCTTCGCGGCCGCGATCATGGCCTTCCCGCCGACGGTGGCCCAGTTCTTCCCCCAGACGCAGACCTTCATCAACGAGAACTTCTCGCCGACCGCCCTGCCCTACCTCCTCCTGCAGGGCTTCATGATCGTCGTCTTCACGTACTTCTACACGGCCGTCCAGTTCAACCCGATCGACCAGGCGGACAACCTCCGCAAGCACGGCGGCTACATCCCGGGCATCCGGCCCGGCCCGCCGACTGCGCAGTACCTCGACCGCGTGCTGACGCGCCTGACGCTCCCCGGCTCCCTCTACCTCGCGCTCGTGGCGACCCTGCCGACGCTCTTCATCCGCTACGGGGGCTTCTCCCAGGCGACCTCGGCCGCCCTCGGCGGCACGTCGATCCTCATCGTGGTGGGCGTCGCGCTCGACACCATGCGCCAGATGGAGTCGCAGATGATGATGCGCCACTACGAGGGCTTCCTGCGCTGACGTCGTGCCTCTCGACATCGTCATCCTCGGGCCCCCCGGGGCCGGCAAGGGCACGCAGGGGAAGCTCATCGCCGCGGACGCCGGGATCCCGCACGTCAACACCGGCGACATGTTCCGGGCGGCGTGCGCCGCGGGCACGGAGCTCGGGCAGCGCGTCCAGTCGATCATCGACGCCGGCGACCTCGTCCCGGACGAGCTGACGACCGAGGTCGTCCGCGAACGACTCGCCCAGGACGACACCGCCGGCGGCTTCGTCCTCGACGGCTTCCCGCGGACCCTCGCACAGGCGGAGGCGCTCGACCGCGTCCTCGCCGAGATCGACCGCGGCCGGCTGAGCGTCGTGCTCGACTTCCAGGTCCCCGACGAGGTCTCCGTCGCGCGGCTGCTCGGCCGCGCGCAGGTCGAGGGGAGGAGCGACGACACCCCGGACAAGGTCCAGCACCGCCTCCGCGTCTACCACGAGCAGAGCGAGCCCGTGGTGGAGTACTACCGGGCGCGCAGCATCCTCGTCGGCATCCACGCCGACCGCCCCCTCGAGGAGGTCTTCGCCGAGGTGCAGCAGGTGCTCGCCGCAGCCCAGCAGGGCGGGACATGATCGTCCGCAAGTCGCAGACGGAGATCGAGACGATGAGCCGCGCAGGCCAGGTCGTCGCGCGCACGCTCGCCCTCGTCGGCGAGCTCGTTCGCCCCGGAGTGACGACGAGCGAGCTCGACGAGGCGGCCGAGGAGCACATCCGCTCGGCGGGCGGCGTCCCCTCCTTCAAGGGGTACCGCGGCTTCCCGGCCTCGATCTGCACCTCGCCGAACTCGATGGTCGTCCACGGGATCCCGGGCGCGTACCGGCTCGGGGAGGGCGACCTCCTCTCCGTCGACGTCGGCGTGACGCTCGACGGCTTCGTCGCCGACTCGGCCTACACGTTCGCGGTCGGCGAGGTCGACACCGAGGCGAAGCGCCTGCTCGAGATCTGTCAGGCGGCGCTCGCGGCCGGCATCGCCGAGGCGTGCGCCGGGAACCACGTGCAGGACATCTCCGCGGCCGTCCAGCGCACGACCGAGGCGGCCGGCTTCTCCGTCGTCCGCTCGCTCGTCGGCCACGGCATCGGCCGCTCGATGCACGAGGAGCCGCAGGTTCCGAACTTCGGCGAGCCGGGCCGGGGCCCGCTCCTGCAGCCGGGGATGACGCTCGCGATCGAGCCCATGATCAACGCCGGCCGCCCGGACGTCTGGGTGGCGGACGACCAGTGGTCGATCTCGACGGACGACGGCTCGCTCTCGGCGCATTTCGAGCACACGGTCGCGGTCACGGCCAACGGCCCGCTCGTCCTCACGAAGGCGGAGGCGGGCTGAGCTCCTTTGCTACGATTGGCGGTCGCGGCTCGTCCGCGCTTCCGCGTGGACGCCGCTTTTCCCCTGTCTTCCCATGAAGGTACGCCCGTCCGTGAAGCCGATGTGTGACCGCTGCCGCGTGATCAAGCGGCACGGAAAAGTGCTGGTCATCTGCTCGAACCCGCGGCACAAGCAGCGGCAGGGCTAGAGGTCAAGGAGAGAATTTGGCACGAATCGCCGGAGTGAACCTGCCCCGTGAGAAGCGGCTCGAGACCGCGCTCACGTACATCTACGGCATCGGGGAGCCGACCGCGCGCAAGGTCTGCGCGGAGATCGGCCTCTCCCCCGACGAGAAGGTGCGCGACCTCACGGACGAGGAGATCACGAAGCTGCGCTCGTACATCGACACGCTCGAGGTCGAGGGCGACCTGCGCCGCGAGCGCGCCCAGGCGATCAAGCGTCTCCAGGAGATCGGCGCCTATCGCGGCATGCGCCACCGGCGCGGGCTGCCCGTGAACGGCCAGCGGACGAAGACGAACGCGCGGACGCGCAAGGGCCCGAAGAAGACCGTCGGGCGCGGGAAGAAGGCGAAGTAGTGGCTCCTCCCCGCAGGCAGTCGAAGGGGCGCACGCGCCGCCGCGTGAAGAAGAACATCGCCATCGGCCAGGCGCACATCAAGACCTCGTTCAACAACACGATCGTCGCCCTCACCGACAAGGAGGGCAACGTCATCGCCTGGGAGAGCGCCGGCTCCGCCGGCTTCAAGGGCTCGCGCAAGTCGACCCCCTTCGCCGCGCAGGTCACGGCCGACTCGTGCGCCCGCAAGGGGATGGAGCACGGCCTCCAGAAGGTCGAGGTGTTCGTGAAGGGCCCCGGCTCGGGACGCGAGACGGCGATCCGCTCGCTCCAGGCCGCCGGCCTCGAGATCCTCGGCGTGCGCGACGTGTCCCCGCAGGCCCACAACGGCGTCCGCCCGAAGAAGAGGCGGCGAGTCTGATGGCCCGCGCGCTCGGTCCCAAGTGCAAGCTCTGCCGTCGCGAGGGCATGAAGCTCTTCCTCAAGGGCGAGCGGTGCCTCACGGAGAAGTGCTCGGTCGAGCGCCGCAGCTATCCGCCGGGAGAGCACGGCCGCGGCCGCATCAAGCAGTCCGAGTACCTGCTGCAGCTGCGCGAGAAGCAGAAGGCGCGCCGGTACTACGGCCTGCTCGAGAAGCAGTTCCGCAACTACTACGAGAAGGCCTCGAAGCGGTCGGGGATCACTGGCGAGGAGCTCCTGCGGATGATCGAGACGCGCCTCGACAACGTCGTCTACCGCCTCGGCTTCGCCGGCTCGCGCGCCCAGGCGCGCCAGCTCATCCGCCACGGCCACTTCGAGGTCAACGGCCGCCGGGTCAACATCCCGAGCTACCAGGTCAGGCCGGATGACGTCGTCGCGCTCAAGGAGGGCAGCCCGGCGGAGCAGGTCGTGCGCGACGCGACCGACCTCACCGCCTCGGTCGCGCCCTGGCTGCAGGCCGACCACGACGGCCTCTCCGGGAAGGTCTTGAAGCTGCCCGACCGCACGGACATCGACACGCCCGTGCAGGAGCAGCTGATCGTCGAGCTCTACTCCAAGTAGAAAGGAAGCATGGCCACGAGAACGTCGCTCATGGAATTCCAGGTGCCCCGGATCACGCACGAGGAGGTGACCGAGGAGCGCGGCATCTTCGTGATCGAGCCGCTCGACCGCGGCTTCGGCTACACGTTCGGCAACTCGCTCCGCCGGGTGCTCCTCTCCTCGCTCGAGGGCGCCGCCGTGACCTCGGTGAAGATCGAGGGCGTCGCGCACGAGTTCACGACCCTCAAGGGCGTGCGCGAGGACGTCACCGACATCATCCTCAACCTCAAGAACCTCGTCTGCCTCCTCCACGGCGACTCGCCCGAGGTGGAGGTCCGCCTCGAGAAGAAGGGCTCGGGGGTCGTGAAGGCCTCCGACATCGAGGCGCCGGCCGACCTCGAGATCCTCAACCCGGAGCTCGAGGTGGCGAGCCTCTCCGACAAGGGTCGCCTCGAGATCACGCTCACGATCGGCCGCGGCCGGGGCTACGTCCCGGCGGAGCTGAACCGCGGGCCGGAGCACACGATCGGGGTCATCCCGGTCGACTCGATCTTCTCGCCCGTGCGGCGCGTCTCCTACGAGGTCGAGGCCGCCCGCGTCGGGCAGCGGACGGACTACGACAAGCTGACGCTCGACGTCACGACCGACGGCTCGGTCGCCCCGCGCGACGCGATCGCGGAGGCCGCCGAGATCCTCATCCGCCAGCTCGCGATCTTCACCGACATCGACAAGATCGAGGGCTTCGGCGAGGCGGCCGAAGCCGACGCCGCCGAGGCGCCGCAGGCGCACGGGATGGAGAACTTCCCCATCGAGGAGCTCGAGCTCGGCGTCCGGAGCTACAACTGCCTCAAGCGGGTCGGCATCGAGACGATCGGCGACCTCGTCTCGAAGAGCGAGAACGAGCTGGCCGCGATCCCGAACTTCGGCAAGAAGTCGATCGAGGAGGTTCGCGAGACCCTCCAGGCCCACGGCCTCACGCTCAGGGACGAGTAGCGGATGCGGCACCGGCGCGCAGGGAGGAAGCTGGGCCGGGACTCGGCCCACCGCAAGGCGCTCTACGCGAACCTCGCCGGCGCGCTGATCGAGCACGGGCGCGTCCGCACGACCGAGGCGAAGGCGAAGGAGGTGCGCCCGGTCGTCGAGCAGATGATCACGCTGGGGAAGCGCGGCGACGTGGCCGCCCACCGCCAGGCCGTCGCCTTCCTGCGCTCGAAGAGCGTGGCGCACACGCTCTTCGCCGACGTCGCCCCGCGCTTCGCCGACCGTCCGGGCGGCTACACGCGCGTCGTGAAGATCGGGCCGCGCCAGGGAGACGCGGCCCCGATGGCGTACCTGGAGCTCGTGGACTACGTCCCCGAGCGCGCGCCGCTCCCCGTCCCCTAGGCGGAGGCCGCCGCCTCGTAGCGGGCGAGGACGGGATCCCAGCCCGACTCGTAGTTCGCGCGGATCTGCGCGGCCCGCTCGCCGCGCGCCTCCCAGCCGCGGTGCTCCAGCTCGACGAGGGTCGAGCCCTCCTGCGGCGTGAACCGCACCTCGACCTCGGTCGCCTCCGTGACCGAGTAGCCCGGATGCCAGGTGTAGACGAGGCGGCGGGGCGGCTCCCACACCGTCACCGTCCCCCACTGCTCCCGCCCGTCGCGCCACACCTCGACGAGGGCGCCTCCCAGCCGGGGCTCGAGGACGGCCGTCTCGGCCAGGTCCTCGTGCACCGAGTGCGTGCGCACGGGCCACCATTCGCCGATCCGTTCGGTGAAGACGCGGAACGCGTGCTCGACGGGCGCCTCGACGAGGACGCGCTTCCGCACGGGCTCGATTCGCTGCGTTGGCTTCGTGGACTCCATCTCGTCCTCCTCCTAGGTCGTCGTGCGTGACAGGGCCGGGGCCGCCCGACGTAAGCCGCGGCGAAGCCGCCGGAGCCGGACGGGTCCGGCCGGAGCGGCCGGGCGCGGGGCAGGCGCCGCCCGCTCGAGGTCGCGCCGCCGCTCCTCGGCGAGCAGCAGGGCGGTCGTCGGGTGGATGGTCATTCGTCTTCCCCTTCCTCGCGTTCGGCGGCGTTCTTGAAGGCGGCCAGAGCCTCGTCCCAGAAGCGCTCGAAGTAGTCCCGCAGCTCGACGAGGCCCTCGCCGTCGACGCTGTAGTAGTTCCGCGTGCCGACGTGGCGCTCCCGCACGAGGCCGGCGCGCTTGAGCACGCGGAGGTGCTGCGAGACCGCCGGCCGGCTGACCGGCAGGCCGCGGGCGAGCTCGCCGACCGAGCGCGGCCCCTCGCGGAGGGTCTCGAAGACCGTCCGGCGAGTCGGATCCGCGAGCGCCGTGAGAGCATCTGCGTAAGCCATTGCTTACCGTAAGCTAGCGCTTACCGCAGCCTCTGTCAAGCACGGCGCGGGTCACGGGCCCAAGTGACACCGTGTCACTTGGGCCTCGGAGGCGGCCGGAATGTCAGGACGTGCTTCCCGTAGCCTGACGCCGTGCCGACGGTGAGGGTGACCCTCGAGTACGACGGGACCGGGTTCTCCGGCTGGGCGGCCCAGCCCGGCCTCCGCACGGTGGAGGGCGAGGTCCGCGTCGCGCTCGATCGCGTGTACCCGCACTGGGAGGGGCTCGCGGTCGCGGGACGCACGGACGCGGGCGTCCACGCGCTCGCCCAGGTGGCGAGCTTCTCGGCCGAAGGCGGCCCCCCGCCCGAGCGGGCCGCGCAGGCGCTCGCCGGCGTCCTCCCGGACGACGTCGCCGCCGTTGCCTCGGAGCCGGCGCCCGCGGGCTTCGACGCCCGCTTCTCGGCGACCGGGCGCACGTACGTCTACCGCGTCTGGCGGCGCGAGACGCCCTCGCCCTTCGAACGGCGTCGCTCGCTCTGGTGGCCGCGCCCGCTCGACGAGGGACGGCTCGCCGCCTCCGCGGCGGCCCTCCCCGGCGAGCACGACTTCCGGGCGTTCACGCCGACCGAGACGCAGCACGAGTCCTTCGTCCGCGTCGTCCGCGAGGCGGCCTGGCGCCGGGAGGGCGACGTGCTCGCCTTCTCGATCACTGCCGACAGCTTCCTGCGGCACATGGTCCGCACCCTCGTCGGTACGATGCTGGAGCAGGAGCCCGAGGCGTTCGGGCGCCTGCTCGCAGGCCGCCTGCGGGAGGAGGCGGGGACGACCTCGCCGCCGTGGGGCCTGTACCTCGAGACGGTCCACTACTGATGCGCTACCCCACGGTTCTCTTCGACCTCGACGGCACGCTGATCGACTCCGGGGCGATCATCCTCGCGTCCTTCCGGCACGCGACGCGGACGGTGCTCCGGCGGGAGATCCCCGACGCGGAGCTCGCGGCGCTCGTGGGGGGCTCGAACATCCACGACCAGATGCGGGCGCTCGACGCGACGCAGGTCGACGAGCTCGTCCGCGTCTACCGCGAGCACAACGAGCCGCTCCACGACGAGCTCGAGGCCTTCGCGGGCATCGAGCACGTCCTCGCCCGGCTGGCCGGAGAGGGTCGCAGGCTCGGGATCGTGACGGCGAAGCGGCGGAAGACGGTCGAGCTCGCGTTCGCCGTCCTCCCGCTCGAGCGCTACTTCGACGTCGTCGTCACCTCCGACATGACGCAGCGGCACAAGCCGCACCCCGAGCCCGTGCTCACCGCGCTCGAGCGTCTCGCCGTCGACCGGCGGGAGGCCGCGTTCGTCGGCGACTCGCCCTTCGACGTCGCGGCCGGCAAGGCGGCGGGGGTCTTCACGATCGCGGTCGCGTGGGGCAACATCCATCCTCCCGAGAACCTGGCCGACGCGGACGTCCTCGTCGAGACGCCGAGCCAGCTTCTCGACGTCCTCTAGTGCCCGTGGCGCCGAAGGACGTCGAGCGCCGGGTCGCCGAGCTCCGCCGGCAGGTCGAGCACCACAACTACCGCTACCACGTCCTCGACGACCCCGAGGTCACGGACGCCGAGTACGACCGCCTCTACGACGAGCTCAAGCGGCTCGAGGACGAGCACCCCGACCTCGTCACGCGCGACTCGCCCACGCAGCGCGTCGGCGCCACTCCCTCGGACCGGTTCCGCAAGGTCGATCACCTGGTTCCGATGGGCTCGCTCGAGAAGGTGACGAGCGAGGAGACGCTCGTCAAGTGGGCCGACGACGTGCGCAAGCGGCTCGACTCCGACGAGCCGGTCGCCTACGTGAGCGAGCCCAAGATCGACGGCTCGGCCGTCTCGCTCGTCTACGAGGGCGGCGCCTTCGTCCGCGGCGCGACGCGCGGCGACGGCGAGCGCGGCGAAGACGTGACCCCGAACCTGCGGACGATCAAGGCGATCCCCCTCGCCATGCGATCGCCCGACGGCGAGCCGCCGCCGGGCGTGCTCGAGGTCCGGGGCGAGGTGTACTTCCCGCTCTCGGCGTTCAACCGGCTGAACGAGCGCCTGGCCGCCGAGGGGAAGAAGACCGCGCCGAACCCGCGCAACGCGGCCGCCGGCTCGCTCCGCCAGCTGAACCCGCAGATCACCGCCGAGCGCGACCTCTCGATCTGGGTCTACGGCGTCGGCCGCGCGGACGGGGTCGAGCTCGAGAGCCAGTGGGCGATCCTCGAGTGGCTGCGGGAGCGCGGGTTCCGCACGAACCCGCACGCGCGCCGGCACGAGTCGCTCGACTCCGTCGTGCGCGAGTGCGAGGAGTGGGAGCGAAAGCGGATCGAGCTCGACTACGAGATCGACGGCATCGTCGTCAAGGTCGACGAGCTCGCGCAGCAGCGGAGCCTGGGCGCCCTGCACGGCCGCCCGCGCTGGGCGCGCGCGTACAAGTGGGCGCCGATGACGGCCCAGACGAGGCTCCTCAAGATCCACATCCGCGTGGGGCGGACCGGCAACCTCAACCCCTGGGCGCAGCTGGAGCCCGTCGAGGTGGGCGGCGTGACGGTCTCCCAGGCCACCCTCCACAACGAGGAGGACATCAACCGCAAGGACATTCGCCAGGGCGACACGGTCATCGTGCAGCGGGCCGGCGACGTCATCCCGCAGGTCGTCGGGCCGGTGCTCCCGCACGCGAAGGGGACGCGGCGCTTCCGCATGCCGGCGCGCTGCCCGCTCTGCGACACCCCGATCGTGAAGCCCGAGGGCGAGGTCATGCACAGGTGCCCGAACGACGCCTGCCCCTCGCGCGGGCTCGAGTCGCTGATCAACTGGGTCATGGCCGCGGCGGACATCGAGGGCGTCGGCGAGCAGTTCGTCAGGCGGCTCTGGCAGCTCGGGCTCCTGCGCTCGCTTCCCGACCTGTACCGCCTGACGAAGGAGCAGCTCGTCGAGCTCGACGGCTACGGGGAGGTCTCGGCGCAGAACGCGATCGACGCGATCCAGGCCTCGAAGGGCATCCGCTTCTCCCGCGTCCTCTTCGGGCTCAACATCCCGGACGTGGGCTGGGTCACGGCCCAGAACCTCGCCCGTCACTTCGGGACGGTGGACGCCCTGATGGCGGCGACGCAGGAGCAGATCGAGGAGGTCGAGGGCATCGGCCCCGACCGGGCCGAGTCGATCGCCGGGTGGTTCGCGGAGGAGAAGAACCGGGCGCTCGTCGAGGAGCTCCGCGAGCTCGGCCTCCGCCTCGAGCTCGGCGAGGACGAGCGGCCGGTCGAGGGGCCGCTGAGCGGGAAGAGCTACGTCATCACGGGCACGCTCGAGCGGTGGTCGCGCGAGCAGGCGAAGGTGGCGCTCGAGGAGCGGGGCGCGAAGGTGACCGACTCGGTCTCGAAGCGGACGACCGGCCTCGTCGTCGGCGAGAGCCCCGGCTCGAAGCTGGAGAAGGCCCGTCGCGCCGGCGTGGAGGTCCTCGACGAGGCTGCGTTCGAGAAGCTCGTCCGCTAGAGCGCCCCGGCGAGCCTCTGCGCGAAGCGATCCTGCGCGCGGCGTGCGTTCGTCCAGTTCACCGGCTGGCCGTTCTGGAGGACGGAGAAGAGGTACCGCCCGCCGACGTAGCCGGAGAGCGCCGAGGCCTTGCTCGTCGTCCCCGTCTTCGCGCGCACGCGGCCTCGCGCGGGCCCGCTCTCCATGCGGTCGGCGAGCGTGCCGTCGACGCCCGCGATCGGGAGCGAGGCGACGAGCGCCGGGCCAACGGCCGGATCCTGACGGGCCGAGAGGAGGAGGCGTGCGAGCGAGCGTGCCGTGAAGCGGTTGTAGCGGGAGAGCCCCGAGCCGTCGGCGAGGCGCACGCCCTCGAGCGGAACGTCCCGGCGGCGCAGGACACCCCGCAGGACGGCGCAGCCCGCCCGGGTCGTTCCCGCGCCCCGGAGCCTCGCCCCGAGGTGCTTCAGGAGCATCTCGGCGCTGAAGTTGTCGCTCACCTTGTTCATGCGGAGGACGAGCCTCTCGATCTCCCCCGAGCGGATCCGCGTGAGGAACGCGGCCGAGTTCGCCGCCTTCGCCACGACCGCCTTGCCGCCCACCGAGACGCCCGCGTCCCTGAGCTCGGCGCGGAAGGCGCGCGCGGCGGCGAGCGCGGGGTCGTCGACCGTGCGGCCGCCGACCCTCGCGCGCCCGACGACGAGCGCGGAGAGCGGCGGCGACTCGACCTTGTACCAGGAGGGCCGCCAGCCCCTGGCCGTGCGGCGCCTGTCGAAGTACGACTCGTCGCCGGCGATCTTGCCCGTCACCCGCCGGATTCCCTGGTTCCGCACGGCGACGGCGAGCGTGCGCAGGTCGCGGCGCGTGAGCGTCGGGTCCCCGAACCCCTTGAGCACGAGGCGGCCCTGCCACGTGGTGCCGGAGAGCGAGCCCTGGCCGAGCACGCGCGTCTGGATCCGGTAGCCCGCGCCGAGCCGGTCGAGGACGCCGAGAGAGACGGCGAGCTTCTGGTTCGACGCCGGCGCGAGCGAGCGGTCCCGGTGGAGCCCGTAGACGACCCGCCCGGTGTCGGCACGGAGGGCGACGGCCCCGGTCTGCGCCCGCGAGACGCCGGCGATCGTGAGCGCCCGGTCGAGGCGCTCCTGCAGCGTCTCCGCCCCGGCCGGCCCGGCCGCGAGCAGGCCGAGGAGCGCCGCCGCGAGCGCGACCGTCCGTCTCGTCTCGACCCCTCGTCCCCTCACGTCGCCGTAGGCCCCTCCGGCGCGCAGGATAGGACGTCCGGCCCTTGGAGCGCCCGGGCCATCCGTATACGTTCAGGACGCTCGATGGAAGATCTCACCATCCTCTGCGACCGGATCCGCCGCCTTCTCGACGAGCGGCACGCGACGGAGCCGGGGGACGTCGAGCATACGCTGACGGACGGCTATGCAGGTGCGCTCGCCCTCGAGGGCGAGCGGCTGCGGGCCGAGGAGCGGATCCGGGCGCTCGCGGGGAGCCCGGACCACCTGGACGAGCTCCAGGCGCTGAAGCGGCGGCTCGCGGGCATCGACTCCGAGCTCGCCGAGCTGCGCGGCCTGCTCGGCGTCCTCGCCGGAACGCTCTGAGCGGGCGTCAGACGATGCCGCTCCGGACGGCGTAGACCGCCGCCTGGATGCGGTTCTCGATCTGGAGCTTCATGAGGATGTTCGAGATGTGGTTCTTGACCGTCTTCGGGCTGATGAAGAGCTCCCGCGCGATCTCGGCGTTGTCCTTCCCGTTCGCGATCAGGCGGAGGACCTCGAGCTCGCGATCGGAGAGCTCCGCGCGGATCGTCTCGGCCGCGGCCGTGTCGGCGCTCTGGGCGCGCAGGCGCTGCAGGAGCTTCGCGGCGATCTGGGGCGAGATGAGCGACTCGCCGGCCGCCGCCGAGCGGATGCCCGCCATGAGCTGCTCGATCGACGAGTCCTTGAGCAGGTAGCCGCATGCGCCCGCCATGACGGCGTCCATGACGTCCTCGTCGTCCGCCGAGATCGTGAGGACGACGACGCGCGCGAGCGGGGCGACGCCCGAGATCTGCCGCGTCGTCTCGACACCCGAGAGCTCGGGCATCTTCAGGTCCATGATGACGACGTCCGGCGCGACATCGCGGACGAGCCTGAGCGCGGCGTTGCCGTTCTCGGCCTCTCCGACGACGTGGACGCCCTGCTCCTCGAGGAGGCTGCGTAGCCCGGTTCTGAAGAGGTCGTGGTCGTCCACGAGGAGCACGCGGAGCTCCTCGAGCTGCTTCCCGGTGCGTGGCTCCTCATCCGCGGACGTCGCCGCTCCCTTCGTCTGGCCTCGGCCGCCGCCGGCGATTGTAGACACGCGGCCTAGAGGAGCGTGATCGTGACCACGCGGCGACCCCACGCGAGAGCCTGGGAGCAGCTCGGGAACCAGACGTCGATCATCGCGCCGCGCACGGCCGAGCCCGTGTCGGCCGCCACCCCCTCGCCGTAGCCCGGGATCGACATCCGCGTGCCGAGCGGGATGACCGCGGGGTCGACGGCGACGACCCCCCAGCCCGTCGGGATACCGGTCGACGTCGTGCCTCGGAGGCAGTAGCCGGTCGAGGACACGGTCATCGTCGTGCCGCCCCCGGTCGGCCCCGGGGAGGGGGCGGGGGCGGGTGCGGGGGCGGGATCGTCGCCCGAGCCGGCGGGAGGCGGCACAGGCGCAGGCTGCGAGCTCCCGGCTGCGGCCGCCCGCGCCGTCAGGCGGACGATCGTCCGCTCCGCGAGGACCCGCTCGGCCGCCAGTCGCGCCACGTAGTCCGAACGGGCGCGGCGCGCGGCGGCGAGCTCGTCGCGCTCGGCCGCCGCCTCGGCGACGAGGGCGCGCACCTCGTCCTGACGCTCCCGGAGGCCGTCGAGCGCGCGGCGGACCTCGCCGCGCGTCTCCCGAACCTGGTGCAGGATCGTCCCGTCGAGCGCAGCGACGCGGCCGAGCCCGTCGAGCGCCGAGAGGGCGTCGTCGAGGGACTCCGCGCCGAGCAGCACGGCGAGCGGATCGACCTCGCCCTGGACGTAGAGCGTCTGGAGCCGGGAGCCAAGCCTCCGCTCGGCCTCGGCGGCGTCGCTGCGCGCGATGGTCAGCTCGCGCTCGGCGGCCGCCTCGCGCCGCTCGAGCTCCGCGCGGCGATCGTCGAGGACGGCGAGGCGCCTCTCCGCCCGGGCCAGGTCGCTCTCGAGCGCGTAGAGCTCGAGCAGCGCCTCCTGCTCCTCGGCGGCCAGCGTCCGGCTCTGCGCGCGCAGACGGTCGGCCTCGCTCCGCGGACCGGCAGGCTCGACCGCCCACGCCGCCGAGGCCGCGGAGAGTGCCGCGAGCGAGAGAGCCGCCAGCGCCACGAGCCTTCCCCTGGGCCGTTCGCAACTCGTGCGCACGAAGGCGGCACCCTACCAGGCCGGTCAGCGCGCCCGCCGAGGTGTGCGGCCGCGTTCGCTCCACCGGCGTCGTCCCCCGCTGCTAGTATCCCGCCTTCGTGAAGGCGCCCGGCCGCACTTCCGCGCCTGCACCGTTCCCAATGGGGGAGTAGGTATCCGACCCGGCAGACGACATGGTCTTCTCTTGCTGCTTCTCGTGTTGGCGGTGCTGCCGCTGGCCGAGCCGGCGGTCCCGGCGCCCCAGGTGGAGTCGAAGCAGGCGGAGGCCCAGCAGGTCCTCGCGCAGATCCACGAGCTCGACGCCGACCTCGGGCTCGTCATCGAGTCCTACAACGCGGCCGAGATCGAGCTCGACCGGATCGAGGCGGAGCAGCGGGAAAACGAGCGGCGGCTGAAGATCGCGCGCGGCAACCTCGGCGACGCGCAGACGAACCTCGAGACCCGGCTCGTCGAGCTCTACGTCGCCGGCCAGACCGACCTGATCGAGATCCTGCTCGGCTCGACGAGCCTCGACGAGATCCTCGATCGTCTCGAGACGGCGAACCGCGTCTCGAGCCAGGACTCGAAGATCCTCGAGGAGGTGCGCCGGTTCCGGGCCGAGATCGAGCGCCGGGAGGCCGAGCTCGAGAAGGCGGTGGCCGAGCAGGAGCGGGTCGTGGCCGAGCGCGCGGCGAAGCGGCGCGAGATCGAGTCCGCCCTCGCCGAGCGCGAGCGCCTCCTCTCCTCGATCAAGGCCGAGATCGAGCGCATCCGGGCGCAGGAGCGGGCGGAGCAGCGCGCGCTCGAGGCCGAGGCGCGGGCCAGGCTCGACGCGCAGCCGCCGGCGACAGACAGCGGCGGGGGCGGCGAGGTGCCGACCGCGGCACCGCCCTCGCAGTACGGCGGCGTCGTCGGCATCGCGATGCAGTACCTCGGCGTCCCGTACCTGTGGGGCGGCGCCTCGCCGAGCACGGGCTTCGACTGCTCGGGCTTCAGCATGTACGTCTACGCGCAGGTCGGCGTCTCGCTCCCGCACAACGCCGCGATGCAGTACGGCTACGGGACGCCGGTGTCGCGCTCCGAGCTGCAGCCGGGCGACCTCGTCTTCTTCAACGGCCTCGGCCACATGGGCATCTACATCGGCGGCGGGCAGTTCATCCACTCGCCGCACACGGGGGACGTGGTCAAGATCTCGTCCATGACCGGGTGGTACGCCTCCACCTACGTCGGCGCGCGCCGGCTCTAGCGCACCGGCTCACTCCTCGATCCCGTGCCAGGGCGCCGCGGCCGCCCAGCGGGCGCCCGGCCGGCCGCCGAGGAGCACGAGGCGTGACTCGACGTTGTTGGACATATCCGTCTCGTAGAGCGTGCCGAGCGGGTTGACCGCGATGCGCGCGTAGTACCAGCCGTTCGCGAGCGTCGTGACGTCCCACGACTGGCCGGGGACCGACTGGAAGTACGTGTCGCCCCAGCCGGCCTGCAGCACCTCGCGGACCCAGAGCGCGGAGCGCCCGCCGCAGGAGGTGCCGAGACCGCCCCAGGGCGACCACTCCGCGCGCTCGACCGTCGTGTCGATCGGGTCCGTGGGCGCGAGGCAGAACGCCTGCTTGCGGCTGCGCACGAGCTCGAGGTCGGCGGCGTCGTGCAGCGTGAAGGAGGCGAACTGGAGGAAGTGCCAGTGGGCGTGGGCCGGGTGGGGGTGGAAGCGCATGTCGCCGACCTCGGCGCGGCCGACGACGTCGCCGCCCGCGTCGCGGAAGTACTGGTACGCGTCCATCACCTCCTCGCCCGGCCGCCGGAAGCCCTCGACGACGAGGGGCGCCGGGCCGGCGTTCCAGGGCGTCGCCGCGAAGGCGAGGAAGTCCCGGCCCCGCCGGCTGAAGGCCTGGAGCGACCAGGGCGGTAGAGCGACGAGGTCGGGCAGCGTCTCGGGGTCGGGGTCGGCGACGTCGGGCACGTCGGCGCTCCGGGCTCCGCCCGCGGCGACCGTCTCGGCCCGTCGGGCGAGGAACCCGCCGCCGCGGCGAACGCGCACCGGGAAGGTCACCTCGGCGTCCTCGGCGGGGATCTCGAGGAGATCGACGTAGCGGCTGTTGATGCGAACCGTGAACGTGTACCGGCCCGGCGCGAGCCGCAGCGTCGCGCTGCCGAACTCGCCGCCGCCGAGCGCCGGCGTCGCCCACCCGCCGTCGATGCCCCAGACCATGCCCTTGGTGAAGGGCGAGAAGGAGCCGCACGACTGGGGGTAGCGCGGCTCTTCCGGACCCGAGTCGTCGACGCGCTGGCGCTCGAAGCCGCCCGGGCAGAACGTGAACCGCTTGCTCGCGGCCCGCGCGCCGGCGGGGTCGGTCACGATCACGCGCACGAACCCCTTCAGCCCCCGCCAGCCGTTGAGGACGTCGTCCGGGAGGTCCCGGAGGACGGCCCGGGTCACCGAGTCGACCTGGACGATGTCGACGGGGGAGTCGTAGTCCGGGCGCGCGACGCGAAGCTCGAAGTCACCGCCCGTGGCGGCGACCCACGTGCCGACGTCGAGCGGCACGCGACTCCCGAAGCGCGGCAGCTCCACGGTCCCGACGGGCCCCACGAGGCGCACGCTCGGGGTCGGCGCCTGTGCGGGCGCCGCGGCCGCCCACGTGAGCGCCGCCGCCACGCCGAGGATCGCGAGGGACTTGAGACGTGCGCTCGGGACGGGCATGGTTCCTCCTCCGACGGCTGGCCCTCGACTGTACGCCGCCGAACGCTCTCCGGACACTCCCCGGAAGTCGTGCTCTCGCCGGGGAGGGAACCGGCGGGCGAGGGAGAAATTCCCTGGTCCCGCTAGGCTTTCCCTTCTCATGCGAACGATCTGGAACGGCTCCATCAACTTCGGCCTGGTCAACATCCCGATCGGGCTCGCGGTCGCCCAGCAGCGCAAGGACGTCTCCTTCCGCACGCTCCACCGCGAGTGCGGCACCCCGATCAAGCAGAAGCGTTGGTGCCCCGTGCACGAGCGCGACGTCGAGGCCGACGAGCTCGTCAAGGGCTGGGAGTTCGCCAAGGGCCAGTTCGTCGTCGTCGAGGAGTCCGACCTCGAGGCGATCGCGCTCACGCGCTCGCAGTCCATCGACATCGACCGCTTCGTCGAGCTCGACGAGGTCGACCCGATCTACTTCGACCGCACGTACTACCTGGCGCCCGCCGACGCGCCGGCCCAGCGGCGCCCGTACGTCCTCCTCCTGCGGGCCATGCAGGAGGCGAACGTGGCCGCGATCGGGAAGTTCGTCCTCTGGGGCAAGGAGAACCTCTGCCTCGTCCGCCCGCTGGGCGAGTCGCTCGCGCTCGAGACGCTCTTCTTCGCGGAGGACATCCGGCCGCGGCAGGAGATCGAGGACGGCGTCGCCGAGACCGAGGTCAGAGACCCCGAGCTCGACATGGCGCGTCAGCTCGTCGCGAGCCTCGTCGGCGACTTCGAGCCGGACGAGTTCCAGAACGAGTACCGGGGCCAGCTGCGCGCGCTCCTCGAGGCGAAGCTCGCGGGCGAGGAGATCGCGATCCCGGAGCCGGCGGCGCCGGCGCCGGTCATCGACCTCATGGAGGCGCTCAAGCAGAGCGTCGCCCAGGCGAAGAAGGGCAAGGACGCGGCCCCCAAGGCCGGGGCCGGCAAGAAGACGCCCGCGCGCAAGAAGCGGGCCGCCTCCGCGTCTCGCTGAGGCCGGTCTAGCCGGTCGGCGCGACGCGAGCCGCGGCGGACGCCTCGAGGTGGGCCGCGAAGAGGGTCTTGTCGATCTTGCCCTGGTAGATCGGGATGGCCTCCTCGATGCACACGCGGATGACCTCGTCCCGCTGGATCCCCAGCTCCTTCGACAGCTCCTCGGGCGTCAGGTGATTCGCCACTTCAACGGCCTCCTCTCGGGTCCGGGCGCAAAAAAGCCCGCCGGCAGGGCGCGGGCGGGCTCGACGCGCAGTCTCGGCTTTTCGCTCACGAAGCTCAACGGCCCCGTGCTCCTCTCACGACCATGCCCACAGGATACGGTTTCCGGGGTGACGGCGGCAACGCTCCTTCGGGGGTTCCGCATGCGCGTTGCGGACATCCGCGGCCTCCGGACCCGCTACTGGGTCGGGGGCGAGGGGGCACCGCTCGTCCTCGTCCACGGGCTCGGTGGGGCGGCCGTCAACTTCACGCACCTGGCTCCCCTCCTCGCCCGCGAGAGGCGCGTGCTCGTGCCTGACCTCCCGGGGCACGGCGGGACGGCGTCGCTCCCCGACGTCGAGAGCCTCACCGACCTCGCGGAGCACGTCCGCGCGGTGGCCGCGCACGAGGGGATGCTGCCGGCTGCGGCGGTGGGCTACTCCATGGGCGGCGTCGTCGCCCTGCGCCTCGCGGTCGCACGCCCGGAGGCGGTCGCCGCGCTGGCACTCGTCGCGCCGGCGGGAATCGTGTCGGCCACGAGGAGGAGCGCGACCGCGCTGGGCGTTTCGTCCGTCCTCCGCCCGGCGCGCGCCGCGGCGCTCCTGCGCGGGGCGATCGCGCGCCGGCCCAACCTCCGGATCCCGGTCTTCGGCTTCTGGGGTGCGGACGACCCGCGCGGCCTCCCGCCGGAGGCGGTCCTCGGCTTCCTGCAGGCGCAGCTCGAGCACACGGACGTCCGCGGGGCGTCGCGAGCCCTCGTGCGCGACGACCCGCGCCCGGATCTCCACCGCGTCGGCTGCCCCACGGTCGTCGTCTGGGGCGCGAGGGACCGGCTCGTGCCGCTCGACGACGGCTTCGAGTACGCGCGGCGGCTCCGCTGCCCGGTACGGGTCGTTCCAGCGGCGGGCCACCTGCTCGTCGGCGAGGAGCCGGAGGCGTGCGCCGCGCTCCTCGAGGGGTTCCTAGACCGGGTTGGGGAGGTCGACGAAGTCGGAGGAGAGGTCGAAGCGGCGGGCGAGCTCGTCGGCGAGGGCGCGCACCCCTAACGTCTCGGTCGCGTAGTGGCCGCCGGCGACGAAGTGGATGCCGGACTCCTTCGCCGCGTGCTTCGTCGGCTCGTCGGCCTCGCCGGTGAGGAAGCAGTCGTAGCCCTCGGCTGCCGCCTGAGTCAGGTAGCGGCCCGCGCCGCCCGAGCAGACGGCCACGCGCTCGATCGTCTCGGGCCCGTACGCGAAGACGAGCGGCATGCGGCCGAGGCGTTGCTCCACGCGGGCGGCGAGCTCGCTCGCGGGCAGCGGCTCGCTGAGGCGCCCGCCGAAGCCCAGGCCGTCGGCGAACCGCGCGTCGCGCTCGATCCCGAGCTCGTCGCAGAGGAGCGCGTTGTTGCCGATCACGGGATGGGCGTCGAGGGCGAGGTGGTAGGCGACGAGGCTCAGGTCGGCGTCGAAGAGCGCCCGCAGGCGCTCCCGGAGCACAGGCCCGATCGCACGCGGCTCCTTGTCCCAGAAGAGGCCGTGGTGGACGAGGACGAGCTGCGCGTCGGCCTCGGCCGCGCGCTCGAAGAGCTCGCGCGAGGCCGAGACGCCGCAGACGAGCTTTCGCACCTCGGCCGCCCCGACGACCTGGAGGCCCATCGGCCCGTAGTCGGGGTACGAGGCGAGGTCGAGGTACTCGTCCGCCCAGGCGACGATCTCGTCTCGATGCGCCACTCGCTCGGTTACCCTATGTCGAGCGCGGGGTGTAGCGCAGCCTGGTAGCGCGCGCCGTTCGGGTCGGCGAGGTCCCCGGTTCGAATCCGGGCACCCCGATCGCGGGAGGGGCGCCCTCGCGGGCGCCCCTCGCGTCTCTCCGCTCCGCGGCGGTCAGTCGGTCCGCCGCAGGATCCAGAGGCCGGTGTTCATGTCGCTCGCGTAGACGAGGCCGGTCTCCTCGTCGACGAAGACGCCCCAGACCTGCGGCGTCTGCGACAGCGTGCTCCGCTGTGACGGCTTCACCGGGTTCTGGCCGGCGGGCGGGACGAAGTACGCGACCTCCTCGGGGCTCGTCGGGTCGCTCGCGTCGACGACCCGCACGCCGTCCGAGTACCAGGAGACGTAGACGTCCGTCCCCACGATCATCGGGTTGTGGATGGTGTAGTCGCCGGCGCCCAGCGGGAGGTCGCCGCCCGAGTTGGGCGTGCGGTACTCGCCGATCTGCACCGGGGCGGCGAGGTCCGAGTAATCCCAGACGCGCAGGTACCCGTAGCCCGGCTCGATTCCCGGCCCGCAGTGCTTGCCGAAGTCCTCGTCGGCCGAGAAGAGGAGCCGGCGGGCGTCGTCGTACATCGACGAATGGGCGTCCCCGTCCTCGTCCGGCCCGTAGGTCGTGTGGCCCCTGAGGACGGGTGCGGCGGGGCTCGTGACGTCGAGGGCGACGAAGCCGCTGTCCCAGTAGGCGACGAACGCGAGCCGCCCGTCCGCCGACGGCTCGGCGCTGTGCCCGAAGACCGGGTCGGGATCACAGCCCTGGCCCGGGTTGAGGGGGCCCCCGGCGTCGTGGATCACGCCCCAGTCCGAGACCTCGACCGGAGCGGCCGGGTTCGTGACGTCGATCAGCCGGAAGTCGCCGCGACCCTGGCGGTCGCGGAAGCCGCTGGGCGAGCCCGCCTCCTCGTACTCGCTCGCGGGGACCGACGCGTAGACGTAGGTCCGGCCGAGGTCGTCGCGGTGGGCGAACTCGAGCTCGTGCACCCCGCGGGTGCAGCAGCCGGTGCCGAGGAAGCCGAGCTCCACGGGACTCCCCGGGTCGGTGACGTCGAAGAGCATGAGCCCGCGCGGGAAGCTCTCGTCGAGCCGGGAGCCGCCGCACACCTGGAGGCCGACGGCGGCGATGTCGCGACCCGCGGACGGGCCGTACCGCGCCGTGAAGACGGCGACGTCCTCCGCCGACGTGCCGGACGGGTTGACGAGGCGGGAGACGGTCACGGGGTCCGAGGGGTCGCTCACGTCGACGACCGCGACGCCGTTCCTCGGCGGCGAGGGGCAGAAGCGGGTCTTCGAGCCGTTCGCCCAGTCGCTGAAGCCCCAGTGGCCGACGTAGGCGTGGCCCTCGTGCACCCAGACGTCGGCGTTGAACCCCCGTCCGCCGAGATCCGTGTGGCCGACGACCTCCATGTTGAGCGTCCGAGCGGCCTTCTGGCCGCCCGAGTAGGTCTTCTTCGACTGCTCCAGGAAGTGCTGCTCGTCCTTGAGGAGCTCGTCGTCGTTCGCGGGCGCGGTCGCCGCCGTCGCCGCGAAGACGAGCACGGCGGCGGCGAGCACCGCCCCGATGACGCTCGTGCGCATTCCTCCCCCTTTCCCCGTTGAGGCGACGATTCTGCGCCGGTCGTCGGGCCCGTGCAAGGGCCCGCGCGGCCCATTCGGCTCGGCGGACGCCTACTCGCGCGCCAGCTGCCGGTGGACGATCGCCGTGCAGGCGTCCTCGACGTAGTCCATGCCCGCTGCCTCCGCGATCGCCCGCGCCTCCTCCGAGAGGACGCCGAGCTGGAGCCAGAGGGCGCCCGCGCCGGCGGCGGCCGCCTCGCGCGCGACCCCGGGACAGAACTCGGCGCGGCGGAAGACGTCGACGAGGTCGACGGGCTCGTCGATCTCGGCGAGCGAGCCGACCCGAGGCACGCCGTTGATCTCCGGCGGGCCGGACGGGCGTACGGGGACGACGCGGTAGCCCTGGGCGAGGAGGTAGCGCATGACCGAGTTGCTCGGCCGCTCCGGCCGCGGCGAGGCGCCCACGAGGGCGATCGTCCGGGCCCCGGCCATGATCTCCCGGGCGGATCGCTGCACGGGGCAAGGCTATCCTGCAGGCATGTCCGATCGCCTGCGGGTCGCCTGCGTCCAGATCAGCTCGTCCGCCGCGAAGGCCGAGAACCTCGAGCGGATGGAGGGGCTCGTCGCCCGCGCCGCCGCCACGGGAGCGGACCTCGTCCTCCTCCCCGAGAAGTGGAACGGCCTCGGAGGCCCCGACACCCTGCGCGAGGTGGCGGAGCCGCTCGCCGGCGGCGAGAGCGTCGAGGCGATGAGCGGCTGGGCCCGCACGCACGGGATCACCCTCGTGGGCGGCTCGATCGCCGAGCGCCGCGAGGGCCGCGAGAAGCTCTCGAACACCTGCGTCGTCTTCGACGGCGACGGGGAGATCGTCGCGGTCTACCGCAAGATCCACATGTTCGACGTCGAGGTGGGCGGCCACGTGTACCGGGAGTCGGAGTCCGAGGAGCCCGGCGAGGGTCCCGTCGGGTGCGAGGCGGAGGGGTGGGCGCTCGGCCTCACGGTCTGCTACGACCTTCGCTTCCCGGAGCTCTACCGGATCCTCGCCGTCGAGGGCGCCGAGCTCGTCACCGTGCCGGCGGCGTTCACGCTCTACACCGGCAAGGATCACTGGGAGCTCCTGCTGCGCGCGCGGGCGGTCGAGAACCAGTGCTACGTCGCGGCGGCGAACCAGTGGGGCGTCCACGCCGAGGGCAAGGCGTCCTACGGGCGCAGCATGATCGTCGACCCCTGGGGCGTCGTTCTCGCCCAGGCCCCGGACAGCGACGCGGTCGTCTCGGCCGAGCTCGACCGCGCACACCTCGAGCGCGTCCGCCGGGCGATTCCGTCGCTCGCCAACCGCCAGCCCGCCGCGTACACGTGGCCGGCCGAGGTCTAGCCGCCGCGGGCGTCGTCGACGCGGTCCTCTTCGACGTCGACTTCACGCTCGCCAAGCCCGGCCCGCTGCTCGGGCCCGAGGGCTACCGCGACGCCGGCGCCCGCCACGGCCTGACGCTCGACCCGGCCCTCTACGCCGAGGCGCGGGCGGCGGCCGTCGCCGACCTCGAGCACCACCCGGAGCTCGAGCACGACGAGGAGATCTGGGTCCGCTTCACCGAGGACATCGTGCGCGGGATGGGCGGCGACGGCGCCCGCGCGCGGTCCGTGGCCGAGGCGATCACGCGCGGCTGGCTCCACTCCGCGAACTTCGAGCTCTACGAGGACACCCTGCCCGTGCTCGCGGCGCTCCGGGTGCACGGGCTGCGGATCGGGCTCGTCTCGAACACGAGCCGCGACCTCGACTCGTTCGTCTCCCACTTCGCGCTCGACGTCGACGCCTGGATCTCGTCCGGCGTGCACGGGAAGGTGAAGCCCGACCCCTCGATCTTCCGAGCCGTGCTCGAGCGGCTCGACGTCCGGGCGGAGGCGGCCGTCATGGTGGGCGACTCGCCGCTCGACGACATCGAGGGGGCGCGGGCGCTCGGCATGCGGGCGTACTTGATCGACCGCGAGGGACGCTTCCCGGAGCGGGTCGACGCGCTGCCGACGCTGCTCGCGCTCCCGGCGCTCCTCGGCCTCGCCGAGCGGCCGCCGTCCTAGAGGCAGGGCGAGCGACCGGGCGCGAGGAGCCCGAAGCCCCAGACCTCGTCCTCGTGGACGTAGAAGGCGCTCGTCGCCGCCGGCCCCTCGTCGACGACGGCGAGGTAGCCGGAGCAGCGCTCCTCGGCGAGCTCCCCGTACGTCGCCCCGATCTCGCCCGCCGGCTCGCCGAGCTCCAGCCCCGCCGGCGTCGCCCAGCCCTCCGGCCGCCAGACGGTGAAGGCGTGGACGACGCGGCCGCCGGCGAAGACCACGCCGGCGCCCTCGGGCTGGAACGGGCGCTCGTTGAAGTACCAGGTCGTCCGCCGGCACCCCCGGCAGACGCCGTGCCGTTCGCCCCAGGCGGCCAGCACCTCGGCCGGGGTCATCCCGAGCCTCACGCCGGCCAGGCTCTCGCCTGGGTGGAAGGCGCCCCCCGTCGGCGGCTCCGCCCCGGCCGGGACGGCGAGGAGAACGACCGCCCCCGCCAGGAGGGCCGCCACGGACGCGACACGAGACCGCGCGCCCTTCCTTCCCAGGACCACAGTGTTCCTTGGCGGCACGGGCAGCTCCGCTAGCGGGAGCGGGCGAGGAGCGCGGGTGCCCAGGCGGTGAGGGGAGAGACGTCCCCGTCGCGGCCGTTGAGCTCCCGCCAGCCGAGGGCGTGCTCGGCCTGCATCATCTTGTGGATCTGCGTCGTGCCCTCGTAGATGATCGGTGCGCGCGCGTTGCGGAAGTAGCGCTCGATCCCGTACTCCGCCGAGTAGCCGTACGCCCCGTGCACCTGGACGGCGAGGTGGGCGGCCTTGAAGGCCGACTCGGTCGCGTGCCACTTCGCGAGGCTCGTCTCCCGCGTGTTGCGGACGCCCTGGTCCTTGAGCCAGGCCGCCTGCATGACGAGGAGCTTCGACGTCTCGTAGTCGAGCACCATCTGGGCGATCATGTCCTGCACGAACTGGTTCTTCCCGATCGGCTTGCCGAAGGTCTCCCGCTCGCGCGCGTACTCGACCGAGCGCTCGAGGCAGGCGCGGATGACGCCGCAGGCTCCCGCCGCGACCGTGAAGCGTCCCTGGTCGAGGCCGTACATGGCGATCTCGAACCCCTGCCCCTCCTCGCCGACGAGGTTCTCGGCCGGCACCTCGACGTTCTCGAAGAAGAGCTCGCCGGTCGAGCCGGCCCAGATGCCGAGCTTGTTCTCCGTCTCCCGGGCGGAGACCCCCGGCCACGAGCGCTCGACGACGAACGCCGAGATGCCCCGGTGCCTCGCCTCCGGGTCGGTCTTCGCGAAGACGAGCGCGTGGTCGGCGACCGCGGCGTAGGAGATCCAGTTCTTCTGCCCGTTGAGGACGTACGTGTCCCCGTCGCGGCGCGCGGTCGTGAGCATGGCGGCGACGTCCGACCCGGCCGCGGGCTCCGTGAGCCCGAAGCACGCGAGCTTCTCGCCGCGCGCCTGCGGTCCGAGGTACCGCTCCTTCTGCTCCTCGCTCCCGTAGCGGAGGAGGCTGAGCGAGTTGAGGCCGACGTGGACCGAGACGAGCGTCCGGAAGGCGGCCTCGCCGCGCTCGATCTCCTCGCAGGAGAGCGCCTCGGAGACGAAGTCCATGCCCGCGCCGCCGTGCTCCTCCGGGATCACGATCCCGAGGAGCCCGAGCTCCGCCATCCCCTCGATCACGGTCGTGTCGAGGTGGTGGTTGAGGTCGTTCTCGATCGCGTTCGGGAGGATGCGCTCGTCGACGAACTGGCGGACCGTCGCCTGCACCTCTCGCTGCTCGGCCGTGAGCGCGAAATCCACGGCCCTAGTCTACGGACGCAGCCCTTGTGACGCCTCCGGCGACGTGCTTTCCTGTGCCCGTGCGGAGAGGCATGGTCACGCTCCTCGCGGCGGCCGGAGTGCTGCTCGCGGCCCCCGCCGCCCACGGCCAGGGCGTGCTGACCGCGACCGGCATCCGCATCGGCAACCACCCCGCCTTCGTCAGGGTCGTCGTCGACTTCGAGGGCGCGCGGCTGCGGGACAACCAGGTGCTCGCCGCCGACCCGTCCCCGTTCGACGGCCGCGCCCGCGTCCGCGTGAGCGGCCGGGGAATCGACGCGGACGCCGACCCGGAGCGGGCTCACGGCGTCTCCGCCCGCGTCGTCCAGCGCGACGACGCCGTCGTGCTGCGCCTCCGGGCCGACGAGCGCCGCTTCAAGTACCTCGGCTACCTCGTCCTCCACGGCCCGGAGCGGCTGGCGGTCGACCTCTGGAAGGCGCGTCCTCCGCGCCCGGCGGCCGAGTTCCTGCGGGCGCCCCAGGGCGGCTGCCTGACGCTCGGGGGCTACGCCGTCAGACCGGGCTTCGCACGCGCGCACGGCACGGAGCAGGGCATCTTCGAGCACATGTTCCAGCTCGCCCTCAGGCGCGCGGGCGGCGGGGTCGTCCGGGCCGTGGGCGTCACCTCGTCGGCCGGCGAGTGGCGAAGGCGGCTGCGGTACTCGGTTGGGCGGCGCCAGGCGGGCACGCTCGAGGCCGTCGACCTCTCGGAGAAAGACGGCTCCCTCGCCTGCATCGTGCAGGTCGCGGTCGTCCTCAGGCCCGCTCCCTGACGCGGGCGGAGCGCCTCCGGGCGCCGTTGGTACACTCGCCGGGTTGCGCGCGGAGGCTGGTGTCCGGCCCGTCCGGAAAGGTCGAGGTACCCGCGTCCGAGGCGGGCGGCGGCCGCTGGTCCGGCGCGGCGTGCGCCTCGCCGGCTGGGCGCTCGCGGGCCTCGTCGTGCTCCTCGCGGCCGTGGGCTTCGCCTTCGGCGGCTCCGCCGGGAGCATCGCGACGGGGGTCGCGATCGCCGGAATCGACGTCGGCGGCCTTACCGCTGCGGAGGCTGAGGAGCGGCTCGAGTCCGCGGCGCGCAGGTCCGCGAGGGTCCCCGTCGCCTTCACCGCCGCCGGAGAGGTCTTCCGCCTCCGGCCCGAGACGCTCGACGTGCAGCCCGACTGGGCCGCCGCGGCGGAGGCGGCCGTCGACGAGGGCGGCGGGCCGGTGCCGCTGCGCGGGCTCAGGCGACTCTGGCTGCGTGTCGCCGGGGCCGACGTCGAGCCCGAGGTCGACGTCTACGACGCGGCGCTCGCCTACCGGCTGACAGAGATCGGGAGCGCCGTCGACCGGCCGGCCCGCGAGGCCGCTCTCGCGCTGCGCGGGCTCGAGCCCGAGATCGTGCCCGGCCAGGCCGGCCGGGCGCTCGACCGGGAGGCCGCGGCCACCGTCGTCGTCGAGGCGCTCGCCCGCTTCGAGCGCGTCGAGACGCCGCTCCCGGTGGCGGTGGCGCAGCCGCGCGTGACGCAGGAGAGGCTCGCGCCCGTCGCGGCCCGGCTCCGCACGATTCTGTCCGCGCCCGTCAGGCTCGCCTTCCGCGGCGCCTCCTTCACGCTCCAGCCTCGCCAGATCGCGCGCCTGCTCGAGCTTCCGGCGGGCGGGGAGACCGAGCTCGCGATCGACGAGCGGGTGGCCGCGCGCCGCTTCGCGAACGTCGCGCGCGGCGTCGCGCGAGAGGCGCGGAACGCGGACTTCGCCGTCCAGGGGAACGGCCGTGTCCGGATCGTCGCCTCGCGGCCGGGACGGGAGCTCGACGTGGTGGCGACCGGCGAGGCCGTGCTGGCCGCCGGCTCGAGGCCGGCGGAGAGGACGGCCGAGCTGGCGGTGAGGCTCGTCCAGCCGCAGCTGACGACCGCGGAGGCGCGCGACCTCGGCGTGCAGCGTGAGCTCGCCTCGTACGCCACCCTCTACTCGGGCACGGCCGACCGGATCCAGAACCTCCGCCTCGGCATCGAGCTCCTGGACGGCGCCCGCATCGCGCCCGGCGCGGTCTGGTCGTTCAACGAGCACGTCGGCCCGCGCACGCTCGAGCGGGGCTTCCGCCCCGCTCCGGTGATCATCGACGACGAGTACGCGGAGGGCGTCGGCGGCGGCGTCTCGCAGATCGCGACGACGGTCTTCAACGCGGCCTGGGAGGCGGGCATCAAGATCGCCGAGCGCACGGCGCACGCGCTCTACATCAGCCGCTACCCGACGGGGCGGGACGCGACCGTGAACTACCCGGACGTCGACCTGAAGCTGCGAAACGACACCAACCGCTGGATCGTGATCAAGTCGTCCTACGACGAGGCGGGCATCCTCGTGCGCCTCCTCGGGGGCGGGCCCGAGCGGCGCGTCGAGAGCATCCCGGGGGAGCTCGAGGTCACCGGCCGGCCGGAGGTCGAGCGCGTGCCCGACCCGACGCTCTTCGTCGGTCAGCAGGTGGTCGAGGACGACGGCGAGCCCGCCCGCGCGGTCACGGTCGAGCGGATCGTCTACCGGGGCGGCGAGGTCCTCTACGAGGAGACCTGGACGACGACCTACCGCTCGGAGGACAAGGTCGTCCGGGTCGGGACGAAGCCGCGGCCCGTCGTCACGCCGCCCCCCGAGGAGGAGAAGCCGAAGGACGAGGACGAGGAGGAGCCACCGCCGGGCGGCAATGGCGGTGGCGGTGGCGGCGGCGGCGGCGGGTCCGGCCGCTAGGAGCCGCTCTCGGCCGTCGCCAGCGCCTCGGCGAGCCAGGCGGGCATCCGCGTCGGGCGCAGCGTCGTCGCGTTCACGCACGCGTGCGAGGTCCAGCCGTCGGCGACGACGCCGGCCGGCTCCGTCCGGCGCTCGATCACGTACTCGAAACGGAAGCGCGCGCCCCGCACGCCGGTCGCGCGCACGTGGATCGTGAGCTCGTCGTCGAAGCGTGCGCCGTCGCGGTAGCGCACGTGCGCCTCGACGGTGGTCGCGTCGACGCCCTGCTCGACGAGCCCCTTGTAGCCGCCGGGGAAGCGGGCGAGGTAGGCGATCCGCGCGATCTCGAACCAGACGAGGTAGACCGCGTTGTGGACGACGCCCTGGGCGTCCGTCTCGTTGAAGCGCACGCGGAGGTCGGTCGCGAAGCGGAAGCCGTCCATCGAAGGCGGAACTTTCGCAGCCGCGCTCGTGTCCAACAAGCGCAAACGAAGGAGGACACGATGCGGAAGCTCCTGCTCGCAGTGCTCGTGGCGACGCTCGCCCTCGCGACCGCCGCCTGCTCCGGGGGAGAGGACGACGGCGACGGCGCGGCGGCGGGGGAGGCCGCCGTCACCGGCGACGTCGAGGCCGGCGGGACGGACGACGCCGCCGCGGTGCCGGCCGCCCAGCGCCCGGAGGGCGGGGGCTCGCTCCCGAGCTTCGGCCCCCGGGTGATCCAGACCGCGTCGCTCTCGCTCTCCGTCCCGGCGGGCGACTTTCAGGGCACGGTGAACCGGGCCCGCACGATCGCGACCGGGCTCGGCGGCTTCGTCGTCAGCTCGAGCGCCTCGCAGGGTGACCGGCGCCGGCTCGTGGCGGGCTCGCTCGTCCTCCGCGTGCCGGAGCGGGGCTATGCGCAGGCGGTCGAGCGCCTCTCCGAGCTGGGGCGGGTCGAGGCCCGCGAGGAGACCGGGCAGGACGTCTCCGAGGAGCTCGTCGACCTGGAGGCGCGCGCGCGTCACCTCCGCGCCGTGGAGGCCCGCCTCCTCGAGCTGCTCGAGCGGGCCGGCACGGTCGCCGCCGCCCTCGCCGTCCAGTCCGAGCTGAACGCGGTGCAGCTCGAGCTCGAGCAGGCGCGCGGGCGTCTGCGCTTCCTCGACGACCAGGTCGCGTACGCGACGATCGAGCTCGACGTGCGGGAGCGGGCGGCCGTCCCCGCCGGGGGCGGGGGCGGCTGGGGGATCGTCGAGGCGTGGGGCACGGCCGCCCGCGGCTTCGTCACCGTCGCCGGCTGGCTGCTCGTGGCCGCGGCTACGGCGGCGCCGTTCGTCGTCCTCATCGCCCTGCTCCTCCTGGCGGCGAGGCTCGCCTCCGGCCGCGTCCGGCTCCTGCTCCGGCGTCCGGGCGCATGACCGGCGTCCCATCCGGGGTAAGGTGAGCGGGAAGCGACCAGGAGGACGGAATGGCAGCGGAGAAGGAGCCGAACGGCAGCGCGCTGGTGCGCCTGTCGAAGCGGGGCGAGGAGGCCCTGACGAGGATCGTGGACGAGCTCGGGAAGAACGAGCGTGTGACCGATGCGCTCGACCGGGCGATGTCGGCCAAGGGCAAGCTCGACGGCGCCTCGCGGCGCGCGCTCGGGCAGGTCGGGCTCGCGGCCGCGGACGAGCTCAAGGACCTGCGCCAGCACATCGAGCGGCTCGAGAAGCGTCTCGCGAAGCTCGAGCGGGCCTCCGGGACGAAGGGCACCGGCGGCAGGACGGCCGCCTCGAAGGCGACCACGCGTGCACGGGAGAAGACGTCGAAGAGCGAGGCCGAGGAGACGCCCTCGCCGGCGCAGGGGCGCGCGGTCGGCGGCGGCACCGGCCGGGGCTCCGCCTCGGGCGGCACCCCGCCGCGCTAGCGGGCGGCGGGGGGGACCCGGAGCCGTAGGGCGGCCGGCAGGATCTCGAACCGGGCCGGGGTCGTCCCCGGCTGCTCGCCGTCGAGCTCCACCGGGAGCGGCGTCGCGGCCTGCACGGTCACGCTGCGGCCCCGCAGCGCCTCGGCCTTCGGGTGCGGCAGGTGCGTCCCGCGGTAGACCCTGGGCAGGGTGAGCGCGAGGTCGCGTCGCGTGATGTCGCCGATCAGGAGGACGTCGAGCAGCCCGTCGTCGGGCTGGGCGTCGGGGCACATGGCCATGCCGCCGCCGAGGTAGCGGCAGTTGGCGACGATCGCGTCGTACATGAGGCCCGTGCGGCGCTCGCCGTCCACGTCGACCTCCAGCTCGCTCGCGTGCCAGCGGGCGAAGACCGCGAGCGTCGCCCAGAGGAAGGACGCCTTCCCGCCGAGCGCCTTCGAGGAGGCGTTCGCCCGCTGGGCGACCGCCCCGCTCATGCCCGCGCTCGCCGCGTTGACGAAGTGGGAGGAGTCCTCCTCGCCGCTCCAGCTTCGGAATGTGACGTGGCCCGCGTCGATCGTCCGCACGTCTCCGCTGCGCGCGGTCGCGACGGCCCCCTCGAGGCTCTTCGGGATCCCGAAGTGGCGGACGAAGTCGATGCCGGTCCCCCGCGGCAGGACCGCCAGCTCGGGAGCGTCCTCGCGCTCGGCGGCGATGAGGCCGTTCGCCACCTCGTTCACGGTCCCGTCGCCCCCGACCGCGACGACGAGGCGCGCCCCGTCCTCGGCGGCCCGCCGCGCCAGCGTGGCGGCGTGGCCCCGGCGCTCGCTGAAGACGGCCTCGCCGGTGAGGCCGAGCTCGGCCGCGCGGTGGGCGAGCTCGGGCCACCGCCTCCTCGTCGACCCGTTGGCGGAGGCCGGGTTGACGACGAAGACGGCTCCGTCGGCGGGCACTAGGACTCGTCGTCCGTGGCGACGGCGAGCGCCAGCTCGGTCATCCCGTCGACCGCCGCCCTCATCTCCTCGTCGGAGATGCGGACGAACTCCCCTTCGACGACGACGTCGCTCACGGTCAGGAGGCAACCGGCCTTCACCTTGCGCAGAGCGCCGAGGGTGAAGAGGACGGCGGCCTCCATCTCGACGGCGAGGATGCCGCGGTCGGACCAGCGCCGGTACTGCCCCTCGTCCGCGTTGTAGAAGACGTCGCTCGAGACGATCGGTCCGACGCGCACGGGCTTCCCCAGCTCCTTGGCGGCGTGGACGGCGCCGTGGACGAGGCTCCAGTCCGCCGTGGGCGCGTGCTGCTCGCCGACGATGTGGAGCGCGGTCGCGTCCGCCGGGACGGCCGAGAGGGCGACGATGAGGTCGCCGAGCTCGAGGTCCGGCTGAAGCCCGCCGCACGTCCCGATGCGGAGCATGCGCCTCACTCCGAGCATCGCGAGCTCCTCGACGACGATCGCGGCGGACGGGCATCCCATGCCGGTCGCCTGCACGGAGACGGGGCGGCCGCGGAAGGTGCCCGTGTAGCCGAGCATCCCGCGCTCGCTGTTTCGCTGCTCGACGTCCTCGAGGAACGTCTCGGCGACGTACTTCGCCCTGAGCGGGTCGCCGGGGAGGAGGCAGGCCTCGGCGTAGTCGCCGGGCTCGGCGCGTACGTGGATAGGCATGGCGCTATCGTCCCCGCGCATGGCGCGCCTGGTCAAGCGGCCTCGGCTCCCGCAGATCCTCGCGTACTGCGCCGAGGAGCCGATCGAGCGCGTCTTCCTCGAGGACGTCGCGCGTCGGGGCCTGGGGCGGTTCGCGGCGCTCCGCGGCGGGGGGCGCCTGACCGGCCTCTGCCACCTGGGAGCGAACCTCGTCCCCTCCGGCCGCGGGGCGGCGGCGTTCGCGGAGCTCGTGCCGCGGAGCGAAGCCCGCATGCTCGTGGGGGAGGAGAGCGCCGTCACGGAGCTCTGGGAGGCCGCGCGCGAGCTCCTGCCCGAGCCGCTCGACGACCGGCCGGGCCAGCCGGTCTACGTCCTCGAGAAGGCCCCTTCGGCGGCCGGGGGAAGCGGGCTGCGCCCGGCCCGGATCGACGACCTCGGCCTCCTCGTCGTCGCCGCGGCCCAGGCCTACCGGGAGGAGGTCGGAGTCGACGCGCACGCGCGCGACCCGGCGCTCTTCGAATGGCGCACGCGCGTGCAGATCGAGGAGGGACGGAGCTGGCTCTGGCTCGAGGACGGGCGCATCCTCTTCAAGGCCGAGGCCTCGGCGTGGACGCCGCACGCGGTCCAGCTCCAGCAGGTCTGGGTCGACCCGGAGGCCCGCGGCCGGGGCTACGCCAAGCGCGGCCTCGCCGACCTCTGCCGGCTGCTCCTGCGCAGGACGCCCGCCGTCTGCCTCTTCGTGCGCCCCGAGAACGCGCCCGCGATCGCGCTCTACGACGCCATCGGCATGCGGCGCACGATCACGTACCGGTCGCTGATCTTCGGGTAGCGCCGGCCGCCCGGGCCACGAACGGGTGATTGCGGCGCCTGCCGGCCGCGCCGATCATGCGTGCGAGTTGCGGAGGGTCGGCCTCACTGCGGCAGCGCTCGTCCTCGCGCTCACGGCCTCGGGCTGTGGCCGCGGGCAGGATGCGCTCGCCCATTCCTGCGTCGCGACCGACCAGAAGTTCATCGCGACGGCGAGCGTCGACGTCACCGCCTTCGACGTCCTCGCCGCCGAGTTCCGCCGGGGCGAGGCCGAGCCCGGGGAGATCGCGGCGGAGGCGTTCGACGCGGCCGAGCGCGTCGCCCACGTGGAGCCGAGGGACCCGGCGCTCAGGCAGGCGCAGACGTACCTCGACGCCATGTTCACCGAGTACGGAGAGGCGGTCACACTCCATGCCGAAGGCAAGAGCTCGAGCGAGCGCATGTACCGCGCGTACGGCCTCGCGAACTTCGCCAGAGACGTCCTCGCGGCGGCGCAACCGGCGCTGCAGCACGCGGGCTGCGACGTCGCCCCGCTGCTCTAGCGGCGGGCGACGGCCCAAGTGACAGCGTGTCACGAGGGCCGGTCGCGTGCGCGCCGCCGCTCGCGGTGCGCCGAGGCCTGGCGCCGGGAAGCGCGAGGCGCGCGTCTCGTGACGAAGACGCGGGCGCCGCGGCACAAGTGACACGGTGTCACTTGGCCGCACGCCGGGCGGTACGATCGCCGGGTGGGCGCCGCCGCGCTCCGCGCGCGCATCGAGGAGCACGTCCGCCGGCACGATCTGATCCCGCCCGGCGGCGAGGTGGTCTGCCTCGTCTCGGGCGGCGCCGACTCGACGTGCCTCCGCCACGCGCTCGCCGCGCTCGGCTACCGGGTGTCGGCGCTGCACGTGAACCACAAGCTCCGGGGCGAGGAGTCCGAGGAGGACGCGCGCTTCTGTGCCGAGCGGCTGGGGGCCGAGGTGGTCGAGGCCCCGCCGGCCGGGCGCGGGAGCGAGGCCGAGCTCCGCGACCTGCGCTACAGGGCCACCGCCGGCCGCGGCCTCCGCGCCACCGGCCACACCGCCTCCGACCAGGTGGAGACGATCCTCTTCCGGCTCGCCTCGAGCGGGACGGCGAGCGGCATCCGCGTGCGGCGCGACGACGGCGTCGTCCGGCCGCTGCTTCCGCTCTGGCGGGCCGAGACGGAGGCGTACTGCCGTGCCGAGCGCCTCGGCTTCCGGCTCGACTCGTCCAACGCAGAGACGGCGCGGGGCCTCATCCGCGCCGAGATCCTGCCCGCTCTGCGGCGGCTCCACCCGGCCGCCGAGCGGAACCTCCTCGCCGCCCTCGACGAGCGCGCCGGCCTCCCGAGACCGGTCGAGAGGGCGCTGTTAGAGTTGCTCGCCTCTCGTGAGGGCTCGAAGCGACTCGACCTCGGTGACGGCCGCGTGGCGGTGCGGGAGTACGAGAGCGTCTGGCTCGAGCGCGCGCCGGTGCCGCTCGCGGGCCCCGTGCGCTGGGGACGCTGGACGCTCGAGCCGCGGAGGCCCGGCCTGACCGTGCGCGGCTGGCGGCCCGGGGACCGCCTCGCCGGGCGGGGGCGGAAGGTCCAGGACGTCTTCGTGGACGCGAAGGTGCCGCGCTCGGAGCGCGAGGCCTGGCCGCTCGTCGTGCGCGGGGACGACGTCGTCGCCGTCCCCGGCATCGAGGCGGCCCCGGGCTGGGAGGACGCGGTGCGCGGGGAGCGCGACGCGTGAGCAGCGTCAACGAGCTCACCGCCGCGGTCGCCGAGGTGCTCATCGACGAGGACACGCTCCAGGCGCGCATCGCGGAGCTCGGGCGGGAGATCTCCGAGGACTACCGCGACCGCGACCTCCTCCTCGTCGGCGTCCTCAAGGGCGCCGTCTTCTTCATGGCCGACCTCATGCGCCGCATCGACGTCCACTGCGAGGTCGACTTCATGGCCATCTCGAGCTACGGCGCCGGCGTCGACTCGTCCGGCGTCGTGCGGATCCTCAAGGACCTCGATGTCCCCATCGAGGGACGCAACGTCCTCGTGGTCGAGGACATCATCGACTCCGGCCTGACGCTCTCCTACCTGCTCCGGAACCTCGAGGCGCGCGAGCCGGGCTCGCTCGAGATCTGCGCTCTCCTGACGAAGCCGGCGCGGCGTGAGATCGACATCGAGTGCCGCTACATCGGCTTCGAGATCCCGAACCGCTTCGTGATCGGCTACGGGCTGGACTTCGCCGAGCGCTACCGGAACCTCCCCTTCGTCGGCGTCCTCAGGGAGGATCTGGCAGCGCAGACGGAGGACGTCCACTAGCACGAGGGTCGTCCGTCGGCTCTCTGGAGCCGAAGAACAGGCTGCTACCCTTCGTCCAAGCCGAGGACTCAGTCTTGAGCCGCTTTTTCCGCAGCGCACTCTTCCCCCTCATCGTCATCGTCCTGCTCGTCTACCTGGCGTCGCAGACGCTCCTGCCGAAGAACGAGGAAGAGACGAAGATCACCTACAGCCAGCTGATCCAGCAGGTCGAGACGAACCCGGACCAGTACGAGCAGGTGACCTTCAGCCCGAAGGGGCGCTCGATCGAGGCCGTCGAGAGGGGAACCGGCGACAAGATCAAGGTCAACTACCCGAGCGACGAGGCGCAGATCGAGTTCCAGAACCTGCTCGAGGAGCAGGGCGTCCTCTTCGACTCGAAGGGCACGGGCGACTCGGCGTGGTGGTCGATCCTCACGTACCTGCTCCCGTTCGTCCTCTTCTTCGGGTTCTGGATCTTCCTCATGAACCAGGTGCAGGGCGGCGGCTCGAAGGTGATGAGCTTCGGGAAGAGCCGCGCGAAGCGCATGGCGCCGGACTCGCCGAAGATCACCTTCAAGGACGTGGCGGGCGTCGACGAGGCGGTCGAGGAGCTGCACGAGATCAAGGAGTTCCTCGAGAACCCGAAGAAGTTCCAGGCGCTCGGGGCCCGGATCCCCAAGGGCGTCCTCCTCTACGGACCGCCGGGCACCGGGAAGACGCTGCTGGCGCGCTCGGTCGCCGGCGAGGCCGGAGTGCCGTTCTTCTCCATCTCGGGCTCCGACTTCGTCGAGATGTTCGTCGGCGTCGGCGCCTCGCGCGTGCGCGACCTCTTCGAGCAGGCCAAGCAGGCGAGCCCCTGCATCATCTTCATGGACGAGATCGACGCCGTCGGGCGTCACCGCGGCGCCGGCCTCGGCGGCGGCCACGACGAGCGCGAGCAGACGCTGAACCAGCTCCTCGTCGAGATGGACGGCTTCGAGATGAAGGACAACATCATCCTCATCGCGGCGACGAACCGCCCGGACATCCTCGACCCGGCGCTCCTCCGCCCGGGCCGCTTCGACCGCCAGATCGTCGTCGACCGTCCCGACCGCAACGGCCGCCGCAAGATCCTCGAAGTCCACACGAAGGGCAAGCCCATCGACGGCAGCGTCGACCTCGACACCCTCGCCGCCGGCACGCCGGGCTTCACGGGCGCCGACCTGGCGAACCTCGTGAACGAGGCCGCGCTCCTCGCCGCTCGTCGCGGCAGGAAGACGATCGGCGAGCTCGAGCTCGAGGAGGGGATCATGCGTGTGATCGCGGGGCCGGAGAAGAAGACGCGGCTCCTCTCCGAGCACGAGCGGAAGGTCACCGCCTACCACGAGATGGGCCATGCCCTCGTCGGGCACCACCTGCCCAACTGCGACCCCGTGCACAAGATCTCGATCATCAGCCGTGGCCAGGCGCTCGGCTACACGATCTCCCTGCCCGCCGAGGACAAGTTCCTGACGACGAAGCAGGCGCTCATGGACCAGATGGCGATGACGCTCGGCGGCCGCGCCGCGGAGGAGCTCGTCTTCCACGAGGTCACCACGGGCGCGGCGAACGACATCGAGAAGGTCACGGCGACGTCGAAGCACATGGTCATGCGCTACGGGATGAGCGAGAAGCTGGGGCCGCGCGCGCTCGGGCGCAACCACGAGCAGCCGTTCCTCGGCCGCGACATGGGCTCGGAGCCCGACTACTCCGAGGAGATCGCGCGCGAGATAGACGACGAGATCAGGCGCGTGATCGAGGAGGCCCACGACCGGGCGCGCAAGGTGCTCTCCCAGCACATCGACGAGCTGCACTCGCTCTCGGAGCTCCTGATCGAGCGCGAGACGATCGACAAGGACCAGTTCGAGCGGCTGCTGGCGGGCGAGGCGCCGGAGAGCGTCTTCCCGGAGGCCGAGGGCAAGGCGCCCGAGCTGGGAGAGCCCGAGCCCAAGCCGCGGGCGGAGCCCAAGCCGCGGCCCTTCCCGCTTCCGGGCGCGACGATGCAGCCGCCCCCGGAGCCCGAAGGCGCGAACTAGCCGCCCGCGTGCGGCGGCTCGTCCCCCTCCTCGCCGGGGCGCTCGTCCTCGCCGCCTGCGGCGGCACCGAGACCGAGACCGTGACCGTCACCGTCTCCGAGAGCGAGACGGTGACGCAGACCGAGACGCGGACCGAGACCGTCACCCAGACGGAGACCGTCGCTCGGCCGGCCGTGGTCGGGCTGCCCCGGCGCGTGGCGCAGACGCACGCCGCGCTCCTCGAGGCCGCCCGCTCGGGCGACTACGAGGCACTGCGGCCGTTCATCCCGGCCTCGGGCTTCTCGTACACCTTCGGCGCTCCCGCGCAGGGCGGCCCGATCGCGTACTGGCGGCGCGTCGAGCGGCAGAGCGGGGAGCGGCCGATCGAGATCCTCGCCCGCATGCTCGACCTGCCCTACACGCTCTTCGGCGGGCGGTACGTCTGGCCCTTCGCCTACGACAAGCAGCAGGAGGAGCTGACGGCCTACGAGCGCCGGCTGCTCGGGGACCAGGCCGACGCCTTCGGTGCGGGGAGCGGCTACCTCGGCTGGCGCGCCGGCATCGAGCGCGACGGCACCTGGCGCTTCTTCATCGCCGGCGACTGACGGCGGGGCCCCCGCTAGCGGGCCCTCGCCTCCTCGACGGTCCTCGGCGCCCCTCGAATCGCGGGCGTGACCGAGGCGGCGAGCGCGACGGCGAGCATCGCGGCGGCGAGCACGGCGAGCGCTCCGTCGCCGCCCAGCGCCTCGAGCAGGAAGCCCACCCCGAGCGAGCCGAGCGGCATGGCGCCGTACGCGACGAGCGTGTCGGCGCTCGTGACGCGCCCGAGGAGCCCGGCGGGGACGAGCGCGTAGGTGTACGCCCCCAGCACGACGTTCCAGAGCGGGCCGACGAACGCCATCGCGGCGAAGAGCGCGCCGAGGACGTACGGATTCTCGGTCAGGAGCATGAAGGGCAGCAGCAGAGCCCAGACCCAGTTCGCCCCGACGACGATCGTCCGGCCCGCGAACCGTCGCTGGAACGGAGGCGCCGCGAAGGAGCCGAGCAGGCCGCCGAGGCCGGAGAGCCCCACCATGACTCCGATCGCGGTCGCCGAGGCTCCCGCGTCCCGGGCCCGCACGATGAGGACGAGGACGAGCGCGGTGAAGAGCGCGTTGCTCGCGGCGACGAGGAGCGCCGCGGCGCGCAGGAAGCGTTGCCGCCAGAGCCACGCGATGCCCTCGACGAGCTCGGCGCGCAGGCGCCCCTCGGCCGGCTGCCTCTCTCCGTCGAGATCCGTCCGGATGAGGAGGACGCTGACGAGCGAGACGACGTACGTGAGGGCGTCGACGAGGAACGGCACGGCACGTCCCAGGTCGAAGAGCACGCCGCCCAGCGGCTGACCGGCAAGGTAGGCGCCGCGCTCCCGGGCCTCGTTCTGCGCGAGCGCGGTCGGCAGCTGCTCCGGGGGGACGACCCGGGGAACGACGGCGGTCTGCGCCGTGGTCGAGAGGATGAAGAGCGCCCCTTCGACGAACGCTACGGCGACGAGCTGGGCGAAGGGCGGCTCGCCGGCCGCGAGGGCGGCGACGACGCTCGCGAGCGCGACGCCCCGCCCGACGTCGGCGGCGACGAGCAGCCGGCGGCGGCTGAACCGGTCGACGAGGACGCCGGCGGCGAGCGGGGCGAGGACGTACGGGAGCGTCCCGGCGAACCCCACGATGCCGGCCCTGGCGGGCGAGCCCGTGAGCGCGAGGACGAGGAGGGGGTAGGCGATCGCGGAGACGCGCGAGCCGAGCACGGAGACCGCCTCGCCCGCCCAGAGGAGCTGGAAGTCGCGGTTCCGTCTGAGCGGCGGCGGCTTCGGCGGCTCGCTCACGGGCGAGTCAGAAGACGAAGAAGCGGCGGCGCCGGGCCCTGCGCGGCGGCGCCGGAACGGCCTCGCCGGCGACGATCGCCGTCGGCGCCTCGACCGTGAGGAAGCGGGCGAGCGCCTCGTCGCCCACGGCCTCGGCCGCGGGCGCGAGACCCGCCTCGCGGATCTCGGGCGTGTGCGCGTCGCTCGCGAGCACGTGGGCGAGGCCGAGGTCGAGGAGCCGCTCGGCCGCCTTCTCCGCCGAGCGGCCGATGCGGCCGTCGAGCGAGGCGGCGGTCAGCTGGACGAGCGCCCCCAGGCGGACGGCCTCCGCGAGGCGGTCCGGGGAGGCCTGGACGACGCGATTCCGCTCGGGGTGCGCGAGGACGCCGACGAAGCCGCGCAGCCCGAGGCCGTACAGCGTCTGCTCGAGCGCCGGGGGCCAGCCGGAGTAGGGGAACTCGAGCAGGAGGTAGCGGCCCGACTGCGCGAGCGTGAAGCGGCGCAACTCCTCGTCGGCGAGCGTCGCGAGCATGCCCAGGTCGAGCTCGCCGCCCGGGAGCACCTCGACCACGATGCCCTGCTCGACGAAGTCCTCGCGGAGGCGCGTGACCCCGCGCTCCATCTCCTCCGGCCGGGTCGGGTAGTCCGAGCGGACGTGCGGCGTGGCGGCGATCGCCGTCACGCCCTCGCGCGCCGCCCTGAGCGCGAGCGCCCGTGCGTCCTCGACCGTGCGCGACCCGTCGTCCAGCCCGGGGAGGATGTGGGAATGGAGGTCGATCATGGGAGGCCCGCGGCCGTAGGATACGGTTGCCTCGTGAGACCCCCGCTGGAGCAGGCCTTTTCGCGGCCGTCGGTGCTGGGGGTCGTGAACGTCACCCCCGACTCCTTCTCCGACGGCGGCCGGTTCCTCCAGCCGGAAGCCGCCGTCGCGCTCGCGCAGGGCCTCCTCCAGGAGGGCGCCGCGCTCGTGGACGTGGGCGGCGAGTCCACCCGGCCCGGCTCCGAGGGGGTCTCGGCCGAGGAGGAGCTCGGGCGGCTCGAGCCCGTCCTCGAGCGGCTCGCCGGGCTGCCGGTCTCGGTCGACACCTCGAAGGCGGACGTGGCGCGGCGCGCGCTCGAGCTCGGGGCGGTCATGGTCAACGACGTGACGGCCCTGCGCGGCGACCCGGAGCTCGCCGCGGTCGTCGCCGACGGGGACGCCTACCTCTGCCTCATGCACATGCTCGGCGAGCCCCGCACGATGCAGGACGACCCGCGCTACGAGGACGTCGTCTCCGAGGTGAAGGCCTTCCTCGAGGAGCGGCTGGCCCTCGCCGTCGCGGCCGGGATCCCGGAGGGGCACGTGTGCCTCGACCCCGGAATCGGCTTCGGGAAGACGGTCGAGCACAACCTCGAGCTCCTCGCGCGGCTGTCCGAGCTCGCCGCGATCGGGCGGCCGCTGCTCGTCGGGGCCTCGCGCAAGCGGTTCCTCGGCCGCGTGCTCGGAGACCCGGACGCGCTCACGGGCCCCGTCGCCGCCGGCGTGGCGGTCGCCGTTCTTGCCTACGAGCGCGGCGCGTGGCTGCTCCGCGCGCACGACGTCCGCGAGCACGTCCAGGCGCTCGCCGCGGCGCGTGCCGTCGTCGAGCTGGACGCCGCGGCGTGAGCGAGGTCGTCCTCGACATCAACGGCCTCGAGCTCAAGGGCTACCACGGCGCGCTCGAGGAGGAGCAGCGTGCCGGCCAGCGCTTCTTCTTCGACGTCCGCCTCGTCGTCCACGACGCGGGCATCCGCTCCGACCAGCTCGCGGACACCGTCGACTACACCGCGGTCGCAGCCTGCATCCGCAAGGTCAACGACGCCCGTCGCTTCAACCTCATCGAGGCGCTCGCGGCGGCCGTCGCCGACGAGCTGCTCGCCCGCTTCCCGGTCGCCTCCGTCCGCGTGCGCGTGCGCAAGCCGGAGGTGCGGCTCGCGGACCCGGTCGCCTTCACCGCCGCCACCGTCGAGCGCCCGCCTCGCTGAGGCCGCCCGAGGGCCGGCCGGGCCGTGGGGGGCCCGCAGCGTGCCCTCGTGTTTCACACGCACGAGCGCCGGCGCCCCTCCTCCCGGTCAAACGGGGCATGGACCCGTCCGGCAAGCTTCTGCGCGTGAAACACAAGGCCTTCGTGGGGCTCGGAGCGAACCTCGGCGCGCGCGAGCGGACGCTCCGGCGCGCGGTCGAGCTCCTCGCTGCCTCGCCGGGGATCGACGTCCTCGCCGTGTCGACGCTGCGGGAGACGGACCCCGTCGGCTACGCGGACCAGCCGCCCTTCCTGAACGGGGCCGTCGCGCTCGCGACCGACCTCTCGCCCCGCGACCTCCTCGGCCGCCTGCTCGAGGTGGAGCGCGAGCTCGGCCGCGTCCGCGGCGAAGGCCCCCGCTTCGGCCCCCGGGTCGTCGACCTCGACCTGCTCCTCTACGGCGAACGCGTCGTCGAGGAGCCCGGGCTCACGGTTCCGCACCCGCGCCTCGCCGAGCGGCGATTCGTCCTCGAGCCGCTCCACGAGCTCGACCCGGAGCTGACGCTGCCGGACGGCCGCCGGGTCGCCGACCTCCTGGGCGGCTGATCGGCCATCCGGCCCCGGGAGCGAGATCCGGGCGCACGCCGGCGCTAGAATGAGGCGCATGTCGCACCTCGACGAGCTCGACGAGTACGAGGCCGACCTCGAGCTCCGCCTGAAGAAGGAGTACGCGGCCGTGTTCGGCCTCTTCCGCTACTGCATCGTCACCCAGGACTCGACGTATCTCTGCAACCGGCACGAGCTCAAGGTGCTGCCGCAGACGAGCTACCCGTTCTTCCACCTGCGGATGGAGGACGTCTGGGTCTGGGACAAGAACCGCCCGACCCGCATCATCCCGCGGGCCGAGGTCTACACGTCGAGCGACGTCACGATCGAGGAGCTGCGCGGCGAGGGCGACGGGCCCGCGCTGACCCCCGAGGCGCTCGCGCAGAAGCTCGGCGAGACGCTCGGCGGCGACGACGAGCTCGCCTGAGCCGGGCGGCGGCGCGGTGCTGCTGGCCGTCGACGTCGGCAACACGCAGACGGTCTTCGGGCTCTACGACGGCGACCGCCTCGCCGAGCACTGGCGCGTGTCGACCGAGGCCGAGCGCACCGGGGACGAGCTCGGGGTCCTCGTCGGGCGCCTGCTCGAGCTGCGTGACGTCGGGTTCGAGCAGATCGGCGGCGTCTGCCTCGGCTCCACCGTCCCCCCGCTCGTCCGCGCGTACGAGGACTTCGCCCGCGAGTACGCGGACGCTCGGCTCCTCGTCCTCGGCCCGGGGACGAGGACGGGTCTCCCGATCTCCTACGACGACCCGCGGGAGGTGGGGCCGGACCGGATCGCGAACGCCGTCGCCGCCCGTGCGCGCTACGGGTCGCCCTGCATCGTCGTCGACTTCGGCACGTCGACGAACTTCGACATCGTCTCCGCCGCCGGCGAGTATGTCGGCGGCGTGCTCGCCCCCGGGATCGAGATCTCGATGGAGGCGCTCTTCGCCCGTGCGGCCCGGCTCGTGCAGGTCGACTTCGTCGAGCCGCCGTCGGTCATCGGCAAGACGACGGTCGCCGGCCTGCAGTCCGGGCTCGTGTACGGCTTCGCCGGTCAGGTCGACGGCATCGTGCGCCGCATCAGGGCGGAGATCGGGGAGTCCGCTCCCGTCGTGGCCACCGGTGGCCTCGCGGAGCTGATCGCGCCGCACGCGGAGGCAATCGGGCACGTCGAGCCGCTTCTCACCCTGGAGGGCCTCCGGCTCGTCTGGGAGCGGAACCTCGACGGCCGCTAGCCCGGCTGCCCGCGCTCCCCGAGGACGACGGTGTCCAGGTGGGCGCGGGAGAGAGGGCTCGCCCACAGGCCCTCGACCCACGGCCGGCGCAGGAGGATCGAGCGCGGGTAGGCGATCGGGAGGATCGCCGCGTGCTCCGAGACCCAGAGCCGGTCGACCTCGTGGTAGGCGCGCATGCGCTCGCCCTGGTCGCGGAGCGACCGCCCCCGGTCGAGCAGCTCGAGGATCTCGTCGTCGCGGTAGAAGGGCCATTCCTCCCTGAGGAGGCCGCGGAAGAAGCCGTCGGGATCCGGGAAGTCGGCCATCCACCCGGTCCACCACATGTGCGAGCCGTCGAGCTCGCCCGCTTCGATCGGCGCGTGGGCGACGCGAAGGTTGACGCGGGCCCCGAGCGCCCGCCACTGGTCGGCGAGCTCCACCGGAGGCTGGAGCCAGTGCGGGACGAGGAACTCGAGCTCGGGCAGGCCCTTGCCGCCCGGGTAGCCGGCCTCGTCGAGGAGCGCCCGCGCCCGCGCGAGGTCGTAGTCGGGCGCCACGCGGTGGGAGTGCGCGGGCATCGCGGGAGGGATCGCTCCGCCGCGCGTCGCCGCCCGGGCGAGCGTCGGATACGTGGCCACGAAGAGCTCGCGGTCGACCGCGTGCGAGAACGCCTTGCGCACGTGAGCGTTCGAGAAGGGAGGCCGGTCGGCTGCGAAGCCGATGTACTGGAGCCCGAGCTCGGGCACGACGTCGCGCAGGGTCGCCGGCTCCTCCACCGGGATCGGCTGGTAGACGTGGAGGAGGTCCAGCTCGCCGCCGTGCCACCGCTCGATCATGTCCGAGCCGGTCGAGTGGAAGGAGAAGTGGATCTCGCGCACGTTGCCGTGCGCCCCGGCCCAGTAGGGGTTCGCCCGTAGGAGCGCGTGCTCCTTGTCCCACTCGACGAGGACGAAGGGGCCGTTGCCGACGAGGTTCTCCGGCTTCGCCCACTCGTCCCCGAGCGTCTCGCAGAGGTGGCGAGGCCACGGGAACGCCCAGGCCGACGTGAGGACGTAGGGGAAGTAGCTCCGGGGCTCCCGGAGGTTGACCTCGAGCGTCCGGTCGTCCAGCGCCTCGGCGTTCTCGACGTCCTCCATGAGGAACGCCGTGCGGGTCTCGAGCTCCCGCATGCGCCGCCAGGCGTAGGCGAAGTCGTCGGCGGTGAGGGGCTCGCCGTCGCTCCAGCGCTCGCCCTCGCGGATCCGGAAGAGGTACGTGAGGCCGTCGCTCGAGACGCGGAAGTTGTCCGCGATCGCCGGCACGACGTTCAGCTCCGAGTCCACCATGAGGAGGCCGCGGAAGAGGAGCTCGGCGAAGTAGCCGGCCTCCGTCGTGTAGACGTCGCCCGGAGCGAGCTCGCGCGGGCGCTCCGACGCCGTCTCCAGGCGCTCGGTCGGCTCGAGCCGCGGCTCTTCCCCCACCCGGCAGCAGAACGCCTCGTCGTACATCTCCTCGGCGCGCTCGAAGTCGAACGCGAGGTGGTAGGCGAGCGCCATCTTGAAGAGCGTGTCGCGCGCGCGGCGCTCGTCGCCGATGCGGGCGAGGAACCCGCGGGCCTTGCCGTAGTGCTCGAGCGCCTCGGCGTCGGCGTAGACCGCACGGGCGGCGTCGCCGGCCTTGAGCAGGTAGTCGACCGCCTTCTCGGGCTCGTCGGCCTCCGTGAAGTGCCGCGCGAGGAGCCCGAACGGCACCCCGTCCGTGGAGTCCCGGTAGATCTCCTCGAGCGCCTCGCCGACGCGCCTGTGGAGCTTGCGTCGCTTCGAGTCGACGAGGCTCGCGTAGGCGACCTCCTGGACGAGGCCGTGGCGGAACCGGTACTCCGGGTTCGGACGCCGGCGCTTCTCGACGACGAGGTCGAGCCGCTGGAGCTCCGTGAGGGCGTGCATGAGCTGCTCGCGCGGCACGAGCCGCTCGAGGAGCGGCAGCCCGAACGTGCGCCCGGTCACGGCCGCGATCGAGACGACGTCGCGCGTCTCCGCGTCGAGCCGGTCGAGCCGCGCCTGGAGCGTCCCCTGGACGACGGCGGGGATCGTCAGCTCGTCCTCGTCCACGGCGAGGTCCCAGCCGCCGTTGAGGCGCCGGAGCGCGCCGCGCTCGACGAGGTCCCGGAAGGCCTCCTCGAGGAAGAACGGGTTTCCGCCGGAGCGCTCGGCGAGGAGCTCGGCGACCGCCTCGGGGATCTCGCCCTCGGCGGCGTTCCCGACGAGCGCCTTCGAGGAGTCGGCCGGCAGCGGCCGCACCTCGATCTCCCGGTAGCGGTGCGGGTAGTGCTGCCGCGCGCGCTCGCCGAGCCGCCACGAGCCGAGGTCGCGCTCGCTGCGGTAGAGGAAGAAGAGGGCGACGGCGGACTCGTCGGTGATCCCGAGGAGCGACTCGAGCAGCTCGAGCGTCGTCTCGTCGGCCCAGTGCAGGTCCTCGAAGACGAGGCAGAGCGGCAGCTCCTCGGCCAGCTTGCAGGCCAGGTCGTAGAACACCTCGAACGTCCGCGACTGGATGCTCTCGCGGTTGAGCTCGCGGATCGACTGGGCGGCGTCGGGCTCGAGCGTCAGCCCGACGATGCTCGCCAGGAACGGGTAGGCCTCGTCGCCGTCCTCCTGGCCGAGCAGGTGCGCGAGCTCGGCCTTCAGCTCGAGCCGGACCCTCGCCTCGGGCGTCGTCGCGCCCACGCCGAGCCACTCGCGCAGGAGGTCGCGGATCGGCCAGTAGGGGAAGCTCTGCGCGTACGAGACGCCCCGCGCCTCGACGAAGCGCACGCGGTCGCGGTAGCGGTCGCGCACCTCCCAGACGAGGCGGGTCTTGCCGATCCCGGGCTCGCCCATGATCGAGACGATCGAGCCGCGGCCCTCGACGAGCGCGTCCATCGTCCGCTCGAGCACCGTGAGCTCGAAGTCGCGGCCCACGAGCGGGAGGCTCGGCGGAGCCGGCTCCGACTCGAGCAGGCGCGTGACCCGGAAGACGTCGAGCGGCACGCTCACGCCCTTCAGCTCCCGGGAGCCCAGCTCCTCGAGCTCGAAGCAGCTCTCGACCTGGCGCTTCGTGGTCGGGCCGATGGCGACCCCTCCCTCGCCGGCGACCTCCTGGAGCCGGGAGGCGACGTTCACCGTCTCGCCGAGCGCGTTCCAGCGGTCGTAGCCGTCCTCGCCGTCCCGCTGCGCTCCCACGACCACCGGCCCCGTGTTGACGCCGATGCGGACGGAGAGCGGGACGCCGTACGCCGCCTCCACCTCCTGCGCGTACTGCGCGAGCGCCCGCTGGATGGCGAGGGCGGCGCGGAGCGCCCGCTCGGCGTCGTCCTCGTGGGCCACGGGGACGCCGAAGAAGGCCAGCATCTGGTCTCCGACGAGCTGCGCGACCGTCCCGTCGAAGCGGCGCACCTGCTCGCTCATGACCCGCATGACCTCGTCGATCAGGAACTTCGAGCGCTCAGGCCCCAGCGCCTCCGCGATCGCCGTCGAGCCGACGACGTCGGCCACGAGGACGGAGACGATCCTGCGCTCTCCCGTCGCAACCGCCATACGCGGAGTTATAGCCGTGCGAGTGTCCCGCAGCGCCCGCGCGGGAAGGGAACTGCCGTCAACCGATTCAAGGGGGTTCCTCCCATGCTCCTGGCAGACATCGGCGACAGCGTCCAGCGCGGGTTCGACGAGTTCGCGACCTGGGTGCCCCGGTTCGCCGCGTTCCTCGTCATCCTCCTCGTCGGCTACCTGCTCGCGAGGGTTCTCGCCGGCCTGCTCCGGCGCCTGCTCGAGCGCGTCGGATTCGACCTCGCCGCGCAGCGCGGGACCGCCGGGACCTTGGTGCGGAAGGTGACGGGGAGGCCGTCCGCGCTGCTGGCCACGATCGCGTTCTGGGCCCTCTTCCTCGGCGCCGTCTCGATCGCGCTCGACGCGCTCGGGATCGAGGCCGTGGACAGCTTCGTCGCGACGGTCTGGGCCTACATCCCGAACGTCGTCGCCGCGCTCCTCATCTTCCTCGCCGCGGGCGCGCTCGCCGCGGGCGTCTCGGCGCTCGTCTCCCGCACGATGGGCGAGACGACGACGGGCCGTGTCGTCGCCACGGCGGCGCCGATCCTGATCATGGCGATCGCCGGCTTCATGATCCTCGACCAGCTCGAGATCGCCGAGACGATCGTGACGATCACGTACGCCGCGCTCGTGGGCGCGATCGCCCTCGGCATGGCGCTGGCGTTCGGCCTCGGCGGGCGCGAGGTCGCCGCCGAGATGCTGCGCGGGGCCTACGAGGGACAGCGCCTGCAGGTGCGCGAGGACCTGCGCGTCGGCAGCGAGCGGGCGAAGGCCGAGGCGGCGCGCGCCCGCGAGCGGCTCGAGGCCGAGCGGGGCGCCGAGCCGGCCACGGAGACGGACACGGTCGTGGCGCCCTACCAGGCGGCGCCGGCCGGCGTCGACGAGGAGCCCCTGCTCGAGGAGGGGACGTCTCGCCCCCGGAAGCAGCGGTCGTTCCGTAGCCGGCCGCCGCAGAAGCGCCAGGGGCCGCCGGTCTAGCCCCCGCCGTAGATCGAGATCGGGAGGTCGAGGAGCACGCCCTCCTCGGCCGGCGCCGCCCCCTCGAGCCGGGCGAGCACGTCGGCCGCACCCGGGGCCGCCGCGAGCAGCCGCTCCTCGACCTCCCCGAGCGTCGCGAGCTGCACGAGCTCCTGCTTGAACGGTCGCGGGAAGCGGCCGCGGCCGAGGTACCACCCGTAGAACTTCTTCAGGAACCCCGTCGCGCGCCGCTCGCCGAGCTCGTCGACCGCGGCGCGCAGGAAGACGACGAGCTCCGCGACGACCTCCTCGCGGCCGGGCTCTCCCTCGCGCACGCCTGCGATCTCGCCGACCGCCCAGGGGTTCCCCTGCGCGGCCCTCCCGACCATGACGGCGGCGCAGCCGGTCTCGTCCAGGAGCTCCTGCGCCCGCTCGCGGGAGCCGACGTCCCCGGAGGCGACGACGGGGACGTCGGCGACCTCGACGAGCTCCGCCGTCAGCGAGTGGTCGGCCGTGCCCGTGTACATCTGCCTCGCCGAGCGCGGGTGGAGCGTGAGCGAGGCTGCGCCGGCCTCGACGAGGCGGGGACCGACCGAGAGCGCGGCCCGCGAGCCGTTCTCCAGGCCGCGGCGCATCTTCACGGTGACCGGGACCTCCACCGCGGCCGCGACGGCCGCGACGATCCGGCACGCGCGGTCGGGCTCCTCCAGGAGCGTCGCCCCGGCGCCGGTCTTCGTCACCTTGCGGACGGGGCAGCCGAAGTTGATGTCGACGATGTCCGCCCCCGCGTCCTCCACCATGCGGGCAGCCTCCGCCATGACCACGGGCTCGGAGCCGAAGATCTGGACGGCGAGCGGGCTCTCGTCTCGCCCGAGGCGGAGGTAGCCGAGCGTGCGCTCGTTCCCGTGCTGCAGCCCGGCGCAGCTCACCATCTCGGAGCACACCAGGCCGGCGCCGTAGCGGCGCCCCTGGCGCCGGAACGCCTGGACGCTCACGCCCGCCATGGGCGCGAGCACGACGCGGCTCGGGACCTCGACGTCCCCGATGCGCCAGGGCGACTGGATCTGCACTCCCATCCGGGGGGAATCGTAACCCGGGCGGGAAGGTTTGCCCCTTGACGGAACGGCTACAATGTCCGCCGCTAAGGCGGCGCCGAAAGCGCCGCATTCGTCTGTCTGGGGGTATGGAGGACGTCGTGAAGGAAGTGATTCTCACTCCGGAGGGTCATACGAGGCTCAGGGAGGAGATCGAGCATCTCTCCACCGTGAAGCGTCGCGAGGTTGCGGAGCGCATCAAGCAGGCGCGGGAGTTCGGCGACATCGCCGAGAACTCCGAGTACGACGACGCGAAGAACGAGCAGGCCATGCTCGAGCACCGCATCGCCATGCTCCAGGAGCGCCTCAAGAACGCGCGCGTGATCGAGAAGGGGGAGGTCACGACCGACGTCGTCGGCGTCGGCACGAAGGTCCGCCTCCGCGACGTCGACGCGAAGGAGACGATCGAGTACACGATCGTCGGCTCCGCCGAGGCGAACCCGGCCGAGCAGAAGCTCTCGAACGAGTCGCCGGTCGGCAAGGCGATCATCGGGCGCAAGAAGGGCGAGACCGTCGAGGTCGCCGCCCCGCGCGGCTCGCTGAAGTACAAGATCATGGACATCCAGGCGGCGTAGGCCGGCGGCTGCGAACGGCCGGCGCCGGCTCGTCTCCTTTTCGACACCCTCGATTCGGCGGCCGCGGACGCGGTCGACCGGGCGAGCCCGGCGCGGGGCCCTGGAGTGCGATAAGCCGGCCGCGTCCTGCCCGCTCGTGTCACGAGCACGAAGTCCGCGGACGGCTCGGGCGGCGGCGGCGAGCTCCCCCGGTACCGTCCCTCTCCGACCGGCAGCGGCTTGTGCGTGTGAAACACAAGCTCGGTCGCGCCGCCCGCCACTAGACTCGCCGCGATGACGGCCCTGCCCAACCGCTATCCCGACCGGGACGAGGTGGCCGCGGTCCGGGCGGAGGCCGACCGCCTCGCCCCCGGGCAGGAGGGCGAGGCGACGCGCCGGCTCGCGGGGCGTGTGCTCGGGCGCCGAGGGCACGGCAAGCTCGTCTTCCTCGACCTCGTCGACCGCTCCGGGCGGATCCAGCTCCTCTGCGAGACCGTGCGCACCGGCGACGTCGACGTCGACCTCGGCGACATCGTCGGCGCGAGCGGCCGGCCGACGAAGACGAGGCGCGGGGAGCCCTCGCTCGCCGTGGACGAGCTCCTGCTGCTCGCGAAGATCGCGCGCCCGCTCCCGGACACCTACCACGGCCTCGTCGACGCCGAGACCCGCTACCGCAAGCGCTACCTCGACCTGCTTGCCAACGAGGAGACGCGCCGCGACTTCATCCTGCGAAGCCGGATCGTCGCCTCCATCCGCCGCCGTCTCGACGAGGCGGGCTTCGTCGAGGTCGAGACGCCCGTGCTCCAGCCGCGCTACGGCGGTGCGTTCGCCGAGCCGTTCGTCACCCGCTCGCACACGCTCGACGCCGACCTCTACCTGCGGATCGCCACCGAGCTCTACCTCAAGCGCCTCGTCGTCGGCGGCCTCGAGAAGGTGTACGAGCTCGGGAAGGACTTCCGCAACGAGGGCGTGTCCTACAAGCACCAGCCCGAGTTCACCATGCTCGAGTGGTACGAGGCCTTCGCCGACTACCGGGACACGATGGTCCGCGTCGAGGAGCTCGTGGCCGGCGTCGCGCAGGACGTGCTCGGGACGACGACGGTGTCCTTCCGGGGTCACGAGGTCGACCTGGCTCCGCCCTGGCAGCGGCTGACGCTCGTCGCCGCGCTCGAGGAGCTCGGGCTCTGGACTCGGGACGAGGCCGACCTCCGGCGGCGCCTCGAGGAGCGCGGCGTCGACACGGCGGCCGACCGCTCCTGGGCCCAGCTCGTCGACCACGCGCTGAGCCACTTCGTCGAGCCCGAGCTGATCCGGCCCACGATCCTCCACGACTACCCGGTCGAGGTCTCGCCCTTCGCCCGCAGGACGGTCGACGACCCGACGCTCACGGAGCGCTTCGAGTACTTCGCGGCGGGCATGGAGCTCGGGAACGCCTACTCGGAGCTCATCGACCCCGACGAGCAGAAGGGTCGTCTCGAGGCGCAGGCGGCCGAGACGGGGGGGACGCCGGGCGACCCGGACTTCGTCGAGGCGCTCTCGTACGCGATGCCGCCGACGGGCGGCCTCGGCCTGGGCCTCGATCGCCTGGTGATGCTGATGACGGGCCGGGAGACGATCCGCGACGTCATCCTCTTCCCGGCCCTCCGCGAACGGGAATGATCCGCGAGGGCGAGAGCGACGTCGAGGTCAGCGTCGTCGTCCCGACCCTCGACCGGCCGGAGCGCTCGGCCGCGGTCGTCCGGGCCGTCCTCGAGGGGTCGGAGTCGCCGCTCGAGGTCATCGTCGTCGACCAGGGCAAGGGCGCCGAGACCGAGCGGGCGCTGGCCGCGCTCGCGGACGGGCGCGTCCTCCACCTCCGTCGCGGCCCCCCATCGACGTCGGCGGCCCGAAACGCGGGCGCGGAGCGCGCGCGCGGCGCCTACGTCGCCTTCCTCGACGACGACGTCGCCGTCCCGCCGACGTGGCTCGCCGACGTCGGCGGCGAGCTCCGCCGCCTGGGGTTCCCGGACGCGCTCTTCGGCGAGGTCCGCGGGCCGGCGGGCTTCGTCCCCGATCGCACGACCGTCCCGGTCAGCCTCTTCCGGCCCGAGGGCCCGCGCATCTGGGACGGGCCCGTCCACCCGAACCGCGTGGGCTACGCCGCGAACTTCGCGTGCCGCCGGGACGTCTTCCTCGCCCTGGGCGGCTTCGACCCGCGGCTCGGGCCGGGCTCGCGCTTCCCCGGCGCCGAGGACATGGACTTCGTCTACCGGCTGCTCCGGGCGGGCTACCGGGTCGGCTCGACCCCGCGCTTCTCGATCGTCCACGAGCAGTGGCGGGAGCCCGAGGACCTGCCGCGCCTCTACAGGGGCTACAACGTCGGCGGCGCCGCCTTCTGCGCGAAGCACCTGCGGACGGGCGACCTGCGGGCCGGGCTCTTCCTCCTCGAGCAGGTCGGGGGCGACGCGAAGATGCTCGCGAGCGCGCTCCGCAGGCGCTCAGGCCTTCGCGCCCGCGTGGCCCTCGCACGGACAGCGGGCACGTGGAGCGGCCTCGCGGGCGGGCTCAGGAGCCTCGGCGGCGGGTCGCCGCCAGACCCCGGTAGACCCCGGCGATCCCGGCCAGCCGGCGGTAGTTGAGCCGGTGGAAGGCCGCCGAATGGCGCTCGTCCGGCACGCGCCACCACTCCGTGAGGGCGTCCCGCAGCCGGTAGGGCGGGAGCGCTGCGAGCTCGGCCAGGCCGCGCGTCTCCAGCCGCTTGCGCCGGAACTGGAAGAGCGCCCCGCCCCGCCACTGGTGCGAGAGGTCGACCCAGAGGGCAGGGTCGAAGGCGATGACCCAGCCGGCCGCCGTCACCTCGAGCGCCCACTTGCGGTCCTCCGAGCTCGTCAGCCCGGCGTCGAAGGGAAAGCGTCGCCAGAGCTCGGCCCGCCAGGAGGAGGCGTGGTTCGAGAAGCCCCAGCGGACGTTGGCTCGCGCGTGCTCGGCTCCCTGGTGGAAGACCGAGTCGACGGGCCTCCCGTCGGGCAGCGTCTGGATCCCGTTCGTGCCCGCGACGTCGTCCCGCTCGTAGTGGCGGAGCGAGAGCTCGACCCAGTCGTCCCGCTCCGGGAAACAGTGCGCCGAGAGCGCGAAGTGGAAAGGGGCCCGGGCCGCCTCGGCGCCGAGGTTGAGCGCGCCGCCGTACGTGAAGTCCTCGGCCGGGATCTCGATCAGGCGGTCGCTCCAGCGCCGTGCGATCTCGACGGTGCCGTCGGTCGAGCCCGAGTCGACGACGACGATCTCGACCGGAACCGTCTGCCTGCGCAGGGCCGCGAGCGTGCGCTCGATCGTCCGCGCCTCGTCCTTCGCGCGGACGACGACGCTTGCCCCTGGCTCCGGCATTCCTCCAGGTCAGGATAGGAGCCTTGGAGGAAAAAGCCATCCGCGGCATCCCCTGGACGTTCCTGACGCTCGCGGGGAGCCGCCTCGTTCAGATCGGCGGTACGGTCGTGCTGGCGCGTCTGCTCGTGCCGGAGGACTTCGGCCTCGTCGCGCTCGCGCTCACGATCTCGATCTTCCTCGGCCTCGTCGCGAGCCTCGGGCTCGGCGGCGTCTACGTCGTCAAGCAGGACCTGGACGCGCGGGCGCAGGGGACGTACCTCTCGATGTTCCTCGCCATGGGGGCGGGGTTCGCCGTCGTCATGGCCGCCCTCTCCCCGCTCGCGGCGCGCGTCTTCGCCGAGCCCCGCCTCGACGAGATCGTGCTCGGTCTCGCGGTGATGGTCTTCTTCAGCGGGGGCCTCAACTGGTTCTACGAGGCGCTGCTGCAGCGGGAGCTCGAGTTTCGCAACCGCTTCGTCGCCCAGATGGTGCAGGCGCTCACCTACGCGGGCACGGGCGTCCTGCTCGCGCTCCTGGGCGCCGGCGTCTGGAGCCTCGTGGCGGCCCAGATCGCCTCCGCCGCGGCCTACGCGGTCGCCCTCCTCGCGCTCGCCCCCTACCGCGTCCGCCCGGCCTTCGACGGCGCGGCGGCCAGGGAGGGCATCCGCGAGGGAAGCGGCTTCCTCGTCCAGACGGCGACGTCGTTCGCGGCCCAGAACGTCGACATCCTCCTCGTCGGGCGCGTCCTCGGCGCGGCGCGCCTCGGCCTCTACTCCATGGCCGTGCGGCTCTGCGAGCTGCCGACCTGGTTCGTCGCCGAGGCGGTCGCCAAGGTGACGTTCCCCGCCTTCGCCCGCATGCGCAGCCGGGGCGAGGACGTCGTCCCGGCCTTCCTCACGGCCCTCAAGCTCGTCGCGTTCGCCACCTGCCCGCTCGGGATCGTCCTCTCGGGCGCGGCCGAGCCCGTCGTGCTCGTCGTCTTCGGCGAGCAGTGGGCGGGCATGGTCGGGCCGCTCGCCGTGCTGGGCGTCTGGGCGGCCGTGAAGCCGCTGAGGAACACCATCGCCTGGCTCCTCAACTCCGTCGGCCACCAGAGCGTGGTCGGGCGGCTCTCGCTCGTGCTGCTCGTCCTGCTCGTGCCCGCCGTCTACCTGGCGGCGCGGGGAGGCGGCATCACCGACGTGGCGTGGGTCGTCCTCGGTGAGTCGGTCGTCGCCACGGCCGCGCTCGCCTGGTTCGCCCGCGCCCGGGCGGGCGCGCCGCTCCGCGCGCTGTGGGGCGCCGTCGCGCCGATCGCCGCCGCCTGCGCTCCCGCCTGGCTCGCGAGCCGCGGAGCCGCCGAGGCGGCCGCCGGAGCCCCGGGCGGGGTCGAGCTCGCGGCGCCGCTCGCCGCCGGCCTCGGCGCCTACCTCGCCGTCGTCGCCCTCCTCGACCCCGGGCTGCCCCGCTTCGCCCTCGGCCAGGCGCGCCGCATGGTCGGCCGCGGCCCCGTCGCGAGCGCCGCCTCGTGACGCAGGTGCCCGACGTCTCGGTCATCGTCGTCGCCCACGACGTGCGCGAGGAGGTGCTCGCCTGCCTCGACTCCGTCGAGCGGCACGCGGCGCCCGTGGCGTGCGAGCTCTTCCTCGTCGACAACGCCTCCGGCGACGGCACCGCCGAGGCGGTCGCGGAGAGGTTTCCGGCGGCCGAGGTCGTCCGCCTGCCTCGCAACGTCGGCGTCGCCGCCCGCAACGAGGGGCTGCGGCGGGCGCGGGGCAGGATGCGCATGTTCCTCGACAGCGACGCCCGTCTGACCCCGGGCGCGCTCACGGAGCTCGTCGCCTACCTCGACGCCCACCCCCGCGTCGGCCTCGTCGGCCCCAGACTCGTCTACGGGGACGGGTCGCTCCAGCTCTCCGCGAGGCGTTACCCGCCCGTGTTCCTCCCGCTCATGCGCCGGCCGCCGCTCGACCGCTTCCTCGGCGACGGCGCCCGCGTGCGTCGGCACCTGATGGCGGACGACGCGCACGACCGGACGCGCGAGGTCGAGTACGTTCTCGGGGCGTGCCAGCTCTTCACGGCCCGGGCGCAGGCGGCCGCCGGCGAGATCGACGAGCGGATCTTCTTCGGGCCCGACGACGCCGAGTGGTGCTTCGCCGTCCGCCGCGCCGGCCTCGCGGTCGTCTACCACCCGGCGGCGACGGTCGTGCACGAGTACCGGCGCAGCTCGGCGAGGCATCCGCTCTCGCGCATCGCCCTCCACCAGCTCGTCGCGTTCGCCCGCTTCCAGTGGAAGTGGCGCCGCGAGCGCGCCCGCCTCCTCCGCGAGGGGCGGGAGATGGACGCCCGCGCCGGGCCCGGTCCGGCCGGAGCCCCCGAGTAGACTGAGCCGAGGCCCCCGTGTCCGCGGACCAGCTCCTGATCACGCTCTGGCGGAGGAAGTGGATCGTCCTCCTCACCGTCCTCGTGGCGACGGCCGCGACGTACGTCGTCAGCCGGGGCCTGCCGAAGGTCTACGAGGCCGAGGCGACGCTCTTCGTCGGGAACCGGAGCGACGCCGCCTCCGACTTCGAGGCGATCCAGTCGGCGCAGGTGCTCGCCCGGACGTACGCCGAGCTGATCCAGTCGCGTAACGTCGCCGACCAGGTGGCGGACGAGCTCGGGGGCGAGGAGAGCGCCGAGGACATCCTCGACCGCACGAGCTTCCGTCCGATCTCGGACACCCAGCTCCTCCTCGTCGAGGCCGAGGGGGACACGCCTGCCGAGGCGGCCGATCTCGCCAACGCGTACGCGGAGACCTTCGTCGCCTACGCCGGCGACGAGCTCGACGCCGAGACGAACGGTCAGGTGACCGTCGCCGACCGCGCCCAGCCGCCGAGCGGCGCCGTGCGGCCGCGGCCGACCCTCTACGCGGCCGTCATGTTCGTCTTCGCGCTCTTCCTCGGCGCGGCGCTCGCGCTCCTCCGCGACCGGCTCGACACCCGTCTGGGGAGCGAGGACGAGCTCGCGACCGAGCTCGGCGTCCCGATCCTCGCGCGCGTGCCGGGAATCGGCCGACGCCGGCTGAGCCGAACGCGCGAGCAGCACTTCCTCGAGGCCTTCCGCGTGCTGCGCACGAACTTCGCCTTCCTCTCGCCGCAGGTCCCGCTCACGAGCGTCCTGCTCACGAGCGCGGCCCCCGGCGAGGGGAAGTCGACGAGCTCGATCGCGCTCGCCCGCGTGATGGCGGAGCAGGGGCGCCGCGTGCTCCTGATCGAGGGCGACCTGCGCCAGCCCGCCCTCGCCCGCCTCTACGAGGTCCCCGGCCCCGCGCTCAAGGGGCTGACGCACTACCTCGCGCTCGGGTCCCGCTTCGACGAGGTCGTCCACGAGACGTCGGTGCCGAACGTCTTCCTCATGCCGGCGGGCGCGATCCCGCCGAACCCCTCGACCCTCCTCCGGCCGGAGGCGTTGAAGCACCTGTTCGCGGAGGCCAGCGAGTGGGCCGACTTCGTCATCGTCGACAGCCCGCCGCTCTCGGCGGGCGCCGATGCCACCATCCTCGCGCACGCCGTCGGCACGGTCGTCTTCGTCGTCAACCACCGGCGTGGCTCCCGGGCCAAGGTGGTCGCGGCCGTGCGCCAGCTCCGCCAGACGGAGGCGACGATCGCCGGGCTGATCGTCAACGAGATGGCGACCTCCGAGCGCTACGACCGCTACTACGGGTCCTCCGCCGCGGCGGATGCGCTGCCCGAGTCGCTGACGACGAGCCGCTCGCGAGGCTAGGCGTGGCGGTGCGCCTCGCACCTCCTGCCGCGGCGGGGTGGCCGGTGGGGGGCGCTCTCGCGGCGACCGCCGCCGCCGCCGGCGCGGCCGCGGGGGCCGCGTACGCGATCGGCTCCTACCGTCTCGACGACGTCACGCTCCTCCCGATCGCCGCCGCGGGGCTCGTCGCCGTGGCCGTCGGGCTCTGGCGGCTCGAGTACGGGCTCGCGCTCCTCATCGTCCTGACGCCGTTCGCCGAGAACGCGCCCATCTCCGAGCCGGGGAACGCCCGCCTACGCGTCGCGCTCGCCGCGTGGGCCCTCGCCCTCGTCGCCATCCAGGCCGTGCGCTCGCTCTTGAGCGGCCGGCGGCTCGAGGCGCCGCCGGCGTTCGTCGGCGCGATCGCCTTCGTCGCCGCGGCGCTCGCCGCCGTCCCGGTTGCGACGGACGGAGCCGCGGCGGCGGCGAAGTTCCTCCTGCTCGCGGGCTCGGTCTTCGTCTACCTCCTGATCGCCCTCTTCCTCGACGACTGGCGCTCGCTGCGGCCGATCTTCGCCGCGCTCCTCCTCGTCGGCCTGCTCGTCGCCGGCCACGCGCTCTGGCAGTACGCCACCGGCGACCTCTCGCGGGTCGGCTTCGTCAGCGCCGCGGGAGCCGTCGAGTACCGGGTCGCCTCCTTCTTCCCGCACCCGAACCAGCTCGCCGGCTTCGTCGTCCTCTTCGTGCCGGTGTCGGTGGGCCTCTACGGCGTCTTCGAGAGCCGCCTCGCACGGATCGCCTGCGTCCTCCTTCCCCTCCTCGCCCTGCCGGCCGCGATCGTGACCTACTCGCGCGGCGTCCTCGTCGCGCTCGCCGCGCTCGTGGTCCTCTTCGCGCGGAGCCGGCGCGCCTGGCCGCTCATCGCGGGCGCCGTCGTCGTCGTCGTCCTGCTGGCCCCGGCCGCCTGGCAGGACCGCGTCGCCGACGCCGGCCGGCTCGACCGTCCGGAGATCGCGACGCGCCTGGACTTCTGGGACGCGGCCGTCTCGATGTTCCAGGCGAACCCGATCCTCGGCGTCGGGTTGAACAACTTCGACGTCGCCTACGTCGACCTGGAGCGAACCGGGCGCAGCTTCCTGCCCGGGAGCGGCCTGGCCGCGCCCGAGACCGCGCACAACCTCTACCTGAACACGCTGGCCGAGCAGGGGCTCGTCGGCATCGTCGCGCTCGGGCTGCTCGCCGTCGCGGCCGGCCGCGTCATCCGCGCGCTCCGCCGCTCCGAGGACGCGCGGATCCGCGCCTTCGGCCTGGGACTCGCCGGCGCGGGGATCGCGATCCTCGTCTCGAACCTCTTCGACGTGACGCTCGTCGATCCGAAGACGTCGATCATCGCGTGGACGCTCCTCGGCGTCGGGGCGGCGCTCCAGCGCATCGACGCGCGGCGTCCGGCGAAAGCCGCGGGCCCGCCCGGCGCGTGACGCGCGAGATCCTCTTCTACTCGGACTTCCCCTTCGGCTTCCACAACACCGAGGCCGAGGAGAAGATGGCCCGGTTCGCCGCCCGCGGCTGGCGCGTCGTCTACGTCGAGCAGCTCGGGATCCGGAACCCGCGCCCGCGCCACCTGCTGCGCGTGCTCCGCCCCCGAAGCCCGCGGACGCCCGCCGCGGAGCCCGCGCCCTTCGAGGTGGTCTCGCCCAAGCTCGTCCCGCCGCGGCGGGCGCCGCTCCTCGACGGCGTCAACCGCCGCTGGCTCGCGCGCCAGCTGCTCCGGCACGTCGAGGACCCCCGGCGCACGGTGCTCTGGGTGCGCTTCCCCACGCCCGAGCTCGTCCCGCTCGTCGAGGGGGAGGAGTGGCGCGCCGTCGTCTACGAGGCGGTCGACGACCACGAGGCCGCGCCCGGCCTGACCGGGAGGCTCCTGCCGGTCTTCCGCGCCGCCGAGGCGCGCGTGCTCGCCCGTGCGGACGTCGTCTTCGCCTGGTCGGACCCGATCCGGGAGCGCCTTGCGGAGCGACACCCGAACGTCCGCCTCGCGACCGCGGCCGTCGATCTCGAGCCGCTCGCCGCGGTCGCGGAGGCGCCCGGGCGGGAGGACACGGCCCTCTTCGCCGGCGCGCTCGGCTTCCGCTTCGACGAGGAGCTGGCCGCCGAGGTTTCCCGGCTGCTGCCGGAGTGGACGCTCGTCCTCGCCGGCCCGGCGGACGACGGCGCCGTGCAGGCGCTCGGGCGTCTCGCGAACGTCCGCCTCACCGGCCGGTTCGAGCGCGCCGACCTGCCCGGCCTCCTGGCGGAGGCGAGCGTGGCGCTCATCCCGTACCGGCGGAACCCCTTCGTCGACATGCTGCTCCCCGTCAAGCTCGTCGAGTACCTCGCCGCCGGCCGGCCGGTCGTGAGCACGCCGATGAAGGGGGCGCAGGGGTTCGGCGACGTCGTCCGCTTCGCCGCCGGCCCGGCGGCCTTCGCGGAGGCCGTCCGGGCGGCCGCCCGCGACGACTCCCCCGAGGCCCGCCGTCGCCGCGTCGAGCGCGCGCGACCGTACTCGTGGGAGGCCCGCATCGACGAGATGGAGGCCGCGATCGAGGAGGCGTCTCGTGGCTGAGCCCGGGCCCGTCGCGGTCGTCGTGCCGGTGCTGAACGAGGCGGAGACCCTGCCCGCCCTGCTCGCCGACCTCGGCGCCCAGCAGCCGCCTGTGCGGGAGCTCGTCGTCGTCGACGCCGGCTCGAGCGACGGGACGGTCGCGCTCCTGCGGGCGGCGCAGGAGCGACTGCCCGCCCTGCGTGTCCTCGAGGTGGCCGGCGCCACGCCGGGGCGCGGCCGGAACGAGGGCATCCGCGAGACCGCGGCTTCGCTCCTCGTGACGCTGGACGCCGGCAGCCGCGTGGGCCCGGGCTTCGTGGCGGCGCTTGCCGGAGCGGCGGACGCCCGCACGGTCGCCGTCGGTGTCGCGGAGCCCGACGCCAGCAACGCCTTCGAGCGCGCCGCCGGCTGGTTCACGCTGCGGGCCTTCAAGCCGCCGGACCGGCCCGGGCCGATCGGTCCTCGCTTCCTCCCCGCCGGCAGGAACGGGCTCTGCTTCCCCCGGCGGGCGTGGGAGGTCACGGGCGGCTACCCGCCGGACCTGCCCTGGGGCGAGGACAAGCTCTTCGCGCGCGCGCTCGGAGAGGCGGGCTTCCGGCTCGCCGCCGTCCCCGAGGCGGTGGTGCGCTGGCGGCCTCGCCGCTCGCTCGGCGAGCTCTATCGCCAGTACCGCAACTACGGCCGCGGCGACGCGCTCGCGCGGGTCGACCGCCAGAACGAGCTCGTCACGATCGCGCTCTACGCGAGCGGGGCGGGACTGGCCGTCGTGGCGCTCTTCGGCTCGCGGACCGCTGCCGCCCTGCTGGCCGGCGGCGCGGCCGGCTACCTGGCGCTCTTCGTCGTCGCCGCCCGGCGCAGCCTGGGGCTCGACCGGGCGCTCGCCTGGGTCCCGCTCGTCCGCGTCGCCGTCGACGTCGCGAAGGTGCACGGCTTCCTCGAGGCGACGCTGCGCGGGCCTCGTGCCGGCGGGCGTTAGGCTCGGCGTCCCTCGTTCGAGGGAGTGGGCCGCTTTACGGACCGGCCGATCTCCCGGAGAATCGAGGGTTCGAGGACGACCGGGTCGATGGGGACAGCCGTCAGCAAGCGGAATCGCTTCCGCGCGCGCGCCGTGGGCGCGCTCGCCGCGCTGGCCGCGCTGGCCGCGCTCGCTCTCGCACCCGCCGCCACGGCCGCGGAGGTCGGAGCCGTCGCGGACGTCACCTGGGGGCAGCCGCGCGCCGACGTCGACCGCGAGATCGCGCTCCTGCGCGCCGCCGGCGTCCGCTGGATCCGCGCGAACGTCAACTGGGCCGGGCTCGAGGCCGACGGGAAGGGCCGCATCGACGAGTGGCTCCTGGCCGAGTACGACTACGCGATCGAACGGGCCCACGCCGCGGGCCTGCACGTCCTCATGCCGATCGCCGACGGCGTCCCCTACTGGGCGTCGGCCGATCCGGAGAAGCACGTGGACGCCGAGGGCAGGCGCCGCTGGGAGGTGACCTACCGGCCCGCCCGGGCGGCCGACTACGGCGACATCGTCCGCTTCGTCGTCGAGCACTTCAGCGCGCGCGGCGTGCGCACGTACCAGCTCTGGAACGAGCCGAACCACGAACGCTTCTGGCCGTCCGGACCCGACGCGACGGAGTACGTGCCGCTCCTGCGCGCCGGCTACGAGGCGGCGAAGGCGGCCGACCCCGGCGCCACCGTCCTCCTCGGGGGCCTCTCGAAGAGCGACTTCTACTACCTCGAGGACGTGTACCGCGCCGGCGGCGGCCCGTACTTCGACGCGGTCGCCGTGCACCCGTACACGTACGGCGTCGATCCGACCGTCGCGTGGAACGGCGTGCACGACTGGGAGGACCCGGGCCGGATCTCGATCAACGCCTTCCCGGCGATCCGGGAGATCCGGCGCTCGATGGAGGCCCACGGCGACGCCGGCAAGCAGGTCTGGCTGACGGAGTTCGGCTACTCGACCACCACCGCGGACGGCGGCGTCTCCGGCCGGACGCAGGCCGCGTTCCTGCGCAAGGCCTACCGGTACGTCGAGCGGTTCCCCTGGGTGGAGGCGATGTTCTGGTACGCGGCGCGCAACAGCCCCTTCCACGGCGACGAGGACTCCTACGAGGCCCGCTTCGGGCTCGCGACCACGGACTGGCGTCTCAAGCCGAGCTACACGGCCCTCCGCTCGTACGCGCTCGGCATCGACGGCCGCGAGGTGCGGCTGCGGAAGGGGTTCCAGCGGCGCCTCGAGGCGGGGCGTCCGGCCGCCCGCGTCGGCCTGCGCGGCCGTGTCCTCCTCCGCAGCGAGCTCCGCCGCGCCGTCGTCGTCCAGCGACGGAAGGGCGGCGAGTGGGTGGGCGTCAAGCGCGTCCCCACCGGCGTGCGCGGCGGCTTCCACGCCACCGTCGTCGCCCGCGGCCGCGAGGTTCGCTACCGGGCGCTCGCCCGCTACGGCGAACTGCGCGTCCGCTCCCGGGTGATCCTCGTCGCGCCCGGCCGCTAGCGCCTTCCCGGGGCGCGTCTAGACTCGCCCGGCCATGAGGGACTCCCACGGCCCGGCCGCCGCCTGGGCGCCCACCGTCGCCCTCGGTGCGCTCCCACTCGGCGTCTTCCTCGTCTGGGCCGCCCTCGACGGCGGCTACCGGCCCACGGCCTGGGGCCCGGGCGCGCTCGGCCTCGTCGGCCTCCTCGTCGTCCTGCTCGCCACCGCCCCGCAGCTCCTCGCGACCCTGCCCCGGGCGGGCCTCGCCGCGCTCGCGCTCCTCGGCGGGTTCACGCTCTGGACGTTCCTCTCGCTCGCCTGGGCGGGGGACGAGGGAGAGGCCTGGGACGCTGCCAACCGGACGCTCCTCTACGCCGCCGTCTACGGCGTCTTCCTCCTCTGGCCCTGGCGCGCCCGCCAGGCCGCGGTGCTCCTCGGCGCCTATGCGCTCGGGGTCGCGGGGATCGCGGCGGCGACCTTCGTCCGCGCCGCCCGCGCCGACGACCCGTACGCGTTCTTCATCGGCGGGCGCTACGTCGAGCCCGTCGGCTACGTCAACGCCGACTGCGCGCTCTTCCTGCTCGCGTTCTGGCCCGCGGTCTTCCTCGCCTCGCGCCGCGAGACGCCCTGGTGGCTGCGCGGGCTCTTCCTCGCCGCGGCGGGGTTCCTCCTCCAGCAGGCGGTGCTGCCGCAGAGCCGCGGCTCCCTCTTCGTCTTCCCGGTCGCGCTCGCGCTCTACCTGCTCGTCGTCCCGGGCCGCACGCGGTCGCTCCTGGCGCTCGGCCCCGTCCTCCTCGCCACGCTCCTCGTTCGCGATCCGCTCCTCGACGTGTACTCGGCCGCCCGAGCCGAGACGCTCCCCGCCGCGCTCGCGGCGCTCGAGGAGCCGCTCCTCGGCTCGGCGGCGGCGCTCCTCGCCCTCGGCACCGTGTACGGGCTCGTCGACCGCTTCGCGCCGCTTCCGCGCGACCTCGCGCGCGTCGGCGCCTGGGGGCTCGGCCTGCTCACGTCCGTCGCGGCGCTCGTCGCCGCCGTCGTCCTCCTCGCTGTCCACGGCAACCCGGTCACGCGGGCTCAGGACGCGTGGGACGAGTTCAGCGCGGGCCAGACGTTCGAGGAGAGCTCCTCCTACTTCGGCGCGAACCTCGGCAGCAACCGCTACGACTTCTGGCGCGTGGCCCTCGCGGAGTTCCGCGACTCGCCGGTCGTCGGCATCGGCGCCGGCAACTTCGCCGCCCCCTACCTGCGCGAGCGGGAGAGCCCGGAGGAGCCGCTCTACCCGCACAGCCTGCCCGTGATGGTGCTCTCGCAGACCGGCGCCGTCGGCGCACTCCTCTTCGCGGGATTCCTCGTGACCGCGCTCGCCTGCGCCTGGGTCGGGCGCCGCCGGCGGTCGACCTTCGGGAACGCGCTCGCGGGGGCCGCTGTGGCGACGTTCGCCTACTTCGCCCTCCACGGCTCGATCGACTGGTTCTGGGAGTTCCCGGGCCTCGCCGCGCCCGCGTTCGCCTGCCTCGGCCTCGCGGGCGGCCTCGAGCGTCCCGCGGCCCCTCGGCGCGAGCGCCCCCGCGGCTGGACGCCGCGGCGGGCGACAGCCGCCGCCCTCGCTACGCTGGCCGTCGTGGCTGCGCTTGCCTCGCTGGCCCTCCCCTGGCTCGCCGCCCGCGAGATCGAGCGCGTGGCCGAATCCTGGCGCTCGGACCCCGAGGAGGCGTATGCGCGCCTCGACCGCGCGCGGACCCTCAACCCGCTCAGCGCCCGCGCGGATCTCGTCGAGGGCGCGATCGCACTGCGCCGCGACGAGTACGACCGCGCCGAGGACGCCTTCCGGCGGGCGCTCGCCCGGGACGGGCAGAACTGGTACGCGGAGCTCGAGCTCGGCGTCCTCGCAGCGCTCGACGGCCGGCGGGAGGACTCTCTCGAGCACCTCGACCGCGCGGAGGAGCTCAACCCGCTCGAGGAGGCGGTGGGGATCGTGCGCTCGGGCGTCCGGAGCGGCGATCCGGTCGACCCGGCGGTGGTCGACCGGATCTTCCTCCAGCGGGTCGAAGAGCGGACGAGCTGAGCCGAGCGGTCGTTGACACTCGTGGAACGTCCACTGATACTGTGTCCAGGCTCTCCATTGCGGCACGGAGGATTCGGTGGAGGGCTCGACTGCGGCACCAGAGGGAGTGGAGTGAGAAACTGCGGCCAGTGGACGTCTTCCGTTCGGCGCGCTCGCGCGCCGACGTTCTCCTGTCCGGAGGTTTTCCGCCCCGAGGCGGGGGGCATGTGAGACCGACGAGGACAGGAGGGGCTCTCCCGAGGCGTCGGCGAGCTCGACCGGGAGGTAGGACATGCGGCAGTTGCGGCAGCGGAAACCCGCAAGTTTGATGCGGTCTTTGCGGCACGCAGGTGCGGTGCATCCTCCGATGGCGAGACGGTGTCCGTCAGGAAGAGTTCCGACTGGAGAAGCATCGAAAGGGAGGCTGAAGATGAAGCGGCGTCTGTGGCAGATGGGAACGGTGGTACTGGCGTACTTCGTGACCGCGTCGGTCGCGCTTGCGCAGGATCCGACGCAGAGCGGTTACGGCGGCGTCGGCGGAAACATCCAGGGCGATGTCGAGGGCACCGTCGGTGCCGGGGGCGGCGGCTCGCTGCCGTTCACCGGCCTCGATCTCGTGCTGCTCGTCGGAGCCGGTGTCCTGTTGGTCGCGGCCGGCCTGACGCTCAGGCGGCTCGGTCGGACCAGCAGCTGACCGGAACCCGAGTGACCGACATGGCCGGCATGGACGCGGGCGTCGAGCCGCGCGCCTTCACTCTGGGCGCGCGGCGGGTCGTCGCGCGGGCGCGCGACGTCCGACCGTGGACGCGGACCACGCTCGCGGTCGACGCGCTCATGCTCTTCGCGGCGGTCGTCGTCGCGGACCTGGGCGCGCCGCGGGCGGGGGTGCCGTCCACCCCGGCGTTCTGGCTCGTCGCCTTCCCGCTCCTGACGCTGGGATTCATGGCGGTGCGAGGCCTCTATCGGCCGCGCGTGTTCCTGCGCGTCCTCGACGACCTCCGCATCGCCGTCACGGCGACGGCCCTGGCGGCCATGATCGTGCTCTCGCTCCGCGTCCTCGTCGCCGACGACCCCTGGGTCGCCGCGCAGACGGCCCGCATCTGGGCGTTCGCGAGCGTCTACCTCCTGGCCGGGCGGATCGTGCTCTCCTGGGGCGAGCTGCGGGCCCGCCGGCGGGGCGAGTCCGTGCGGCCGACGCTCGTCGTCGGAGCCGGCAAGGTCGGCCGCCTGACGGCGGCGCGGCTGCTGCAGCATCCCGAGCTGGGCCTCAAGCCGGTCGGCTACCTCGACAAGGAGCCGCTCGAGGGCCGCTGGGACGACGGCCTGCCCGTGCTCGGGGCGAGCTGGGACCTCGACCGGATCGTCGCGGAGCACAGGGTCCGTCACGTGGTGCTCTCCTTCTCGACGGCCCCGCAGAGCGTCCTCCTCTCGATCATGCGGCGTTGCCAGGAGCTCGGCGTCGAGGTCTCGATGGTCCCGCGCTTCTACGAGAAGGTCGTCGGCCACATCGGGATCGAGTACATCGGCGGCCTGCCGCTCATGACCGCCCAGCCGACGAACCCGCGCAGCTGGCACTTCGCCGTCAAGTACGGCGTCGACCGTGTGGTCGCTGCCTTCCTGCTCCTCCTCGTCGCGCCGGTCCTGCTGGCCGCCGCGGCGGGCGTGTGGCTGACGATGGGCCGGCCGATCTTCTTCCGCCAGGAGCGCGCGGGCCGCGACGGCCGCGTGTTCGAGATGCTCAAGTTCCGCTCCATGCGCCCGCCCCGGGACGGCGAGGTCTCGCCGCTTCGGCTCGAGCCGGGGACGGCGCCTGGCGGCGTCGAGGGCGAGGACCGGCGGACTCGCCTGGGCGCGCTCCTGCGCCGCACGTCGCTCGACGAGCTGCCGCAGCTCTGGAACGTGCTCAGGGGCGACATGAGCCTCGTCGGGCCGCGCCCCGAGCGGCCCGAGTACGTCGAGGTCTTCAGCAGGAAGGTCTACCGCTACGGCGAGCGCAACCGCGTCAAGGCGGGCATCACCGGGTGGGCGCAGGTCAACGGCCTCCGCGGCAAGACCTCCCTCGAGGATCGCGTCGAGTGGGACAACTACTACATCGAGAACTGGTCGCTCTGGCTCGACGTGAAGATCCTCCTCCTCACCTGCCTCGCCGTCGTCAGGCCGTCGCAGGCGGAGTAGAGCGCCCGGCCCGTCCGGCCCCTCCGACGCACGCGGGGATGAGGCCTACGCGCCTCCGCGCCGGTAGCGGGCGTACAGGACCCGAGAGCCGAACGTCCGCGTCTCGACCAGCTCGAGGTCGATCCTCTCCTCCAGAGCCGGGAAGTAGCGCGTGCCCCCGCCGAGCACGACCGGACTGACGAAGAGCCGGTACTCGTCGACGAGGCCCAGCTCGATCAAGGTGGAGGCGAGGCCGGCGCCGCCGACGCCCAGGTCCTTGCCCGGTTGCTCCTTCAGCCTGGCGACCTCCTCGGCGACGCCACCCCTGACGAGCCTGGCATTGCCCTCGACCCTCTCGAGGGTCCTCGAGAACACGACCTTCGGCAGGCTCTTCCAGATGCGGGCGAACTCGAGCTCGTGCTCCGCGGCCGAGGGGCGCTCGTCGGCGGTCTCCCAGGACGCCATCTCCTCGTAGAGCCGCCGCCCGCAGAGGTGCCCGCCCAGCTCCCGCGTCTGGAGGTTGTGGAACCGATGCAGCTCCTCGTCCGGCGCCGACCAGTCGATCTCGCCGGCGGGCCCGGCGACGAAGCCGTCCAGCGACACTCCCAGCGAGTAGATCACCTTCCGCGTCACCGTCCCTCCTCGGTCGGCTCCCGCGGCGAGCCCTATCCGGGGCCGAGCGCGTGCACGGGGGTGCCGGCGCCCGCGAGGAGGTAGACGCTCGCGAGGCCGGCCCACTCGCGGTACGGGGCGAGGAGCTCACGCGTGTCGTCGGCCTCGGCGCGCCGGCCGAGCCGCGCGGCGCAGAGCTTGACGAGGCCGAGGTCGCCGACGAGGCCCTGCTCGAAGCGGCCGAGCCCGTAGAGGCACATGACCCCCGCCGACCAGGGCCCGAGGCCGCGCTCGCGCTCGATGCGTCGGGCCGCCGCCCCGGTCTCGACGCCGTGCAGCCGCTCGACGTCCCACTCGCGGGACACGCGCACGAGAGCGTTGGCCTTGCGCGCGACCAGGCCGTCGCGGGCGAGCAGCGCGGGCGCCTGGCTCCCGAAGGTCGCGCGCGTCGGGGGCAGCCGCAGCTCGCCGAAGGGGCTCGCGAAGGCGCGCAGGAGCCTCGCCTCGAGGAGGCGAGCCGCGCGCGCCTCGATCAGCTGGCCGCACACCGCCTTGAGGAGCGCGTGGGTCACCGTCGCCGTCCGCAGCGGCCGGAGCCCGCGGAGGCGGCGCAGCCGGTCGCCGAGAAGCGGGTCGGCGGCGAAGCGCCGCAGGAACGGCGCGTGGTCGTCGTCCGCCGCCAGGACGAAGCGGAGCCGCTCGAGCGCCTCCCGGGGGCGCTCGCCGTCGAGCGCCACGGCGAGGCTGCCGTCGGGACGCTGGCGCACGCGGGCGAGCGCCGGGGCGCCTCCCGCCTCGAGCGCCACCGTGAGGACGCCGTCGCGGAAGTGCCGCGTGGGGTCGCTCCTGAGCCTCGCCGAGAGCGCCAGCGAGTACGGAGGTCGTGGCACGACGGTGGCCTCGAAGGACACCGCGCGAGCCTAGCGCGCCGCCCGGCGCCCTACCGCCGTCTGCCGAACTCGGCGACGACGATGGTCACGTCGTCCCAGGATCCGTAGTCGCCGCGCGGCCTGCGCACGTGGACGGCGGCGACGGCGACGTGCCGCCAGCCGGCGTTGAGGACGTTGGCGCGGTGGCCCGGGCTCGCGAGCCAGCGGCGCACCGTCTCCCGCGCTCCGATGCCGGGCGCCCCCCAGGCGAGGTTCTCGCCCGCGCTCCACGAGGAGTACCCGGGGCCGGGCCAGAACCAGCGGATCCACCTGCCGAACGCCGTCCAGTCGGCGGTGCGCTCCGGCGTGTAGAGCTCGTGGCGGAAGTAGCTGCGTCGGGCCATCGAGGCGGCGTGCCGCTCGGCGGCGCTCGCGAGCCGCGGCGCGACTTCGAGCGGCCGGAGCCCGTGGCTCCGTCGCACGGCGTTCAGCCGCGAGACGGCTTTCCGCTCGAGCGCGTCCCGCTCGGTCACGCTCCCCGCCGCGCCGGCCGCGGGCGCGAGCGCGAGCAGCGCGCCGGCCGCCGCTGCGACCGCTGCGAGTCTCCGTCCCATCCTCAAACGATCGGCCCCGGCTCGCTCCTGCGCGTCCCCTTTTCGGGGAGGTCCCGGACGCGTGGCGACGGCCGGCGACAAACTGGCCCTGTTGAGCCTCTGTCACGAAGCCGATACCGACCGCATGGCGTGCTCGGGCACTCCCGACCCGTTCGATACCATAGGTTCGGCTGTCGACTGGAAAGGACGCTGAAGCTTGTTCGAGCGCTTCACCGAGAGAGCCAGGCAGGTCGTCGTTCTCGCCCAGGACGAGGCCCGCGCCCTCAAGCACAACTACATCGGTACCGAGCACATCCTGCTGGGACTGCTCCGCGAGGAGGAGGGCCTCGCGGCCCGTGTGCTCGAGAGCCTCGACATCACGGTCGAAGAGGTACGCGCCCAGGTTGCCCGCATCGTCGGCCAGGGCGACGAGGTCACGACCGGCCAGATCCCGTTCACCCCGCGCGCGAAGAAGGTCCTCGAGCTCGCGCTGCGCGAGGCGCTGAGCCTCGGCCACAACTACATCGGCACGGAGCACATCCTGCTCGGCCTCGTCCGGGAGAACGAGGGCGTCGCCGCGCGCATCCTCCTCGACTTCGATGCGGACGCGGAGAAGATCCGCAACGAGATCATCCGCATGCTCTCGGGCCCCGGCCGCAGGCAGCAGGGCGGGGGCGGCGGCTCGGGCGAGAAGGCGAAGAGCTCGAAGCTGCTCGACCAGTTCGGCCGCAACCTGACGAAGCTCGCCGCCGAGGCGAAGCTCGACCCGGTCGTCGGCCGCCAGACGGAGATCGAGCGCGTGATGCAGATCCTCTCGCGCCGCACGAAGAACAACCCGGTCCTGATCGGCGAGCCCGGCGTCGGGAAGACGGCCGTCGTCGAGGGCCTGGCCGCGCGCATCGCGACGAACCAGGTCCCGGAGCTCCTGAAGAACAAGCAGATCTACACGCTCGACCTCGCCGCGCTCGTGGCCGGGTCGAAGTACCGCGGGGAGTTCGAGGAGCGCCTGAAGAAGGTGATGAAGGAGATCACCCAGCGCGGCGACATCATCCTCTTCATCGACGAGCTCCACAACCTCGTCGGAGCCGGCGCCGCCGAGGGCGCGATCGACGCGGCCTCGATCCTCAAGCCGGCCCTCGCGCGCGGCGAGCTCCAGACGATCGGGGCGACGACGCTCGACGAGTACCGCAAGTACCTCGAGCGCGACGCCGCCCTCGAGCGCCGCTTCCAGCAGATCCGCGTGGACGAGCCGTCCGTGGACGACACCGTCCAGATCCTGCGCGGCCTCCGCGACCGCTACGAGGCGCACCACCGCTGCACGATCACGGACGAGGCGCTGCGTGCCTCCGCCGTGCTCGCCGACCGCTACATCCAGGACCGCCACCTGCCGGACAAGGCCATCGACCTGATCGACGAGGCCGCCTCCCGCATGCGCATCAAGACGATGACCGCCCCGCCGCGCTACCGCGAGCTCGAGGAGGAGATCGAGAAGGTGCGCGAGGAGAAGGAGAAGGCGATCGAGGACCAGGAGTTCGAGAAGGCGGCCAATCTCCGCGACAAGGAGCGCAAGCTCACGCAGAAGAAGCGCGAGCTCGAGGAGAAGTGGCGCACGTCGGAGCAGGTCGAGCAGCCGGAGATCGGCGAGGAGGAGATCGCCGACATCGTCTCCATGTGGACGGGCATCCCGGTCTTCAAGCTCACGGAGGCCGAGTCGCAGAAGCTCATCCGCATGGAGGAGGAGCTGCACAAGCGCGTCATCGGACAGCACCAGGCGATCGTGGCCGTCTCGAAGTCGATCCGCCGTGCGCGCGCCGGGATCAAGGACCCGAAGCGCCCCACCGGCTCGTTCATCTTCCTCGGGCCCTCGGGCGTGGGGAAGACCGAGCTCGCGCGGACGCTCGCCGAGTTCCTCTTCGGCGACGAGGACGCGATGATCCAGGTGGACATGTCCGAGTACATGGAGAAGCACTCCGTGTCCAGGCTCGTCGGCTCGCCGCCCGGCTACATCGGCTACGACGAGGGCGGCCAGCTCACCGAGGCCGTGCGCCGCAAGCCCTACTCCGTCGTCCTCCTGGACGAGATCGAGAAGGCCCACCCCGACGTCTTCAACATCCTCCTGCAGATCCTCGAGGACGGGAAGCTGACGGACGCCCAGGGCCGCAAGGTCGACTTCCGCAACACGATCGTGATCATGACCTCGAACATCGGCGCGGCGACGATCTCGAAGAACCAGTCCCTCGGCTTCGCCGTCGGCGACGACACCGGCCTCAGCTACGAGGAGATGAAGGACCGGATCATGGGCGAGCTCAAGAAGGTCTTCCGCCCCGAGCTTCTCAACCGGATCGACGAGGTCATCGTCTTCCACAAGCTGACGAAGGACGAGATCAAGACGATCGTCGACCTGATGATGAAGCGCCTGCGCGAGCAGATGGTCGAGCACGAGGCCGCGATCGAGCTGACGGAGGAGGCGAAGGAGCTGCTCGTGGACAAGGGCTACGACCCCTCCATGGGCGCCAGGCCGCTCCGCCGCGCGATCCAGCGCTTCATCGAGGACCCGCTCGCCGACTTCGTCCTCGGGCGCTCGATCAAGCCGGGCTCGACGATCGTCGTCGACCGCAAGGACGAGGAGGAGGTCGCGATCTCGATCGTCGAGGGCGAGGCCCCCGAGCCGGAGAAGGTCACGGTCCCCGCCGACGAGCCGACGGGCGAGTCGGAGGGCGACGAGCCGCACGATCGGTAGGCAACCCGCCTGGACGGTCGCGGGGCCGCGGGCGTGCGGACGGCCGCGCGGCGAGCGCCCGCTCGACGCGTCTGCCAGACTCGGCCGGATGTCCGCTCCGAAGGAGGCCGCATGCCCCTGATCGAGTACGAGGAGGCGCCGCCCGAGGTGCGCGCGGTCTACGACGACATCATGGAGACCCGGCAGACGGACCTGGTCAACAACTTCTGGAAGGCGATCGCGGTCGATCCGCCGACGCTCAGGCGGACCTGGGAGTCCGTCAAGGAGGTGATGGCGCCGGGCGCGCTCGACCCGCTCGTCAAGGAGCTCCTCTACGTCGCGGTCTCGGTCACGAACGCCTGCGAGTACTGCATCGCCTCGCACACCGCCTCGGCGCGCGCCAAGGGCATGAGCGACGGGCAGCTGGCCGAGCTGCTCGCGATCGTCGGCATGGCGAACGAGACGAACGCGCTCGCCGTCGGCTACGGCGTGCCCGTGGACGACGCCTTCCGGCGCTCCTAGCCGGCACGCTCACGGCACGGATCCGCGCGGGTCCGGCGTCGGACCGGCCGCCTACACTGGTCCGCCCATGGCGAGGGCGGCCATCCAGCACGCGTGCTCCGAGTGCGGCTACACGACCGGGAAGTGGCTCGGCCGCTGCCCCGACTGCGGCAGCTGGGGGACCCTGGTCGAGGAGCGGGCGCTCGCTGCGGCGCCCGGCATCCGCGGCGCGCCGGCGGACGGGAGGCCGCTCCTGCGCCTCGTCGAGGTCGAGGCGGCCGACGCCGACCGCCTGCCCACGGGCGTCCCCGAGCTCGACCGCGTCCTCGGCGGCGGGCTCGTCCCGGCGAGCCTCGTCCTCGTCTCCGGCGACCCCGGCATCGGCAAGTCGACGCTCCTCCTCATGGCTCTCCGGGCGATGTCCGGCCGGCGCAAGGCCGTCCTCGTCACCGGCGAGGAGTCGGCCGCCCAGGTGAAGCTCCGCGCCGACCGCCTGGGCGGCGGGGAGGACGTCCACGTCCTCGCGGAGACGAACCTCGACGAGGTGTGCGCGACCCTCGAGCGCGAGCGCCCGGAGGTGTGCGTCGTCGACTCGGTGCAGACGCTCTACGCGCCGGACCTGGGGTCGGCACCCGGCTCGGTCGCCCAGGTGCGCGAGGCGGCCGGGCGTCTGCTCCGCGTGGCGAAGGAGCACGGCGTGGCGACCTTCCTCGTCGGCCACGTGACGAAGGAGGGCTCGGTCGCGGGTCCGCGCGTGCTCGAGCACCTCGTCGACTGCGTGCTCCACTTCGAAGGCGACCGGTACCGCTCGCACCGCGTCCTGCGGGCGGTCAAGAACCGCTTCGGGTCGACGAACGAGCTGGGCGTGTTCGAGATGACCTCGGAGGGCCTCGTCGCCGTCGAGGACCCGAGCGAGCTCTTCGGCCGCCCCGACGAGGAGCAGCCGGGATCCGCCGTCGTGTGCACGATCGAGGGCACGCGCCCGCTCCTGCTCGAGGTGCAGGCGCTCGTCTCCCCGACCGACCTGGCCATGCCCCGCCGAGTGGGAACGGGGGTCGACCCGAAGCGGCTCTCGATGATCGTCGCCGTGCTCGGCCGCCACGCCGGCGTCGCGCTCGGCGCCGCGGACGTCTTCGTCAACGTCGCCGGCGGCGTCCGTGTCGACGAGCCCGGGGCGGACCTGGGCGTCGCGCTCGCGATCGCCTCGGCCGCTCGCGGCGCCCCGGTCCGGGCCGGCGCGGCGTGCTTCGGCGAGATCGGCCTGACCGGACGGATCCGCCCGGTGAGCCAGACCGACCGACGCCTCGCCGAATGCGCGAAGCTGGGCTTCTCCGAGGCGATCGTGCCGTGGGGGACGGAGTCCCGTGGCAGAATGCGCCTGACAGCAGCGGCCACGCTGCGAGAGGCGATCACGGCGGGGCTGGATGCGAGCGGACCCTCGGAAGGATAAGACCCTCCTCTCGGCGCTCAAGCAGGTGGCGCCGGGAACGGCGCTGCGGGCGGGCATCGACGACATCATCCGCTCGGGGCACGGGGCGCTCATCGTCATCGGCGACCCGAACGAGCTCGCCTTCCTCTTCTCGGGCGGGATGCGGCTCGACCTCCCCTTCTCGGCCCAGATCCTCTACGAGCTGGCGAAGATGGACGGTGCGATCGTCATCAGCCGGGACACGCAGAAGCTCGTGTACGCGAACGTCCAGCTGATGCCCGATCCGGCGATCCCGTCCGCGGAGACGGGCACGCGGCACCGCACCGCCGAGCGCGTGGCGAAGCAGACCGACGCGCTCGTCATCTCCATCTCCCAGCAGCGCGAGACCGTGACCCTCTTCGTCGCCGACATGCGCTACCAGCTCGGTGAGATCTCCGACACGCTCGCGCGTACGAACCAGGCGCTCGGGACGCTCGAGACGTACCGGACGCGACTGGACCAGGGCCTCACGAGGCTGACGGCGCTCGAGTTCCAGAGCGCCGTCGTCCTCGACGACGTGCTCGTCGTCCTCCAGCGCGCCGAGATGACGACCCGCATGGCGGAGGAGATCGAGCGCAACTGCGTCGAGCTCGGCCAGGAGGGGAGGCTCATCCGCATGCAGCTCGACGAGCTCATGGAGGACGTCCCCCGCGAGAAGGCCGCCGTCGTCTACGACTACGAGCAGAGCGGCGACCCGGCGAGCGCGGCGGTCGCCCTCGAGCGCCTCTCCGAGCTCGACTACCCGCGCCTGCTCGAGTTCGAGGAGCTGACCGAGCTGCTCGGGTACGGGCGGGAGACGAACCCGCTCGACCACACCGTCCAGCCGCGCGGCCATCGCGTGCTCTCGCGCATCCCGCGGCTGCCGGACTCGGTCGTCCGCCACGTCGTGCGCGACTTCGAGAGCCTCGACGCGGTCGTGCGCGCGAGCCACCGCGACCTCGAGGCGGTCGAGGGCGTCGGCTCGGTCCGGGCGCGGGAGATTCGCGAGGGCCTGCGCAGATTGCAGGAGCACAATCTCGTCGACCGCTACCTGCAGCTCTGAGGGCCGCCGGGCGAGCCGGAGGCCCCTTTCCGCCGCCGTTTTCGGGGCGAAGAGCCCTCAAGCTCGCTATTCAAGCGGGTTTCCGGTACAATGGCCAGGTCCCGCAGGCGTCCCGGGCGTCTGGTCGACGCCCGCGTTCCAGAGGAGGAGAGGGTTGTACAAACTCGGCGATAAGGTCGTCTACCCCCACCACGGCGCCGGCACGGTCGTGAAGAAGGAGACGAGGACGATCCTGGGTCAGGAGCGCGAGTACCTGACGATCAAGATCCTTCACAACGACATGACCGTCAACGTCCCGACCGAGAACGCCGACCGCGTCGGCCTCCGCAAGGTGATCGACGAGGAGATGGTGGAGCGCGTCGTCAAGGTGCTCCACGGCAACGGCACGAACATGCCGAAGAACTGGAACCGCCGGTTCAAGTACAACCGCGACAAGATGAAGACCGGGGACATCTTCGAGCTCGCGGAGGTCGTGCGGAACCTCTCGCTCCGCGACCAGGAGAAGGGGCTCTCGACCGGTGAGAAGCAGATGTTCGTGAAGGCGAAGAAGATTCTCGCCTCCGAGCTCATGTACGCGAAGGCCATGGACGAGGACGAGGCCGCGCTCTGGCTCGACGGCGAGCTGGACTCGGTCGGCGCCAAGGTCCCGACCTAGCGGCACCTCTTCCGCTGCGACCGCCCTGCCCGCCGGGCAGGCATCCTTGTCGCGTGCTCGTCCGCGCGGCCGTGATCGCCTGCCTCCTCGCCCTGCTTCCGGCCTGCGCGGGCGGCGGAGACGACGGCGACGCGACCTCCGGCGGCCGGACGCTCGCCGCGTCGTCGTTCGCCGAGGTCGTCGCCGCGGAGCTCGCGGCGGGGGACGTCGAGGCCGAGCCGGGACCGGGGCCGAGCGTCCAGGCTCGGCAGGGGCCCAACCGGCTCGAGGTCGACCTTCGGGAGGCGTTCGCGGAGTACGAGGCAAGCCCGGACCGCGAGGACGAGATCGTCGCCGGCGCCGTCGCGACGGCGCGGGAGGAGCTCGCCGAGGGCATCTCCGGAACGCCCCTCGACCGCATCCGGGAGGACGTGATGCCGCTCCTGAAGCCCAGGTTCGAGCTGCGGACCTACGGGTTCGAGCCGGCGCAGAGTCCGTTTCCCGCCGGCCTGGCCGTCGTCTACGCGGTCGACACGGGCGAGGCGTTCACGCTCGTCCGGCCGGCGGACGTCGAGCGCTGGGAGACGTCCGTGGCCGACCTCCACGCGCTCGCCCTCGAAAACCTCGAGCGACGGACGGACGAGGAGGAGCCGCTCCTCTGCGAGCCGTCCGGGGGGCAGAAGCTCTGCGGGTGGGCCTCGGGGGACGGCTACGACGCGTCGCGCATGATCGTCCCCGGGCTGAGGGAGCAGATCGAGGAGGAGCTCGGCGGTCCCGCCGCCTATTCGGCGCCGATGGAGAACGTCTTCGTCGCGCTCTCGCTCCGCGTCCTGCAGACTGGCGACACCGAGGAGCTCCTCCGCATGAAGCTCGAGCGCGACTTCCAGACGTCCGACGACCCGCTCAGCCCGGAGATCTTCGTCGAGCGCCGCGGCGAGCTCGTCCGGCGCGGATGACGGCCGCGGCCACCGGCGTCTGGGCCGTCCTCGTCGCCGCCGGGCGGGGAGAGCGGTTCGGCGGCGACCGCCCGAAGGCGTTCGCGAACCTCGGCGGCCGCCCCCTGCTCGCCGAGAGCCTCGAGCGGCTCGACGGCTCGGACTGGGTCGAGGGGATCGTCGTCGCCGCTCCGGCCGAGTGGGAGGAGCCGTCCATCCTCCTCGCCGAGGAGCTCGGCGCGGCCTCGGTGCGCGCGGTCGTGACCGGCGGGGCGACGCGCACCGGCTCGGTCCGGGCCGCCGCGGCCGAGGTGCCACCCGAGGCGGCGGTCGTGCTCGTCCACGACGCGGCCCGGCCGCTCCTCCCGCCGGAGGTCGTGGAGCGCGTCCTCGCCGGGCTCGCGGACGGTTGGGACGGCGCCGTGGCGGCGCTGCCCCTCGCCGATACGGTGAAGCTGGCCGACGGGGAGGCCGTGCGCGAGACCGTCGACCGCACCGGCCTCTACGGCGCGCAGACGCCGCAGGCGTTTCCGGCGGAGACCCTGCGGAGCGCGCTTGCGGGCGGCGCCGAGGCGACGGACTGCGCGGGCCTCGTCGAGGCGGCAGGCGGCCGGGTGCGGCTCGTGGAGGGCGACCGCCGCCTCCTCAAGGTGACGACGCCCGCCGACCTCGCGCTCGTGCAGGCGTTCCTCGAGGCGGAACGGTGATCGTCGACTACCACCTGCACCTCCGCGGCCCCGCCGACGGCCGCGAGGGGCCGATCGACCACACGGTCGAGGCTGTCGAGCGCTTCGCCGAGGAGGCGGCCTTGCGCGGCGTCGACGAGATCGGCTTCACCGAGCACATGTACTACTTCCGGCAGCTCGGCGGGCTGGTCGAGCACCCCTACCAGCGCTCCCGGGTCGGCCACGACCTCGAGACGTACTGCGACGCCGTCGGCGAGGGCAAGCGCCGCGGGCTTCCCGTGAAGCTCGGGCTCGAGGTCGACTGGCTCCCCGGGCTCGAGCACGAGCTCGCCGACCTCCTCGCCGGCTACCCGTGGGACTTCCTGCTCGGCTCCGTCCACCTCGTCGAGGGGGAGGCGGTCGACCTGGAGCCGGGTCTCTGGAGCCGGCTCTCCGTCGAGGACGTCTGGCGCCGCTACTTCTCCGCCCTCTCCGACCTCGCCGCGAGCGGGCTCGTGGACGTCCTCGCCCACCTCGACCTCGTGAAGATCTTCGGCCGCCGCCCGGCGCCCGCGACGGTCGAGGCGCACCACGCCGCCGCCGCCGCCGCCGCCGCCGCGGCCGGGCTCGCGGTCGAGGTCTCGACCGCCGGGCTGCGCAAGCCGGTCGGGGAGCTCTACCCGGATCGCGACCTCCTCGTCCGCTGCCGCGAGGCCGGGGCCGCGGCGACGCTCGCCTCCGACGCCCACGTCGCCCACGACGTCGGGCGCGACTTCCCCGCCGCGATCGACCTCCTCCGCGCGGCGGGCTACGAGACCGTCACCGTCTTCGAGGGTCGTCGCCCCCGCCAGGAGCCGCTCGGGTGAACGGTTTCCGGGTCGGCGTCGGCGTCGACGCGCACGCGTTCGCCGCAGAGGCCGCGCTCGTCCTCGGCGGCGTCGAGTTCCCGGGCGAGCCGGGCCTCGCCGGGCACTCCGACGGAGACGTGATCGCCCACGCGCTCGTCGACGCCGTCCTCGGCGCCGCGAACCTCGGCGACATCGGGAGCCTCTTCCCCTCCGGCGAGCCCGAATGGGAGGGAGCATCGTCGCTGCGCCTCCTCGAGCGCGCGTACGCCGCCGTCCGCGAGGCCGGCTTCGAGCTCGTGAACGCCGACTGCGTCCTCGTCGGCGAGCGGCCGCGGATCGGCTCGACGCGGGCCGAGATGGGCGCGCGCCTCGCCGCCGCCATGGGCGTCGAGCCGGGCCGTCTGTCGGTGCGGGCGACGACGACCGACGGGCTCGGCTTCACCGGCCGGGGCGAGGGCCTCGCCGCGCAGGCGGTGGCGCTGCTGTCCGTGGTTGAATGACTGGGTGCGACGCGGAACAGGTGGAGGGCGTCTCGGCGCCGCGCTCGGCCTCGGGCTGATCGCGGCGGTCGTGGCGACGGAGCTCCGCAAGCCGGCCGGCGAGCGCAGCTGGCACGGGCGGCTGGCGGGCGTCCTTCCCTACGACCTGCGCCCGCCGACGGTCGAGCGCCTGAAGGCGTCCTGGTGGGCGCCCGAGGATCCGCGCATCCTCACCGACCGGGTCTTCGGGGTCGGCTGGGCGCTCAACCTCGGCCGGCTGGCGCGCCTCGCGCGCGAGCGCGTCTAGGCCGGGCTTCGCGGCAGCGTGAAGGACACCCGGGCGCCGCCTCCCGGTCGGCTCTCGGCCCAGATCCGGCCTCCGTGCGCCTCCACGAGGCCGCGCGCGATGGCGAGACCGAGCCCCGCGCCGCCGCGCTCGCGCGAGCGCGCCCGGTCCCCGCGCCAGAAGCGGTCGAACATCCGCCGCACTGCCTCGGTCGAGAGTCCCTCGCCCGTGTCCTCGACGGTGACGCAGACCTCGCCCGCGAGCGGCTCGAGGACGACCGCCACGGAGCCGTCCGACGGCGTGTGCCTGAGGGCGTTCGCCAGCAGGTTGTAGAGCACGCGCTCCACCTTGTCCGGCGCCGCGCGCACGCGCGCGTCCGCTCCCCCCGGCACGGCGCGGAGCGTGATGTGCCGGGCGGCGGCCTCCGCCTCGAGCCCGCGGAGGCACGAGTTCACGAGCGGCTCGAGCGGCAGCTCGCGCACCTCGAGGGTGAGGACGCCGGCGTCGATGCGGGCCAGCTCGAAGAGGTCGTCCACGAGCAGGTTCAGCGTGCGCACCTGCTCGCGCATTGCGGGCAGGTACGTCTGCGGCTCGGCGATCCCGTCCTCGAGCGCCTCGAGCATCGCCTGCATGGAGGCGAGGGGGGTGCGCAGGTCGTGGCTCGCCCAGGCGACGAGCTGGCGGCGCGCGTCGAAGAGCCCTTCCAGGTTCTCCGCCATCTCGTTGAACGAGTCCGCGAGCTCTGCGAGCTCCACCGGCCCGCCCTCCGGCGCGCGGGCGGCGAGGTCGCCGTCCGCGAGCGCCGAGGAGGCGTCGCGGATTCGCTCGACGGGCCGGAGGATCGACTCTCCGAGGGCGAAGGAGGCGGCGAGGGCTGCGGTGGAGGAAGCGGCCGCGACCGCCAGGATCGTGAGATCGTGCTCCGAGTCGAACATGGCCACGCCGGACAGGAGGACGGCTGCGAGCGGCAGGAGCACGGCCACGAGCCCGAGCGCTGCGAGCCGCAGCCGGAGCGTCCGCAGCCGCCGCAGCAGCACCGCGGCGGCGAGGCCTGCGCCGAGCGTCGCGCCGGCGACGGCGAGCGCGAAGGCGATCACGGGACGAACCTGTAGCCGACGCCCCAGACCGTCTGCAGGAAGCGAGGGCGCGAGGGGTCGTCCTCGATCTTCTCGCGCAGGCGGCGAACGTGAACCGTCACCGTGCCCGTGTCGAGCGCTGCTTCGTAGCCCCAGACGCCGGCCATCAGCTGGTCGCGCGAGAAGACCTGGCGCGGATGGTTGGCGAGGAACCAGAGGAGGTCGAACTCCCTCGCCGTGAGGGCGAGCGGCGCTCCCTCCCTCGTCACCTCACGGGTGCGGGCGTCGACGGCCAGCGTGTCGAAGGTCAGCCGCTCGGCCTTGGCGAGGCTCGGCTCGGTGCGCCGGAGCACGGTGCGCACCCGGGCAGCGAGCTCCCGCGGCGAGAACGGCTTCGCGATGTAGTCGTCGGCCCCGAGCTCGAGGCCGACGATGCGGTCTGCCTCCTCGCCTCGCGCCGTCAGCATGATCACGGGCAGGTCCGATCGTGCCCGGATCCAGCGGCAGAGCTCGAGACCGTCCGGGCCCGGGAGCATCACGTCGAGGACGACGAGGCTCGGGCTCTCCTCCTCGAGCAGGCGGAGCGCCGTGTCGCCGTCGGCCGCTTCGAGCGTGCGAAAGCCTTCCCGCCGCAGGTAGCCGACGACGACCTCCCGCACGATGGGCTCGTCGTCCACGACCAGGACTGTGGTCACAGGGCTCATTGAACCTGCCTGGACCCGTCCCGGGGCGATCTCGGCCCGAGACCGCCCCGAGGCGAGGTGCACTGCTACTTGACGAGCGGGCACACGAAGCGCACGCCGGTGTCGACGAGCGAGGTGGCCGCGGCGGCGACGGCGTCAGCGTTCGTCAGCTGGTGCGTGATGCCGAAGGCCTGTACGACCTTCCAGCGCCCGCCGTTGTATCCGGGGTGGCCGGGGGCGGCCTCCGAGACCGACGCGCAGGCGGCGCAGTCCGGGAACGTGTAGATCGTGTCGGTCGGTCCCCGGTCGGGCAGCGACGTGGGCGTCGCGATCACGCGGTAGGCCTGGTCGAACGCGTAGATCGTGCCGCCGGGAGGCCCGAGCGACTGTCCGCCTGCCAGCGCGGGGGCCGCGAGCGCGGCGGCCGTCACCGCCGCGGCGAGCGTCGAGAGTGCGATTCGCTTCATGCTCCTCCTTCTCTCGGGTACCGCTGCGAGCCTAGGGAGGCGACCTTGCGCAGGTCTTACGGGGCGGTTAAGCGATCCTTAATGAACGCCTGCCGCTCCGGGCGGGGCGCTCCCGGGGCGGCGGCACCTAGCCCGGCAGGCGAACGGTTCCCCCGGCGACGGTGACGAGGCCGTCTCGCTCGAGCGACGCGACCGCCTGCCGGTCGAGCCCTCGCGCCGCCCGCGGGCGCGCGGCCACGGCGCGCAGGACGCGTGCGCGCCGCTCCCTGAACGACCCCTCGAGGCGGCCCTGACGCCTCCGCGGCTCGTAGCGGCGGCCGCGGGAAGGGCAGCCGCCGGCGAGCGGACAGCGGCCGCAGCGCGGGATCCGCGCGAGGCAGACGGTGGCGCCGAGGTCCATGAGCGCCTGCCCGCTCTCCGGCCCGAAGCGGTGTCCGGTGCGCTCCTCGATGCGGCAGACGTTCGTGTCCCGGGGAAGGACGGCGGCGCCGAAGGCGAACGCCGCGACCGCGTCGGCGGTGTAGCGGCCGACCCCAGGAAGCTCGGTCAGGTCGTCCGGCCAGCCGTCGGCCGCGATGCGCCGCGCCGCCCGGTGGAGGCTCACGGCCCGGCGGTTGTACCCGAGCCCCTGCCACTCGCGGATGACGTCCGCGAGCGGCGCGGCCGCGAGCGACTCCGCGCTCGGCCACCGCTCGAGCCAGCTTCGCCAGCGCGGCACGACCCGCTCGACCTGCGTCTGCTGGAGCATGACCTCCGAGACGAGGATCGCGTACGGAGCGCGCGTGTGCCGCCAGGGAAGATCGCGGCCGTGCTCCCGGAACCAGGCGAGGAGCGCGGCGTCCACGCGCCGGACACTAGACGACGCCGGCGCTAGCGCGGCCAGCCGAGCATGTGAGCTCGGGCCGACTCGATCTCGACGCGCAGCACGTCGTCGCCCGTGTCCGCCGGCGGGTCGGGGGCGCCGAGCCCGGCGAGGAAGGGACCGAGGTGGCGGCCGGCGATCTTCCCCGCGGGCCACCAGAGCGGCTCGTCGGAGGCCGTCGAGCTCTCTCCGCGCCCGCCGAGCTCCACGCGCAGGTACGTCGGCGTGCCGCCGCCGAGCAGGAGCGCGCGGAGGACCGGGCGGAAGGGCTGGGGGTCGAGCGCGACGCCGGCGCGGGCCGCGATCGCCTCGGCGGCGGCGTCCGCCTGCTGGGCGGCGAGACCCCCCTGCTTGACGGGGAAGGCGGTCATGTCGCCGACGGCGTAGACGCTCTCCAGCCCGGTCACCCGGCCGTGGGGATCGGTGCGCACGAAGCCGTTCCGGTCGCGGGGAACGCCTGCGATGTCCGGCCCGGACAGGCGGGGCGCCGCGACGGCGCGGTCGGCCGGGACGACGCTCCCGCGGCCGGTGACGAGCCCCTGCCCGGTCAGCTCGACCGGGTACGTCATCGGGAGGATTTCGATCCCTCTCTCGGCGAGGTGCGCGGCGACCGCCTCGCTCGCCGGCTCGCCGAAGATCGCCAGCGGAGCCGGCTCCGCGGTCACGAGCGTGAGCTCGGGGGCCGCCCCCTTCTCCGCGAGCTCGGCTGCGGCGAGGAGCGCGAGCTCGTAGAGCGGCAGAGGCCAGACGATGCCGGAGGGAACGGCGAAGACGAGCCGCTCGACCTCTCCACGGACGATCTCGCCGAGCAGGCGTCGCAATCCGTCGACGTCCGCCGGGCCCCGGAAGGTGAGCGCCCCTGGAACTGCGACGTGCAGCCGTGCCCCGCAGGCGAGGACGAGCACGTCGTAGGGGAGGGCCGGCCCCGTTCGCAGACGGACCACGCGCTCGTCCGGCTCGACCCCCACGACCTCGCCCGGGGTGAAGTCGACCCCGGCCGCGCGGGCGAGGTCGGCGAGCTCCCAGCGGAGCGTCCGCCCGACGCCGAAGGCCTCGGCGACCGCGAGCGGCCGGTAGAAGAAGTGGAGCTCGGGAGCCACGAGCTCGACGTCGACGAGCTCCGCGGCGAGGTGGCGAAGCGCGAGCGCCGTCTCGAGCGCGGCGACGCCGCCGCCGGCGACGAGCACGTGCGTCTCGCGACGCGGCGGAGCGGAGGTGCGGGTCATCCTGCCGCCACTGTGACGAGCCCGAGAGGCGCCGGCATCGGGGTTTCGGCGCAGCTCGTGACCGTGAGCACGCGGATCTCCTCTGGGGTCACGAGACCCGTCGAGAAGCGCCGTCCGGGCCCATGCTCGTCCGGGGGATCGCGCGCTAGGGTGGCGCGGTGATGGTGGAGCTCGGGCGCGCCGAGATCGACGAGCTGCTGCGGAGCGAGGTCGTCGGCCGGATCGGCTGCCACGCCGACGGGCTCACCTACGTCGTGCCCGTCATCTACGCCTACGACGGCGCCGGCTTCTACGCGTACTCCCTCGAGGGCCGGAAGGTCCGGATGATGCGGGCGAACCCGCGCGTGTGCTTCGAGGTCGACGAGTACGACGGCCTCGGCGGCTGGCGGAGCGCGATCGCGCAGGGGACGTTCGAGGAGCTCGCCGGCGCGGACGCCGAGCGGGCGCTCGCGCTCCTGACCGAGCGCTTCGCGGGGCGCGGGGGGCAGCGGCGCACGCGCGGCGAAGGGCCGGCCGTCGCCTTCCGCATCCGCATCGACGAGGTCACCGGCCGAGCCGTGCGCCGGTAGGCGTACGCGGGCCTCAGTTCCAGCGCAGGCCGCGGAGCTGGGACAGGTCGAGGTTCCCGCCCGAGAGGACGCAGACGACCCGCGTGCCCGGCGGCGCCTCCACGCGGCCCTCCCGCAGCGCGGCCACTGTGGCGGCGGCGGCGCCCTCGACGACGAGCTTCGTGCGCGTCATCGTCCAGGGGACGTTGGCGAAGATCGCCTCGTCCGGCACGGTGACGATCTCGTCCACGAAGCGGCGGACGAGCTCGAACGTCCGCTCGCCCACGCGCTGCACGCGGAGCCCGTCGACGATCGTCTCGCAGCGCTCGAGCGTCACGCGCTCCCCCGCCTCGACGCTCGCCTTCATCGCCGCGCCGTCGGCCGACTCGACCCCCACGACCCGCGTCTCCGCCCCGACCTGCGCGAGCGCGGAGGCGATCCCCGAGACGAGCCCGCCGCCCCCGATCGGGACGACGACGACGTCCGCCTCCGGCCAGTCCTCGTGGATCTCGAGGCCGACGGTGCCCTGGCCGGCTATGAGGTCGGCGTCGTCGAAGGGGTGGACGTACGTCAGGCCCTCGGACGCGACGAGCTCGCGCGCCTTCTCGTCCGCCTCGTCCCAGATCGACCCCTGGAGGACGACCTCGGCGCCGTACCCCCGCGTCGCCTCGACCTTGGCGGGCGTCGCGTTCTCGGCCATGACGACGACGGCCCGGACGCCGAGCATGGCGGCGGCGAGCGCGACGCCCTGCGCGTGGTTCCCGGCCGACGAGCAGACGACGCCGCGGTCGCGCTCCTCCGCGCTCAGGCGGGCGAGCTTGTAGAGGGGGCCGCGGATCTTGTAGGAGCCGGTGCGCTGCAGGCACTCGGCCTTCAGGCGTACCTCGAAGCCGGTCTCCTCGCCGAGGACGCGCGAGGAGAGGAGCGGCGTGCGGTGGACGTGCGGCGCGACGAACGGCAGCGCGGCGCGCGAGTCCGGAATCGTCTTCATCTTGCCGGCGCAAGCCTAGTCGGCCCGCCAGCGGACCGCGTTAGAGTGCGGCCGTGGCGGTCGACTACTTCCTCGAGCTCGACGGGATCGAGGGCGAGAGCGCGGACAAGGCGCACGCGAAGGAGATCGAGGTCCTCGCCTTCAGCTGGGGCGTCGCCAACGGAGGCTCGCCGGGGCCGGGGAGCGGCGGCGGGGCCGGCAAGCCTCTGTTCGAGGACCTCCTCGTGGTCGCGCGGACGAGCAAGGCCTCACCGAAGCTCGTCCTCGCCTGCGCGAGCGGTCAGCACGTCAAGTCGGCCGTGCTCACGTGCCGCCGCGCCGGCGCGGCCCCGGTCGAGTTCCTGACGATCACGCTCGACGACGTCGTCGTGACGTCGTTCGAGATCGACGGCGGCGAGGAAGAGCCGCCCACCGACCAGATCGCGCTCGCGTTCGCCAAGGCCCGGATCGCCTACACCCCCGTGAGCAAGACGGGCAAGCCGAAGCCGGACGTCGAGATCGCCTGGGACCTGGCCAAAAACGCCAAGGCCTGAGCCGCCGTGGTGCGGGTGCGCTTCGCGCCGAGCCCGACGGGCTCGCTCCACCTCGGCGGCGCCCTCACGGCCGTCGTCAACCGCCGCTTCGCCGACGAGCGGGGCGGCTCGCTCGTCCTCCGCATCGACGACACGGACCCGGAGCGCGTCCTCCCCGGGGCGGAGGCGGGCATTCTCGCCGACCTCGCGTGGCTGGGGATCCCGTGGGACGAGGGTCCCGTGCGCCAGAGCGAGCGGGGGGCGGTCTACCGCGCCGCCGCGGAGGCGCTGCTCGCCGCCGGCGCGGCCTCCCGCGAGGCCGACGGCGCCGTCCGCGCCACGGCCGGCGGCCGCCCGACGCTCGTGCGGGCGGACGGGCGCGCGACCTACTCCCTGGCCTCCGTCGTGGACGACCTCGAGCTCGGCGTGACGCACGTGATCCGCGGCAAGGACCTCCAGCCGACGACGCCTGCTCAGGAAGCGATCGCGCGTGCGCTCGGCCGGGAGCCGCCGGAGTTCCTCCACCACGGGCTCCTCGTCGGGCAGGACGGGCGCAAGCTCTCCAAGCGCGCACGCTCGTCCTCGGTGGCGGGCCTGCGCGAGCGCGGGCTCCCGGCCGAGGCGGTCCGCGCCTACCTGGAGGGCCTCGGCCTCCCGCGCGGTGACGTCCGCTACGACGAGGCCCGGCTCCGCCGTCATGCGGTCGAGGCGCTCGGGGCGCTTCCGGCCGGCGAGCTGGCCGCGCGCGCCGGCGTGGAAGCGCGGTTCGGGCCGGCTCTGCGCGGGGCGCACGACCTCGTCGAGGCCAGGGCGCTCGCGCTGCAGATCGCCGCCCCGCCGGACCCCGTGGACGTGGGCTCGCCCGAGACGCTCCTGCGCTTCCGCGAGCTGCGAGGTGCGGCCGCCGAGCAGCTGGACGCGGAGGCGGCGAAGGCGATCGTGCGGGAGCTCAAGGCGGTGGGCGGCGATCTCCGCGCTCTCAGGCTCGCGCTGACGGGCGCGAGGCGGGGGCCGGAGCTCTGGGCCGTCCTCGTCGCGCTTCCGCGCGCCGAGGCGCTTCGCCGGGCCGGGGCCTAGCGGGCGAGCTCCGGCTGGAGCTCGCGCAACGTGGCGAGGAACGCCTCGACCGCGCCGGTCGGCGCGCCGCGGTCGCGCCGGCGGACGGCGACGATCTGGCGCCGGACGGGCTCTGCGTCCTCCACCTCGACCTCGCGGAGGATGCCCGCCTCGAGCTCGCCCCTGGCGGCCGTGCTGGGGAGGAGGGCGAGGCCGATCCCCTCCTGCACCATCTTCTTCGCGGCGTCGATGTTGTCGAGCTCCATGACGGCCTCCGGCTGGACGCCGGCGCCGCGGAAGAGCGCGTTCGTGAGCTCCGTGTAGCTCGACGTGCGGTCGAAGAGGACGAGCTGCTCGCGCGCCAGCTCCTCGAGCCGGACGCTCCTGCGGCTCGCGAAGCGGTGAGCGGGATCGACGACGAGGATGAGACGGTCCTCGTAGAGGGGCGTCGTCGCGATGTCGGGGTGGCGCAGGGCGCGGACGAGGCCGAGGTCGACCTGCTCTCGCAGCACGAGGTCGAGCACTTCCTCCGAGTGGCCGGTGCGGACGTTCACCTGGACGCGTGGATGGGCGATGGAGAACCGCTTCAGGATCCCCGGGAGGACGTACGTCGAGACGGCCGGTGCGGCGCCGAGCGCGAGGCGTCCCGCACCGCCGCGCTCGAACGCGTTCACCGCGTGCCGCCCGTCCGCGATCGTCTCGAGCGCCTTGACTGCGTGGGGCAGGAACGCCTGCCCGGCCTCCGTGAGCCTCATCCCGCGCGGCGTGCGGGCGAAGAGCCTCGCGCCGAGGTCGTCCTCGAGCCGCTGGAGGCGCGCCGTCAGCGCCGGCTGCGTGAGGAACAGGGACTCCGCGGCCCGGCTGACGTTCCGCGTCCGCGCGACCTCGACGAACGCCTGGAGCTGCGAGAGCATGGCCATAGAGATAATCTATAGCAAAAATCAAAAGAAACAATTTTCTGAATAGCTAGGCGGCACCTACCATGATGAGGGCGTATGAGGACTGCAACGATCACGAGGGCCGCGCGGGAGAGCGAGTCGCGCGAGCAGCCTCGCCGGGACGGGACGATCCTCGTCCTCAGCTCGGCCGAGCTCGCCGAGTGCACCTGCCCGGACTGGTGCGAGCGCGACCACGACCGCGACTAGGACGGCGATCGTGGCGGGGACGGAGGCCGTCGACGGAGTGCAGCTGGTCGCGCCCCTGGAGGGGCGCGACGAGGAGATCCTGAGCCCGGACGCCCTCGCGTTCGTGGCCGATCTGCACCGCCGCTTCGACGGCGCCCGCCTCGACCTCCTCGCCCGCCGCGTCGAGCGCCACGCGCGCATCGACGCCGGTGAGCTCCCCGACTTCCTGCCGGAGACGCGCGAGGTGCGCGAGGGAGACTGGCGGATCGCGCTCGTGCCGCCCGACCTGGAGGACCGCCGCGTCGAGATCACGGGGCCGGTCGACCGCAAGATGGTCATCAACGCCCTCAACTCGGGCGCGCGGTGCTTCATGGCCGACTTCGAGGACTCGAACTCGCCCACCTGGCGCAACTGCGTCGAGGGCCAGGCGAACCTCGTCGACGCGATCGAGCGCACGATCGAGCTCGAGGCGGGCGAGAAGACGTACCGGTTGCGGGACGACCCCGCGGTCCTGCTCGTGCGGCCGCGCGGCTGGCACCTGCCGGAGCGGCACGTCCGCGTCGACGGCCGTCCCGTCGCCGGCGCGCTCTTCGACTTCGGGCTCTACCTCTTCCACAACGGGCGCCGGCTGCTCGAGAAGGGGAGCGGCCCGTACCTCTACCTCCCGAAGCTCGAGAGCCACCTCGAGGCGCGGCTCTGGAACGACGTCTTCGACTTCACCGAGGGCGAGCTCGGGCTCCCGCACGGCTCGATCAAGGCGACCGTGCTCGTGGAGACGATCCTCGCCGCCTTCGAGATGGAGGAGATCCTCTTCGAGCTTCGCGACCACGCGGCCGGTCTCAACGCGGGTCGGTGGGACTACATCTTCAGCGTCGTCAAACGCTTCCGGCACCGGCCGGAGTTCGTCCTCCCCGATCGGGCGCAGGTGACCATGACGGTGCCCTTCATGCGTGCCTACACCGAGCTGCTCGTCAAGACGTGCCACCGGCGCGGCGCGCACGCCATGGGCGGCATGGCCGCGTTCATCCCCAGCCGGCGGGACGCGGCGGTCAACGAGGTCGCTCTCGCGAACGTGCGGGAGGACAAGCGGCGGGAGGCGGGCGACGGCTTCGACGGGACGTGGGTCGCCCACCCGGACCTCGTGCCCGTGGCGACGGAGGAGTTCGACCGGGTGCTCGGCGAACGGCCGAACCAGGTCGATCGCCTGCGAGAGGAGGTCGCCGTCTCGGCGGCGGAGCTCCTCGACGTGCGCGTCCCCGAGGGCGAGATCACCGACGAGGGCGTGCACGCCAACGTGAGCGTCGGCCTCCGCTACCTGGAGTCGTGGCTCCGGGGAGTGGGGGCCGCCGCCATCTTCAACCTGATGGAGGACGCCGCCACCGCGGAGATCGCGCGCACGCAGATCTGGCAGTGGCTGCATCACGGAAGGATCGAGCGCGACCGGGTCGTCGCGCTCGAGGAGGCCGAGCTCGCGGAGGCCGGCGAGGGACGCTGGGCCGACGCGCGCGCCGTCTTCGACGCGGTCGGGCTCGCCGAGGAGCTTCCCGAGTTCCTCACGGTCCCGGCGTACGAGCTGATCGACTAGGAGGTCATGCGGCATGGAACGCTGGGATGGAATCGAGAGGCCCTACACCGAGGAGGACGTCGAGCGCCTTCGCGGCTCGGTCCGGGTCGAGCACACGCTCGCCCGCCTGGGCGCGGAGCGCCTTCGGCGGCTCCTCGATGAGGAGCCGTACGTGGCGGCGCTCGGCGCGCTGTCGGGCGGCCAGGCCGTCCAGATGGTGAAGGCCGGCCTGAAGGCGATCTACCTGTCCGGCTGGCAGGTCGCCGCGGACGCCAACCTCGCCTCGCAGACCTACCCGGATCAGAGCCTCTATCCCTCGAACAGCGCGCCGGCGCTCGTGCGCCGGCTCAACGCCGCGCTTCTCCGGGCCGACCAGATCGAGCACGCGGAGAGAGACGGCCACGGGCGCCACTGGCTCGCGCCGATCGTCGCCGACGCCGAAGCGGGCTTCGGCGGCCCGCTCCAGGCCTTCGAGCTCATGCGTTCGATGATCGAGGCGGGCGCCGCCGGCGTCCACTTCGAGGACCAGCTCGCCGCGGAGAAGAAGTGCGGGCACCTCGGCGGCAAGGTGCTCGTGCCCACGAGCCAGTTCGTGCGGACGCTCGCCGCGGCGCGCCTGGCCGCCGACGTCTGCGACGTCCCGACCGTGCTCGTCGCGCGCACGGACGCGCTCAGCGCCACGCTCCTGACGAGCGACGTCGACGAGCGCGACCATCCGTTCGTCACCGGGGAGCGCACGAGCGAGGGCTACTTCCGCGTCGAGGGCGGGATGGAAGCCGCCGTCGCGCGGGGGCTCGCCTACGCGCCCTTCGCCGACCTGCTCTGGTGCGAGACCTCGACCCCGGACCTGGGCGAGGCGCGCGACTTCGCCGACGCGATCCACGAGCGCTTCCCGGGTAAGCTCCTCGCCTACAACTGCTCGCCGTCGTTCAACTGGAGACGGCACCTGGCCGACGACCAGATCGCAGGCTTCCAGCGCGAGCTCGCCGCGATGGGCTACCGCTTCCAGTTCATCACGCTCGCCGGCTTCCACGCCCTCAACGAGTCGATGTTCGACCTGGCGCGCGGCTACGCCGAGGAGGGGATGCCGGCCTACGTCCGCCTCCAGGAGCGCGAGTTCGAGCTCGAGGAGCTCGGCTACACCGCCACGCGCCACCAGCGCGAGGTCGGCGCCGGCTGGTTCGACCTCGTCGCCCGGACCGTGTCCGGCGGGGAGAGCTCGACGCTAGCCCTCGAGGGCTCGACCGAGGAGGCGCAGTTCGAGCGCGCCGACGACATCGCGGAAGCTCTGCGCGGGGGAGCGGCCTAGCCGCTCTCCCTCCCCCGCTCGTTCCGCCGGCGGCGGCTCCAACGGCCGAGCCGACCGCGGTTTCGGGCGGCGGCGCGGTACAGCCGGTCGGTCGCGGCGGGGAAAGCGGCGGTCAACGACGCGGGGACGCGCCCGCCCGGAAGCAGGCGAAAGAGCGGCGGAAAGGCGGCGCCGCCCGAATGGACGCGGCCGTCGTCGGTCACCAGATGCCACGAGGCCATCTTCTGTGCCTGCTCCATGCCGGCGAGCAGCCGGTCGGCCTCGGGGTCCTGGAGGGCGAGCGGGCGGAGCCGGTGCCCCCGGTCCCAGGAGAGGACTCTGGCGACCGCGCGCCGGCAGAAGCCGCACTGGGCGTCGTAGAGGAGCGTGGCCGTGGTCATGTGCGGAATTCGGGTCGGCTCCGCATCATGACCCAGGCGCGCGCCAGCTCGAGTGCACGCGGCCAGTCGGTGAGCACCACGACGACTGTCGCGGCCAGAGCCGCCAGCCGCACGTCGCTCCCCGCCGCGAAGAGCCACCGCTCCAGGAGCACGACTACGTCCCCTGGCCGCACGCGTAGCGCAGGCTCCGTGTCGGGTCGGCCCCGCCGAATCGCCGCTGGGACAGCTTCCAGCGGATTCGGTAGATGCGGATCTCGGCGACGTCGTCCCCCCGCCGGCGCAGGGCGTCCGCCCACGTCCGGCAGATCGCGTCCCGCTCGGCCTCGGGCAGGGAGGGATAGGCGTTCATGACGAGGACGAAGTTCCGGTAGCCGCGTGGCAGCTCGGCGAAGCGGATCTGCTCTTCGCGTCCGCCGCCGTCGACGGCGACCGCGCGCCAGGCGGCCTGCTCGTCCGTTCGGACGTTGCTGAAGAGACGCCAGCCGGTGAACGGCCACGCCTCGATCCCGGCCACGCCGCACACCGTGAAGACGGCGAGGAAGAGGACGACGAAGAGACGCGTCGGAAGCGGCGTACGCTCCGCTCGACCCGGCAGCTGCGTGGCTGGCGCCATCCCGCTTCTCTAGTCTGGCGTCCGCGACCACATGCTGCTGTACGACTCGCTCACTCGCCGGAAGCAGGAGCTCCCGCCGCCGCCGGGGCCCGTCAGGATGTACGTCTGCGGCCCGACCGTCTACCAGCGCATCCACATCGGGAACGCCCGGCCGTACGTCGTGTTCCTCTGGCTGAAGCGCTGGCTCCAGGCCCAGGGCTACGACGTGACGCTCGTCGAGAACGTGACGGACGTGAACGACAGGATCTACGAGGCGGCGGAGAGGCAGGGCATCGGCAGCGCCGAGCTCGCCGAGCAGGCGACGCGCTGGTACCTCGAGGACACCGACGGCCTGGGCCTCGGCCGGCCCGACCACGAGCCGCTCGCGAGCGAGACGATCCCGGAGATCGTGGCGCTGATCGAGGAGCTCGTCGAGCGCGGGCTCGCGTACGAGTCGCAGGGCGACGTCTACTTCCGCGTCGCCGCCTACCCCGGGTACGGGGAGCTGTCCGGCGCGAAGCTCGAGGACATGGTCGCGCAGGAGCCGAGCGACCTCAAGGAGGACCAGCGCGACTTCGCCCTCTGGAAGGCGACGAAGCCGCACGAGGACACCTGGTGGGAGTCGCCCTGGGGGCCGGGCCGCCCTGGCTGGCACATCGAGTGCTCGGCGATGGCCGAGAAGCTCCTCGGCCCCGAGTTCGAGATCCACGGCGGCGGCCTCGACCTCCGCTTCCCTCACCACGAGAACGAGCTCGCGCAGTCGCGTGGTGCGGGCCGCGACTTCGCGCGCATCTGGGCGCACAACGGCATGCTCGAGCTCGCCGAGGAGAAGATGTCGAAGTCGGTCGGCAACATCGTCTCGCTGCGGGACGTCCTCGATGACCATGGGCGGGATGCCGTCCTCCTCTTCTTCCTCACCGGGCACTACCGAAGTCCGCTCGAGTACTCCGACGAGGCGCTCGAGGCGGCGGGGAAGCAGGCTCGGGAGTTCCGCACGGCGTTCCGCGTCGTCGAGCGGCAGGACGAGCGCGTGCCGGACTGGAGCGAGCTGGCGGCGGCGCTCGACGACGACTTCAACACGCCGCTCGCGCTCTCGATCCTGCACGCATGGCGCTCCGCGGGCGAGCGCGAGCTCTTGGAGCGCGGGCTCGGGATCTTCGGGCTCGGGGTCGAGCAGGCGGGCGACGCCCCGCCGGATGTCGTTCGCCTGGCGGAGGATCGTCACCGCTCGCGAGCGGCGCGCCGCTTCGCGCGCGCGGACGAGCTGCGGGAGGAGATCGAGCGGCTGGGCTGGGAGGTCCAGGACGTGCCCGACGGCTTCCGCCTCGTTCCCCGGTCGTGACGCGCGAGCTCGTCTACGGCCGGCGCCCTGTGCGCGAGGTCGTTCGCGCGGGGAAGCGGCAGGTCCTCGAGCTCCTCGTCACGGAGCGGGCGCTCGCGGCCGAGCAGTTCCTGCGGGAGCTCGCGGGCGTGCGCGTGCAGGTTCACCGTGAGGGAAGGCTCACGGAGGCGGCCGGTACCCGCGACCACCAGGGTGTCGTCGCGTTCTGCGAGCCCTACCGCTACGCGGACGCCCACGAGATCGCCGCCGGCGAGCGCCCGCTCGTCGTCTGCCTCGACCAGGTGACCGATCCGCACAACCTCGGAGCCGTGTGCCGCAGCGCCGAGGGAGCCGGGGCGAGCGGCGTCGTCGTCACGGAGCGGAACGCCGCGCGCGTCACCCCCGCGGTCGCGAAGGCCTCCGCCGGCGCCGTCGAGCATCTCGCCGTCGGCGTGGTCGTCAACCTCGCCCGCTACCTCGACGAGATCAAGGGGCCCCGGCTCTGGGTCTGGGCCGCCGAGGGCGACGCCGAGACGCCCGTGTGGTCGGCGGACCTCGCCACCGGCGCCGCGCTCGTCTTCGGCGCGGAGGGCCGGGGGCTGCGGCCCGGCGTGCGCCGTGCCTGCGACGACGCCTTCGCCGTCCCCCTCGCGGGCAGCGTCGAGTCGCTGAACGTGAGCGTGGCCGCGGGAGTCGCCCTCTTCGAGGCCGCCCGCCAGCGACGCGCGGGCTAGGCTCCCGCCTCGAGCCGCGCGACGGCGCGTGCGAGAAAGGCGTCGACGCGGCCGGCGTCGAGCTCGGCGCCGGTCCGCCGTGCCGCGAGCGCCTCGGCGACGAGCGCCCGATCCTCGACGCCGGGCGCTCCGAGCGCCCAGCGTGCGGCCGCCGGCTTCGAGGACCAGGTGCTCTCCTGCGCGAAGCGGAGCGAGCGGCAAGCGTTCAGGACGGCATCGTCGCGCCTCCCGTCGCCGCGGTACCAGCGGAGCACCTCGGCGAGGACCGGCAGCAGCAGCGAGGGGGTGAGGGCGGCGAACACGACGTCCGCGGGCGGCCCCAGGAGCGCGATCCCCTGATCCTGGAGGACGGCGCGGTCGGGGGCGAACCAGTGGAGCTCCCCGGGGACGGGCTCCGTGTCGACGCGAAACGGCATGCGGGCGCCGGTGTTGAGGTTGAGCTCGAAGGCTGCCTCGGCCGTCGGCGTTCCGGCCGCCTTCGCGGTGTAGACGACGAGCTCGAGGCCGCGCGCCGGGCACGCGAGCGACTCGTGCCGAAGCGCCGCGACCAGCTCGGCCCTCCGCCTCTCGGCGAGCGGGCCCGCGACGACGGCCGCCACGTCGAGGTCGCTCCGGCCGGGCTCGTAGTCGCCGAGCGCGTAGGAGCCGCCGACGTAGACGCCGACGAGATCCTCCCCGAGCAGGCGCCGCAGCCGGGCGGCGAGCTCGTCGAGGTACGCGCTCTCGGCGGGGAATGTCGTCATCCTTAGCCTGTGCTCTACGTCTTCGACGGCTACAACATCCTGCACGCCGGCGCGTTCGCGGACCGGCGCGAGCTCGTGGACGCCCTCGCGAGCTTCGTCGCCGTCCGCGGAGCCCGCGGGGTCGTCGTGTTCGACGGAGCGGGGGAGGAGGCTGCCTACGGCGCGCTCGAGGTTCGCTTCGCCTCCCCGGCCGACCCGCTGATCGAGCGGCTGGCGGCGGAGCACCGCGCGACCGAGGAGGTCTGGGTCGTCTCGTCCGACCGCGCGGTGCGGGGGACGGCCGGGCAGGAGACCCGGCGCCTCTCGTCGAAGAGCTTCGTGCGCGAGCTCGCCGCGGAGGGAAAGCGGGGAGGCGCGTCGGCCGGACGAGGGCGCTCTCCGATAGAGGACGCCCTCGACGCGGAGACGCGGGAGCGGCTCGAACGCCTTCGCCGCGGACGTTGAAAAAAGGCGGCTCCCCTGCTACGATCGAGACCTCAACTTGAGGGTTAGGGTTTGCGGAGAGGCCCGGACGGCTCTCCCCGACAACCGCGATCCCGGGAGGAAACCGCCGTGGCCCGCCGTCAGCTCGCCAGCGCTCGGACCCCGCAGGAAAGAAGCAGGCGAGAGCTCGAGGATCTGCAGCTCGTCCTGCGTGCCCGCAACGACGACGGGACGGCGATGGACGCCCTCATCCGTCGGTACACGGGCTTCGTCCGCTTGAAGGCGAGCTCGTACTTCCTCGCCGGAGGGGAGTCGGACGACCTGGTTCAGGAGGGGCTGATCGGTCTCTACAAGGCTGTCCGCGACTTCAGGCCCGACAAGGAGACGTCGTTCCGCAGCTTCGCCGAGCTCTGTATCACGCGGCAGATCATCACGGCGATCAAGACCGCCACCCGGTACAAGCACTCGCCGCTCAACACGTACGTGTCGTTCAGCCAGACCCCGGCCGGCCAGGACGACGGGGAGTGCACGCTCGGCGACGCCCTCCCCGGCCCGGGGGTGGACGACCCCGCCATCTGCGTCATCTCGACCGAAGAGCTCCAGAGCCTCGTCTTCTGCCTCGGCACGGGCCTCTCCCCGCTCGAGGCGGACGCGCTCAAGCTCTACCTCGAAGGCAACTCGTACGAGGAGATGGCGGAGGAGCTCGGCTGCGACACGAAGACGATCGACAACGCGCTGCAGCGCGTGAAGCGCAAGGTCCTCCAGCACCAGCAGGGCCGGCAGGTCGTCGACTAGCGCCCGGCTACGATTCCCGTCGACCGCCGGAGTAGCTCAGCTGGTAGAGCAACCGCCTTGTAAGCGGTAGGTCGTGGGTTCGAGTCCCGCCTCCGGCTCTCGCCCGCCGGCCCGTATCAGCCGGCGCCGTTCGCGGCGTCCCGCTCTGCCTCGCGGAAGCGGGCGATGCCCCGCTCGTACGCGGACGCGAGGCGGAGCTCGATGCGCAGGAGCTTCGCCCGCGCGTCGCGCACGCGCTCGAGCGCTGCGTCGAGCTCGTCGAGCGTCTCGTCGAGGATCTCGAACCGCTCGTCCGCCGGCAGCGCGGGGCCGAACTTCTCCCCGAGCGCGCGCAGGCGGTCCTGCACGTCGGCCAGCACGGCGGGCAGCGGCTGCTCGGTTCCCAGGTCCTCGCCGAAGAGCCGCGCCTGTCCGTCGGAGGCGCTCATCGCCACGAAGCCTAGACGGCTGCCGCGAGCGTCGCCCCGGCGCGGGCCCGCACGGCATCGACGAGCTCCGCGACGAGCCGGGCGAGCTCGTCCCGGACGCGGTCGTCGAGGAGCCGCCCGTCCTCGTCGAACGAGGCGGCGGCGTTGCGGCATGCGACCTCGCCCGCGAGGACCCGGGCGCCCATCGTTGCGAGCACCTTGCGCAGCTGGGCCTGCGACCAGACCGCGCCGAACGCCCCCGTCGAGGCCCCGACGACCGCGACGGGCTTGTTGCGGAGCGGGTTGGTGGCGAGCGGGCGTGAGGCCCAGTCGAGCGCGTTCTTCAGCTGGCCCGGGACCGAGCCGTTGTACTCGGGCGTGGAGAAGAGGACGGCGTCGGCGCCGGCCAGTGCGGCGCGCAGATCGGCCACGCCCGCCGGCGCCTCCTCCGTGTCGTCGTCCTCGTCGTAGGGCGGCACCGCCTTGAGCCCGTCCCAGAGCTCGAGCTCGACGTTCCCGCCGACGAGCTCGGCCGCGGCGCGCAGGAGGCTCGTGTTGTAGGAGCCCCCGCGCAGGCTGCCGGAGATGCCGAGGATCTTCATGCCCTACGCCGCCCTCGCGAACTGGAGCTCGGCGACGATCCGCACGTCGTTCGCGAGTGCCGGCTCCCCGCTCGGGAGCGGGTTGTTCCAGCTGACCCCGAAGTCCGTCCGGTCGACCGTCGTCGTCACGGCGAGACCGATGCGCTCGTTCCCGTACGGGTCGGTCAGCGGGGCGGCGACGGTGCCCGTGACGGTCACGGGCTTCGTCACGCCCTTGATCGTGATCTCTCCCTCCACGGTGACGGTCCGGCCGGCCAGGGCGATGTCCTCGGCTGCGAAGCGCAGCTCGGGGTGGCCCTCGGCGTCGAAGAAGTCGGGGCTCTGCAGGTGCGCTGCGAGGCTCTCGTCTTTGACGTCGACGCTCGCCACCGTCGCCACGCCCGCGAGCGTCGCGCCCCCGTCCGTGACCGCGAGCGTCGCGTCGACCTCCCGGAACTCCCCCTTGAAGATCCCGGCCAGGTAGGCGACCTCGAAGCTCACCGTCGAGTGCACCCGGTCGAGCCGCCATGTGCCCGTCGGGGCGATCGTCGTCATCTCCGTCGTGCTCATGTCTCCTCCTCTTGCTTCGTGTACTATTGAGTTCGCAAGCAAATGTACCATGAAACACCTTGACCCCGCAAGCTAATCCGGACGGCGAAGTCCGACCGGTCGCACGTCCCGCCGAGCGCGCCTGGACGGCGCTCCTGCGCGCGCACGGGGCTGCGACCCGCCGGCTGAGCGGGAGTCTGCAGGCGGAGCACGGGCTGACGCTGAACGACTACGAGGCCCTCTCGGCTCTGGCGCGCGCCGACGGGCGCCGGCTCAAGCGCATCGACCTCGCCCGAGGGCTCTCCCTGACGCCGTCCGGCGTCACGAGGCTCCTCGAGGGGCTGGAGCGTGCGGGCCTCGTCAGGCGCGCATCCTGCGAGGAGGACCTCCGTGTCGTCTACGCGGAGCTCACCGAAGCCGGTGTCGCCCGCCTGGAGGCAGCCTCGTGCGGGCACGTCGGCTCCATCCGCTCGCTGCTCGAGGAGCGTCTCTCCGAGGGCGAGCTCGAGGAGGTCGCCGACCTGCTGGAGCGACTCCCCGGCGCGGCGGAAAGCGGGTCGGCGGCAGGCGACACGTCGGGTTAGCCGCACCCGCGGAGGCCGGGTGCCACTCTGGACGGCGGCGGGACGTTGCGCCAGCCTGAGGGCATGGAGACCGCGTTCGCCTCCCTCCTCGAGCAGGTCGCCTCGCTGCGGGGCGGACCCAGCGACGAGGCGGCGATGGCGCTCGCGGTCACGACGGTCGCTGCCGGCCTCATGCCTCCACTCCATGCCCACGAGTCGGAGGAGGGCTTCCACGTCCTCGCGGGGACCTTGAGGGTCTACGCAGGGACGACGACCTTCGACCTCGAGGCGGGCGAGTCGTACGTCGCGCCGAGCCGTGTCCCGCACACGCTGTGCGCGACATCCAGGAGCGCCCGCGTCCTGACGATGGCCTTCGCCGAGTCCGCCGGGGCGTACGAGGACTTCGTGCGCGCGCTCGGGGCTCCCGTCGGCGCCGGCGGCCCCGAGCCGACGCCCGAGGAGCTCGCGGCCCTGCTCGCGCTGGCCGCACCGGCCGGCATCGAGGTCCTCGGTCCGCCCGGCACGCTGCCGACGGACGTCGAGCCCAGGGCGGCCTAGTCGGACCGGGTGCGGCCCTCGGCCGCTAGGTGTCGGAATGACGGCTGCCGGGGACGCGTTTAAACCGGGTGCCATGCGAACCATGAACGAGATCCGTGACGAGCTCGACCGCGCCACCGAACGGCGGGCCGAGCTCTGGCACGAGCTCGGCGACGGCGTCGACCCGGCCAAGTCGGCCGAGGCCGCCGAGCTCACGGAGCGAATCGACGAGCTGTGGGCGGAGGCGCGCGCTCTGCGCGCCTACTCGCACTTCGGCCCGTCCGACGCCATCCGCGCCCGCGCGAGAGCCGAAGAGCGGCTCGAGCGGGACTCGCGGCGACTCGAGAAGGCGGCGTAGACCGTCCTCGGCGGGGAGGCGGCTCAGGCCGCCTCCCCGCCGTCACGGCCGTCCCCGATCGCTCGCAGGCGGAAGACTGGACCCGAGCCGGCGCTCCGCCGGCACCGGCAGCCGCGGGGTCCGCCATGCTTCCCGCGGAGCGCGGCGCGCGCGCGGGGACCTCCCGGACGAGCGAGTCGTGTCGAAGGTCTAACGATGCGCGTCCTCCTCGTCTCGCAGATGTACCCGGGGCCCGCCGATCCCGACTTCGGGATCTTCGTCGCGGACATGGCGCGCGAGCTCGAGCGGCGAGGGCACGAGCTGCGCTACGCCGTCAGCGCGCGCCGCGGCGGGTCGCACCTGAAGTCGGCGGCCCTCTTGGCGCACGCCGTCCGCGAGGCGAGGCGGTTCCGGCCGGACGTCGTCTACGCCCACTACCTCTTCCCCGCGGGCGCCGCGGCGGCCGCGGCCTCGCGCATCGCGGGCGCGGGCCTCGTCGTGACCGCGCACGGGCAGGACGTCCGCAACCTCGGCCGCATCCGCGGGGTCGAGACGGCGACGCGGCTGGCACTCCGCCGCGCACGGGTCATCGCCGTGTCGGACTTCCTGCGGCGGGAGCTCGAGGCCAGGCTGCCGGAGCTCGCCGGGCGCATCGACGTGATCGACTCGGGTGTGAGCCTCGAGCGCTTCCACGGCCGGGACGCGGCCGAGCTGCGAGAGCGGCTGGCCTGGGAGGGGGACCCCCCCTTCTACCTCTTCGTCGGCACGCTCGACGAGCGCAAGAACCCGGTGCGGCTCGTCGAGGCCTTCGCGCGCCTCGGGCGGGGCAGCCTCGCCTTCGTCGGCGACGGCCCCCTGCGCGGGCGCCTCGAGGGCCGGCCGGGCGTCCGTCTCGTCGGCCGGGTCGCGCACGAGCATGTGGCCGACTGGATCGGCGCGTGCGACGTCCTCTGCCAGCCGAGCCTCGTCGAGCCGTTCGGCCAGGCGCTCCTCGAGGCGCTCGCCTGCGAGCGCTCCGTCGTAGCCACGAGGGTCGGCGGCCCGCCCGAGTTCGTCTCCGGCGAGGTCGGCGTCCTCGTCGACCCCGAGAGCGTGCCCTCCATCGCAGCCGGTCTCGCGGCGGCGGCCGACCTGCCGAGGCCCAATCCCGCGGCCCGGCGGGCGGCGGCCGCGCACGACGTGCGCCTGCAGGCCGAGCGGGTGGAGCGGGTGCTCGAGTCGGCCGCGGCACAATGACCGGGATGCACCGGCACGGAGACAGCGCCAGCGGGGCGGCCGACCGCCGCCTCCTCGGGCTCTCGCTCGCCCTGCTGCTCGCGTTCATGGCCGTGGAGGTCGTCTTCGGGATCCTCGCGCGCTCGCTCGCGCTCCTGGCCGACGCCGCGCACATGCTCACGGACGCGGCGGCTCTCGCACTGGCGCTCGTCGCGGCCCTGGTCGCGGCCAGGCCCCCGCGCGGACGCTGGACCTTCGGCTTCGGACGCGTCGAGATCCTGGCCGCCCAGGCGAACGGCCTCACGCTCGCACTGCTCGGCCTCTGGATCGTCTTCGAGGCCGCACGGCGGCTCGTCGACCCGCCGGACGTCGACGCCGGCGTCGTCGGCGTCGTCGCGCTCGCCGGGATCGCGGTCAACCTCCTCGTCGTCGCCCTGCTCGCACGGGCCGAGCGGCAGAGCCTGAACGTGCGGGGCGCCTACCTCCACATCGTCACCGACCTGGCCGCGTTCCTGGGGACCGGCGTCGCGGCCGCGCTCATCCTGCTCACAGGCTGGGACCGGTTCGACGCCGTCGCCTCCCTCCTCGTCGCCGGCCTCATGCTCTGGGCAGCCTGGTCGCTCCTGCGGGAGTCGGGGCGAATCTTCCTCGAAGGCGCGCCGTCATCGACTCCTCCAGGCGAGGTGGGACGTGCGATCGCGGGCCACGCGGGGGTCGTCGAGACGCACGACCTGCACGTCTGGACCGTGACCGACGGCTTCCCCGCGCTCTCGGCGCACGTCCTCGTCGAGCCCGGGGCCGATTGCCACCGCATTCGGCTCGAGCTGGAGCGGCTGCTGCGCGAGCGCTTCGCCGTCGAGCACACGACGCTCCAGGTCGAGCACGTCGGATCGGCGCGGGGGCTCGAGATCAGCCGGTCGAGCGCTGCGAGTCGAGGTCGGCGAGGCGCAGCTCGATGAGGGCGCCGACCGACCCGTCGATCCCGGCCTCGCGCGCGAGCTCGAGCGCCTGGGTGTAGCTCTCGCGGGCCTTTCCGAGGAGCCCCTGCTTCTGCCGGTTGTCCCCGAGCAGGACGAGCTTGCGGATGCGCTCCTCTGCCTCCACGCCGGGGCACCGTAGCACGGGTCGCGCGCATTCGAGCTGCTAGCCTGATCGCCGTGCTCGGGTTCCTCGCAGTCGTCCAGGTGCTCCTCTCGGTGGCGCTCATCGGGCTCGTGCTCATGCACTCCGGCCGGGACACCGGCTTCGGCGGTCTCGGCTTCACGCCCGCCTCGCAGGGCGGCCAGCACATCGTCGAGCGCAACCTCACCCGGCTGACGATCGTCGTGGCGATCGTCTTCGCCGCCAACACGGTCGCGCTCTTCTACCAGTTCGACTAGCCGCCGGCGATCGCGCCGACGAGGCGCAGCGTCTCTCCGCCCGTGAGCGGCGCCGCGAGGCCGCCGCGCTCCCTCGCGTCGGTCCCGTCGACGTAGACGTTGACGAGCGGCCGCAGCTCCCCGCGCTCGTCGAGCACGCGGTCGGCGATCGGGAGCGAGCGGAGCGCGTCTCCGACGGTCGCCGCCTCGGCTTCGAACCGCTTGCGTCCCCCGGCCTCGGCGGCCAGCACGGCGGGCAGGAGGACTACGACCACTCGGCAGCCTCTACGGAGAGGATCGGCGGCAGCTGGGACACGGCCTCGAGCCACGTGTCGCCCGCGTCCGGGGAGACGAAGAGCGAGCCGCTCTGCGTCCCCAGGTACACGCCGGGCGGGTCGAGCCGGTCGGAGGCGAACCCCTCGCGCATGACGGCTCCCCACGCCGGCGCAGGCAGGCCCTCCGTGCGGAGGTCCCACGAGGCGCCCCCGTCGCGCGTGCGGTAGACGCCGAGCCGCCCGTTGCACGTGACGCGGTTCTCGGCGCCTTCCTCGGGGACGACGAGTGCGGCGTCCGGGTCACGGTGGTCGAGCGCGAGCGGGAAGCCGAACCCGCTCGGAAGGCCGTTTCCCTCGAGTCGCTCCCAGGTCTCGCCCCGGTCGTCCGAGCGGTAGACGCCGCAGTGGTTCTGCTGCCAGAGCCGGGCCGGCCGGCCCGGGTGCAGGAGCACCTTGTGCACGCACTGGCCGACCTCGACCCAGGGCTCCGGGAGGAAGTCGGCGGCCGTCCCCCGGTTCGCGGGCGTCCACGTCTCGCCCCCGTCGTCGCTGCGGAAGACGCCCGCGGCGGAGATGCCGACGTACATCCGCTCGGGTTCCCCGGGGTCGAGCTGGATCGAGTGGCAGCACAGGCCGCCCGCGCCGGGGTACCAGCGGTCGCGGGTCTCGTGGCCGAGGATGCCCTCGACCGGCTCCCAGGTGGCGCCGCCGTCGTCCGTGCGGAAGAGCGCGCCGGGCGCGGCGCCCAGCCAGAGCCGGCCGTCCTCGCCCTCGCGCCCGGGCTCGACGTGCCACGTCTTCTCGAGCGTGAGCCCGCTCTCCTCGGGGAGCCCGAGCACCTCGGCCCGCGTCCAGGTCGCGCCGCGGTCGGGGGAGCGGTGCACCGTGGCGCCGTAGACCTCGTTGTTCGTCGCGGCGTGGATGGTTCCGTCGCGCGGGTCGAGGGCGGCGTGGAACACCGACCAGCCGGGGAGGAGAGGCCCCTCGAGCCTCCACGCGCGGCGCTCGTCGTCGCCCTCGAGCAGGAAGAGCCCCTTGCGCGTGCCGACGAGGACGAGGACGCCCGTCACAGCCCGGGCCCCGAGCCGGTTCCCACGATCGTGAACGCGTCGGTCGCCACCGCGGGCACGAGTGTCCCGTACGGGTAGCGCTCGTCGTAGAAGTCGCTGCGGTTCACGAGCGTCACCTCCTCCGTGAGGCCGAGGAGTCCGGCCGCGAGCGCCGGGAACGAGGTCGTGAAGCGCAGGTTCACGAGCGGCTCGGTCACGCGGCCGCCCTCGATGCGGAAGGTGCCGTCGCGCGTCATGCCGGTGATGATGCCCTCGCGCGGGTCGACGACGCCGAGGTAGTGCAGCCGCGTGACGTGGATGCCGTCGCCGACGCGCTCGGCGAGCTCGGCCACGGAGCGCGCGTCGCCGCCGGCCAGCGAGAGGTTGAACGGGATCGGGCCGAATCCCTGGGCGGGCGGGCCGAGCCCGTGGCCCGTCGACTCGCGTCCGTCGCCCGCCTGCCTGGCCGTGCGCCGGTCCCAGACGACGTCGCGCGCCACGCCCTGCTCCACGAGCGCGACCCGCTGCTTCGGCGCGCCCTCGAGGTCGAAGGCCTTCGGGTACCCGCGTGAATCGAGCCCGTCGTCCGAGAGCGTGAAGCTCTCGTCGAAGAGTCGCTCGCCGAGGCGGCCGGAGAGGTAGCTGCGGCCCTCGAGGAACGCGAGCGCGTTCAGCGACGTGAAGCCGAAGTAGAAGAGGAGCTCCGAGATCGCGTACGGCTCGAGCACGGCGCGGTACGTCCCCGGCTCGAGCGCCGCGGCGTCCCGCGTGCGTGCCGCCTTCTCCGCCGCCTCGCGCGCCACCGCGCCCGGGTCGAGGTCGCCCGCGCGCCACGAGGTCGCCTCGGCGTATCCGGAGGCGTCGTCCGAGGCCGCGAGCGCGAGCACGCTCGCGTCCGTCATCGCCTGCGAGACGGCGTGACCGGTGCTCGACGCGACCGCGAGCTCCGTCACGGCGCTCGTGTAGTAGCCGTAGAGCCCAACGTCGCCGGCCGCGGCGATCGCAGCCGCGGCCGACTCGGCCAGCTCCTCCGGCGTCTGGCCGGCCGTCGCCTCGTCGTAGCCCTCGACCTCCGGGACCGGGGCGGGAGGCTGGAGCCCGGGGAAGCCGGGATCGACTGGAGAGCTCTCGGCGGCGGCGGCCGCCCGTCGCGCGGCCGCTTCGAGCCCCTCGTCGCCGGTCCGGTTCGTCGTCGCCGAGCCGACGCGGCCGTCGCGGACGACCCGCAGAGTCACGCTGGCGTCCCGGATCAGGGTCGGCTGGTGCACGGCCGAGTCTGCGAAGCGGGCGAGCCCGGAGCTCTCGACGTGGACGGACGCGTCGGCCTCGTCGCCCTCGGTCGCCCGGAGGGCGCGGCCCGCGAGATCGAGGGCCTGCGTCACTGCCGGACGCCGACCTGCACGTCGCGGAAGCGTGCCGGGGCGGTCCCGTGGGAGACGTGCGCGTGCTGGCCGGGCTGCCCCTTGCCGCAGTTCGTGAGACCGTGGAGCCGCCACTCCTCCGCCCCGGCGACGCCGTCGAGCCGGCCCCAGAACTCCGGCGTCACGCCCGTGTAGGTGGGGTCGCGGAGCATCCTCCCGAGCTTGCCCTTCCTGATCTCCCATGCGACCTGCGTGCCGAACTGGAAGTTGAGGCGCTTGTCGTCGATCGACCAGCTCTTGTTCGTGCAGAGGTAGAGCCCCCGGTCGACGTCGGCGAGCAGGTCCTCGAGCGTCCCGGCGCCCGGCTCGAGGTGGAGGTTCGACATGCGGACGAGCGGCATCCGGCTCCAGCCGTCGGCGCGCATCGAGCCGGCGAGCTCCCGACCGATCAGCCGCGAGGTCTCACGCGAGGCGAGGTAGCCGGTGAGGATCCCCTCCTCGACGACCGGCTGCCGCCGCGCCGGCGAGCCTTCGTCGTCCCAGCCGAACGTCCCCAGGCCGAGCGGGGTAGTGGGATCGGCGGTGACGTTCATGTGCTCGGAGCCGTAGCGCAGGCTGCCCAGGTCCTCCGGCCTCAGGAAGCTCGTTCCGGCGTAGGCCGCCTCGGTGCCGTAGACACGGTCGAGCTCGGTCGGGTGCCCGACGGACTCGTGCACCTGAAGCAACATCTGCTCGGCGTCGACGACGATCGTCGTCACCCCGGCGGGGCAGGGGTCGGCCTCGAGCAGCGCCGCCGCCTCCTCGCCGACGCGCTCGGCCTCGCCCTCGAGACCCAGCCCTTCGACGTGCTCCCAGCCGGCCTGGCCGCTCGAGCCTCCGTGCGCGCTCGGGTAGCTTCGGTTCTGCACCCGACCGTCGTCGGACACGGCGAGCGCGTCGATGCCGCCGCCGCACTCGACGAACCGCTGGCGCAGGCGCGCGCCCTCGGACGAGCGGAAGACGCGCTCCTCCCGCATGGCCCGCACCGTCGCCTCCGTGATCTTGACCTCAGGCCGGCGCATGCCCTGGTCCGCGCGCAGGCAGAGCGCGATCTTCTCCTCGAGCGGAACCTCGATCGGGTCGCGGGCGACCGCCGGTGCGAACTCGCCGCTCGCCACCGCGACGGAGGCGAGGTCGACGCGCCGTCGTGCGCGCGAGGCGCTCGCACGTGCGAAGGAGACGGCTCGGAGGGCGGCGTCACGAGCGCCTTCCCCCGTGAGCCGCGGGTCGCCGGCGAAGCCCCAGGCCCCGTCCACGAGCACGCGGACGCCGATTCCCTCGGTCTCCGAGTCGGAGACGCTGTCGACGTCGCCGTTCTTCGTCGCCACGTGCTGCGCCCGGCGACGCACGGCCCGAGCGTCTGCGTAGCCCGCCCCGGCCGCGACCGCCGCGTCGATTGCGTGTTCGGCGAGGGCGTCCACGGGCCGCCGTTACCTTACTCACGCCCGCGGGCCGCCCGCCGAGAGACGAAAGGCGCCTCCGAAGAGACGCCTGAGTGCGCTGGAGAGGACTTGAACCTCCACGGCCCGTTCGGGCCACAAGGCCCTCAACCTTGCGCGTCTACCAATTCCGCCACCAGCGCGTGGACGCGAGGGATTGTAGCGAGTCCGGCCGGTTTGACTCCGTCCGGCGGCCGCGCTACCGTACGCGAACAAGCGTTCGACAGCGAGGGGAGGCAGATGCTCACACAGCGTCAGCGGGAGGTGTACGAGTTCGTCGTCGAGTTCGTGGACGCCCACGGCTATCCGCCCACCGTGCGCGAGATCGGAGAGAAGGTCGGCCTCGCCTCGCCGTCGACGGTCCACGCCCACCTCGCAAACCTCGAGCGGGCGGGGTACCTGAGGCGCGACCCGACGAAGCCGCGCGCGCTCGAGCTCACGCGGCGCGAGCGTGCGGCGGCGGGAGCGTCGGTCTCCGTCCCGGACGTCGGCGAGGTCCGCGTCCTGCCGCTCGTCGGCGAGATCGCCGCCGGTGGGCCGCTCCTGGCGGAGGAGAACGTCGAGGACCACCTCGCGGTCCCGGACACGCTCTCGCGCGGGGGAGAGGAGTTCCTCCTGCGCGTGAAGGGCGAGAGCATGGTCGAGGCGGGCATCCTCGAGGGCGACTACGTCGTCGTGCAGCGTCAGCAGACCGCGCGGGACGGCGACATCGTCGTCGCGCTGGCGGGCGACGACGAGGCGGCCGACGAGGCGACCGTCAAGCGCTTCTTCCGCGAGGACGGGCGCGTCCGGCTGCAGCCGGAGAACGCGGCCATGGAGCCGCTCTATCCGGCGCACGTCAGCATCCTCGGTAAGGTCGTCGGCGTCTTCCGGAGGGTGTGAGTGGGGGTGCACGCGCTCAACCGGACGCTCGACCAGGAGCTGCTCGCGCTCATGCGCGGCGCGAGCCTCGAGTGCCCGGCATGCGGGGAGTTCGTGCTGCACCGGGCCGGCGCCGTGACGTGCCCGGAGTGTGGCTCCGGATTCGTGAAGGCGGGCGAGACGGCGCTACACTTGGACGTGCAGGCCGGGTGACCGCGGGCCGCGCGAGCGGCTCGAGGAAAGTCCGGACACCGCAGGGCAGGACGCTGGGGAAACCCCAGGCGGCGAAAGCCGACGGAAAGTGGCACAGAAAGGAGACCGCCACCGGCGAACGTCTCTTCTCCGGAGACGCCGGCGGTAAGGGTGAAAAGGTGGGGTAAGAGCCCACCAGCGTCGTGGTGACACGGCGGCTGCCAAACCCCGTCCGGTGCAAGGCGAACAGGCTCCGCTACCAGGCGGCCCGCCGAGGAGCCGGGTGCGCCGCTCGAGCCTCCGGGCGACCGGAGGCCCAGATGGATGGTCGCCCTCGACAGAATCCGGCTTACAGGCCTGCTACCGGAAAGCCCCGCATTAGCGGGGCTTTCCCATCTTTTTCACCAGCAGTGACGGCCGTCACTGGGGGCGTCGATCGAGATCTCGCGTTCGATGCGATCGGGACCATCCGTATCTCCTCTCTGACGGTGCACTCCTTGTGCGCCGGCAGCTGAGACGGGGAGGCCGCGCTCGGCGAGTCGCGCTGGGGCAGCTCGCCTGCACGCCCGGCGATCCCCGGCGTCGCGGCGAGGCCCGTCGGTACGATCGGAGCTCTGCTCTCGTTCCTCCACCAACTCGTCGAATGGGACGGCCTCGCGCTCGAGGCGGGCCAGGCTCTCCGCTGGGAGCCGCTCACCGTGCTCTTCGTCCTCGCGTCCGCCTGGTGGGTCAAGTGGCCGCTGCTCGTGGTCGTCGGGGCGTGCGGAGACGCCCGGTGCCGGCGAAGGCTTCCGCCCGCCGCGCTCTCCGGACTGATCGCGGTGGGCGCGGCCGCCGGTCTGACGAGCCTGCTGAAGAGCTCGTTCGATCGAGTTCGCCCGGCGCTCGCCGACCCGGGAATCGAGGCGCTCGTCCCGACACCGGATTCCGCGTCCTTCCCCTCGGGGCACGCGGCGACGGCATTCGCCGCGGCGATCGCGGTGGGCGCCTTCTACCCCCGTCTCAGATGGCCGCTGCTCGGTCTGGCTGCGGTCGTCGGCCTCTCGCGAATCTACCTCGGAGTCCACTACGTCCTGGATGTGCTCGCGGGTGCGGCGCTCGGACTGGCGCTGGGTCTCCTCGTCGTGTGGGCGGTTCGTCGCCTCTCAGAATGGCGCGGGCGATCCGGTACGAGTCCGCGAGCGGCCGGAACGAGCTTCGCTCCTCGCCGTAGATCGCCGGGATAGGCACCCAGCCGACCGGGACGCCGGCCCGGAGCGCTCGCTTGAGGTGGCGGGTCTCGGCCTCGTAGCGGCCGCCCGGGTAGCCGAGCTCGTGGAGCGCGCGGCCGCGCAGGAGGCGCATGCCGGACTGGCTGTCCCGGACGGGGACGGCGGTCACGAGCGAGAGGATCGCGCTCGCGAGCCGGTTCATCGTCCGCCGGTGGGCCGGCATGGCCTCGAGGTCGTCGAAGCGGTCGCCGATGACCAGCTCGGCTCGTGCGGCGCTCTCGAGGAGGACGGGGATGGCCGCGGGGGGATGCTGCCCGTCGGCGTCGATGAGGACCACCGCCTCGGCGGCCGGTCGGCTCGCGAGGATCTCGGCGAGGCCCGTGCGGATCGCCTCGCCCTTGCCGCTGTTCACGGGAAGGCGCCGGAGCTCGACGTCGGTCTCCCGTGAGAGCCGCTCGAGCTCGCGGGCGGTCTCGGCGGGCGAGCCGTCGTCGACGACGAGGAGCCGGCCCGCGTGGTGCAGCGTCTCCTGCACGAGGCTCGGCGACGGCACGTCCCCGTAGGTCGGCATGAGGGCGACGACGGAGTCACGCGACAGCGCCACGCCGGTGTCGTCCTCGGCCGCGCGACTCGCGGACGCGAGGCGCCCGTGCAGGAAGAGGGCATGGATCCCGAGCGCGCTCCCGTACCCGAGCGCGATCCCGGCGACCGTGTCGAGCGGGAAGTGGGCGCCGAACAGGACGCGCGTGAAGGCGACGGCGAGGACGTAGGCCCAGAGGACGCGGCGGAGTCGCGGGAACGCGAACGCGACCGCGACCGCGAGGGCGGTGGTGATGGCCATGTGCCCGCTCGGGAACGACTCGAGGCGCGACCAGCTGTGGCCGTCGAGGCTGATGGCCGCGGCCCCGAAGACCTCCTCCGGGCGCGGGCGGTCGTAGAGGGCGTAGACGCCTTCGAGCAGGCCCCAGGCGAGGAGCGCCGAGGCGACGGTCTGTGCGAGGACGGAGACGACGCGGGGCGGCCGCGTGAGGAGCGCGATCGTCCCGGCGAGGGCGACGAGGACGAGGTAGTTGCGCGTGTGCGGGTCGAGCAGCGTCCAGAGCAGGTCCGGGCCGGGGCCGAGGTCGTTGACGAGCCGGAAGAGCTCCTCGTCGAGCCGCTCGAGCGGCGTCGCCGAGACGAGGCGACCGAGGGCGAGCGTGAGGAGCGCGAGCACCGCGAGCGAGCCCGCCCAGGTCGCGAGCCAGCGGCTCCCGGGCAGGCGCGCGAGCGCCGCCCTCGGAGCCGACGCGGCCTCCCGCGAGAGCGGCACGAGTGCCGCCAGCGTCGCGAGCCCGCCGAGGACGAAGAGCGACCGGTAGCTGCCGGTCGCGGCGATCAGCCAACCCGCTGTCGGCAACGCGATCGTCGACGAGATGGAGCGCACGGAGAAGAAGAGCGCCGTGTAGCCGCCGGCCTCGCCCTCGGGGATGAGCGAGGAGAAGAGCGGGAAGCCGACCGTGGAGATGAGGCCGAAGCCGACCGCGACGAAGGCGAGAGCGGCTCCCACGAGGAGGAGGTCGGCCACGAGGGAGACGACGAGGAAGCCGCCGCCCATGAGCACGATTCCGAGGACGAGCAGCGGCCGCAGGCGCGACTCACTCCGGACGCGGCCCGCAGCGAGCACGGCGGCTGCCGTCGCGAGGCCGAAGCCCGCGAGGAAGAGCGAGGCGGCGGCGGCCTCGAGGCCGAGGACGTCCTCCGCGTAGAGGAGGAAGAAGGCGGGCAGCGCCGCGTAGCCGAGGACCCAGAGGACCTGGGCGAGGAGGAAGCCGAAGACGCCCGGGCGCCTGAGGGCGGAGAGGTAGTAGCCGAGCGGCCGGGAGGTCCTCTCGGACGCCTTCACGAGTGCCCGCTCCTGCGTCCGCGAGACCGTCGGCAGCGAGAGGGCCGGCACGGCGACGGCGGCGATGGCGAAGGGCGCCCAGGGCGCGACGTTCGTCAGCCCCCCGCCGACGAGGATGCCGAGCAGCCCTCCGGCGAGGAGCGCGATCTCCTGGGCGCTCGTCGCCCGGGGCCGGGACTCGGCGGGGAACGATTCGGGAACGAGCGCCCGGTGGGCCGTGGTGGCGGCGTTCAGGCCCACGTAGACGACGGCGCCGAAGGCGGCGAGGACGAAGTAGGAGCTCGAGAACCCGAGTGCGACCGCGGCCAGCCCTCCGGAGGACACGAGGCTGCCGCCGAGGACGAACGGGAGCCTCCGGCTGCCCCCGCGCGCCGCTCGGCGGTCGCTCCAGAAGCCGACGGCGAGCGGCACGAGGAGCCCCGCCGCAGCGTTCACGAGCATGACCGTGCCGATCTTTCCGGGGGCGTCCTCGATCCGGTCGAGGAGGACGGGGAGGTAGCTCGTTGTCACGGCCCGGCCGAGCCCCGCCCCGAGCGCCGCGGCGCCGAAGACGACGAGGTACGGAAGCGGAGCGGCTCCTGCGCCCGCCGAGACGGACCGGGTCTCCTCGGCCACCGCGTTCATGGCGCCACCAGGGGAAGGGCGGCGGGTGCGACCTCGAGCGTGACCGGCCCCGTCCCGAGGTTCGTCGTGTCCGCGACGACGGGCGAGCGGCCGCCCGTCGCGACGCGGACGCGCTCGGCGCTCCAGACGCGGGTACTCGCGCGCTCGACGTGCGTGCCGCGCCGCAGCCGGGCGACCATCGGAAGGATGCGCGCGCGTCCTTCCCACGGGAGCGCGACGACGTCGAGGCGACCGTCGTCGGGGCGCGCGCTCGGGGCGACGCGGAGCCCGAAGGCGTAGAGGGAGAGGTTGGCGACGAAGAGCTGACCGACGGCGAGCACCTCGGGCACGCCGTCGCTCGAGAGCGAGAGCGTGACCCCGTCGAAGGCGCGCGCCGCCCGGAGCGCCGAGCGGGCCGCGGCCGGAAGGTCGGCCGAGTTCGGCGCCCGGTAGCCCGCCCGCGCGACCGCGTGCAGCCCGACGCTGACGCCCTCGACAGCGCGGTAGCTCAGCTCGTCGCTCGTGGCGGCGATGAGGTCGAGATGGCGCGGGCGCCCCTCCGCGGCGAGCTCGGCCGCGGCCTTCAGGCCCAGCGGGATGCCGAGGGCGCGGGCGACGTTGTTCGCGCGACCCGCCGGGAGGATGGCGAAGTCCGGCGGGCCGGGCGGCAGATTGGCGGCGGCGTGCAGCGTCCCGTCCCCGCCGAGCAGGACGACGCGGCGGTCCGCGAACGACGGCCACGCCGCGGCGAGCTCGGCCGGGCTCTCCGTCAGGTGCGTCTCGACGCGGACGCCCCGCAGGCCGAGGGAGCGGCACGCGGCCACGAGCGCCGCGCGCGAGCGGCCCACGCCGCTGGCGTTCCCGTTCCCGACGAGGACGATGTGACGCTCGGCGGAGCGCCACGGCCGTGCACGCTCGGGAGCGGGTGCGGCGGTCTGGGTGGTGAGGGCACTCATGTCGGTGTCGCTTTACGTTTTGAAGTTGGAACGGGTCGCAGCCCAGCCGGATTCCGCGGCCTCCCGCTCGGTCACCTCCGCTGCAGCCTCGGCGACGGCCCTCGCGCCTCGGTCGACGTCGCCCACGCAAGCGCGAGGCGACAGAGGAGCCGATGCCTCCGGCTCCAGGAGGCTGGCCGATCCAGGGGGGACTTCCTGCGCCGCGGGCTCCGCCCGCTGACTCCTCTACCCCGACGACGCGTTCGGCTCAGAGGCGGCGGTACCTGATTGGAGGAACGACTCTCGACGACCGGTCAGCGGTAGCCGGCCGGATCCGCGGGGCGGCCGGGCTCCTGGACCTCGACGAGGTAGCGCCAGCAGTCGGGTCGGGAGCCGTCGACGTCGGTGAAGCCGTAGTCGCGCGCCAGCCCGCCGGAGGAGAACGAGCCGCCGTTGCGGCGATGGGCGTCCGGGTCGGCCGCGAGGGCGGCGACGGCGCGGCCCACGAAGCGTGGGCTCTCGGAGATCGCGGCGAAGTGGGGGTTCGTGGCCGCCCCGTCGCGCCAGTTCGCCTCGGTCACGCCGTAGTTCTCGAGCATCATCTCGGAGCGCATCCAGCCCGGCGTCAGCGCCACGGCGGTGCATCCGTGCGGCGCGAGCTCCACGCTCTGCGCGAAGGCGAGCCGGATCACCGCCGTCTTGGCCAGGTCGTAGAAGGCCGAGACCCGGTAGCGCTCGGCGTTGTACTCCCGCGTGCCGTCGGTCATCTCGACGACCAGCCCGCCCGGCTCGCGGATCAGGAGCGGCAGCGCGAAGTGGCTGGTGATCAGGTGCGTGTCGATCGCGAGGTGCAGCAGCCGCAGCCCTTTCCCGAGGTCGTGCTCCCAGAGCGCCGCGTTCCACTCGAAGAGCAGCTCCCCGCCCCAGATGTCGTTCACGAGCACGTCGAGCCGCCCGCTCTCGGCGTCGATCCGCCGGACGAGCCTCTCGACCTGATCGGCCTCGAGGTGGTCGACCGCTGCCGCGATCCCGACGCCGCCGGCGGCCGACACGAGCTCGGCGGTCTCCTCGATCGTCTCCGGGCGGTCGTACTCCGATCGCCGCTCGCGGGTCGTGCGGCCCGTGCAGTAGACGGTCGCTCCAGCCTCTCCGAGCGCCACGGCCGTGCCGCGTCCAGCGCCGCGGGTCGCGCCGGCGACGAGGGCAACCTTGCCCGCGAGGGGTCCGGTCGTCTCGCCGGGAGTGCTCGTGCTGCCCATGCTGCCACCTCTCTCGGCTCGTCGGCTGGGCGGACGTTACCGGCGCCCGGGCGGCGGGACGACCCGGCCCGGCAAGGGAGGTTCCCGGGCAGGCGAAATCGTGCGAACATACGTTCTATGCAGCGCGGGGCCACGATCCTGCACGCCGACGTCGACGCGTTCTACGCGTCCGTCGAGCAGCGGGACGATCCCCGCCTGCGCGGGCGGCCGGTGATCGTCGGCGCGGGGGTCGTACTGGCGGCGAGCTACGAGGCCAAGGCGTACGGCGTTCGCACGGCGATGGGCGGTGCCCTCGCACGCCGGCTCTGCCCGGACGCGATCGTCGTCCGGCCGCGGATGTCGGCCTACGCCGAGGCGAGCAGGGCGCTGTTCAGCGTGTTCGAGAACGCGACGCCGCTCGTCGAGGGGCTGTCGATCGACGAGGCGTTCCTCGACGTGCGCGGGCTGAGGCGGCTGTCCGGGTCGCCGTTCGAGATCGCCGTCCGCCTGCGGCGCGACGTCCGCGAGCTCGTCGGTCTGCCGATCAGCGTCGGCGTGGCGAGGACGAAGTTCCTCGCCAAGGTGGCGAGCGGCGTCGCCAAGCCGGACGGCCTCCTCGAGGTGTCGCCCGACGCTGAGCTGGCCTTCCTCCATCCGCTCCCGGTCGAACGCCTGTGGGGCGTCGGCCCCGCGACCGCCGAGAAGCTCCGCGGCCGGGGCATCAGGACCGTCGGCGAGGTCGCCCGGCTCGCCGAGGAGGCGCTCGTCTCGGTGCTCGGGCGGGCGTCCGGCCGTCACCTCCACGCGCTCGCGCACAACCGCGACCCCCGGCCGGTCCGCGTCGGCCGCCGCCGCGGCTCGATCGGGGCCCAGCGGGCCCTCGGCCGCTCCCCGAGATCCGCCGCCGCGGTTGACGCCGTCGTCGTGGGACTCGTCGACCGGATCACCCGCCGCATGCGGGTTGCGCGCCGGATCGGCCGCACGGTCGTGCTGCGGCTGCGCTTCGACGACTTCTCCCGGGTGACGCGGTCGCACACGCTGCCGTGCGCGACCGCGGAGACGCGCACGATCCTCGCCGTCGCGCGCTGGCTGCTGGCGGCCGCCGTGCCGACGATCGAGCGTCGGGGCCTCACGCTCGTCGGCGTGGCGGTCGGCAACCTCGAGGACGACCGCGCCGTCCAGCTCGCCCTGCCCTTCGATCGCCGAAGCGGAGCCGAGCTCGACGCCGCGCTCGACGAGGTACGGGCCCGCTTCGGCTCGGCCGCCGTGACCCGGGCCGTGCTCCTCGGCCGTGACCCCGGCCTCGTGGTGCCGCTGCTCCCGGATTGAGCGCCCGCCTCCGGCTGCGCCTGGGCCTCCCCGCCCGGCCGGGCGCTCCGGGTGGTTCGACTCCCTCGTCGGGGGGAAGGAGGCAGCGAATGAAGCGTTGGCGGCTGCTCATCCACCTCCGGTCGAGCCTCTGGTTCGTGCCGGTGCTGTGCGTGCTCGCGGGTGTGGGGATCTCGCTCGGGACGATCGCCCTCGACCGCGCCTTCGCCTACGAGGCCGTCCCGAGGAGCCTCGTCGGCGGCCCGGATGCCGCCACGGCGTTCCTCTCGACGGTCGCCGCGTCGATGGTGAGCCTCACCGCGCTCGTGCTGACGATCACCATGGTCGTCGTCCAGCTCGCCATGGGCCAGTTCTCGCCGCGGATCGTCCAGCGCATCCTGCGTGACAGGCCGAGCCAGCTCGCGATCGGTCTGTTCGTCGCGACGTTCGTGCACGCGATCCTGGCTCTGCGCGAGGTGACGAACAACGGCGACGGCACCGGCCAGGTGCCCGGCATAGCCGTGCTGGCGGCGTTCGTCCTCGTGCTGGCGAGCATCGCGGTGCTCGTCGTGTACGTGCAACACATCGGGCAGGCGCTCCGCGTCTCCGCGCTGATCGAGCTCGTGGGCAAGGACACGCGCGCGCTCGTGGATCGCGTCTACCCCGACAAGGGAGAGCGGCCTGCCGCAGAACCCGGCCGACCGCGGGTGGTGCGGGCCAGGAAGTCGGGCGTCGTCACGGGCATCGGCCACGAGCGCCTCGTCGGCGAGGCCCAGCGCGCCGGCTGCTCGCTGGAGCTCGTTCCCGCGCTCGGAGAGTTCGTCCCCGCCGACGCGCCCCTGTTCCGCGTGCACGGGGAGCCGAGCGGGCTCGACGAGGAGCAGCTGTCCGACGCCCTCGTGCTCAAGCTCGAGCCGACGCTCGACCAGGACGTCGCCTATGGCATGCGCCTCCTCGTCGACATCGCCGAGCGCTCGCTCGCAGACTCCCCCTTGCAGGATCCCACGACGGCCGTGCAGGCGATCGACCGCCTGCACGACCTCCTCAGGCAGCTCGTGCGGCGGCCGTTTCCGGACGGTCGCCACCTCGACGAGGACGGCCAGGTCAGGCTCACGGTGCGTGTGATGAGCTGGGAGGCGTACGTGCTGCTCGCCACCGAGGAGATCCGGCTGGCCGGAGCCGGGTCCCCGCAGATCACGCGCAGGCTCAAGGCCGCGCTCACGGATCTCAGGTCGATCGCGCCGCCGGAGCGGGTCGGCGTGATCGACCGGCAGCTCGAGGCCCTGGCCGCCGCCGCGGAGACGGCGTTGGATGGAGAGGGGGACGTCGAGCTCGCGCTGGCCGGGGACCGGCGGGGCATCGGGGCCGCCGCCACCCCGAAGTGAGCCCTCGGTGCGGCCGGGCCGCGGGCCTCAGCGCGTCTTCGCGGTCGTGGCCCGGCCACGGTCCCGGCGCCTGAGCAACGAGCGGACGCCGCGGCGCGCACGGGCGATCTCGGCCGTCGCGCGGCGCGCGGCCTCGCCGAGCTGCTGGCGCCCGTGCTCGGGCGCGAGCTCGCGCCGCCGCTGGTGGACCCAGAGGAAGCGGTCCGCGTCGGTCACCTCCGGGCACACCTCCTGGAGCCGCTCGGCGTGGATCGCCTCGACCGTCGGCAGGTAGACCGACGTGTACCAGTCCGCGGCGATCTCTGAGCGAGGGAGCGCCCTCCCGGCCGCGAGCATCAGGTGGCACCCGTGCACCTGCACGGTCTCGAGGAGCTGGAGGTAGCCGACGGGCCGGCTGAAGCGCAGGCGGACGTCGGGCTGCGCTTCGCCGAGGCCGCTCTCGCCCACGAAGAGCCGTTCCTGCTCGGCGTGGATCAGCTCGACGACGTCCGCGTCCGCGGGCAGGTGCCAGCGCGCCCGCAGCTCGGACACCTCGGCGTCGATCGTCTCCATCCCGCGGCGGCGGGCGATCGCGACACGATGGTGGCCGTCGATCACGAAGTGGGCGTCGCCGAGCCGGTAGGCGACGAGCCGGGGAAGTCGGCTTCCGGGAACGCGTGCTCGAGGGGCTGCCACCGGTCGCGCACCCCGGGCCGCCGAGGACGGAAGTCCCGGTCGAAGTCGGCGCCGCGGCCGTCGGTCCCGACGATCTGGCCCACGGAGACCGGCCGGATCCCGACGTACCGGCGCGAGAACGGACGCAGGCGCCGGGTGGCCTCCTCGAGCGATCAGCTCCGGCATCGCGTCCTCGAGGCGTTCAACGTCGTTTCCGGTCGCGCGCTTCCGCGGCCTCCGCCGCCCCGTCGGCCGACCGGCGTAGTCGCTCCGCCAGCGCCCGGACGCTCGCGCGCAGCTCGTCGGGCCGCCGGACGGTGAAGCCGCAGTCGAGCCCGGCGAGGACGGCCGCCATCCAGTCGAGGGAGTTCACGCGCATCCGCAGAAGCGTCCCGCCGTCCGCCTCGACGAGCTCGGCCAGCGTCGCCGGCAGGCGCCGCGCGGCCTCGGCGGGGGGCAGATGGAGGAGGACCTCCACCTCCCAGCGCCACGGCACTCGCGCGAGCGAGCGGCTCACGTGCGCCACGGCGTCGAACCCGTCCGGGGGCGGGAGCGCCCGGTCGTCCGCGACGGCGACCTCGCTCATGCGGTCCACCCTGAAGGTGCGCAGGTCGTCCCGCGTGTGGTCGTGCGCGGCGAGGTACCAGCGGCCGGAGTGGACGACGAGGCCGAGGGGGCTCAGCTCCCGCCGCGTCTCCTCGCCCGCGAACGAGCGGTACGCGGCGCGGAGGCGCAGCCGCCGCTGGATCGCCTCGGCGAGCAGGAGCACCGAGCCGCCGGCGACCGGCGCGCCCACGGTCGCCGGGGTCGTGAAGCCGAGCGTCGTCTCGAGCGCCTCGACGCGGCGGCGAAGGGCGTCGGGGAGGACGCGGTGGATCTTCGCGAGCGCGCCGTCGACAGCCTCGGCGGTGCCGTCCAGCCCCAGGCGATGCGCCGTCAAGAGCCCGAGGACGACGACGACCGCCTCCTCGTCGCCGAGCATGAGCGGGGGCAGGCGGTACCCCGGCCGCACGCGGTAGCCGCCGCCGACGCCGCGCTCGCCCTCGACGGGGATGCCGAGCTCCTGCAGGGCCGCGACGTAGCGCCTGACCGTCCGCCGGTCGATCCCGAGCCGGTCGGCGATCTCCCTGCCGGTCGTCAGCGGCCGGGTCTGCAGCAGCTCGAGCAGCTCGAGCAGGCGCGAGGTGGGCGCCAGCATCGCTCACAGTCAAGCAGAGATAGCGGTCAGGATCGGCCCTATTTGCCGGCTAGCCTGGCTCGCGAGAACCGGCAAGCGAGAGGGGGAGCGATGAGACAAGCCGTGCCTGCGGATCCGTCGCCGCGCGACTTCGACTTCTGGGTCGGCACGTGGGACGTCCACAACCGCCGGCTGCGCGAACGGCTCGCCGGCTCGGACGAGTGGGAGGAGTTCGAGGCGACGAGCGTCGCCCGCCTCATCCTCGACGGCATGGGGAACGAGGACGAGTTCCGCACCGACCACGGCGGCGGGTTCGTCGGCATGTCGTTCCGCTTCTTCGACCCGGAGACGAAGCGGTGGTCGATCTACTGGGCGGACAGCCGCCGCCCCGGCGTCCTCGACCCGCCCGTCTTCGGCTCGTTCTCGGGCGACGTCGGCGTCTTCGAGGGAGCGGACACGTTCGCCGGGCGGCCGATCCTCGTGCGATTCGTCTGGTCGGGCGTCACGACGCCGACGCCGCGCTGGGAGCAGTCGTTCTCGGACGACGGGGGCGAGACCTGGGAGGCGAACTGGGTGATGGACTTCACGCGGGTGGAGGCGGGACGATGAGCGTGCTCGACCGGGCCGACGGCGTGCGCGCCGACTACCGGCACGTCGGCAAGCTCGTGCGTCCCCGTCCCGTGCTCACCCTCGGCGACATCGTCCTCAAGTGGTACGACGTCGCCCCGGCGGAGAGCCCGGTGCCGAGCGAGATCCGGAGGCTCGCGCGGGACGGCCTGCGGGAGGCGTCGGCGTCGGGGACGCTCGGGATCGCCGGCGGGCTCGGCTTCGTCGTCCTGCACCGCTGCGGGGAGAGCTTCTACTTCCTCCTCGTCTCGACGTGGCGGAACGACAACGAGCTCTGGGAGACGGTCTTGGCCAAGGACGGCGACGACCCCGCCTTTCGACGCTGGCCAGTCGAGGGCACGCACCGCCCGACGTTCTGCGTGTGGGAGCTGGGCGCGGTCTGCCACGAGCAGCTCGCCTGGAGCCGGTACCTGCGCTCCCGCCGCGACGAGGGTGCGAAGCAGGCCTATCTGCAGTCCGCCTACGAAGGGCCGGTCTAGCGCGGCGGGGTCTCCCGCATGTCCTCCCGGTCACATCCGGACGAGGTTCGACGCGTGTCCGAATCCGGCCGGTCGAGCGGCCGGCCGGCCGGTATACGTGACGGCGTGGAAGGGTTCTCGGCAGTCGTCACGACGGGCATCTACTGCCGGCCCGGATGCCCGGCGAGCCCCCGTCCGGAGAACGTGACGACGTTCCCGCTCGCCGCGTCCGCCGAGGCTGCCGGCTACCGGGCGTGCCTTCGCTGCCGGCCCTACCGGTCGCCGCAGTCCCTGACCTGGACCGGCCCGGAGCTCGTCTGCCGGGCGGTCCGGCTGATCCTCGACGGGGCGCTCGACCGGGGCACCGAGGTCGACCTCGGGGCGCGCGTGGGCGTCTCCGCCCGGCACCTCCGCCGGCTCTTCACGAGCCACCTGGGAGTGACGCCGGACGGGCTCGCACGGTCGGCGCGCACCCACTTCGCCCGCCGCCTCCTCGACGAGACGGACCTCACGGTCGTCGAGGTCGCCTTCGCCGCGGGCTTCGGGAGCGTGCGCCAGCTCAATCGCGCCTGCAGGGACGTCTTCCGCCTGTCCCCCCGGATGCTGCGAGCCCGACGCCGCGCCGCCGACCGTCTCGTCGCCGACGGCGGGCTCCTCCTGCGGCTGCCGTTCCAGGGCCCGCTCGACTGGCAGGCGATGGCCTCCTACTTCTCGGCCCGGGCGATCCCGGGCGTCGAAAGCGTCTCCGGCGGCAGCTACCGCCGGACAGTCGTCGTCGGCGGCGACCCCGGCGTGCTCGAGCTCTTGCCGGGCGGCCCGGACCACCTGCTGCTGCGTGCCCATCTGCCGCACTGGGAGGAGCTCATCCACATCGTCGAGCGGGCCCGCCGCATCGCGAGCCTCGACCTCGACCTGGACGAGCCCGTGGGTCACCTCGCCGAGGACCCGGTCATCGGGCCGCTCCTCCGTACGCAGCCCGGCCTCAGGGTCCCGGGCACGTGGGACCCGTTCGAGACCGGGGTGCGGGCGATCATGGGCCAGCAGGTGGCCGTCGCCGCCGCGAGCGCGATCGCGGGCCGGCTCGTCGAGCGTCTCGGCACGGCCGTGCCCGGCCTCCGGCCGCTCGGGCTCACGCACACGTTTCCCCCGCCGGGGACGCTCGCCGAGGCGGACCTGGAGGACCTCGGCCTGACGAGGGCACGTGCGCACGCGATTCGCTCGTTCGCGCGCGCTGTCGCCGACGACCTCGTCCGTCTCGACGGCAGCATGAGCCTCGAGCCGCTCGTCGCCGCGATGACGGCGATCGACGGCCTCGGGCCCTGGACGGCGCACTACGTCGCTCTCCGGCTGGGCGAGCGCGACGCCTGCCCGGCGACCGACCTCGGCCTCCGGCGCGCGCTCGCCGGACGCGTCCGGCGCCCGGCCGCCACGGTCGCCGATCTCGCCGAGCGCTGGCGGCCGTGGCGGGCGCTCGCCTCGACGCATCTCTGGCTCGCCGACGGCCCGGCTCGCCCGGCGACCTGACCGAGCCCGGGGGGGCCGTCGCCTCCTCGGGGCTCACGCATGCCGCTGCTCAGGCGCTCGGTGTCGCGCGTGTTCGGCCTTCCCCGCCGACCTCGGCCAGGCGGCGCGCGAGGAAGGCGCGCTCGACCTCCTCGTCGGCGAGCTCGAGCGCCCGGCGGTAGGAGGCGGCGGCCTCACGGCGTCGGCCGAGCCTGCGCAGGAGGTCGGCGCGGGCCGAGTGGAAGAGGTGGTAGGCGCCGAGCTCGTCGGCGAGCGGCTCGACGACCTCTAGGCCGCGGTCGGGCCCCTCGGCCATCGCCACGGCGACGCCGCGGTTCAGCTCGACGACCGGAGAGGGGGCGAGCTGCGCGAGGCGCGCGTAGAGGGCGGCGACCTCGCGCCAGTCGGTCTCCGGCTCGGAGTGGAGCGCCGCCACCGCCGCCTGGATCTGGTACGGGCCCGCCCGCCGGAGCGCGAGCGCTCGATCGAGGACGCGCTTGCCCTCGGCGATGCGCGCCTCGTCCCAGAGGGTCCGGTCCTGGTCCTCGAGCAGGACGAGCGCCCCGCCCGCGTCGAGCCGGGCGCTGCGGCGCGCGTCCTGGAAGAGCATGAGCGCGAGGAGCCCGAGCGTCTCGGCCTCGTCGGGCATGAGGACGGCGAGGAGCTTCGCGAGGCGGATCGCCTCGTCGAGGAGCGCGTCTCGCGGCGGCGGCCCGTAGCCCTCGTTGAAGACGAGGTAGAGGACGCCGTGGACTGCGCGGAGGCGGTCGGGAAGCGCGTGGTCCGGGGGGACGCGAATCGGGATCGCGGCCGTCCGGATCTTCCGCTTCGCCCGCACGAGGCGTTGCGCCATCGTCGCCTCGGGCACGAGGAACGCCCGCGCGATCTCCTCCGTCTCCAGGCCGCCGACGAGGCGCAGCGTGAGGCCGACCTGCGCCTCGAGCGCGAGCGCGGGGTGGCAGCACGCGAACACGAGGGCGAGGCGCTCGTCGGGGATGGTCGGCTCGTCCACGTCGGTGTCGTCCGCCTCGAGCGCCTGCATCCGGGCGAGGAGCTCCCGCTTGCGCGCGAGCGTGCGCTCGCGGCGGATGCGCTCGATCGCGCGGTTGCGGGCGGTGGCGACGATCCAGGCGCCGGGGTTCGCCGGCAGCCCGTCCCGCCGCCACCGCTCGACGGCGATCGCGAACGCGTCCTGCACCGCCTCCTCGGCGAGCTCGACGTCGCCGAGCGCGCGCGCGATGTAGGCGAGCGACCGGCCGAACTCCTCGCGGAAGACGCGCGCGACCTCGTCTATGCGGCCTCCTCTCCGTGGGGCACGACGGGGCGGATCTCGATCGTCCCGTGGCGGGCGGAGGGGATGCGCGCCGCCCACTCGATCGCCTCGTCGAGCGACTCCGCCTCGACGACGTAGTAGCCGCCGAGCTGCTCCTTCGTCTCGGCGAACGGGCCGTCGGTCACGAGCGTCTCGCCGTCCCGGACGCGAACGGACGTGGCCGTCGCGGCCGGCTCCAGCTCGTGCGAGCCGACGAGCGCGCCCCGCTCGCCCAGCGCTCGGTCGAGCGCGAAGTACTCCTCGTAGAGCGCGGCCCGCTCGTCCTCCGCGAGGCGGTCCCAATGCCCCTCGGGCGAGTAGATCTGCAGCATGTACCGCACGGCGCCTCCTACGCCGGCATCTCGGCGGGGAAGACCATGATCGGCCGGACCTCGACCGAGCCGTGAGGCAGCGACGGCATCTTGGCCGCCCAGTCGAGCGCCGCCTGCTCCGAGTCGACGTCGACGACGTAGTAGCCGCCGAGCTGCTCCTTCGTCTCGGCGAACGGGCCGTCTGTCACGAGGAGCTCGCCCCCGTCGACGCGGACGGTCTTCGCCGCGCCCGTCGGCTGGAGCGCCTCGCCCGCCACGTGGACGCCCGCCTTCTCGAGCTCGCCCGTGTACGCGTACCACGCGGCCATCTGCCGGTTCTGCTCCTCTTCGCCGAGCTTCTCCCACGACTCCGTCTGCTCCCGCTCGTTCCCGTAGATCAAGAGCAAGTACTGCACGTGCGCCTCCTTCTGGTCGCTTACGACTGTACGACGAACGAGCCGGGCGAAAATCGACAGGCCGCGGTAGCCCGCCGGACGGCCTCAGGCCGCGAGCTCCGCGAGACTCGTCACCGTCTTCCAGTTCCGGGTCGTCGCCGCCACGCCGAGGCGCCGCTCGAAGAGCGCGTTGCCGAGCTTCGAGCGGCCGTAGCCGTTCGGGCAGTGCAGGTAGACGTCCCGCCCGGCCACCCGGAACTCGTCCGGCTCGCCCACCCGCGGGTCGAGGTCGCGTATGCGGGCGCGCTTCGGCGCCTCGGCGAGGAACGTGACGTGGAGGGTCGTCGGGGCCTTCGCCTTCTCCGTGAAGGGGTTGCCCGCGACGAGCGTCGCCAGCTCCCCCTTCGTCCGCAGGAGGACGGTCACGTCGAGGCCCAGCTCGCCGCGGATGCCGCCCTCGAGCGCGAGCCTCAGGTCGGCGGCGCGGCCCGCCGCCCTGAAGACGACGTTGCCGCTCTGCAGGTAGGTGGAGACGTCCTCGTGCCCGAGCCCCGTGACGAGGGCGCGCAGGTCGGCCATCGCGACCCTGTTCCGGCTCCCGAGGTTGATCCCCCGGAGGAGCGCGACGTAGGTCTCGTTCCGCGCCGCCATCGCGAGGGCGATCGTACCGCCCCCCCGCCCGGGCGTGTGCGCGCCGGCGGCGCGGTCCTCGACGGTCGGCCGGCGACGTTCGGGAAGGATGTCGCGATGGCGGACGGCGCGAGGACGCGACCGGCTCACGGAGACGGGGCCACGGGCTGGCGGGGCATGAGCCCTGCGACCGAGCTCCGGCTCTTCCTGCTCGCGGCGGCCGCGCTCGTCCTCCACCTGCTCGACGACCTCGTCCTCCAGCCTCCGCCGGGGACGTCCGCGGGCGACCACGCGACCGCGATCCTCGTCACGGTGGGCGCCGCCGTCGCGGGGGCGGCGCTGTTCGGGCTCCTGCCCGCCGGCGCCCGTGGCGCCCTGGCGCTCGTCTTCGGTGCGCTCACGCTCGTCGGGGGAGCCCTCCACGTCGGGCACCTGTTCGTGGACTCTCCGTCGGGGAGCGACTTCACCGGCCTCCTGCTCGTCCCGGCCGGCCTCGTCTTCGTCGGCGTCGGCGCGCACGCGCTCCGGCGCGGGCCGAAGCCGGCGTCGGCTCGCCGGCGCTGGCTCAAGCGTGCCGGCGAGCTCGTGGTGGCGATCCTCGTCGCGTTCTACGTCGTGCTTCCGGTCGGCGTGGCGATGTACGTCACGCACAAGCCGAAGGTGCCGGTCGCCGCGGACGACCTGCGCATCCCCCACGAGAACCTCACCCTCACGGCCGCCGACGGCGTCCGGCTCGGCGCCTGGTACGTCCCCTCGGGCAACGGGGCCGCAGTCTTGCTCCTGCACGGCTCGGGCGGAAGCCGGAACGGCCTCCGCCTGCACGCCGAGCTGCTCGCGGAGCACGGCTACGGCCTCCTCATGTACGACGCCCGCGGTCGCGGCGAGAGCGAGGGCGCCCCGAACGGATACGGCTGGAGCGCCCAGCCCGACGTCGACGCCGGGCTCGCCTTCCTCGAGGCGCGGCCGGACGTCGAGGAGGGGCGGATCGGCGTGCTCGGGCTCTCCATGGGCGGCGAGGTCGCCCTGCAGGCGGCGGCCCGGACGAGCGTGATCGCGGCCGTCGTCGCCGACGGCGCCGGGATCCGCTCCTTCGCGGACGCCAGGGCGATCATGGACGGCGCCGAGGCGTGGGTGAGCCTGCCCCAGCTCTGGGCGCAGTTCGCGGCCACGCGGGTCCTCTCGGGCGACGCGTCCCCGCCGCCGCTCGACGGGCTCGTCGCGGAGATCGCGCCACGCCCGCTCCTGCTCGTGGCGGCCGGCGAGGGCGTCGGCGGCGAGCAGGAGATGAACCGCCTCCTCGCGAGGGAGGCCGGGCCGTCCGCGGAGCTCTGGGAGCTCCCCGGGATCGCGCACACGAAGGGACTCGCAGAGCGTCCGGGCGAGTACGAGGAGCGGGTCGTCGGCTTCCTCGACGACGCCCTGCTCGGGCGCTGAGCGCCGACCCACGCGGTAGCCGCCGCCGAGGCGGGGCCGGAGCCGCCACAATGAGCGCATGCCGAAGACGCTCTTCGAGCGCGTCTGGGACGCCCACGTCGTGACCGAGCCGCCGGGCGAGCCGGCCCTCCTCTACGTCGACCTCCACCTCGTCCATGAGGTGACCTCGGCGCAGGCATTCGAGGGGCTGCGCCTGGCCGGGCGCTCGGTCCGCCGGCCCGATCTCACCCTCGCGACGATGGACCACAACGTCCCCACGGACGACCGGCCGGCCGACTCCGTCTCGCGGGCACAGCTGGAGGCGCTGCGCCGGAACTGCGAGGACTTCGGCGTCCCGCTCTACGCCACGGGCAGCGGGCGCGAGGGGATCGTCCACGTGATCGGCCCCGAGCTCGGCCTCACGCGGCCCGGCCTCACGGTCGTCTGCGGCGACAGCCACACGTCCACCCACGGGGCCTTCGGCGCACTCGCCTTCGGGATCGGGACGTCGGAGGTCGAGCACGTCCTCGCCACGCAGACGCTCCCACAGCACCGGCCGCGGACGATGCTCCTCGACCTCGGCGGCGAGCTGCCTCTCGGGGTCACCGCCAAGGACGTGATCCTCGGCGCCATCGGCCGGATCGGCGTCGCGGGCGGCGTCGGGCACGTGATCGAGTACGCGGGCGAGGTCGTCCGCGGGCTCTCGATGGAGGGTCGGATGACGATCTGCAACATGTCGATCGAAGCCGGTGCGCGGGCGGGGATGATCGCCCCGGACGAGACGACGTTCGCCTACCTCGAGGGGCGCCCGGGCGCGCCGGCGGGCGCCGAGTGGGAGCGGGCGCTCGACCGCTGGCGCGCCCTGCCCTCCGACGCGGACGCCGAGTACGACGCCGTCGTCGAGATCGACGTCCGCGAGCTGGCGCCGCAGGTCAGCTGGGGCACGAATCCCGGCATGGTCGTCCCCGTCGACGGCGTCGTCCCGGACCCGGCCGACTTCGCCGACCCGGACGATCGGGCCACCGCCGAGCGCGCGCTCGCGTACATGGCGCTCGAGCCGGGCACGCCCATCCGCGACATCGCGGTCGACCGCGTCTTCATCGGCTCGTGCACGAACGCGCGCCTCGAGGACCTGCGCGAGGCGGCGGCGGTCGTCGCGGGCAAGCGCGTCGCCCCGACCGTGCGCGCGATGGTCGTCCCCGGCTCGGCGACGGTGAAGCGCCAGGCCGAGGAGGAGGGGCTCGACCGCGTCTTCGAGGCCGCGGGCTTCGAGTGGCGCCGGGCGGGGTGCTCGATGTGCCTCGGGATGAACCCCGACATCCTCCAGCCGGGGGAGCGCTGCGCCTCGACGTCGAACCGCAACTTCGAGGGACGCCAGGGACGCGGCGGCCGGACGCACCTCGTCAGCCCGGCGATGGCGGCCGCGACGGCCCTCGCCGGCCACTTCGTCGACGTGCGCGAGCTCCAGCCGGAGCCGGTGGCGTGAGGCCGTTCCGCCGCGTGCAGGGCCCGATCGCCGTCCTCGACCGGGCGGACATCGACACCGACCAGATCGTCCCGAAGCAGTTCCTCAAGCGCATCGAGCGCACGGGCTTCGGCGAGTTCCTCTTCTACGACTGGGCGAAGGACGCCGGCTTCGAGCTCAACCGGCCCGAGGCGCGAGGCGCGTGCATCCTCGTCACCGGGCGGAACTTCGGCTGCGGCTCGTCGCGCGAGCACGCGCCCTGGGCGCTCCAGGACTACGGCTTCGACGTGGTCGTCGCGCCCTCGTTCGGCGACATCTTCCGGACGAACTGCCTCAAGGTCGGGCTGCTCCCGGTCGCGCTCCCGGAGGAGCAGGTGAAGGCGCTCGCCGCGCTGGGGTCGGGGGCCGAGCTCGCCGTCGACCTCGAGGCGCAGACGATCGGGCCGTACGCGTTCGAGATCGACCCGTTCGAGCGGCAGCGACTGCTCGAGGGCCTCGACGACATCGCCCTGACGCTCCGGCGGGCCGACGAGATCGCCGCCTTCGAGGCGGCGCGCCCTTCGCCTATCTCGACGACAGCTCTCTGAGGACGGCCTCCGTGAGCTCGGCGGTCGTCGCGCGGCCGCCGAGGTCCGGGGTCGGAGACGAGACGAGTGCCGCGTCCACCGCCGCCTCCAGGCGCGTCGCCTGCTCGGGCCGGGCGAGCCCGTGCTCGAGCATGAGCGCGACGGAGCGCAGCATCGCGGCCGGGTTGGCTATGCCCTGCCCCGCGATGTCGGGGGCGGATCCGTGCACCGGCTCGAAGAGCCCCGGCGGCGCGTCTCCGAGGCTGGCGGAGGCGGCGAGGCCGAGGCCGCCCGTCAGGCCCGCGGCCACGTCCGAGAGGATGTCGCCGAACGTGTTCTCCGTGAGGATGACGTCGAAGCGGCCGGGCGCGAGCACGAGCTGCATGCCGCAGTTGTCGACGAGCATGTGCTCGAGGGCGACGTCGGCGTAGTCCGCTGCGACGCGCTCGACGACCTCCCGCCAGAGCCGCGACGTCGCGAGGATGTTCGCCTTGTCCACCGAGGTGACCCGGGCCCGCCGGCCGCGGGCGAGCTCGAAGCCCCTGCGGGCGATGCGCTCCACCTGCTCGGGCCGGTACTCCATCGTGTCGAAGACGGTCCCGTCGGGGCGCGTGCCCCGCGCCCCGTAGTAGAGGCCGCCGACGAGCTCTCGCACGACGAGGAGGTCGACGCCCTCGCCGCGCGCGGGGCGGAGGTTCGCGTACACGTCGAGCTCGCCGCGGAGCCGGATCAGCCCCTGCTCGGGCCGCACCTCGGCGCGGTCGAACTCCGGCGAGCCGGCGGCGCCCACGAGCACAGCGTCGGCCCGCAGGCACCCGGCGAGCGTCGCCGGCGGGAGCGGGTCGCCCGTCTCCCGGATGGCCGCCCCGCCGAAGAGGTGCTCCTCGAGCTCGAGCTCGAGCGGGAGCTCGCGGAGGACGCGCGCCGCGGCCGCCGTCACCTCGGCGCCGACGCCGTCGCCGGGAAGGAGGGCGACCCTCACGAGAGCCCCTCGCGGAAGCCGTCCCGCCAGCTCGCGAAGCGAGGCCGCCAGCCGATCTCCGCCGCGAGCTTCCGGTTCGACGCCCCCCGCCGCGGCGGCGCGGGCGGATCGGACTCCGGCGGGGGCGGCGCGCCGACCGCCGCCGCGAGCGCCGACAGCCACTCGCGGCGCGGGGCGGGCTCGTCGTCGACGACGTTGTAGGCGCCGGGTCGCCCTTCCTCGACGAGCCCGACCGTCGCCCTGGCGGCGTCCTCGACGTGGACGAGCGACTCCTCGCCTCGGGCGGGCGCCCGCAGGGTCCCGGCGTGGAGGGCTTCCGCGGCCGCTCCTCCGCGCGAGTACCAGGTGCCCGGCCCGTAGAGGTAGCCGTAGCGGGCGACCACGCCCTCGAGCTCCGAGCCGAGGACGGCCTCGTCGGCCGCGAGCGCCGCGCGGGCAGAGTCGTCCTCGCGGAACGGCTCGTCCTCGGCCGCCGGGCCCACGCCAGGTGCGTACGAGAAGGCGACTCCCTGGGCGACGACGCGCCTGGCGCCGGCGGCCTCGGCCGCGGAGGTCGCGTTGACGGTGGCCGCGAGCCGGACGCGCGCGTTCCCGGCGGCGAGCTCGTCGAGCCTGGAGAAGTCGCCCGAGAGGCTCGTGACCTGGCAGACGACGACGTCGGGTCGCGTCCCGCGGACGACGTCCGCGAGCGCGCCGGGGTCGAGCCCGTCGACGACGGCCGGCTCCGCGCCGAGCCCGGCGATCGTCTCGACGCGGGCCGGGCTCCGCGTCGTCGCCGTGACCTGGTGGCCGGCCTCGCGGAGCAGCGGCACGAGCAGGCGCCCGAGCGCCCCGGTGCCGCCGAGGACGAAGACGGTCATCGGGGCGCCGCCCGGGTGACGGCGCCCTCGGAGGCCGAGGAGACGAGGGCGGCGTACTTCGCGAAGACGCCGCGCGTGTAGCGCGGCGGAGGCGGCGACCAGTCGCGCAGGCGGGCGGCGAGCTCGTCGTCGGAGAGCTCGACGCGGAGCTCCCGCGCCTCGACGTCGACGACGACCGTGTCGCCGTCGCGGAGCGCCGCGAGCGGCCCGCCCCTGACCGCCTCGGGCGAGACGTGGCCCACCATGAGCCCGTGCGTGGCGCCGGAGAAGCGTCCGTCCGTGACGAGGGCGACCGCGTCGCCGAGCCCCTCGCCGACGATCGCGGCGGTGACGTGCAGCATCTCCCGCATCCCGGGCCCGCCCGCGGGGCCTTCGTAGCGGATGACGACGACGTCCCCTGCCTCGAGCCGCTGCCTCTTCACGGCCTCGAAGCAGGCCTCCTCGGACTCGAACACGCGCGCCGGGCCGCGGTGGTGGAGCCGCTCGTGGCCCGCGAGCTTGACGACGCAGCCCTCCGGCGCGAGGTTGCCGTAGAGGATTGCCAGGCCGCCGGTGGGCTTGAGCGGCGTCTCGAGCGGGACGACGACCTCCTGGCCGGGACGCTCCGTCGCGGCCGCCGCGATCGTGGCGAGGGTGCGGCCGTCGACGTTGGGCGCCTCGCCGTGGACGAGCCCGCGCTTGAGGAGCTCGCGGGCGACGAGCGCGACGCCGCCCGCCTCGTGGACGTCGGTGGCGACGAAGCGGCCGCCCGGCTTCAGGCTCGCGACGACCGGCGTGCGCGCGGCCACGCGGTCGAAGTCGTCGAGCTCGAGCGGGAGGTCGAGCTCCCTGGCGATGGCGAGCAGGTGGAGCACGCCGTTCGTGGAGCCGCCGGTGGCGGCCACGGAGGCGATGGCGTTCTCGAGCGCCTCGCGCGTGATCACCTGGGATGGGCGCACGTCGCGGCGCACGAGGTCGAGGGCGAGGCGGCCGGCCCGCTCGGCCGCGACGGCCTTGTCGGGGTCGAGCGCCGGGATCCCGTTGAGGCCGGCGGGGCTGATGCCGAGGAAGTCGAGCGCGGTCGCCATCGTGTTCGCCGTGAACTGGCCGCCGCACGCCCCGGCGCCGGGGCAGGCGACGCCCTCGAGCTCGTGCAGCTCCTCGCCCGTCATCCTGCCGACGGCGTGCGCGCCCACGGCCTCGAAGACGTCCTGGATCGTGACGTCGCGCCCGCGGAAGCGCCCGGGGGCGATCGACCCGTTGTAGAGGACGAGGCCGGGCAGGTCGATGCGGGCGAGCGCCATCACGGCCGCCGGGATCGTCTTGTCGCAGCCGACGAGGCAGACGAGCCCGTCGAGGAGGTGGCCGCGCGCGACGAGCTCGATCGAGTCGGCGATCACCTCGCGCGAGACGAGCGACGCGCGCATGCCCTCCGTCCCCATCGAGACGCCGTCCGAGACGGACACGGTGTTGAACTCGACCGGCATGCCGCCGGCGGCGCGGATGCCCGCCTTCACGTGCTGGGCGAGCTCCCGCTGGTTGAAGTTGCAGGGCATCGTCTCGATCCACGTCGTCGCCACGCCGACGAGCGGGCGGGCGAGGTCGTCGTCCGAGAACCCGATCCCCTTGAGCATCGCGCGCGCGGGCGCGCGCTCCGGGCCGTCCGTGAGCGCGGCGCTCCGGCGCTTGGCGGGATCGGAGGGGCGGTCGTACGGGTCTGTCATACCTGAGCAGCTCCTTCCTTCGAGGCGGCGAGCCAGAGGACGCGGACGTCCGGGAAGCGGTCGGCGAGCTCCGCGGCGACGGCGTCGGCTTCCTCCTCGCGCGCCCAGACGATCACGGTCGGGCCCGAGCCGGAGAGCGTCGCGCCGAGCGCGCCCGCCGGCAGGTCGTCCCGCGCGGCGGCGAGGAGGGGCGCCTGCCGAGCGCGGTACGGCTCGTGGAGGCGGTCGGCGAGGGCGGCCGCGAAGAGCCCGGGCGAGCCCGAGGCGAGCGCGGCGCCGAGGAGAGCGGCGTGCGCGGCGGTGAACGCGGCGTCCTCGTGCGGGACGCGCGCGGGGAGGGCCGTCCGCGCGGCCGCCGTGCGGACGGTCTCCTCCGGGACGAGCGCGATCGGCGCCGCCGGCACGTCGTCCCCGAGGCGCTCGATCCGCCCCTCCCACGTCAGGCACGCACCGCCGGAGAGGGCCGCGGCGAGGTTGTCAGCATGGCCCTCGAGCTCGACGCCCGCCGCGAGGAGGTCCTGCGGCGGCAGGTCGCGTCCGGCCGCGACGGCGCCGGCGACGAGCCCGAGCGCGATCACCGCCGCGCTCGAGCCGAGCCCGCGCTCGCGCGGGATCCGGTCGGTGAAGTCGAAGCGCAGCCCGTCCGCCGGCGCCAGCCGTTCGAACGCCTGCACGCCCAGGTGCCGCCGGTCCGGCTCGCCGCCCGGGGCGACCTCGAGCTCGTTCCAGAGGTCGAGCGCGACCGCGGCGCAGTCGAAGCCGGGACCGAGGTTCGCCGTCGTCGCCGGCGCCCGCACCCGGATCGTCTCGGAGATCACGCCGCCGCCTCGGCGATCGCGTCGACGTCCGGGGCGACCGAGACGGGGGCGTCGGCGAGCCGGGCCGCCGCCTCGGGGTCCTTGAGGCCGTGCCCCGTGACGACGCAGACCACGCGGCTCCCCGGCTCCGGCGGCTTCTTGGCGACCGCCGCGACGCCGGCCGCGGAGGCGGGCTCGCAGAAGACGCCCTCGAGCCGGGCGAGGTCGCGCCAGGCGGCGAGGAGCTCGTCGTCCCCGAGCGGGACGACGCTGCCGCCGGAGCGGGCCACCGCCGCCTCCGCCTCCCCGCGGTGCGCCGGCTCCACGATGCGGATCGCGGTCGCGACCGTCCCGGCGCGCGCGGACGCCTCGCCGGCCAGGAGCCGCGGCATCCCGGCGCCGGCCTCCTCGAAGCCGAGGGCGTAGGCGCGCGTGTTGCCGCCGCCGCCGTAGGGAAGCGCCAGCACGTCGGGCGCGCCGCCGAGGTCCTCGACGAGCTCGAACGCTGCCGTCTTCTGGCCTTCCAGCCGGTCGGGGTTGAGCGAGTTCACGAGCACGTGCGTGCCCCGCCGCTCCAGCTCGCGGGCGGCCTCGAGCGCCTGCTCGAAGCTCCCCTGCACCTCGAGGAGCCGCGCCCCCACCGCGCGCGCCTGCGCCACCTTCCCGAGCGCGACCGCGCCGGCGGGCTGGAGGATGACCGCGAGGAGGCCCGCCCGGGCGCCGTACGCGGCCGCCGAGGCGGCCGTGTTCCCAGTCGACGCGCACACCACCGCACGGGCGCCGGCCGCGGCCGCCCTCGAGACGGCGACGGTCATCCCGCGGTCCTTGAAGCTGCCCGTCGGGTTGGCGCCCTCCCACTTGAGCCAGAGCTCGACTCCGAGCCGCTCGGAGAGGCGCCGCGCGGGGAGGAGCGGCGTCGAGCCCTCGCCGAGGGAGACGATCGGGGTCGCCTCGCCGAGCGGCAGGCGGCGCCGGTACCGCTTCGCGAGGGGAATCATCGGAGCCGACCCTACAGCCGTCTGCTCGCCCGCACGCACGGCGTCACAAGTACCACGGTGTCACTTGGCGGTCAGGCCCAGCCGAGGCCCGGGACGCCGCGGTCGGAGACGACGGGGAGCGCGGAGGGCTCGTCCCTCGTCTCCGGCAGCCCGCCGATCTCCTCGAGGGCGGCGAGGACGTCGCCCTCCGAGGCCTCGTGGGTGACGACGTGGAGCGTCGCGGAGCCGTTCCCCTGCTCCTGGACGAGCCGCGCGATCGAGACGCCGTGGCCCGCGAGGCGGAGGGCCACCTGCGCCAGGACACCGGCGACGTCGGCGACGCGCAGGCGGACGTAGAAGGGCGAGCGCGCCCGGCCGGCCGGGAGCCGCTCGAGGCTCCGCCAGCAGGCGTCGTTCTGGAGGAAGCCGGTGCCGGTCGTGCCGATGACGCTGACCATGTCGGCGACGACCGCCGAGGCCGTCTCCATGCCGCCGGCGCCGGGGCCCTCGAGCGTGATCTCGCGGATCGCGTCGCCCTGGAGCATGACCGCGTTGAAGGCGCCCGCGACGGCGGCGAGCGGGTGCCGGCGGTCGACGAGCGCGGGGCCGACGCGGACGTCGAGACCCTCGTCGGTCAGCGTCGCCTGCCCGACCAGGCGCACGACCATGTCCATGTCGCGGGCGGCGGAGACGTGCTCGCCGGTCACGGCCTCGATCCCCTCGAAGTCGACGTCGTCGAGCGTCACGCGCGACCCGAACGCCATCGTGGCGAGGATGGCCATCTTCGCGGCCGCGTCGGCGCCGCTGACGTCCTCCGTCGGGTCGGCCTCCGCGTAGCCGAGGCGCTGCGCCTCGGCGAGCGCCCCCTCGTAGGCGGCGCCGCCCTCCATCTCCGTGAGGATGAAGTTCGTCGTCCCGTTGACGATGCCGAGGACGCGGTGGACGTTCGCGACGACGAGCGCCTCCCGCAGCACCTTGATCACCGGGATCGCGGCGCACACGCTCGCCTCGAAGCGGAGCTGGACGCCCGCCTCGGAGGCGGCGGCGAAGAGCTCGGCCCCGCGGCGCGCGACGAGCTGCTTGTTCGCCGAGACGACCGGCTTGCCGGCCCGGAGGAGCTCGAGCACGTAGCCGCCCGTGGGCTCGAGCCCGCCCATGACCTCGGCCACGACCGCGATCGAGCGGTCGTCCCGGACGGCCGCGAAGTCGGTCGTGAGCACGTCCCCTGCGGGCGCGTGCGCCCGCTCCTTCTCCGGGTCGCGGACGAGCGCGCGCACGACCCGGAGCCGGTGCCCGGTCGCGCGCTCGATGTCGTCCGCGTTCTCCGCCAGGAGGCGGTCGACGGCCGATCCGACGGTCCCGTAGCCCAGGAGGGCCACGGGGACGTCAATGGACGCCATGCGCCTCCGCGCCGAGCAGCCCCTCCCTGCCGGCCAGCTCGCGGAGCTCGGCCCCGACCGACTCGACCGGATGGCGGGCGGCCATCCGGCGCAGCGCCGTCAGCCGCGGGCGGCCGTTCTCCTCCTCGGCGATGAGCTCGCGGGCGAAGCTCCCGTTGCGGACGTCCTCGAGCAGCTTCTTCATCGTCGTGCGCACGTGCTCGTCGACGACCACCGGCCCGCGCGTGAGATCGCCGTACTCGGCGACGTCCGAGATGGAGTCCCGCATGTGCGAGAAGCCGCCCTCGTAGATGAGGTCGACGATCAGCTTGAGCTCGTTGATGCACTCGTAGTAGGCGATCTCCGGCTGGTAGCCGGCGTCCACGAGCGTCTCGAAGCCGGCCTGCATGAGCGCGCAGACGCCGCCGCAGAGGACGGCCTGCTCCCCGAAGAGGTCGCTCTCGGTCTCCTCGGCGAACGTCGTCGCGATCATGCCCGCGCGGCCGCATCCGATGGCCGCGCCGTACGCGAGCGCGAGCTCGAAGGCGCCGCCGCTCGCGTCCTGGGCGACGGCGACGAGGCCCGGGGTGCCCGCGCCCGCCTCGAAGAGCTGGCGGACGCGGTGCCCGGGCCCCTTGGGGGCGACCATGACGACGTCGTGGCCGGGCTCGGGCCGGATCTGTCCGAAGTGGACGTTGAAGCCGTGGGCGAAGAGGACGGCTGCATCCGGCTCGAGGCTCGGGGCGACGTCGCGCTCGTAGACGCCCTTCTGGACGTGGTCGGGGAGGAGGACGGCGACGAGCTGCGCGCCGCGGACCGCCTCGGCGAACGGCCGGACGGCGAGCCCGGCCTCCTCGGCGGCGGCCCACGAGGAGCTGCCGTCGCGGAGGCCGACCTCGACGTCGACGCCGGAGTCGCGGAGGTTGAGCGCGTGCGCATGGCCCTGGCTGCCGTAGCCGAGGACCGCGACCTTGCCCGAGAGGAGGTCGAGGTTGCCGTCGCGGTGGACCGTTGCCATGGGAGTCCTTTCTGTCAGCGGAGGACGTGCTGGGGGCGGGGGGCGGAGCGGAGGGACGCCCGGGCGAGGCCGATCCGGCCGGTGCGCGCCATCTCCTTGAGGCCGTGCGGGCGCAGGAGCTCCTCGAACGCCTGCAGGCGCTCGGGCGTCCCGACGACCTCGAAGACCATCTCCTCCGGGCCGAGGTCGGCGACGCGGGCGTCGAAGACGTCGGCGAGCGCCATCAGCTCGGCGCGCTTGCTCGGCGCTGCGGCCACGCGGAGGAGCGCGAGCTCCCGCTCGACGGCCTCGCCGGCCTCGAGCGTCGACACGCGGAGGACGTTCACGAGCTTGTGCATCTGCTTCTCGATCTGCTCGAGCTGCTCGGCCGGGCAGCGGACGGTGAGCGTGATCCGGGAGACGTCGTGCCGCTCGGTCGGGCCGACGGCGAGGCTCTCGATGTTGAAGCCGCGCCGGGCGAACATGTTCGAGACGCGCGCGAGCGCCCCGGGCTTGTTCTCGACGAGGACCGAGACCGTGTGCGTCACGCCTCCACGGCCTCCCCCTCGGGGAACTCGATCACGTCGGTCGCGGCCGCGCCCGCCGGGATCATGGGGAAGCACTTCTCCGCCGGGTCGACCCGGGCGTCCACCACGGCTGTCCGCCCGCACGCGATCGCCTCCTCGAGGACGCTCTCGAGCTCGTGCTCCGAGTCGACCGTGAAGCCGGCGGCGCCGTAGGCCTCGGCCAGCTGGGCGTAGTCCGGGACCTGGTGGGTCAGGTGCGTCTGCGAGAAGCGCTCGTCGTAGAACATCTCCTGCCACTGGCGAACCATCCCCAGCCACCCGTTGTTGACGATCACGACGACGATCGGGAGGCCCTCGAGCACCGAGGTGGCGAGCTCCTGGCAGGTCATCTGGAAGCACCCGTCGCCGTCGACGCAGACGACGGTCGCGTCCGGCCGGGCCGCCTTGGCGCCGATCGCCGCGGGCAGGCCGTAGCCCATCGTCCCGAGCCCGCCGGAGGTGACGAAGGTCCGCGGCCGCTCGCAGACGAGGTACTGCATCGCCCACATCTGGTGCTGGCCGACGCCCGTCGTCCAGACGACGTCGTCGCGGCCGGCCGTGAGGTCGCGGAGCGACTCCAGCACCGCCTGCGGCTTGAGGAAGTCGCCGTCGCGGGCGTACCGGTACGGGAAGGACTCGCGCCACTCGTCGAGCTGCGCCCGCCAGGCCGCCGGCCCGGCGTGTCCCGGCTCCGCGCGGCGGCGGAGCTCCGCTGCCAGCTCGGCGAGCGCGAGCTTGAGGGGCCCCGCGACGGGGATGTCCGCCCGGCGGAGCTTGCCGATCTCGGCGGGGTCGACGTCCAGGTGGACGACCTTCGAGCCCGGCGCGAACGCCGAGAGCTTCCCGGTCACGCGGTCGTCGAAGCGGGCCCCGGCCGCGACGATCAGGTCGGCCTTGTTCAGGCCCCAGTTCGCCCACTTCGACCCGTGCATGCCGGGCGCGCCGTAGGAGAGCGGGTGGGTCTCGGGGAAGGCGCCCTTCGCCATGAGGGTCGTGACGACCGGGATCCCGCCCGACTCGGCGAGCTCGAGGAGCTCCTCGCAGGCGTCGCCGTTGACGACGCCGCCGCCGACGTAGAGGACAGGCCGTGAGGCGGCGAGCAGCGCACCCGCCGCCTCGCGAACCTGTCGTGGGTGGACACTGGCAGGTGGTCTCCACCCTGGAAGATCGACGTGCGGGGGGTACGCGTAGTCGATCTCCGTCTCCTGCACGTCCTTCGCCACGTCCACGAGAACTGGTCCGCAGCGTCCGCTGCGGGCCACGTGGAAGGCTGCCTTGAGGACGTGAGGGAGCTCTTGGACGTCCTGGACGAGCCAGGAGTGCTTGACGATCGGGAGGGTGATGCCGGTCGCGTCGGTCTCCTGGAAGGCGTCGGTGCCGATAAGGCTCGAGCGCACCTGGCCCGTGATGCAGACGAGCGGCGTCGAGTCCATCCAGGCGTCGGCGATCGGCGTGACGAGGTTCGTGACGCCGGGGCCCGAGGTCGCGATCGCGACGCCGACCTTGCCGGACGCGCGCGCATAGCCCTCGGCCATGTGCCCCGCGCCCTGCTCGTGGCGCGCGAGGACGTGGCGGACCGTCGTCCCGCGGGCGAACGCGTCGTAGAGCGGCAGGATCGCGCCGCCGGGGATGCCGAACGCGACGTCGACGCCCTCGGCCTCGAGCGAGCGCAGGATCGCGTCCGAGCCGAGCATCCTCATGCGGCCACTCCGGCGAACTCGGTGTCCAGGCGGGCCGAGGGGAGGGAGGCGAGGAGCGTGTCCATGAACTGGCGCGTCGTCGCGCCCGCGCCGGACGAGACCATGTCGGGCGTGCGTACGCCGTTGCCGAGCGTCCCGACGACCGCGTGCTCGAGCGTGCGCGCGGCGCTCCGCTCGCCGAGCCCCTCGCCGAGCACGAGCGCCGCCGCGAGCAGCATGGCGCTCGGGTTGGCGACGCCCTGGCCGGCGATTGCGGGCGCCGAGCCGTGCGTCGGCCCGAACACGCCCTTCCCGTCGGCGCCCAGGCGCCCGGAGGCGACCATGCGCGTCCCCTCGTGCGCGTAGGCGGCGGTGCTCGCGAGCGCCTCCGCGAACGGCTGCTCGCTCACGATCACGTCGAAGCCCGCCGGGTCGCGGAGGAGCCTGGTCACGGCGGCCTCGAAGCGGCTCTCCTCGACGAGGACGCCCTCCCGGCGCTCCCCGGACGCGGCGAGCGCGGCGTGCCAGCGGCCTCCGGCGCCCACGGACGTGAGCCTGGCGCGCCGGCTGAACGCGAGCCGGAAGGCGCGGTCGACGGCGAGCTCGACGGCGTCGTCCGCGAGCGGGCTGACGACGGCCAGCTCGCTCCCGCGCGCGCAGACGCGCGTGATGCGCCAGCTGAGATCGAGCTCCGCCTTGACCCCGTCGAGCGCGGGCTCGCGGGTCGAGGCGACGAGGACGGCGTCGGCCTCGAGGCAGGCCGCGCGGGTGGCGGGCGGAAGCGGATGCCCGAAGCGGCGGACGGCGTCCCCGCCGAAGGGCGCGTGCACCTCGTCGATCGCGAACCCGTGCATGCGCGAGACCTCGGTGAGCGCACGGCTCGCCTCGGCCGTCATCTCGGGCCCGATGCCGTCGCCGGAGAGACAGGCGATCGTGTAGCGCTTCTTGCGGCTCATGCGGCGACCTCCTCGAAGACGTCGGAGAGGGTGACCTGCTTGCGGGTATCGGCCAGCCGCTTGAAACGCCTGAACGCTTCCTCGAGCGCCTCCGGCTCGAGGTTGATACCGGCCTCCGCGCAGGCCCGGGCGAAGGCGTGGCGGCCGGAGTGCTTCCCGAGGGGGAGCGTCATCACGAGCCCGAGCTCGGCCGGGTCCATGATCTGGTACGTCTGCGCGTCCTTGAGCATCCCGTCCTGGTGGATGCCGGCTTCGTGCGCGAAGGCGTTCGCGCCGACGATCGCCTTGTTGCGCTGGAGCCGGTAGCCGGTCAGCTCCGCGACGAGGGCCGACGCGCGTCCGATCTGGCTCACGTCGACGCCGGTCTCGCACGCGAGGGCGTCGCCGCGGACGCGGAGGGCCATGACGATCTCCTCGAGCGCGGCGTTGCCCGCGCGCTCGCCGAGGCCGTTGACCGTGCACTCGACCTGCGTCGCGCCGGCCTGGACGCCGGCGAGCGAGTTCGCGACCGCGAGCCCGAGATCCTGGTGGCAGTGGACGGAGAGGGTCACGGCGGGGAGCTCGGGACAGAGCCTCTGCACCTCGCGGAGGAAGTCCGCGTACTCCTCGGGAAGGCAGTAGCCGACGGTGTCCGGGAGGTTGACGGTGCTCGCTCCGGCCCGGATCGCCTCGGCACAGACCCGGGCGACGAACGCGGGCTCCGAGCGGGTCGCGTCCTCGCACGAGAACTCGACCTCGTCGGCGCGCTCCCGCGCGTAGGCGACTGCCCAGCGGGCCTGCTCGACGACCTCGTCGGGTGCGAGGCGGAGCTTCCGCTCCATGTGGATGGGGCTCGTCGCGATGAAGACGTGGATGCGCGAGCGGCGCGCCTCCGCGAGCGACTCCGCGGCGGCGTCGAGATCCTCCTTGCGGGTGCGTGCGAGCGCGGCGACGGTCGGCCGCTCGACGGCGGCGGCGACGGCGCGGACGCCCTCGAAGTCGCCCGGCGAGGAGACCGCGAAGCCGGCCTCGACGACGTCGACCCCGAGCCGTTCGAGCTGTGCGCCGATCTCCGCCTTCTCGTCGGGAGCGAGCGCGATGCCCGGCGACTGCTCGCCGTCGCGCAAGGTCGTGTCGAAGATCGTGATCCTGCGGCTCAATGTCATCCTCCTTGCCTCCGTACGGAGGCGTACTGCTCCTGTGACTCGGTCGGCGTCTGCGCCCGCTCGGCGCGTGAGTCGTGTCTCCCCCTAGAGGGGGAGAATGAGGATGACGACGAGGAGGAGCGCCGACGCAACGGCGATGCCGCTGGCCGGGAAGGGTGTGAGCGCGTGCCTCGTCAAGATGGTGCAGTGTGGTGAAAGAGGTGGGGCCTTGTCAAGCCCCGACCTTCACAGCATCGACACGAGAGGCGAAAACCTTGATCCCCGGGTGCGCGCGTCGTAGCCTCGCGCACGGGTCCGACGAAGGAAAGGAAAGCATGGCCGTCACCCATCTCCACGTCACCAGCCCGCGGCGGGCGGGAGGCCGCGCTTGACCGTCGAGCACTTCGACGCGGTCGTCGTCGGGTCCGGCTTCGGCGGCTCGGTCCTCGCCTATCGGCTCGCGGAGGCGGGGAGGTCCGTCTGCGTCCTCGAGCGCGGCAAGCCGTACCCGCCGGGCTCCTTTCCGCGGAGCCCACGCGCGCTCGCGAAGGCGTTCTGGGACCCGAGCGAGGGGCTCTACGGGATGTTCAACCTCTGGTCGTTCCGAGGCATCGGCGCGCTCGTCTCGAGCGGGCTCGGCGGCGGCTCCCTCATCTACGCCAACGTCCTCCTGCGCAAGGACGAGCGCTGGTTCGTCCAGGAGGACCTCGCCAACGGCGGCCACGAGCACTGGCCGGTCGGCCGGGCCGACCTCGAGCCGCACTACGACCGCGCCGAGCGGATGCTCGACGCTCAGCGGTACCCCTTCGACCGGCCGCCCTTCGACGGGACGCCGAAGACGGCCGCGTTCAAGGAGGCGGCTGAGAAGCTCGGGCGGGAATGGCTGCTGCCCCCGCTCGCGGTGACGTTCGCCAACGACGGCGAGCCTGCGGCGGTCGGCGAGCCGATCCGGGAGGAGCACCCGAACCTCCACGGCGTCCGGCGCTACACGTGCCGGCTCGTGGGCGAGTGCGACATCGGGTGCAACTTCGGCTCGAAGAACACGCTCGACCTCACGTACCTCTCCGCCGCCGAGCGCCACGGCGCGGAGATCCGGACCCGCCGCGAGGTCCGCTCCTTCGCCCCGCGGGAAGGAGGAGGCTACGTCGTCCGCTACGTCGAGCACGACCCGGCCGACGAGGGCCGGAAGGTCGACACGCACGACGCGTCGGAGCGGCCCGTCCGCGAGGTGACCTGCGAGCGGCTCGTGCTCGCCGCGGGAACCCTGGGGTCGACGTACCTCCTGCTCCGCTGCCGCGGAAGCTTCCCGGGGCTCAGCGCCCGCCTGGGGACGCGCTTCGGCGGCAACGGCGACCTGCTCACGTTCGCGCTCGGGGCGCGGCGGCCCGACGGGTCGCCGCGGGTCATCGAGGCGGGCTACGGGCCCGTGATCACGAGCGCAATCCGGGTGCCGGACGCGCTCGACGGCGGCGAGGGACGCGGGCTCTACGTCGAGGACGCGGGCTACCCCGAGTTCGTGAGCTGGCTCGTCCACGCGACGCAGGGGCCCGGAGCCCTCTGGCGCTGGCGGCGCGCGGCGGTACGCATCGTCCTCAGCCTGCTGCGGCGGGAGCCCGAGGTCGATCTCTCCGCCGAGGTGTCGGAGCTCCTCTCCGACACGCGCCTCTCGGCGGGCTCGCTCCCGCTCCTCGGCATGGGGCGCGACATCCCCGACGGGCGCATGTCGCTCCGCGGCGGCAAGCTCGACGTCGACTGGGTGAAGGGGAAGTCGGGGCCCTTCTTCGACCGGCTGCGCGGCGTCTCGGAGGAGATCGCCGGCGCGCTCGGGGCGCGCTTCCGCGAGAACCCGACGTGGCACCTCGGGCGCCTGATCACGGTGCACCCGCTCGGCGGCTGCCCGCTCGGGCGGAGCCCGGAGGAAGGCGTCGTCGACCCGTACGGCGAGGTGTTCGGCCACCCGGGCTTCACGATCGCGGACGGCTCCGTTATGCCGGGCCCGGTGGGCCCGAACCCGTCCCTGACGATCGCGGCGCTCGCCGACCGCTTCGCCGACCGGGCGACCGGCGAGGCCTAGCCGGCCGGCGAGGAGCGCGAAGGCGAGGCCACGCGCTCGCCGGCCCTCGCGCATACTCCCGGCCGTGGCGAAGGCCCTGGGCAAGGACGGGCGACCGGTGCTCGCGTTCGCCTCCCGCGAGGAGTGGGAAGCGTGGCTCGACGCCGAGCACGGGACCTCCGAGGGCGTCTGGATCAAGTTCGCCAAGAAGGGCTCGGGCGTCGCGAGCGTCGCCTACGCGGAGGCGGTCGACGTCGCCCTCTGCTACGGCTGGATCGACAGCCAGGTCGCCTCGCTCGACGAGCGCTTCTACCTCCAGCGCTTCACGCCGCGGCGCGCCCGCAGCAAGTGGTCGCGGCTCAACCGGGACAAGGTCGCGGAGCTCACGCGCCAGGGCCGCATGAAGCCTGCCGGCCTGGCGCAGGTCGAGCTGGCGAAGGCCGACGGCCGCTGGGAGGCCGCCTACGCGTCGCCGGCGAACGTCGAGGTTCCCGCCGACCTGCAGGCCGCGCTCGACGCGAGCCCGAAGGCGGCCGAGTTCTGGGCCGGGCTGAGCAAGTCCAACCGGTACGCGATCGTCTACGGGCTCGAGGACGCGAAGAGGCCCGAGACGCGCACGCGGCGTCTCGAGAAGTTCGTCGCCATGCTCGAGCGCGGCGAGAAGCTCTACTGAGCCTGCCTCGGAAGGATCGACTCCCGAGGACCGAGCCGCCCGGAGGCGTGGGACGGAGCTACCCGGCCGTGCGCGCCACAGTCGTCCTAGGGGTTCACGCGCGGCCGGAAGAACATCCGGGTCTTCCCGCTCGAGCGGAGCGCGTTCGCCGCGGCGGTCTCGTTCATCCACGTCGGGTGGGGGACCTCGGCCTGGGGCCGGTCGCCCTCGAGGAGCCCCTCGCCGTGGCGCCGGAGCGCGATCTCCGCCATGAGGTAGCCGTGGTTCTCGAGCACGCCGATCTCCCCCGGCGAGAACTCGTCCAGGTCGATCCGGATCGGCGCGATGAAGTCGCGGATCAGGCGCTCGGAGTACGGCTGCGGCGGCGGCGCGTGCTCGTAGCTCGCCGGACGCGAGGCGATGCCCCAGTAGGCGCCCTCGAGCTCGCCGCGGATGTACTCCGCGACGAGCCAGCGCTTGCGCACCTCCGTCGCCTGCTCGAGGAGGATGACGCCCTGACGGAGGGCGCTCCAGAGCCAGCCGACGTCCGGCTCCGGCTTGAACGAGGGGGCGGCGTCCGAGACGAGGACGACCGCGTGGTCGCGCCACACCGGCTCGAGCCCGAGGTTGTCGAACATGCCGCCGTCCGAGAGGTCGATCCTGCGCACGAGCTCGTCGCGGTCCGGGGCCGCGTACGTGCCGCCTGTGAGCGTCACGGGATCCTGCTCGGCGCGCACGACGCTGAACGCGCCGGGGACGCAGGACGAGGCGGCGACCGCCTGCGCGAGCGTCCAGTCGCCGAGCGGCGCGTAGCCCGCGGCGGAGCTGCCGACGCGGCGCAGGCCGGTGTCGAAGACCCACTGGTCGCGGAAGCGCATGTCGCTCGCGAGGAAGACGAAGCGCGGCGAGGTGGGGAGGTCGTCGAGGCGGCCGGGCGCCGGCCCCTGCTCGTACGCCGCGGCGAGCGCCTCGCTCTGCGCGCCGGGCGTGAGCCAGTTCCGCGGGTGGAGGCGGGCGAGCGCAGCGCCGGTGCGGACGTCCTTCGCCGCGAACTCGCGCATCGGCGCCGCCACGCCCTCGTCGAAAGGCTCCGGCGGCGTTCCGCTCTCGTGCCGCGCCGCGTTCCGGGCGAACCAGGTCGCCAGCTGCGCGAGCATGATGCTCCCGCCCGAGACGGAGGTGAACGTGTCGATGCCGGCGAGGAGCCCGAGCTCGTCCAGCCGGCGGAGGGCGCCGAGGTGGAAGAGGGCAGCGCGGTAGCCGCCGCCGGAGAGGCAGAGGGCTGTGCCGCTGCGCTTCTCCCGCGGCTCCGGGAGGAAGGTCGTGATGCCGTGTGTCGTGGCCGTCTCGGTCATGCGGCGGGAGCGTAGACCGACATGATCTCCTCGACCATCTCCTCGCGGGAGCCGAACCGCCGCTCGTCGTAGCAGCCGAGCGGGTTCTCGAGCACGTTGTAGAGGCACTTGTTGCAGTACGTGCAGGGCCGGGGCGCGAGGTCGTGGCCGGCGCGGAAGAGTTCGACGAGGTCGTTGTTGGCGATGAGGCCGCGGGCGATCGAGACCGCGTCGCACGAGCCGTCCTCGAGCGCGCGGGCGATGAGCGACGCCCGCTGGAAACCGCCAGTCACGATCACCGGCACGGAGACGGCCGCCTTCACGCGGGCGGCGTCCGGGAGGCAGCGGCCCGGGACGTCGTCCGGGTCGCGCTCCCAGCGCCGCTGCATGATCCGGTTCGCGGGCCAGAGCCGGAAGAGGAGGTAGTTGCGGAAGGTGTGGACGCCGCTCGAGAGCAGCGCGTCGTACGAGCGCACCATGTCCTCGGTCGAGAACTCGCCGGCCGGGTTCTCGGGGTGCGGGAAGGTGTTGCCCGAGGAGACGTGGATCGCGTCCGCCCCCGCCTCCTCGAGCCAGCGGCAGACCTGCACCGAGTCCTCGATCGTGTTCCCCGCGCCCGCCCAGGGGAGGAAGGCGTTCCCGTGCTCGGTCGTCGAGAGCTTCACCTGGACGTGGAAGTCCTCGCCGACCTCGGCCCGGATCGCCCGCACGGTGTCGAGCAGGAGCCGCGCGCGGTTCTCGAGCGGGCCGCCGTACTCGTCCTCCCGCTCGTTGATCGCCGAGGAGAGGAACTGCGTGAAGAGGTAGCCGTTGGCGCCGTGGACCTCGACGCCGTCCAGGCCGGCGGCCCGGGCCCGCCGCGCGCCGGCCGCGAAGGAGCGCTTGACTCCCTCCAGGTCGGCGCGCGTCGCCTGCTCGGCCTCGAAGCCGTGCAGCGGGTCGGGCTTGCCGGTGGAGGAGAGGCCCTTGCGGTACCTCACCGTCGGCACGTCGCGCTGGCGGCCGGCGTGGGCGAGCTGGACGATCACCTTGCAGTCGTGCTCGTGGACGCGCTCCCCGAGCTCCCGCCAGAACGGGATCCGCTCGTCGCGCTCGAGCGCCGCGAAGCTCGGGACGATCTTGCCGCGCTCGTCGACCGCGGTCCAGGAGGTGAGGATCGCGCCGACGCCGCCGCGGGCGAACTTCAGCTCCCAGTTGATCCGCGTCTGGGTCCCGCGGCCGTCGTAGTGGTCGAACCGCCCGGCGACGTTCGAGCGGAAGATGCGGTTCTTCACCTCGAGGTGGTGGAAGCGCAGAGGCTCGAAGATCGCCTCGGCGCTCATGCCGGGGCGGGCTCGTCGGCCGGCTCGTACACGGCCATGGCCGCGGCGATCATCTCCTCGCGGGAGTCGAACCTCGCCTCCTCGTAGCAGGCGAGCGGGTGCTCGACGAAGCTGAAGAGGCACTTGTTGCAGTACGTGCACGGTCGGGGCGCACGGTCGAGCCCCTGCTCGAAGAAGCGGACGAGGCTCGGGTTCGCCACGAGCGGGCGCGCGATCGTCACGCCGTCGCAGTCGCCGCGCTCGATCGCGGCCGCGATGACGGACGCCGTCTGGAAGCCGCCCGTGACGAGGACCGGGATCGAGACGACCCCCTTGACCGCGCGCGAGTCCTCGAGGTTGATCCCCTCGACCTCCCGGTTTCGCAGCGGTCGCGTCCACCACCACCCGAACGCCCTGTCGAGCGGCGGCGTGCGGAAGGTGAGGTAGTTGCGGAACGCGTACTTCCCGCTCGAGAGGAGGACGTCGTAGGTCTTCACGACCTCGGCGGCCGGAAAGCGCCCGGCCGGGTTGCGCGGGTGCGGGAAGCCGCCGCCGGCGCTCACGTGCAGGTAGTCGGCGCCGGCCTCCTCGAGCCAGCGGCACGTCTGCAGCGACTCCTCGAGCGTGTTCCCCTTCGGCAGCCAGGGGAGGAGCTCGTTCAGCCGCTCCTGGATCGAGATCTTGTAGCCGACGCAGAACTCCGGGCCGACGGCGGCGCGGATCGCGCGGACGACCTCGAGCCCGAAGCGGGCCCGGTTCTCGAGGGAGCCGCCGTACTCGTCCTCCCGGTCGTTGATGCCCGAGGAGAGGAACTGCGTCGGCAGCATCCCGTTCGCGCCCGCCACCTCGACGCCGTCCAGCCCCGCCTCCCGCGCGCGCCGGGCGGCCTGGGCGAACATGTCGACGACCTCGTGGACCTCGGCGACGGTCATCGCCCGGGCCGGGAAGCCGTTCACCGGCTCCGGCTTGTCGGAGGAGGAGAGCGCCGTCTCCCACTGCAGAGACGGGAGGATGCGCTCCCGGCCCGCGTGGACGATCTGGAGGATGTAGGGGCAGCCGTGCTCGTGGACGCGCTCGCCCAGCGTGCGCCAGAACGGGATCGTCTCGTCCGAGTCGATGTGGGCGTAGCCCGGGACGATGCCGCCGCGGGCGTGGACGGGGGCGTTCGAGGAGATGATGGCGCCGACGCCCTCGCGGGCGAAGCGGACGTCCCAGTTGATCCGCACCTGCGTGCCCGAGCCGTCGTGGTTGTCGAAGCGGCCGGCGACGCTCGAGCGCAGGACGCGGTTGCGGACGGTGAGCGGGCCGAGCGCGAGCGGCTCGAAGATCGTCCCGGCGCTCACGCGACCTCGGAGGGGAGCGGCGCGCCCTCGTAGACGGACATGATGTGGCGCACCATCTCGTCGCGCGAGGCGTAGCGCTTTTCCTCGTAGCAGCCGAGCGGGTTCTCGACGAAGTTGATCAGGCACTTGTTGCAGTAGGTGCACGGCTGCGGCGCCCGGTCGAGGCCGCGGGCGAAGAGGAGCGGCAGGTCCGGGTTCGCGATCAGCGGCCGGCCCATCGTGACGCCGTCGACTGCGCCCTCCGCGATCGCGCGCTCGATCACCGAGGCCGTCTGGAAGCCGCCGGCGCAGAGGACGGGAACGTCGACGTGGCGCTTGACCTCCCGCGCGAGCTCGAGGTTGATCCCCTCGACGCCGAGCTTCTTCGCCCGCCGCTCCCAGAGCCACGCGAACCCCTTGTTGACGGGCGGCGTGCGGAACATGAGGTAGTTCCGGAACGTGTACTTGCCGCTCGAGAGCATCGTGTCGTACGAGCGGATCACGTCCGCGATCGGGAAGGAGCCGGCCGGGTTGCGCGGGTGCGGGAAGAGGTAGCCCGACGAGATGTGGAGCCCGTCGATGCCCGCCTCGACGAGCCAGCGGCAGACCTGCGTCGACTCCTCCAGGGTCGTCCCCTCGGGGGCCCAGGGGAAGAGCGCCTTGCCGTCGTCGATCGCGCTGATCTTGAACTGGATGTGGATGTCGTCGCCGACTTCCGCCCGCATGGCGCGGACGACCTCGAGCGGGAAGCGCGCCCGGTTCTCGAGCGAGCCGCCGTACTCGTCCTCGCGGTCGTTGATCGCCGGCGAGAGGAACTGCGTGATCAGGTACCCGTTGCAGCCGTGGATCTCGATGCCGTCGAGCTCGGCCTCGCGCGCCCGCCGTGCGGCCTGCGCGAAGGAGTCCACGACCTCGGCGATGTGCGCTCGGGTCATGCGCTCGCAGCGGAAGCCGTGGATCGGGTCGGCCTTGTCCGTCGAGGAGAGGCCGGTCTCGTACTGGACGCTCGGGATGTCGCGCTGCCGGCCCGAGAAGGCGAGCTGGACGATGTACTTCGCGCCGGCGTCGCGCACCCGCTTGCCGAGCTCCCGCCAGAACGGCACCTTGTCGTCGGCGTCGAGGTGGGCGTAGTTCGGGACGATCAGCCCGCGCGGGTGGACCGGCGTGTTGGAGGAGATGACCGCGCCGATGCCGCCGCGCGCGAACTTCACGTCCCAGTCGACGCGGACGTCCGTGCCGGAGCCGTCGTAGTTGTCGAAGCGCCCCGAGATGCTCGAGCGGAAGAGGCGGTTCTTCACCTCGAGGTTGCGGAACCCGAGCGGCCGGAAGATCGCGGGCCAGGCGCCGCTCGCCTCAGTCAAGGAGCACGTCCCACTTCCAGCGACCGTCGCCCTCGCGGGTCCCCCTGATCCGGTCCTCGAGCGGCGGGTTGTCCGCGTGCTCGGCGCAGCCGGTCGCCGCGAAGCAGCGGAGCTCGAGCTCTCCGGGGCGGACGTCGACCTTGAGGAAGCTCTTGAAGAGCGGCGGGTCGGGATCGTTCCAGTCGAGGAACTCGGAGAAGTTGCGGTAGAGGGGGCCGGCGATCCCGGCACCGGAGAAGGGGAAGACGAACTTCGACGCGCGGAGCGCGGCCTGCGACACGTCCACGGCGCGGTCCTTCGCGCGCCTGGGGTCGATGCCCTCGAGCCGGAGGCTCATGATCTTGGGCGCCTCCTGGAAGGGGATCGCGAAGAGTCCCTTGCCGAAGCCGAACTTGCGGTCGTAGAGGACCGAGTAGGCGGCGAGCGAGTCGCCGCGGCGCGGGTAGCAGCGGAAGTCGGCCTCGTCGCAGCCGCAGCCCTCCACCGTCGCCCGGGGGATCTTGTGCGTCGCCTTCGTGTACGCGCCCGCCGCGCCGGTGACGATGTGCTGGACGACCCGGTCGTCCGGCTGCCGCACCGAGTAGCGCTGGTAGTTGTGGATGTCGCCGCCGACAACCGCGATGTAGCGGTGCGCTGGGTCGTCGACGATCGCGTTGACGGTGTCGTCGGTGCCGCTGACCAGGATCGTCCGGCGCTCGGCGTCGACGACGAGCGGCTTGCCGGTCAGCAGGATCTTGTCCTTCGGCCGCTGCGAGACCTCGCGCAGCCACGCGCCCTGCTCCGCGTCGATGCAGCCCCGGATCCCCGTGTCGATGCCGACGAGGAGCAGCTCCTTGAGCTCGAGCGCGAAGTACGGCGCCGGCTGGTTCGACGGATCGGGACGGAGCTGGCGCATCTCCTCGAGCTCCTCCTGCTTCGCCTCGGAGGGCTCGCGCCAGGTGAGGTCGAGGAACGCGCGCTTGAGGCGGTTCTTCCCCAGGTGCGCCGGCGGACGCAGGTCGGGGTCGGCGTCGCAGAGCTGGATCATGAAGCCGTGGAGGCCGTCGTACCAGTCGTGGTTCCCGGGGATCGCGTAGATGGGGCCGGGGAGCTTCTGGTAGGGCCAGAAGAACTTGTCCCAGTAGTCGCGGACGTCGCCGGCCGGGTAGATCACGTCGCTGACGACGTACGTGAACGCGATGCCCTCCGAGCAGGCGTTGAGCGGCCCGAGCACGTGGTACTGGGAGTCGTCGCCCTCGCCGGGATCGCCGAGGAGGAAGAACGAGAGCTCGTCGCGGTCGGCGAAGGTCGAGACGACGAAGGTCGGGTCGACGCCCTTCCGCCGCTGGGCCTCCACCCAGCGGACGCGCTCGTCGTCGGTCGAGTCGCCGATCCAGCGGGCGATGCGGTCGTTGCGCGACTCCCAGAGCGGCTTCGGGTTGATCCAGTTGAACTCGGTGGGCGTGTAGCCCGGCCGGTAGAGCCCGGTCAGGTCGGCCGTCTCGGTGCAGCGCCAGCCCGCGCCGGCGCGCGACGTGCGCGACGAGGGAGTCGCAGGGGGTGTCTCGCGAGCGGGGCTGGACGGCACGATGCGGCGGCGTCTCGGGGAGGACCGGCACGCTACGACGCGCGCCGCGCCTCGTCAAGCAACCCGGGTCGCGACCCGATGCTAGTCCGCTGTGACGTAGGCCGCCGTCAGCCCGCCGTCGACCAGGAACGTCGAGCCGTTCACGTACGACGACTCGTCGCTCGCGAGGAAGAGCGCGCCGTAGGCGATCTCCTTCGCCTGCGCCAGGCGGCCCAGCGGCAGGTGCACGAGTCGCCGCTCGAGCGCGCCGGGCGTCTCCGCGAAGAGGCGCATGAGGAGCGGCGTCTCCACCGGCCCCGGGCAGAGCGCGTTCACGCGGACGCCGCGGGGGCCGAACTCGACCGCGAGCTCGCGGCTCATCGAGAGCACGGCGCCCTTCGAGGCCGTGTAGGAGATCTGCGAGGTGGCCGCGCCCATGAGCGCGACGAAGGAGGCGACGTTGACCACCGAGCCGCCGCCGCGCTCGAGCAGGTGCGGGATCCCGTGCTTGCAGCAGAGGTAGACGCCTTTCGTGTTCACGTCCTGGACGCGCTGCCAGGCGTCCTCCTCGGTCTCGAGGATGGAGGCGTCGTCGGCCGGCATGATCCCGGCGTTGTTGTAGAGGACGTCGATGCCGCCGTAGCGCTCCGCCGTGGCCCGGTACATGGCGGCGACGCTCGCCCCGTCCGTGACGTCGACCGGCTGGAAGAAGGCCTCGCGGCACTCGGCGGCCGTCTGCTCGCCCGCCTCGGGCGTGACGTCGGCGACGCAGACGCGCGCGCCCTCGTGGGAGAAGAGGAGCGCGGCCTCGCGGCCGATGCCGCCCGCGGCGCCGGTGATGACGACGACCTTCCCGTCCAGTCGGCCCATGCGGGCGGAGACTACTCGGTGGTGAGTTCCTGCATGAGCGCGTCGAGCCGCTCGAAGCGGGCGTCCGTCACCGGCTCTGCCCGCTCGTTCCACCACGCGAGGACGACGTTCGGGCCGTAGCGCTTGTAGGCGACGTACGAGTCGGCGAGCTCGTCGAGGTCCCAGTAGACGCCGTCCTCGGCGCGCTCGAGGGGCTCCGCCGTGTCCTTGTCCGCGAGGAGCGACGCGAGCGCCTCCTCCCGCGCGGGGTCGACGACGTAGATCGAGAACGTGCCGTAGCGCCGCTGCTGGCGCGGCGTCGCGTTCAGGCCGAGGCCGAGCTGCTCCCAGGCGACGTCCGGCGTCGCGGTGCCGCGGAGCCGCGTCCCCCCGGACGCCCGCTCGAACCTTGCGGCGACCTGGCTCGCGGCGAGCGGCTCCGCCTGCCGCTCGGTCGCCGTCTCCGTGCCGTCGTCGCTCTCCGCGGCCGAGCCGCAGCCGGACGCCGCGAGCGCGGCGGCGAGCGCGAGCAGGAGGGCGAGCAGGGCGGTCGGTCTCACTGTGTCGAAGAGTACGTCCCCGGTTCGACGGCGGGAGTATCGCGGAGGGATGTAAGGGCTTCGTGACGGGCCGCGCGCCCGGGGCGCTCCCGGGCTCGCCTACTCCGTCGAGACGAAGACGTTCTTCACCTCGGAGTAGCCTTCGAGGCCGTGCAGTCCGAGCTCCCGGCCGAAGCCGGACTGCTTGAAGCCGCCGAAGGGGGTCGAGACGCGGACGGAGCTGTTCGAGTTGACCGAGAGGACGCCCGAGTCGATCGCGCGGGCGACGCGAAGCGCCCGTGCGCCGTCGCGCGTCCAGACCGAGCCGGAGAGGCCGTAGGGCGTGTCGTTGGCGAGGCGGACGGCCTCTTCCTCGTCCGCGAAGGGGATGACCGCCGCGACGGGGCCGAAGACCTCCTCGCGCGCGATCCGGTCGTCGTTCGACGCCTCGACGAGGGTGCACGGGAACCAGAAGCCGGGGCCGTCTGGCGCGGCGCCGCGGAAGAGCGGCTCGCCGTCCACGAAGGAGGCCACCGTCTCGCGGTGGGCGGCCGAGATGAGCGGGCCCATCTCCGTCGCCTCGTCCGCGGGGTCGCCGACGCGCACGCCGCGCGTCGCCTCGACGAGCAGCCCGAGGAAGCGGTCGTACGCCGAGCGCTCGACGAGGATGCGCGAGCGCGCGCAGCAGTCCTGGCCGGCGTTGTCGAAGACGGCGTAGGGAGCGGCGGCGGCGGCCCGCTCGAGGTCCGCGTCGGCGAAGACGAGGTTCGCCGACTTGCCTCCGAGCTCGAGCGTGACGCGCTTGATCGTCGCGGCGGCGCCCTCCATCACCCCGCGGCCGACCTCGGTCGACCCGGTGAAGCCGATCTTCGCCACGTCCGGGTGCTGGACGAGCCGCTGCCCGACGACCGAGCCCTTGCCCGGGAGCACGTTGACGACGCCTGCGGGGATGCCGGCCTCGAGCGCGAGCTCCCCGAGGCGCAGGGCGGAGAGCGGCGTCAGCTCAGCGGGCTTGAGCACGACGGTGTTGCCGCACGCGAGCGCGGGGCCGAGCTTCCAGCTCGCGATGTTGAGCGGGAAGTTCCAGGGGACGATCAGGCCGACGACCCCGAGCGGCTCGCGGAACGTCATGTCGACCCCGCCGGCGACCGGGATCGTCTCGCCGTGGTGCTTGTCGACCGCGCCCGCGTAGAAGTGGAAGACCTCCGCCACCATCCCGACCTCGCCGCGCGCTCCGGCGATCGGCTTGCCGACGTTCTCGGACTCGATCCGCGCGAGCTCCTCCCCGTGCTCCTCGACGAGCGCCGCCAGGCGGCGCAGGAGGCGCGCGCGGTCGGCGGGCGCGACCGCGCGCCAGGCGGGGAAGGCGGCCTTCGCGCGGGCGACGGCCTCGTCGGCGGCCGCCGCGCCCGCCTCGGGCAGCTCGACGATCGTCGCCTCGGTCGCCGGGTTGACGACCGCGGTCACGACCGCTCCTCGCGGTAGCGCCGGGCCTCGGCGACGAGCGCCTCGAAGAGCGCGGCGTCCCCGCCCTCCTCCGGATGCCAGAGGACACCGAGGGCGAAGCGCCTGCGCGGGTCCTCGATCGCCTCGACCGTCCCGTCCTCGGCGCGCGCCGCCTCGCGGAGTCCCTCGCCGAGGCGGCCGTAGCCCTGGTGGTGGTGGCTCTTGACGGGCGCGTGGTCGCCGACGAGCCCGTGCAGCCTCGAGCCGGGGACGACGGAGACGTCGTGGTCGGCGAAGACGCCCGGGGTGTGCTTGTGGCGCTCGTGGCCGACGACCTCGGGCAGGTGCTGGACGAGGTCGCCGCCGAGCGCGACGTTGAGGACCTGGCTGCCGCGGCAGACGGCGAGGACGGGCATGTCGCGCGCGAGCGCGCCCTCGAGGAGGGCGAGCTCCGCCCGGTCGCGCTCGGGCCGGACGCCGTTCGTGGCGGGGTGCGGCTCCGCCCCGTACGTCTCCGGGTCGAGGTCGGCGCCGCCGGAGAGGAGGAGCCCGTCGAGCGCGTCGAGCGTCTCCTCGAGGCCGACGTCGCTCGGGGGGACGAGCAGCGCCCGCCCGCCGGCCCGCTCGACCTCCCGCACGTAGGAGAGGGGGATCAGCGCGGCCGGCGCCTCCCAGACGCCCCAGCGGGCCTCCTCGGCGTACGCCGTGATGCCGACGAGCGGGCGCATCCCCACGAGTGTACGGCCGCGGACCGGGCTAGCCGCGCTCGAAGAGCCGCTCGCGCTCCCAGCCGGTGACGACCGCGTCGAAGAGCCGCTGCTCGGTGCGCGCGTAGTTGAGGTAGTGGTCGACGACGACGTCGCCGAGGGCCTCCCGCGCCATCGACCCGCTCTCGAGCGCCGAGATCGCCTCGCGGAGCGACGAGGGGAACCGGTCGGCGTCCGACTCGTAGGCGTTCCCCTCGAGCGGCGGCGGCAGCTCGAGCTCGTTCTCGATCCCGTGGAGACCGGCCGCGAGGAGCGCGGCGAAGGCGAGGTAGGGGTTGACGTCGCCGCCCGGGATCCGGGTCTCCGTGCGCAGCCCCTGGCCGTGCCCGACGATGCGGAACCCGCAGGTGCGGTTGTCGTGCCCCCAGGCGAGGTTCGTCGGGGCCCAGGTTCCGGCGGCGAAGCGCTTGTACGAGTTGATCGTCGGCGCGACGAAGATGCCCAGCTCCTTCAGGCAGGCGATCTGCCCGGCGAGGTAGTGCTTGAAGAGGTCGGACTCGCCGGCGAAGACGTTGTCGCCGTCGCGCCAGAGGCTCGAGTGGATGTGGCACGAGTTGCCGATCCACGACTGCTCCGGCTTGGCCATGAACGTGATCGAGCAGCCGTTCAGGAACGCGATCTCCTTGGCGCCGTTCTTGTAGACCGTGTGGTTGTCGGCCATCGTGACGGCGTCCGCGTAGCGGAAGTTGACCTCCTGCTGGCCCGGCCAGGCCTCGCCCTTGGAGGTCTCGACGCGCATGCCCGCGCCCTGCATCCCGTTGCGGATCTGGCGCATGAGCGGCTCGTCGTACGTCGTCGCGAGGACGTGGTAGTCGAGGATGTAGGGCACGGACGGCGTCAGGTCGTGGTAGTGCTTCGCGTGCGCCTCCGCGTAGGTTTCCTTGAAGAGGTAGAACTCGAGCTCGGACCCGAACATGGGCACGAGCCCGAGGTCGGCGGCGCGCGCGACCTGCCGCTTGAGCACCTGCCGCGGCGAGGGATCGACGGGGGAGCCGTCGTGCCAGACGACGTCGCAGAGGACGAGCGCGGTGCTCTCCAGCCAGGGGATCCGGCGGAGCGTGGCGAGGTCCGGCTTCATGCCGAAGTCGCCGTAGCCCTGCTCCCAGTTGGCGATCGCGTAGCCCGGCACCGGGTCCATCTCCATGTCGAGGGCGAGCAGGTAGTTGCAGCCCTCGACGCCGTGCTCGGCCACCTGCTCCTCGACGAAGAACTCGCCGTGCAAGCGCTTGCCCAGGAGCCGGCCCTGCATGTCCGTGAACGCGACGACGACCGTGTCGATCGAGCCGTCGGCGACCGCTGCCTCGAGCTCCTCCAGGGCGAGCATGGCTGCGAGTCATACCACGGAGGGATTCGAGGGGCGAAGGCGAACCCTTGACGCCGAAATGGCGGTGGTTTTCAATCGCCGCCTGTCATGGCGGGTCTCGCGTCGGGCTAGGAGGACCAATGGCTGAGCGTCGGAAAGGTTCCGTTACGTACCGCGAGGCTGGCGCGGAGTACTTCGACCAGCGGAAGCTCCGGCGCCACGCCGGCGTCTGGTCGCTTTGGGCGCTCGGCGTGGGCGCCGTCATCTCGGGGGATTTCTTCGGCTGGAACTTCGGTCTCGCGTACGGCTTCGGCGGCCTGCTCGTCGCCACGATCGTGATCACGGTCATGTACTTCGGCCTGTGCTACTCGATCGCGGAGATGTCGCCCGCCCTCCCGCACACCGGAGGCGCGTACTCGTTCTCACGCTCGGCCATGGGCCCGTGGGGCGGCTTCACGACCGGCGTCGCCGAGACGATCGAGTACGTCGTCACCCCGGCGGTGATCGTGGCCGGGATCGGCTTCTACATGCGATCGATCTCGGACGACCTGTTCGGCGGCAGCCCGCCGCTCTGGGTCTGGTGGCTCATCTTCTACGTCGTGTTCGTCGGCCTCAACTACATCGGCGTCGAGGCCTCGTTCCGCTTCACGATCTTCATCACCTTCGCGTCGCTTGCGATCCTCACCGTCTTCTTCGTCGGGGCGATCGGCGAGTTCAGCTTCGACGAGTACGCGATCGGCGACCAGGGCTGGTTCCCGGACGGGATCCCGGGCGTCTTCTACGCACTTCCGTTCGCGATCTGGTTCTACCTGGCGATCGAGGAGCTCCCGCTCGCCTCCGAGGAGTCGCACGACCCGAAGCGCGACATCCCGCGCGGGACGATCTACGGCCTCTTGACGCTGATCGTCACCGGCTTCCTCATCCTCTTCCTCAACTCCGGGATCTCGCCGGGCTCCGAGGCGCTCTCCGAGTCGGGCGAGCCGCTCAACGACGGCCTGAAGACGATCTTCGGCGAGGGAACCGCGACGTCGCTCCTCGCGCTGATCGCGGTCACGGGCCTGGTCGCCAGCTTCCACACGATCATCTACGCCTACGGCCGGAACATCTTCTCCCTCTCGCGAGCGGGCTACTACCCGCACTGGCTCTCGGTCACCGGCGGGCAGCGGAACACCCCGCACGTCGCGCTCGTCGCGGGGGCGGTTGTCGGCTTCGGGCTGACGCTGCTCCTCGACCAGGCGCAGACGCACGACTGGATCGGCGGGAATCTCGGCGCCGCGCTCCTCTCGATGGCGGTCTTCGGCGCCGTCATCTCGTACTTCATGCAGACGCTCGCGTTCGTGCTGCTTCGCCGCAGGCTCCCGAACATCGAGCGGCCCTACCGGAGCCCGCTCGGCGAGTGGGGCGCCCTGGTCGCGGCGGGGATCGCGGCGATCTCGCTCGTGGCGCTCTTCTGGAATGCGGACTACCGCCCCGGAGTCGTCGCCGTCGCGATCTTCTACGCGATCGCCCTCGCCTACTTCGCCCTCGTCGGCCGGCACAAGCTCGTCCTCTCGCCGGAGGAGGAGTTCGCGCTCACCGGCGGGGTGCACGGGCACCCCGAGACGGAGGGCTACGGCGTCACCGAGCGGGAGCAGCTCCGCCGCGACGCGCCCCCGGTCGCGCCGCCCCCGGAGCCGCCTCCGAGCACGACCCCCACGCCCGGCTCCTAGCCCCCTTCAGTCGTCGCCGCCGAGCTCCTCCGCGAGGAGCCCGGCGGCGTACGCCCTCCAGGCGACGTCGGGGGCGTCCGCGAGGGCGTGCAGCGCCTCGCTCACGTGGGCGAGGCCTGCCGCCTCGGCGCGAAGCTCCCTGACCCCCTCCTCGAGCGCGAGCTGGCGGTCGACCGTGCGGAGGTCCTCCGCCATCGAGCCGACCGCGCGCCCGTGGAGGTCGAGCCCCCGCGCGGGGTCGCCGCCCGTGCTCAGGAGCAGGAGCGCGCGCCGGGCGGCGCCGTGCGCCTCGTCCTCATCGACGTGGACCCCCCGGCCGGCGACCGAGGCGAGGACGACGAGGGCCGTGGCCAGCTCCTCCGTCCCGGTGTCCTCCACCAGGGAGCGCTCGAGGTGGAGCATCCAGGGCGGCGGCACGCGCACACTGAAGCACGTCCGCCCTCCGGGCGACGGCGGGGCGTCGGAGCGATGGACGCGCGTCGCCCTAGAGCGCCAGCTCGGTCCCGACGCCGTCGGCCCGCGCGCGCTCGAGCACGACGTTCGCGAAGGCCGCGTCGAGCGCCCCGATCCCGAGGTTGCAGCAGAGGACGCGAGCCGGGACCTCCCGGCGCGCGAGCCCCTCCCCGACGCTCGCGGCCGGCTCGGGCCAGCCCTGGAAGTGCCCGAGCTCCCGGTAGTACTCGAACTGGCCGACGTCGTCGGCGAGGAACGCGCCGGCGGCCGCAGCGAGCCGGGCGCCCGCGTAGAAGTCGAAGTCGATCGGCAGCGCGAGCCAGCGCTCGCCCAGGTGCTCGGGGCCTAGGGGGGAGGGCGGGTCCTCGACGATCGGCCCCGCGGTGACGACGACCTCGGCGCCGGCCACGGCCTCCTCCCAGCCCGCGGCCGCCTCCACGCGCTCGCCCAGGCGCCCGATCCGCTCGGGGTGGGGGTCCCAGGCGCGGAGTCGCACTTCCGGGTTGAGTGCGCGCAGGAGCGCAGCGTGGAAGCGGCCCTGCTCGCCGCAGCCGAGGATCGCCGCCTCGCGCCAGCCCGCGGGGGCGAAGCGCCGGACGCAGACGCCGCTCGCGGCGGCCGTGCGGGCCGCCGTGATCTCGGCCCCGTCCATGACGGCCAGGGGAACGCCCGTCTCGGGGTCGTTGAGGATGACGAGCCCGGTGATGTACGGGAGCCCCCGCTCCTTGTTCGCCGGGTAGCCGGCGACCCACTTGAGCGCGACGACGTCCTCGTCCCGCAGGTAGGCCGGCATCGCGTGGAGGAAGGAGTCCTTGCGCGGGTGCACGCCCGGCTTCGGCGGCAGCTCGACCCGGCCGGCCGCCAGCGAGCGGTACGCCCGCTCGACGAGGTCGAGCTGCTCGGGGATCCCCGGCAGGAGCCGGGCGACGTCGGCCCGGCTCAGGAAGAGGACGCCGCCGGCGCTCACAGGTACGCCGGGAGAACCGACTCGGCCAGGCGCTCGACCTGGTCGAGCCGCGGGATCTGCGGGAAGACGACGAGGAGGTCGATGTTCGACGCCGCGTACTCCGCGATCTCCTCCGCGAGCTTCGCCGCCGGCCCGTGGTGGATCAGCTCGCCGGGCTCCTTCCAGAGCGACCCGTAGTAGCGAAGCGTGTGGTGCGCCCCCTCCTCCAGCGCGGCGGCGGGGTCGTCGCCGACGGCGACGTAGGCGAGCCCGGCGATGGAGAAGTCCGGCTTCCCCTCGGCCGCTGCGCGTTCGCGGATCCCGGGAGCGAGCTCGGCCATGGCGGCGGCCCCCCGCGTGCCGAAGAGGAACCCGTCGCCGATCCTGATCGCCCGCTCCATCGCCTTCGGCTGTAGCGCGCCGACCCACACCGGCAGCGGATCCTGGAGGGGAGCCGGGCCCGTCACGCCGTGGTCCCGATCGGAGGACCGGGCGGCGCTCCAGACCTCCCGCATGCGCGCGACCTGCTCCTCGAGACGCTGCGAGCGGCCCGCGAACGACGCCCCGAAGACCTCGTAGTCCTCCTCGCTGCCGCCCTGGGCGACGCCGAGGTCGAGCCGTCCGCCCGAGAGCCGGTCGACGACCGCGGCGTGCTTCGCGACGAGGGTCTCGTTGCGGTTCGGAAGCTGGAGGATGGTCGTCGCGAGGCGCGCCCTCTCGGTCACGCCGGCCACGCCGGCCAGGGTGACCAGCGGATCCCAGGAGTCGTAGGCGGGCTTGTCGATCGTGCCGAGGGTGTGGAACCCGGCCTCGTCGGCGAGCCTCGCCCAGTCGAGCATCAGCCGACGGTCCGTCTCGAGCGCCATCGTGTTCGGCAGGCCGATCCCGAGCTTCACGCGCCCTCCGTCTCGTGGGTTCCCTCGGAGGCGGAACCGCGCCGCCTCGAACGACGACAACGCCGGCGGCGGGTGCATTCTTCCATTACGGATTCGTAAGTTGACTCTAACGTAAGCTAATGCTTAAATAGCTCTCGTGGAAGCCGCCATGCGTGCGCTCGCCGAGCCGAATCGCCGCCGCATCCTCGAGCTCGTCGCGAGCGGGGAACGCAGCGCCGGCGAGATCGCCGCCGAGTTCGACGTCACCCGCCCGGCCGTCTCGCAGCACCTGAGCGTGCTGCGCGAGGCCGGGCTCGTCGCCGAGCGGCGCCTGGGCACGAAGCGTCTCTACCGCACCCGTCCGGAGGGCTTCCTCCCGCTCCGGACGTATCTGGACCGCTTCTGGGAGGACGGGCTCGAACGGCTCCGGCTGGCGGCGGAGCTCGAAGAAGGGAGGCGCAGTGGCAGTTCGTCAGGATGAGGCCGTCGAGCGGGAGGTGCGAATCGCCGCACGCCCGGAGACGGTGTTCGATTTCCTCGTCGACCCCGAGAAGCAGATCCTCTGGATGGGACGGCGGGCGGAGCTCGACCCCCGGCCGGGAGGGACCTACCTCGTCGAGATCAACGACCAGGCGACCGCCAGGGGCGAGTACGTCGAGGTCGTCCCGCCGAGCAGGGTCCTGTTCACGTTCGGCTGGGAGGGGCAGCAGGCGGGCGAGGGGGAGCACGGAGTCCCGCCCGGGTCGAGCCGCGTCGAGGTGACGCTGGAGCCCGACGGCGACGGCACGCTCGTCCGTCTCCGGCACTTCGGTCTCCCGGAGCAGGCGCGCGAGATGCACGGCCAGGGCTGGGAGCTCTACCTCGGGCGCCTCGCCGTCGCCGCGACGGGCGCCGACCCGGGCCCTGATCCCAACCTCACGACCGAGTAGGAGGAGACGCATGCCGACCTTCCTGGACCACCACCCGATGCCGGAGATCTCCGATCAGGTGAGGGAGGGCATCGCGGCGCGGATCCGCTCGGGGGAAACGGACGAGAACGGGGCCAGAGCCGTGAACGTCTACCTCGCCGACGGCGAGGCGTACTGTCTCTCGGAGGCGCCCGACCCGGACGCCGTCGTCGCCGCACACAGGGCCGCGGGAGTGGAGATCCGGCGCGAGGACGTCGTCGAGGTCGCCGCGGTCGCGTAGGAAGCGGGAAGGAGGACGGCGCCGCCCGCAAGGACACTAGGGTACGCGGGTGCCGCTCCTCGCGGGCACCCGCGTCCTCTCCTTCGAGAACGGCCTCGCGGGGCCGCTCGCCACCCGGCTGCTCGCCGATCTCGGGGCCGACGTCGTCAAGGTCGAGCGCCCCGGCGACGGCGACGTCACCCGCGGCTGGGACACGATCGCGGCGGGCCTCTCGAGCGGGTTCGTCTGGGTCAACCGAGGCAAGCGCAGCGTCGTGCTCGACCTGAAGGACGCGGGGAGCCGCCCGGCCGTCGAGCGGCTGATCGAGCGCAGCGACGTCGTCCTCGAGAACCACACCCCGGGCTGGTCCGAGCGGGTCGGCCTCGACGAGCGCTCGGTGCGTGCGCTTCGGCCCGACGTCGTCTACGTCCAGATCTCCGGCTACGGCCCCGACGGCCCCTACGCGAGCCGGAACGCCTACGACCTCGTCGTGCAGGGGGAGACCGGTCTCATCGCCGTGACCGGCACGCCCGAGGCTCCCGCGCGCGTCGGCATCTCGGTCTGCGACCTCGGCGCCGGGAGCTACGCCGCGGTCGCGACGCTGGCGGCGCTCGCCCGGCGGGCAGCGACCGGGGAGGGTGCGCGCGTGTCGGTCTCTCTCTTCGACACGATGGTCGACTGGCTCGGGTACTTCCCGCACATGCTCTGGCACGGGCGCGGCGAGCCGGAGCGGAGCGGCGCGCGCCATCCGCTCTTCTGCCCCTACGGGCCGTTCCCGGCCGCCGACGGCCGTCGCTTCGGCCTCGCCGTCCTCTCGCCCGAGCACTGGCGGGCGCTCTGCCTCGACGTCGTCGGGCGCCCCGATCTGCTCGCCGACCCACGGTTCGGGACGAACGAGTCGCGGGTGGAGCACCGCCACCTCCTCGAGCCGGCGCTCGAGGAGGCGTTCGCCGCCCGCCCGGCGACCGACTGGCTCGGGCGACTGGAGGCCGCCGGCATCCCATGCGGGGCGGTCAACGACGTCGCCGACGTCGTCCGGCACCCCCAGCTCGCGCACAACCGCCTCGTCGCCCGGGTCGACTCGCCGGCCGGGCCGATCCCGGTCGTCGGGAGCCCGTTCCTCGTCGACGGCGAGCGCCCGCCCTCGGGCGACGTCCCCGGCCTCGGCCAGCACACCGCCGAGGTCCTCGCCGAGCTCGGCCTCGAGCCCGGCTGAGGCGCGCCCGCTCAGCCGCAGAGCTCCTCGACGTAGCGTCGCTCCTCGGGGCCGAACCACGGGGGCGACCCGGCCTCCGCGTTCTGACGCGCGTGCTCGGCGTTCGCCGTGGCGGGGATGACCGCGGTCACGCGCGGGTCGGAGAGCGCCCACTTGAGCAGCGCCTGTGTCCACGTCTCGACGCCGAGCGGAGCGAGCGCGCTCGCCTCCGGTCCGGGGAGGAGCGCGCCCTGCCCGAGCGGCCGCATGACGACGACGCCGAGGCCGAGCTCCTCCGCGAGCGGCAGGAGCTCGCTCTCGGCCTCCCGCTCGCGGGGGTTCAGGGGCACCTGGATGGCATCGATGCCGCCGCTGCGCATGACCTGCGCGAGCTCCCCGAACGCGGACGAGGCGTAGTGGGTGGCGCCGAGGAAGCGCACGCGGCCGGTTTCGCGCTCGGCCTCGAGCCAGCCGAGGTGCGCCTGCCAGGCGACGAGGTTGTGCACCTGCTCGAGGTCGACCACCGGCCCGAGCCAGTCGAGCTGCCGCTCGAGCTGCGCCCGCCCCTCCTCGACCGACCGCGCCCAGATCTTCGTCGCCACGAGCGCCTCGCCGCGAACGTCCGCGAGCGCCCGGCCGAGGACGCGCTCGGCGTCGCCGTACATCGGCGACGAGTCGACGAGCCGCGTTCCGCCCGCGAAGGCGGTCGCCACGACCCTGTCGGCGGTCGCCTGCCCGGCGTCCGGCAGGTCGAAGGTCTGCCAGGTTCCGAGGCCGACGACGGGCACCTCCACGCCGGTGCGCCCCAGTGTCCGCCGCTCCATACTGTCCCCCATGCCCGAGACGAGGCTCCTCGACGCTCCCGAGCTCGTGGCCTCCCGGATCGACTCCCGGGCCGCCGGCGAGAACTTCCCCGTCGCCTCCCTGCTCGCCCCCCGCCGGGCCCGCCCGCACCTGCGGGCCGTCTACGGGTTCGCCCGCCTCGTCGACACGCTCGGCGACGAGGCCGAGGGCGACCGCGCCGCGCTCCTCGCCGAGCTCGAGCGCGAGCTCGACGGGCCGCCGCGGACGGAGATCATGCGACGGCTGCGCGCGACGATCGCCGCCTGCGAGCTCCCGCTCGAGCCGTTCCGGCGCCTGCTCGAGGCGAACCGGCTGGACCAGGTGCGGAGCCGGTACGAGACCTGGGCCGACGTCCGCGAGTACTGCACCTACTCGGCCGACCCGGTCGGGCGGATCGTGCTGGGCGTCTACGGCCGGGCCGGGGAGGCAGACCTCGTCGCCATGAGCGACGACGTCTGCACGGGGCTCCAGCTCGTGAACTTCCTCCAGGACCCGCCGCGCGACCTCGCGCTCGGGCGCGTGTACCTGCCGCAGGAGGACCTGCGCCGCTTCGGCGTCGCCGACGAGGCGCTCGCAGGCCCGCTCACGCCCCCTGTGGCCGCGCTCCTCCGCTTCGAGGCGGTCCGCGCCCGCGAGCTCCTCGAGTCCGGGCTGCCGCTCCGGCGGGCGCTCGGCGGGCGTCCCGGGCTCGCGGTGGCCCTCTACGCCCGCGGCGGGCTCGCTGCCCTCGACGCGCTCGAGCGGGCCGGCTGGGACGTCTTCACACGGCGGCCGGCGCCGACGAGGCTGACCTTCGCGCGCCTCGCCCTGCGGGAGCTCCTGCGGCGGTGACGGTCGCGGCGGCCTACGCCGAGGTCGTTCGGATCACCCGCCGCGAGGCGCGCAACTTCGCCTGGGGGATCGCCGTCCTGCCGCGCCCCAAGCGGCTGGCGGTCGCGGCGCTCTACGCGTTCGCGCGGCGGGTCGACGACATCGCGGACGACGGCCCGCTCCCGGTCGCCGCCCGCCGCGAGGGGCTCGAGGCCTGCCGGGCCGCCGTCGCCGCGCTGCCGGAGGCGCCAGCGGCCGACGCCGTGCTCGTCGCCCTCGCGGACGCGACCTCCCGCTACCCGATCCCGCGGAGCGCGCTCCTCGATCTCGTCGCGGGCGGCCTCATGGACGCCGAGCGGAGCCGCTACGCGAGCTGGAGGGACCTGCGGGAGTACTGCCGGTGCGTGGCGGGCTCGGTCGGGCTGGCCTGCACGGCGGTCTACGGGCCGAGCGACCCCCTCGCCGCGGCGGAGCCGGCCGAGGAGCTCGGCCTCGCGCTCCAGCAGATCAACATCATGCGCGACGTCGCCGAGGACTGGCGCCTGGGGCGTGTCTACCTCCCGCAGGACGAGCTCGAGCGCTTCGGCGTCTCCGAGGCGGACCTGGCCGCGGGCCGGGTCGGCCCCGAGTGGCGGGCGCTCATGGACCACCAGGGGCGTCGGGCGGACGAGCTGCTGCGGCGCGGCCTCGAGCTCCTGCCGCTCCTCGACCGCCGCAGCGCCCTCTGCGTGCGCGCGTTCGCGGGCATCTACCGCGGCCTCCTCCTCCAGATGCGCGGAAGCGGCTACGACGTCTTCTCCCGGCGCCCGTCGCTCTCCGCCGTCGCGAAGGTGCGGGCGGTGGCCGCCCTGTGAGGGCGGTGGTCGCAGGCGGCGGGCTCGCCGGGCTCGCCGCCGCGCTCGAGCTGCGCGAGGCGGGCCACGAGGTGACGCTCCTGGAGGCGCGCCCGACGCTCGGCGGGGCGGTGCAGACGCTCCCGGCACGCGAGGGCGACCCCGACCCGCCACCGGACAACGGGCAGCACATCGCCCTCGGCTGCTGCACCGAGTACCTCGAGTTCCTCCGGCGCGTCGGCGAATCCGGAGCCGTCAGGCGCGAGCCGCTCTCACTTCCCGTCATCGACGAGCGCGGACGCGTCGCCCGCATCGGGCCCGGCCCGCTCGCGCTCCTCCGCTACCGGCACGTCACGCTCGCGGACCGGCTCGCGATCGCGCGGGCGGCACGGCGCCTGCGCTCGCTCGTCCCCGAGGAGCACGACGGCGAGACGTTCGGCGCGCTCCTTCGCCGTCTCGGCCAGTCGCAGACGGCAATCGACCGCTTCTGGGACGTCTTCGTCAGGCCCGCGCTCAACCTGCGGAGCGACGAGGTGAGCGCCGCGCCCGCCCTCTTCACCGTCCAGACCGCGCTCCTCGGCGACCGCTCGGCGAGCGACCTCCTCCTCCCGGTCGCGCCGCTCGGCGCCATGCACGGGGAGGCTGCGGGGCGCGAGCTCGCCGGGCGCGGCGCCGACGTCCGCACCGGGGCGCGCGTGACCGGGCTCGCCGAGGGGGGCGTCGTCCTGGCCGGGGGAGAGCGGCTCGAGGCCGACCTCGTCGTCCTGGCCCTGCCTCCCGCCGAGAGCGCGCGCCTCCTCGACGAGCCCGCGCCCGACCTCGGCGACTCGCCCATCGTCAGCCTCCACCTGCTCGTCGACCGGCCGATCCTTCCCTTCGAGCTCGCCGCTCTCCTCGGCAGCTCCGCCCACTGGGTGTTCGACCGGGGCCGCCTCACCGGCCGGGAGCCCGACCGGGGGCAGTACCTGACGGTCGTCTCGAGCGGCGTCCCCGAGCTGCTCGAGGTTCGCGGGCGGGCGCTGGTCGATCTCCTCGCCGGCGAGGTCGTGCGGCGGCTCGGGCCGGCGGAGCTCATCTGGTCGCGCGTCAGCCGGGAGCCGGCGGCGACGTTCGCCGCCCGCCCGGGGACCCTCGGGCTGCGCGCGGGCGTCGCCACCGGCCGCCCGGGAGTCGTGCGCGCCGGCGCCTGGACGAACACCGGCTGGCCCGCGACGATGGAAGGAGCAGTCCGCAGCGGCCGCGCCGCAGCCCGTCAGGTCGCACAGAGCCTCTCGACCCGGGTGCCGGCGTGAAAGACTGCCGCGCCATGGGGCACCTCGGCCCACCACCCGCTTCCGAGCGTAGCGAGGAAAGGCGCGCGCGTGGCTCGCGCTTTGGGTCGAATGCGTGACGTGGGCGTGACGAGAGCGCGGCGGGCGGTCGCCGAGCCGTCCTTCGGCGCCGAGCTCGACCGCACCCTCGACGCGGCGGTCGGACGCCTGCTCTCGCTCCAGAAGCCCGACGGCTGGTGGGTGGGCGAGCTCGAGTCGAACGTGACCATGACCGCGCAGCACCTCCTGATGCTCGAGTTCCTCGGGCTGCGTGACGCGGAGGCGACCCGCCGCTGCGCGAACGAGCTGCTCGCGCGGCAACGCCCCGACGGGCTCTGGGCGATCTACTGGGGCGGGGAGCCGGACCTCGCGGCCACGCTCGAGTCGTACGCGGCCCTCCGCCTCGCGGGCCTCGACGCCGACGACGAGCGCCTCGCGCCCGCCCGCCGCTTCTGCGAGGAGCACGGGGGGATCGGCGGCGCGCGCGTCTTCACGCGCATCTGGCTCGCGCTCTTCGGCCTCTGGCCCTGGGAGGAGATTCCCCAGCTGCCGCCGGAGCTCGTTCTCCTGAAGCCGTGGCTCCCGCTCTCGGTCTACGACTTCGCCTGCTGGGCTCGCCAGACGGTCGTTCCGCTGACCCTCGTCCTCCACTACCGCCCCGTGCGGAGGCTCGCCCCCGGACGCGCCTGCGACGAGCTGAACCTCGGCCCCGCCCCGAGGAAGACGACGGCAGGGCTCCTCTCCGACCGCGCGCTCGCCTGGTACGCGGGCCAGCGCTTCCGGCCCGGCCGGGAGCGCGCCCTCGCCTACGCGGAGCGCTGGATCCTCGACCGGCAGGAGCTCGACGGCTCCTGGGGCGGCATCCAGCCGCCGTGGGTCTGGTCGCTGATCGCGCTCGCGTGCCGCGGCCACGGGCCCGAGTCCCCCTACGTCCGCCGCGGCCTGGCCGGGTGGACCCGCTTCCTCGTGGACGACGGCGAGCGCCTGCGGCCGGAGGCCTGCCAGTCGCCCGTGTGGGACACGGGGCTCGCGGTCCTCGCCCTCGGTGCCGCCGGGGTGTCCCGCGAGGAGCCGGCGCTCCGCCGCGCGGGCGACCACCTCCTCGCCGAGGAGATCCTGCAGCGCGGCGACTGGGCGGTGCGCCGCCCGGGCGTGCAGCCGGGCGGCTGGGCGTTCGAGTACGACAACGACCTCTACCCGGACATCGACGACGCGGCCGTCGTCGCCCTCGCCCTCGCCGAGCTCGGCCGGGGCCAGCCGGCGATCGCCCGCGCGGCACGCTGGCTCGCGGCGATGCAGTGCAGGGACGGAGGCTGGGGCGCGTTCGACGTCGACAACGACGCCGAGTGGCTCTACCGCATCCCCTTCTGCGACTTCGGCGCGGTCACCGACCCGCCTTCGCCCGACGTGACGGGGCACGTCGTCGAGCTGCTCGCGCAAGTGCCCGGGCACGAGAAGGCGGTGAGCCGGGGCGTCGACTACCTCCTGCGCGAGCAGGAGGAGGACGGCTCCTGGTTCGGCCGCTGGGGCGTGAACCACGTCTACGGCGTCGGGGCCGTGCTCCCGGCGCTCGAGGCCGCCGGGTTCCAGCCCGGCCACCCGGCGATTCGCCGTGCGGTCGCGTGGCTCGAGGCGCACCAGCGCGACGACGGCGGCTTTGGCGAGGACTGCCGCTCGTACGACCACGGCGAGGGCGGCCTCGCGTGGCGCGGCCGCGGGGAGGCGACCCCGTCGCAGACGGCCTGGGCCCTGCTCGGCCTCGTCGCCGCCGGCGAGGCGGGGTCCGACTGCGCACGCCGGGCCGTCGCCTGGCTCTGCGAGCACCAGCGCCCCGACGGCGGCTGGGACGAGGACTACTTCACCGGCACCGGGTTCCCGCGCGACTTCCTCATCAACTACCACCTCTACCGGGAGGTCTGGCCGGTGATGGCGCTCGGGCGCGTCCGCCGAGCCCTCGCCGCGTGAAGGTCTACGTCTCGGGCGCGACCGGGTTCGTGGGTGCCCACGTCGCCCGGGAGCTCCAGGAGCGAGGCGCCGACGTCCACGACGCGCGCGTCGACCTCCTCGACGCGGCCGGCCTCGCGGACGCCGTCGCGGGCTGCGACGCCGTCGTCCACGTGGCCGCCCTCTACAGCTACGACACCCCGGTGCAGCTGATGGAGCGGGTGAACGTCGAGGGGACCCGGGCCCTCCTCGCCGCCGCCGCGCGCGCCGGCGTCCGCCGCTTCGTCCACTGCTCGACCGCGGGCACCTGCGGCCCGGTACCCGGCCGCCCGGCCACGGAGGCCGACGAGCCGCCCGCCTGGGAGCTCGAGGTGCCGTACAAGCGGACGAAGCTCGAGGCCGAGCGCCTCGCGCTCGCGGCCGGCGCCGTGGTCGTGAACCCGACGACGCCGGTCGGCGAGGGAGACCGCCGGCCGACGCCGACCGGGCGGATGATCGCGGGCGTCGCGAGCGGCCGCATCCCCGGCTTCGTCGCCACGACCGGCCTCAACGTCGTCGACGTGCGCGACGTCGCCCGCGGGCACGCGCTCGCCCTCGAGCGGGGCGAGCCGGGGGAGCGCTACCTCCTCGGCGGCGTCGACCTCCCGCTCGCCGACCTCTTCGCCGCCATCGCCCGCCTCGCAGGGCGCAGGCGGCCCCGCCTGCGCGTTCCGTATCCTGTCGCCGAGGTGGCCGGCACGCTTCGGATCGCGAACCGGGACGAGGTGCGGCTGGCCCGCCTGCCCATGTATTTCTCTTCCGCGAAGGCCCGCAGTAGACTCGGGTACGAACCGGGGCCCGTCGAGCCGGCGCTCGCGCGGGCAGTGGCCGAGGCGCTCACGAAGGGAGGAGCATGAAGTTTCCGCTTCGCAGCACCGTCCAGATCGGGCGCTACGTCGCCTCGCAGAAGGGCAAGGACCGCTACCCGCTCGTGATCATGCTCGAGCCCACGCTCGGCTGCAACATCGCCTGCATCGGCTGCGGCAAGATCCGCGAGTACGAGTCGAACAAGGCCCGCCTGACGGTGGAGGAGTGCCTGCACGCGGCCGTCGAGTGCCCGGCCCCGGTCATCTCCGTCTGCGGCGGCGAGCCGCTCATCTTCAAGGGCATCGAGGAGGTCGTCGCCGGCTTCCTCGAGATGCGGCGGAACATCCAGCTCTGCACGAACGCGCTGCGGCTCGTCGACATGCTCGACCGCTTCGAGCCGAACCCGCGCCTCACCTTCGTCGTCCACCTCGACGGCATGCAGGAGATCCACGACTACATCTGCGACTACCCGGGCCTCTGGGAGATCGCGGTCGACGCGATCCGGGCGGCGCGCGAGAACGGGTTCCGCGTGACGACGAACACGACGATCTTCAAGGAGACGGAGGTCGACGACGTCATCAAGATGATGGGCTACCTCACGAACGAGGTCGGCATCGACGGGATGCTCGTCGCCCCCGGCTACCAGTACTCGCAGATCGACCCCGACCTGACCATGACGCGGGCGGAGCACGAGGAGAAGTTCCGGCTCATCCGCGACGCCGTGCGCCGGCACGGCTACCGCTGGCTCGCGAGCCCGGTCTACCAGGACTTCCTCACCGGCGACCGCAAGCTCCCCTGCGCCCCGTGGGGCTCGGTCACGCGCAACCCCTACGGCTGGAAGGGTCCCTGCTACCTCCTCACGGACGGCATCTTCCCGACCTACGAGGCGCTCGTGAACGGGATCGAGTGGGAGCGCTACGGGCCCGGGAACGACCACCGCTGCGAGCACTGCGGGATCCACTCCGGCTTCGAGCCGGCGGCGACGATCGCGACGACCGGAAGCGTGAAGGAGACCGTCCGCAGCCTCGCATGGACGCTCCGGTAGCCGCGCACGACGACGATGCCGCCACGGAGGGGTCACCGCTGACGCTCGTCTGCGCACTCGAGGTCGAGGAGAAGGCGGCGGCGAGCGAGGGTGCCCGGACCTTCCGCGCCGGCCTGGGAGCGCGGCGGCCGCTGCCGGAGGGGCGACTCGTCTCCTTCGGGCTCGCCGGCGCGCTCGTCCCGGGGCTCGCTCCCGGAACGCTCCTGACCGCGCGCTGCGTCGTCGACGCCGACGGCACCGTGCTCTGGGAGGACGAGCCCCTGCGGATCCCGGGTGCGCTCGCCGCCGTCGTCTGCGACGCCGGGCGCGTCGTCGACGACCCGGTGGAGCGCCGGGAGCTCGCGCGCCGGACCGGCGCCGTCGCGGCCGACACGGAGAGCGCGACGCTCGCCGCCAGCGGACGGCTCGCGGGCGTCGTGCGGGCCGTCTCCGACACGCCGGGACGTCCGGTCGGCCGCCTCGCCGCTGCGGCGACGGCGGACGGGCGCGCCGACTGGGCGGTCGTCGCCCGCGCGCTCCTCGCGGATCCGGGGACGACGATCCGGGCGGCGCTCGCCGCCTCCCGCGGGCTCCGGTCGCTGCGCCTCGCCGCCCGCGCCCTCGCCGGGGAGGCGTCCGGTGCCTAGGCGCGTCCTCGTCGCGAGCCCCCGCAGCTTCTGCGCCGGCGTCGTGCGCGCGATCGACATCGTCGAACGCTTGCTCGAGCGGCACGGGCCGCCCGTCTACGTGCGCCACGAGATCGTCCACAACGTCCACGTCGTGCGCGACCTGGAGGCGCGCGGCGCCGTCTTCGTCGACTCCGAGGACGACGTCCCGGAGGGGGCGCTCGTCGTCCTCTCGGCGCACGGCGTCGCGCCCGCCGTCTACGAGAAGTGCGCCGAGCGCGGGCTCCAGGTGGTCGACGCGGTCTGTCCCCTCGTCTCCAAGGTGCACGCGGAGGCCCGCCGCTACGCCGCGCGCGGGCACAAGATCGCGCTCGTCGGCCATGCCGGGCACGTCGAGGTCGAGGGGACGATGGGGGAGGCACCGGACTCGATCGTCCTCGTCGAGACCGCCGAGGACGCGCGCCGGCTCGAGCTCGACGAGGGCGAGAGCCTCGCCTACCTCACCCAGACGACGCTCTCGCTCGACGACACCGCCGACGTCGTCGAGGCGCTTCGCGAGCGGATGCCAGACCTCGTGGGCCCGCCCTCGGCGGACATCTGCTACGCGACGCAGAACCGGCAGGACGCCGTCAAGCGCATCTGCGAGGAGGCGACGCTCGTCCTCGTCGTCGGCTCGCGGACGAGCTCGAACGCCAACCGACTCGTCGAGGTGGCCCGCAGCCGCAGCGTCGAGGCGCACCTGATCGACGACGAGACGGACCTCGACGTCGCCTGGCTCGGCGGTCACGAGACCGTCGGTCTGACCGCAGGCGCCTCGTCGCCCGACGTCCTCGTCGAGCGCGTCGTCGCGCGCCTGGCCGAGCTCGGCTTCGCGGAGCGCGAGGACATCGAGATCGCCCGCGAGGACGTCTTCTTCCGCCTTCCGGCCGAGCTCCGCGACTAGTCTCCTCGGCGCGGATGCAGACGAACGTCGCCTACCCCGGGCGGGACGGCGCCCACAGCGCGGCCGCCTGCGACCGGCTCTTCCCGGCCGGCGCCGAGCTCGTCTCCATGCCGAGCTTCACCGCCGTCGTCGAGGCGACGGCCGGCGGCGACGTCGCCTTCGGCGTCCTCCCGATCGAGAGCTCCCTCTCGGGCCCGGTCAACGAGACGCACGACCTCCTCTACGACTCGTCGCTCTCGATCACCGGCGAGACCGTGCTCCCGATTCGCCACTGCCTCGTCGGCACGGCGGTCGTCCCTCTCGAGGAGATCCGCGTCGTCCGCTCGCACCCGGCCGCGCTCGACCAGTGCCGGCGCCTGCTGGCCGCGATGCCGTGGGCGACGGCGATCGCCGCCGCCACGACGGCCGACGCCGCCCACGAGGTCGCGGACCGCGGCGACCCGACCGAGGCGGCGATCGCGAGCGAGCGTGCGGCCGCGACGTACGGGCTCACCGTCGTCGCCGGGGACGTCGGCGACCATCCGGAGGCCTACACGCGCTTCGTCGCCGTCGCGCCCTACACCCGCCTCGACCGCGAGACCGAGAGCTGGCGAACCGCGTTCTCCTTCGTCACGGACCACGCTCCCGGTGCTCTCCACCAGGCGATCGAGCCGTTCGGGCGCCACCGCCTCGACCTCGTGCAGCTGGTCTCGCGCCCGATCCCGCGGACGCCCTGGCGCTACCGCTTCGACGCCGTCCTCGCGGGCCATCCCCTCGAGCCGGTCGTCAGCGCCACGCTCGCCGAGGTGCGAGGCCGCACGAGAGAGCTGCGCGTCTTCGGCTCGTACCCCGCGCACGGGTAGGCGGGGAATTCGAGGCCGTCCCGGCGGCCGCGGCCGGGACGGCCTCGCTTGCCGCGGCGGCGGTGGCTAGGCCGCGGCTCGGGCGAACACCTGAGCCGTCCCCAGCGCGATGCCGGGGGCGAAGAAGGTGACGCCCAAGCTCGAGTTCAGAGCGCCGGCGGCCGTCTCGGTCAGCGTCGCCTCGACGTTCTTGACGCGGACGACGCGACCCTGGTCGACGATCTTCGCCCGCGAGTAGTCGAGGGCGAGGATCGGCACCCGCACGGAGGGATCCCCGTTGACTGCGGCCGTCAGGACGGCCTTGCCGAGCTTGATCCGGAAGTCCGTCAGGAGCAGCGACTTGCCGTTCTTCGTGTTGACGAAGTCGATGCCGCCGGAGTGACCGATCCAGCCGGTGAGGGCGCCGAGATCGACCTTCCCGCCGGTGATCGGGAACGCGTAGCGGACGGAGAGCCCGTCCTTGCGCTCGAGCAGCTCGAAGCCGGTCGGCCCCACGGGCTGCGGCGAGATCCCGTTCTCGAGCAGGACCTGCGTGGTCGCGGGGTCGGTGACGAGCTTCGTCCTCTCGCCGGCGAGGCGGACGGACGACGCCTGGGCGGAGGCCGCGCCGGCGAGCGACGCCGAGACGACCAGGACGAGCGCCAGGACGGGAAGCACGAGACGGAGCGGTGAACGACGGAACATCGGTGTCCTCCTTGGATTCGAAGTGAGAGGATTTGTAGCAGGTATGTAGAAAGTCTGTCAAGTATGCGTCGACGCGCAGCCGACCGGCGGCCCCTGGCGAGCCGAGACGTCGCTGGGCTGCGCGTCCGACTAGTCGCCTGCGACCGGCGCGTGGAGCGTCTTCTCGAGGCGCACGTGCTCGCGGACGACCTTCATGCCCGCGCGCTCGTAGAGCTCCTTCGCGCCCGTGCGGTTCCAGGAGTCGACGACGAGGCCCAGCTCGCGCCGACCCCGCCGGTGGAACTCGGCCATCGCCTGGCGCAGGAGCGCGGTCCCCAGCCCCCGTCGCCGCCAGTCGCGCGCGACCGCGAGCTGGCGGATCCAGCCCTCGTCCTCGTAGTTCGGGCAGAGGACGCACCCGACGATCTCGCCGTCGGACTCGGCGAGGAACCAGAGCCCGGGCTCGAAGGCGTCGCGGTCGATCATGAACGCCTGCCACTCCTCGAACGACTCGGCCGTGTGACGCTCGTTGTCCCGGAAGGCGTCCTGGACGAGCGCGTACACGGCGCGCGTGTCCCGCTCCTGGTCGAACGTCCTCACGTGGACGCCCTCCGGCCAGGCGGGCGGCGAGGGCGACTCCTCGAGCGGGAGCGTCATGCGCCAGTAGGTCCGAACGGGCTCGTAGCCGCGGTTCTCGAGCAGGCGGCGCGCGCCGACGTCGCCCGTCGTGACCACCTGGGCGACACGGATCTCCCCGCCGGGATGCGTGCGCTCGAGCGCCCGGCGCTCGGACCACTCGAGGAGCTCCCTGCCGATCTCGCGGTTGCGGTGGGCCGGGTCGACGTAGACGTCGACGTAGTCGCCGTGGACGAAGCTGCCGTAGGCGAGGATGCGATCGCCGTCGACGACGACGACCGCGTCTCTCCCGAGGTCGAAGCCCGGCATGTGCCAGTCGGTGAGGAGGTCGTCGAGCTCGAAGTCGGGGGCGCCGAACTCGGCGATGTCGCAGGCGACGACGAGATCCGTGATCGCCTGCGCCTCGCCGGGCTCGGGGGCGCGCATGCGGAGCGCCGGGTCCATCAGTAGAGCGCGGTCGCGAGGCGGCGCCGGTAGTGCGTCGTGAGCGGATGCTCCGGCCCGAGCTCGCCGAAGAGCGCGACCATGACCTCGCGGATGCGCTCCCGGCGCTCCGGCTCGGCCCCCGCGAGCGCGCCGAGGAGCCACTCGAGCGCGCGTTCGTGGTCGCCCTCCGCGAGCGGACCGAGGATCTCGGGGAACTCGCCGCTCGCCGTCAGCTCCTCGAGGAGCCGCTCGGAGGGCGAAGGCCCGGCCAGCCCGTCGAGGAAGCTCTCGACCGCCTGGCGGGGGAGCGCCCCGACGAACTCGTCCACGACCTGGCCGTTGCGGAAGGCCTTGACGTTCGGGATCCCCCGCACGCCGTAGCGCATGGCGAGCTCCTGGTTGGCGTCGGTGTCGACCTTGGCGAGCGTGATCCCGTCGCGCTCGGCCACCGCCTGCTCGAGGACGGGCGTCAACGTCTTGCACGGCCCGCACCAGTCCGCCCAGAAGTCGACGACGACCGGCTCCGAGGCCGAGCGCTCGATGACCTCTCGCTCGAAGGTGTCGGTCGTCACGTCCATGTCAGTCCCCGGCCAGCACGGCTCCCACGAGCCGTGGAAGAGTCTGGGTGTTGTACCCGCCTTCGAGCACGAACGCTACCCGCTCGCTCAGATGCCGTGCCCGCTCGGCGAGCGCGGCGAAGCCGGCCTCGCTCACGCGGAGCCCGCCGATCGGATCGCCGGCCGCCGCGTCGAAGCCTGCGGAGACGAGCAGGAGGTCGGGCGCGAACGCCTCGAGCGCCGGCCCGACCGTGCGCTCCATCGCCTCCAGGAGCTCCGCGTCTCCCGAGCCGGCTGCGAGCGGGACGTTGACCGTCGTCGCGTTCCCCTCGCCGGGCCCGCCCGAGCCTGGGTAGAACGGCCACTGGTGGAGCGAGGCGAAGAAGACGGAGTCGTCGGACCAGAACGTCTCCTGCGTGCCGTTGCCGTGGTGGACGTCCCAGTCGAGCACGGCGACGCGGCCGAGCCCCAGCTCCCGCTGGGCGAAGCGGGCGGCGACGGCGACGTTGTTGAAGATGCAGAAGCCCATCGCCCTCCCGGGGAGGGCGTGGTGCCCGGGCGGGCGGGCGAGCGCGAAGCCGCCGAGCTCGGCGGCGCCGATCGCCGCGCCGGCGGCGAGGAGCGCGGCCTCGTACGTCGTCGCGGTGCAGAGCGTGTCGGCGTCGAGGAGCGTGGGCGTGCCGCTCGCGGAGAGGTGGCGCACGGCCTCGACGTAGTCGCGCTCATGGACGGCCGCGACCTCGTCCACGGTCGCGGGTCGCGCCTCGACGACGTCGGGGAACGCGTCGAGGAGGACGCGGATGCGCTCCTGCCGCTCGACGTGGTCGCCGGTGGGATGGAGCTCCGCGAAGGCGCGGTGGCCGACGAGCGGCGTCACCTCGCGGAGCGTGCGACGACCTGCTGCGCCATCGCGCCGTCGACGAGGATGCTCGCCCCGCTGACGTAGCCGGCGTCATCGCCGACGAGGAAGGAGACGACGTCCGCCACCTCCTCGGGCGTCCCCGGGCGCCGGAACGGGATCTCCGGGTCGAGGTCGCCGGCCTCCCGGTTCCGCTCCGTGGCGATCGCACCGGGCGCGACGGCGTTCACCCTGATCCCGGGCGCGAGCTCGAGCGCGAGCGAGCGGGTGAGCATGCCGAGGGCCGCCTTCGCCGAGGCGTAGAGCGCGAAGCCCGGCCTGGGGACGTACTCGTGCACGCTCGTGACGTTCACGATCGCGCCGCCGCCCTGCCGGGCCATCTCCCGCGCCGCGGCCACGGAGAGGAGGAAGGCGCCCTTCACGTCGACGGAGAAGACGGCGTCGAAGTCCTCGGCCGTCAGCTCGAGGACGGGCTTCGACAGCGTGATCCCCGCGTTGTTCACGAGCACGTCGACCCGCTCGAGCGCGCCCACCGTCTCCTGCACCATGCGGTCGGCGGCGCCCGGCTCCGTGACGTCCCCGACGATCCAGACCGCGGGCCCGCGGGCGGAGACGTCCTCGAAGCACCGGCGCGAGGCCTCGTCGTCGTGGTGGCTGTGGAAGCCGAGGGCGAAGCCGTCGGCCTGGAGACGCCTCGCGACGGCGAGCCCGATACCGGTCGACGCGCCTGTGACGAGGGCGACGCGCTCCACGCCCGCCTCCTTCCCGCTCATCGGGCGAGCCGAACGTGGGAGGGAGCGACGTCCGCGGGCGTCGGGCAGCCGAGCAGCACGAGGGCGAGGAGGAGCTCCTCGCGGAGGAGCTCGAGCACCTGCCGGGCGCCGTCCTCGCCCGCGGCCGCGAGGCCCCAGAGGGCGGGACGCCCGACGAGCACGGCGCGGGCGCCGAGCGCGAGCGCCTTGACGACGTCCGTGCCGCGTCGCACGCCCCCGTCCAGGAAGACCTCCGCCCGGCCCGAGCACGCCTCGACCACCTCGGGGAGGGCGTCGAGCGTGGCCGGGACCCCGTCGAGCTGGCGGCCGCCGTGGTTCGAGACGACGATGCCCTGCGCCCCGTGCTCGCACGCGAGCACGGCGTCCTCGGCGGTGAGGACGCCCTTGACGACGAGCGGGAGCCCGCAGGCGCCGCGGAGCCACTCGAGGTCGCGCCAGGTGAGCGAGGTGTCGACGACCTCGCCGAGCGTCGCGTGGAAGTCGTCGCTGCCGACGAGGGTGCGGGGCAGGTTCGGCATCGGCAGGTCGGGCGGGAGCCGGAAGCCGGTCCGCATGTCCCGCTCGCGACGGCCGGCGGCCGGCAGGTCGACCGTGAGCATGAGCGCCCGGAACCCGGTCTCGACCGCTGCGGCGAGGAGGTCGCGCGTGAACTCGCGGTCGCGCGACCAGTAGAGCTGGAACCAGAGCGCGGCTTCCGGCGCCGCGTCCGCGAGCTCGCGCGGCCCGACGCTCGCGAGGCTCGAGAGGCAGTAGACGGTCCCGGCCGCGCCGGCCGCGCGGGCGAGCCCCGGCTCGGCGTCGGCGTGCGCGACGCGCTGGAGCGCCGTGGGCGCGACGAGGAGCGGCATCGACACGTCCGTTCCGAGCACGGTCGTCTCCGCGGCGACGGAGCTCACGTCGACGAGCGTCCGCGGGCGCAGGACCCGGCGCCGGAACGCACGCAGGTTCTCCGCCAGCGTGACCTCGTCGCCGGCGCCGCCGACGAAGTAGCCGAACGCGCCGGGGTCGAGCCGCTCCTTGGCGAGGCGCTCGAAGTCCGCGACGTTGAGAGGCCGGCCCTCGCCCACGGCCGGATCGTAGTCAGCCGCGCTCGTGCAGGCGCCCGGCGAGCGCCCCGAGGCCCCAGCCCTCGACGAGCTCCGCCGCACGCTTCCAGTCGGGCTCGGCGTCCGGCAGCTCGGGCACGGGCGCCTCGTAGCGCAGGCGCGCGATGCGGAGGTACGTCCGGAGCGTCTCCGCCTGCTCCCGGAAGACGCCCGCCTCGATCGCGGCGTCGAGCGTCGCGTGCTCGCGCAGGATCGTCGCCGCGCGGCCGGGACCGATGCCCTTCGCGCCGGGGATCCGGTCGGACGTGTCGCCCCGGAGCGCGATGAAGTCGGGCACCTGGACGGGGTCGACGCCGTAGCGCTCGCGGACCTCCGCGGGGCCGACCCGCTCGAGCTCCTTCACCCCCCTGCGCGGGAGGAGGATGGTCGTGCGCCGGCTCGCGAGCTGGAAGAGGTCGCGGTCGCTCGTGAGGACGAGCGTCTCCCCCCCGGCGTCCTCCTCGACGCGCACGGCGCCCGCGAGGAAGTCGTCCGCCTCGTACCCGGCCACCTTCGCCCAGGGGAAGCCGAGCGCCTCGACGAGCTCCGGCAGCCGGTCGAGCTGCGACGTGAGCGGCGGCGGGAAGTCGCGACCCGACTGGTACTCCGGCAGGAGCTCGTGGCGGTAGGTCGGCTCGCCGATCGAGTCGAAGCCGACGAACACGGTGCGCGGCCGCTCGGCCTCCCAGACGGAGGTGAGCATGTTCGCGAACCCGAGGATCATGTTCGCCTGGTTCCCGGCCCCGTCCTTGATGGAGGAGGGGAGCGCGTGGTAGGCGCGGTGGGCGAGCGAATCGCCGTCGACGGCGAGCAGAGGTCTCAAGGTCAGGCCCATTCTTGCCGTTTCTGCCCTTCGCTAAGGTGATTCGCGTGGGCAAGACGCTCGTCATCGCCGAGAAGCCGTCCGTCGGCCGCGACCTCGCGGGCGCGCTGCCGGGCGCCTTCAAGCAGAGCCAGGACAAGACGCACCTCGCCGGCGACGACTACGTCATCTCCTGGGCGGTCGGCCACCTGGTCACGCTCGCCGAGCCCGAGCAGTACGACGCGAAGCTCAAGAAGTGGCGCTTCGCAGACCTGCCGATCGTGCCGGACCGCTTCGAGCTCGTCCCCATCGACGACCGGGCGAAGAAGCAGCTGAACGCCGTCCACAAGCTCATGAAGGACGAGGACGTCGATCTGATCGTCAACGCCTGCGACGCCGGGCGCGAGGGCGAGCTCATCTTCTCCTACCTCTACGAGACGGCGGGCATCGAGAAGCCGGTCAAGCGACTCTGGCTGAGCTCGATGACGAAGAAGGCGATCGAGGAGGCCTTCGCGCACCTCCGCAACGGCGAGGAGATGCGCCTCCTCCAGGAGGCGGCGCGGTCGCGCTCCGAGGCCGACTGGCTCGTCGGCATGAACGCGACCCGCGCGGCGTCGATCCGCCTGCGCGCCGCCTTCGACGGCGCCGTCTCGCTCGGACGTGTCCAGACGCCGACGCTCGCCCTCGTCGTCCGCCGCGAGCTCGAGATCCGCTCGTTCGTCCCCGAGCCCTACTGGCTCGTCGAGGCGCGTTTCGCGGCCGCCGGAGAGCGCCTCTATGCCGGCCGCTACCTGGGCGGCAAGCGGATCAAGGAGGACGAGGCCGCCACAATCGTGGCCGAGACGACGGGCAAGCCCGGCACGATCACGAAGCTCGAGAAGAAGGAGGAGCGCGAGGCTCCGCAGCTCCTCTACGACCTCACCTCCCTCCAGCGGCACGCGAACACGCTCTTCGGCTTCTCGGCGCGGCGCACGCTCGCGGCCGCCCAGAAGCTCTACGAGGAGCACAAGGCGATCACGTACCCGAGGACGAGCTCGCGCTTCCTGACGGGCGACATGATCGGCGAGATCAAGCCGACGGCCTCGCTCGTGGGCCGGAACGACCGCTACGCGAAGGCCGCGGCCTACGTCACGCGCCTGGACAGGCTGCCCCTCGGCCGCGTCGTCAACGACAAGAAGGTCGAGGACCACCACGCGATCATCCCCACCCGCTCCGAGCACGATCTCTCGCGGATGGGGCCGGACGAGGCGCGTGTCTACGACCTCGTCGTCAAGCGGTTCCTCGCCGTCTTCCACCCGGACGCCGTCTACGAGCGCACCCGGGTGGAGACGACGGTCGCGGAGCACGTTTTCCGTACGTCCGGGCGGATCTTGGTCAATGCGGGGTGGAAGGGCGTCTACGGCGAGGAGGCGCGCCCGGAGAAGGACGAGGACGACGCCGGCGCCGACCAGCTCCTGCCTGCCCTCGAGCAGGGCGAGGAGGTCGAGACGCGCGAGGTCCAGTCGCTCCGCAAGGAGACGCAGCCGCCCCGACGCTTCACGGAGGCCTCGCTCCTCGGCGCGATGGAGACGGCCGGGAAGGACATCGAGGACGCCGAGCTCCGCGAGGCGATGAAGGACTCCGGCATCGGGACCCCGGCCACGCGCGCGGCCATCATCGAGCGGCTCCTCCAGGTCGGCTACGTCGAGCGCGAGGGGCGCGCGCTCGTCGCCACGGAGAAGGGCGTGCAGGTGGTCTCGCTCCTCGGCGAGCACCCGCTCACGTCGGCCGAGATGACGGGCGACTGGGAGCGCCGCCTCGGCCTGATCGAGCAGGGCGCGGACACGCGCCCCGCCTTCATGTCCGACATCGTCAAGTTCACGACCGACACCGTTCAGGAGCTCGACAAGCTCAAGGGCGTGAGGATCGAGCGGGCGAACCTCGGACCGTGCCCCGTCTGCGGCCGCGACGTGATCGAGAACCGCAAGGGTTACTCGTGCTGGACGAGGGACGACCCCGGCTGCGGCTTCGTCATCTGGAAGAAGAAGGCGAGCAAGAACCTGCCCGTCGCGGTCGTGAAGGAGCTGATGCAGACGCGCCGCACGGCGAAGGCGGTCCCGGGCTTCCGCGGTCGCTCGGGCCGCACGTTCAGCGCGAAGCTTCGCCTCGAGCAGGGGGACGACGGCAAGTGGCGCGTCGAGTTCGACGAGGAGTGGGCGAGCCGGCCGCGCGAGCCCTCTGCGGAGGCCGCTGGCGGCGACGTCGAGGACGAGACCGCCAACACCTCGGTCCGCGCGGCGTCCTAACTCGCACGAGACCGCGTTAACCGACGGTTAAGACACCCTCATGCGGGTAGGCGCACGAGGGAATGAGCCGTAGAGTGAGAACGTTGCAGAGGGTGAGCCGCAGGAATCCACCTGCCCTCGTTTAGCCGAAAGGACTGTCAGAAACACGTGAGCCAGAACTCGATGCAGGACGTTCTCGACACCCAGGCCGGCCGCCACCTCATCGAGAGTGCGGAGGAGCGCGGCTACGTGGAGCCGGCGGAGCTCGAGGCGCTCGCGCTCGAGCTCGACCTCGGCGACGAGGAGATCGCCGAGGTCACGCACGAGCTGGAGACGATCGGGCTCGAGGTCGGCGCGCCGACCGAGGAGGCCTCGCCGGTCGTGACGGCCGACCCCGTGCACGGCGCAGGGGACAGCCTGCAGCTCTTCCTGGCCGACGTGGGCCGGCACAAGCTCCTGACGGCCGCCGAGGAGGTCACGCTCGCCAAGCGCCTCGAGAAGGGCGACCTGCTTGCGAAGCGCCGCATGATCGAGTCGAACCTCCGGCTCGTCGTCTCGATCGCGAAGGGCTACCGCGGTCTCGGCGTCCCGTTCCTCGACCTGATCCAAGAGGGCACGCTCGGCCTCAACCGCGCCGTCGAGAAGTTCGACTGGCGCCGCGGCTTCAAGTTCTCCACGTACGCGACCTGGTGGATCCGGCAGTCCGTGCAGCGCGCGGTGGCGAACAACGCCCGCACGATCCGTGTCCCCGTCCACGTCGTCGAGCGGCAGCAGAAGCTCGGCCGCGCCGCGCGCCGGCTCGAGGTCGAGCTCGGCCGCGAGGCGACGCGCGAGGAGCTCGCCGAGGCGACCGGCCTCCCGGTCCAGCACGTGGACGAGGCGCTCTCGGCCGCCCAGGCGTCGGTGTCGCTGAACCAGAGCGTCGGCTCCGACGACGAGGGCGAGCTCGGCGACCTCTTCGCCGACCGCGACGCGGCCGACCCGTTCGACGAGGCGGAGGAGTCGCTCCGCAAGCAGGGCGTTCGCAAGGCCCTCGACGCGCTGCCCGAGCGCGAGCGGCGCATCCTCGAGCTGCGCTTCGGCTTCGAGGGCGACCCGTGGACGCTCGAGGCGATCGGCGCCGAGCTCGGCCTCACGCGCGAGCGCGTGCGCCAGCTCGAGGGCCAGGCCCTCCAGCGGCTCGCCGCCCTGCGCGACCTCGCCTCGGTCGCCGCGTAGCCGACCTTCCGCGAGGTTCCCTCGGCGCGGACGACCGCGCGCCGCCGGCCGGCCCGGACCGCAGGGCTGACGTGGGGCGGGGCGGAACTCACCGCATCGAGTCCCGCCCCGGCTTCTCGTCGGCCCTTGCCCCTGCCGCATGGGGGCCGGCCGACAGAGCCGCCGGCCCTTGCCCCCGCCGCATCGGGGCCGGCCGGCAATCCCTGTCTCCCGAGTATCGAGCGAACGAGGTCGGTTGATCTATCCCTCGGTCGTTGGTTCACCGCGGCTGTTGACCGGTTTAGAGGGAGCGAACCGCGCCTCCGGCCGCGTGGCGCCGGCCGCAAGGATGCCTCGCCGCCGCTCCCGACGCCGAGGCCGCCTAACCGCGACTTGCCTTCGACGTCCAAGGTCTTGATACTCGCGCTGCCCCCGACGCACGGGGTGCGCCCAACTCAGCAAAGGAGAGGATGTGAGGGGAAAGTCGTTCAGTCTCCTCCTGCTGCTCGTCACGATGCTCCTCGCGCTCGGCCTGGCCGCGTGCGGCGGCGACGATGACGACGGCGGCGAGGCGGCAGACACGGGGGCTGCGGACACGGACGGGGGCGACGGCGGCGGAGGCGGCACGCTGGTCTTCGCCGGAGCCGCCGACCCGGTCGTGCTCGACGGGGCGCTCGTCTCCGACGGCGAGTCGCTCCGCGTCATCGACCAGATCTACGAGAGCCTCGTCTCGCTCGAGCCGGGGACGACGGAGCTCGCGCCCGGCCTGGCCCAGAGCTGGGAGCTCTCGGACGACGGGCTGGAGTACACGTTCGAGCTCCAGGAAGGCGTCACGTTCCACGACGGCGAGCCGTTCAACGCCGAGGCGGTCTGCTTCAACTTCGACCGCTGGTACAACTTCACGGGCTCGTTCCAGAACCCGAGCGCGTCGTACTACTGGCAGACGGTCTTCGGCGGGTTCGCCGAGACCGATCCGGACAGCGGCGCGCCGGAGGAGAGCTACTTCGAGAGCTGCGAGGCCGTCGACGAGGGCACGGTCATCATCAGGCTGACGAGCCCGTCGTCGGCGATCCTGGGAGCCCTCTCGCTCTCGAACTTCTCGATCGCGAGCCCGGCGGCGTTGGAGGAGTTCGGCGCCGACGAGGGTGAGGTCGACGACGAGGGCATCTTCCACCCGACGGGGACGTTCGGGACCGAGCACCCGATCGGCACCGGGCCGTTCAAGTTCGTCTCCTGGACGCGCGGCGACCGCCTCGTCCTCGAGCGCAACGAGGACTACTGGGGCGAGCCGGCGAGCATCGACGAGCTCATCTTCCGCCCGATCGCCGACAACGCGGCGCGCCTGCAGGCGCTCCAGTCCGGCGAGATCCAGGGCTACGACCTCGTCGAGCCGCAGGACGTCCCGACCATCGAGGGCGACGAGAACCTGCAGATCCTCGACCGCCCGGCGTTCAACGTCGGCTACGTCGGGATCAACCAGGCGCACGCACCGCTCGACCAGCTCGAGGTGCGCCAGGCGATCGCCGCCGCCCTCAACCGCCAGGAGGTCGTGGACTCGTTCTACGCCGGGCGCGGTGTGGTGGCGAAGGAGTTCATGCCGCCGGAGGTCATCGGGTACGCGGACGACGTGACGGAGTACGAGTACGACCCGGCGACGGCGGAGCAGCTGCTCCAGGACGCCGGCGTCGAGACGCCGCTCGAGATCACGTTCTGCTATCCGACGGACGTCTCGCGCCCGTACATGCCGGACCCGCAGCGGAACTTCGAGGCCTTCGCGGCCAGCCTCAACGAGGCCGGTTTCGCGATCAAGCCGAGAAGCGCTCCGTGGAGCCCGGACTACCTCGGGCTCGTGGACGAGGGCAAGTGCCCGCTCTACCTGCTCGGGTGGACGGGTGACTTCGGCGATCCCGACAACTTCATCGGGACGTTCTTCCAGACGGCTCAGAAGGCCTGGGGATTCGAGAACCAGGAGATCTTCGACATCCTCAACGAGGCCGAGGCCGAGACGGACCTCGAGGCCCGGGAGGGGCTCTACCAGGAGGCCAACCGCCTGATCATGGACTTCCTGCCGGGTGTGCCCTACGTGCACACCGAGCCCGCTCTCGCCTTCGCGGCGAACATCCAGGGGTACGTTCCGAGCCCGGTGTCGCTCGAGTCGTTCGCGAGCGTCACGATCGAGGAGTAACGGAGTCACGACGGTCGGCTAGGAGCCGGCGGACGACACGATGTTGCGCTTTGTCGTCCGCCGGCTCCTGCTTCTCATCCCGATCCTCCTCGGGCTCTCGATCCTCGTCTTCCTCTGGATCAGGGCCCTGCCGGGCGGGCCCGCGGAGGCGCTCCTCGGCGAGCGGGCGACCCCGGAGACGGTCGCGGCCATCGAGCGCCAGTACGGGCTCGACGAGCCCGTCCCGGTGCAGTACTGGCGCTACGTCAAGACGGTCACGCGCGGCGACTTCGGCGACTCGACCGTCTCCCGCCGGCCCGTCGTCGAGGAGTTCAAGCAGAAGTTCCCGGCGACGGTCGAGCTCGCGGTCGCCGCCATGCTCTTCTCCCTCCTGGTCGGCATACCCCTGGGGTTCTTCGCGGCGAAGAAATACGGGAGCTTCTTCGACCACGCGAGCCTCGTCGCGTCCCTGATCGGCATCTCGATACCCGTCTTCTTCCTCGCCATCATCCTCAAGTACATCTTCGCGGTGAAGCTCGGGTGGCTCCCGACCGTCGGGCGGATCTCCGTCCTCATCGACGTCGACCACCCGACGAACTTCTACGTCCTCGACGCGATCCTCGCCGGGAACTGGGAGGCATTCGTCGACACGCTCAAGCACCTCGTCCTGCCGGCGATCGCCCTCGGCTCGATCCCGCTCGCGGTCATCGCCCGCATCACGCGCGCCGCGGTGCTGGACGTCCAGAACGAGGACTACGTGCGCACGGCACGGGCGAAGGGCGTCTCCCCGGCGACGGTCGACCGCCGACACATCTTCCGCAACGCGATGCTGCCGATCTCGACCATCATCGGGCTCCAGACCGGGCTCCTGCTCTCCGGAGCGGTGCTGACGGAGACCGTCTTCGCCTGGCCGGGCATCGGGACGTGGCTCGTGGACGCGATCGACGCGCGCAACTTCCCCGTCATCCAGGCAGGCGTGCTCTTCATCTCGATCGTCTTCGTGCTCGTCAACCTGCTCGTGGACATCTCCTACGCCCTCATCAACCCGAGGATCCGCTACTCGTGAGCGTCGTCGAGCTCGAGGCGAGGGAGATCACGCTCGAGCCACCGAGCGGGCTCTGGAACGAGGCCTGGCAGCGTCTTCGCCGGAACCCGGGCGCGATCGTCGGGTTCGGGATCGTCTTCGCCTTCGTGGTCGTCGCGATCTTCGCGCCGGTCATCGCTCCCTCCGACCCTCGTGCGCAGAACCTCTCGCTCATCCGCGAGGGCTGCTGCCCGGGTCCGTCGGCGGACTACTGGTTCGGCGTCGACGCCCTCGGGCGCGACGAGTTCAGCCGCGTCGTCTACGGCGCCCGCTACTCGCTCCTGATCGGCGTCGTCTCGGTCACGGTGGGACTCTCGGTCGGCCTCGTCCTCGGCTCGCTCGCCGGCTACCTCGGCGGCATCGTCGACACCGTGATCATGCGCCTCATGGACATCATGCTCTCGATCCCGGGCCTCCTCCTCGCGATCGGGATCGTGGCGATGCTCGGCCCCGGCCTCTTCCAGATCATGATCGCGGTCGGGGTGACGCAGATACCGATCTTCGCGCGCCTCCTCCGGGGCTCCATCCTCGCGCAGCGGGAGAACGACTTCGTCCTCGCAGCGCGCTCGGTCGGCGTCCCGCGGCGCCAGATCCTCGCCTCGCATATCCTCCCGAACGCGATCTCGCCCGTTATCGTTCAGGGGACGCTCGCGCTCGCGACGGCGATCATCGACGTCGCCGGCCTCGGCTTCCTCGGCCTCGGGCCGCAGGACCCGGCCACGCCGGAGTGGGGGACGATGCTGACCGGCACGACGCGCTACCTCCAGACCGCTCCGCACCTCGCCATCATCCCGGGTGTGGCGATCGTCTTCTCCGTCCTCGGCTTCAACCTCATCGGCGACGGTCTCCGCGAGGCCCTCGACCCGAAGTTCCGGGGCCGTGCGTAACTCGCGCCGCGAGCCCCTCCTCGCCGTCGAAGGCCTGCGCGTCGAGTTCTGGACGAGCAGGGGGACGATCTACGCCGTCAACGACATCTCCTTCGACATCGCGCCCGGGGAGACGCTCGGGATCGTCGGCGAGTCGGGCTGCGGGAAGAGCGTGACCGCGCTCGCCCTCCTCGGGATCCTCCCGCGGGCAGGACGAGCGGTCGCCGGCACGGCGATGTTCGAGGGCCGTGATCTGCTGAAGCTCAAGGACGACGAGCTGCGGAAGGTCCGCGGCCGCGACATCGGGATGATCTTCCAGGACCCGATGACGAGCCTCAATCCGGTGCTGACGGTCGGACGGCAGATCCGCGAGGCGCTCGAGACGCACTTCGACATCGACAAGAAGGAGGCGAACGGTCGCGCCGCGGAGCTGCTCGACCGGGTCGGGATCCCGAGCGCGAAGCTGCGCCTCAAGGACTACCCGCACCAGTTCTCGGGCGGCATGCGCCAGCGCGCGATGATCGCGATGGCACTCGCGTGCAAGCCGAAGCTCCTGATCGCCGACGAGCCGACGACGGCCCTCGACGTCACGATCCAGGCGCAGATCCTCGACATCCTGCGCGAGCTCGTGGCGGCGGAGGACGCGGCGCTCATCCTCATCACGCACGACCTCGGCGTGGTCGCGGGCATGTGCGAGCGCGTGAACGTGATGTACGCGGGCATGTTCGTGGAGACGGGGAGCGCGCGCCAGCTCTTCGGGCGGCCGCGGCACCCGTACACGCTCGGGCTCCTCGAGAGCGTCCCGCGCCTCGACGCGACCCGCAAGGCACCCTTGAAGCCCATCGAGGGAGCGCCCCGCAACATGCTCAGCCCGCCGAAGGCGTGCCCGTTCCAGCCGCGCTGCCGCTACGAGGTGGAGCAGTCGCGCCTGGAGGTGCCGGCGCTCCTCGAGGTCGAGCCCGGGCACATGGTCGCGTGCTTCAACCCGGTGCCGGCCGAGGAGTGGCAGCGCACGCGCATGGCGGCGGTCGGATGAGCGCGAACGGCGACCTCGTCCGGATCGAGAACCTGAAGGTCTACTTCCCGATCAAGAGCGGGATCGTCCTCGACCGCCACGTCGGCGACATCCGCGCCGTCGACGACGTCTCGTTCTCGATCGAGCGCGGCGAGACCCTCGGCCTCGTGGGCGAGTCCGGCTGCGGCAAGTCGACCGTCGGACGCGCGATCCTGCGCCTGTACGAGCCGACCGAGGGCCGAATCGTCTTCGACGGGCAGGACATCACACACTTGAGCGAGCGGGAGCTGCGGCCGCTCCGGCGGCGGATGCAGATGGTCTTCCAGGACCCGTTCGCCTCCCTCAACCCGCGGCACAGCGTGGGGCGGATCGTCGGGGAGCCGCTGCGTGTGCACGGCATCGCGCGGCGCCGGACGGCGGGCAAGCGCGTACGCGAGCTGCTCGAGATCGTCGGCCTCCCCGGCGACGCGGCCTCCCGCTATCCGCACGAGTTCTCGGGCGGCCAGCGCCAGCGCATCGGGCTCGCGCGCTCGCTCGCGCTCAACCCGGACTTCATCGTCTGCGACGAGCCCGTCTCGGCGCTCGACGTCTCGATCCAGGCGCAGATCGTGAACCTCCTCGAGTCGCTCCAGCGCGACTTCGACCTCACGTACCTCTTCATCGCGCACGACCTCGCCGTCGTCCGGCACATCTCCGACCGGATCGCGGTCATGTACCTCGGCTCGATCGTCGAGGTCTCGCCGGCCGACGAGCTCTACGCGAACCCGCTCCACCCGTACACGATCTCGCTCCTCTCGGCGGTGCCGATCCCAGACCCCGAGGTCGAGCGCGAACGCGAGACGATCCTCCTCGCCGGCGACCTGCCGAGCCCGGCGAACCCGCCGCATGCCTGCCGCTTCCACACCCGCTGCCCTTACGTCCAGGAGACGCGCTGCCGCGAGGACGTGCCGCCGCTTCGCACGCTGGGAAGCGGACACACCGTCGCCTGCCACTGGGCCGAGGACATCAAGGCGGGACGGATCCAGCCGCGGGAGGTCGAGCCCGTGTTCGAGGAGCAGCCGGCCGGGGCGTTCGCCGAGCCGCCTCCCGTCTGAGCGATCGGGTTCTCCACAGGGTTCTCCGCAGACACGGCCCCGCGCGCCGTCCCGCGTGAGCAGCGGGTTCTCACTCGAAATGGGGTAATGCGGCCCGATGGGGGTGCCGATGGGAGGCTCGATGGACGCCGCAGAGCGCAAGAACATCCTGAGCCGCTACCTGGACCACTCCCGCCGCTTCGACGAGGTCGCGGCCCGGCGCAACGGCCGCAACGAGACGGCCGAGGTCATCCCGCTCCAGCCGCCCCTCCGCGAGCTCGAGCAGGAGCCCACCATGCGCGAGATCGAAGTCCTCCAACTCATCTCGGACGGCCTCGTGAACCGCGAGATCGGCCAGCGCCTCTTCCTCTCCGAGGAGACGGTCAAGTCCCACGTGCGGCACCTGCTCGCGAAGCTCCAGGCGCGCAGCCGCGCCCACGCGGTCGCGATCGGCTTCCGCCGCGACCTGATCTCCTAGGCGCTCCCTCTGCCCCTTGACAGCAGAAGACCCGCGATGCGGGTCTTCCACAGTCCTCACAGCCTGTGGATGAATCCCTCGTCGGAGGGATGTGGACGGCTGTGGAAAGACTAAGACTTCGGGAGGTTT